>NZ_JBHUDG010000003.1:0-748305 GCF_042678145.1 Pseudopedobacter beijingensis | reverse complement strand
CAACCCATGCTGGAGATTTACAAGAAACTCAACCCATCAATTTACGAACCGCCGTATACGAGACCCGTACGTACGGTGGTGTGAGAGGCGCACTCTGCCAGACATCTGGTAGAGCCGTCTACTCGATTAGCGGTTCGTTTTTTTGTCGTTCCACTCTTTCATATGTTCTTCAATTCGCAATTTGTCAATTGATAGTTGTTGTTTGAATGTTTCAAGCATCGTTAAATAGTCTGATTTAGAAAAATTGAGTTCTTCAAATTTGTCAAACCATTCTACTGTCGAGCCAACTTTTTCAGCTTCCCATTCTTTTGTTTTATCAATACCAATTTGTTTCCATTGTATCAAGTCTCCACAATTTCTTACTTCAGCAACAATTAATGTACAAGAAAAGTCATTGTCGTCAGGACACATAAGAATTGGGCAAATTGTCGTCTCGTTTTCGTTAGGTAAAATTCTTTTCCAAACGATTGCTTTTTCGTCCTCTCTTTCCATCCAGTAAACAAGTGTCGGAATAAGTCCTTTATACATACTGTTCGGATAAATTTCGTCAAGTTTTTCGTCAAGCCAATATCCGTCAATATGAAAATTTATGAAGTCCCAATAATCTTCATAATCACTTTTGTCTTGTATTCCTTCTATTCTGTTCATTGGTTTTTTTAAAATGACCGCTAACGGTTCGGGGCTTGGCGTAGTGGCGGCATTATAGCACTGCCGTTGATACGAAGCACCAAAGTTCAAATTTAGCACAAATGTTCATACGAAGCACTTCACCCGCCATTACGCCAAGCCCTTGTTATAGCCAGTGGTTCTTGTCCACCGTCCTTGTGAACCATTGTCAATACTGCATTTCTCCGTCTTTGTCGTGTCGGGATGTGCGGTTGCGTATTTTTTATTTTCAGAAAGGGTGGAGCTTTTTTTTAATTCAATTTTGTTTGGGCGGAAAAGGGATAAGCTCTTTTGCAAACTTTGGATTGTGTTTCGGCTTGTGCGGTTTGCAAATGTGCTTACACCTGTGTCGGGGCTTACATATAAATTATCCTTACACTAATCGTTTTGTCTGTGTTCAATTCAAAACTTGCTTTGGAAAAATTGGGTCTGTTTTTTAACCCTATTGACTGATAATTAGAAAATCCAATTCCCTCTTTGGGTAAAAGCAAACCTTTATCAATCTTTCCGTTATTGTTTTCATCGTGTAAAATATTCACGGCATATTTCCCTTTGGGCAGATTTTTAAAAGTAATTTCGGCTTTCCCATTTCCGATTTTCGCTTTCTCTAATCGGTAATAATTTCTGTAATCTTCATCAGGTATTGAGCCGTCTTTGTTGTAAAGGGCGAACTGTACAACGCCTTTTGAGTTTTGTAATTTTTCTACCTTAACGGTCAATGTGTAGGTTTCTGCCCGATTTCCCGAAAACGAACAGAGAAAAAAACATAACCCAACTGTCAGTATAATAAAAATTGTTGCTTTCATTTATTATTGTTTTTTATTTGAACCCAATTTTTCTTTCATTCTATCTACTCCGTAGTACACCATTGGCACTAAATAAACCGTCAATGCCAATGAAGAGAGCAAACCTCCAATAATTACCCACGCCAAACCGTTTTTCCATTCGGCTGCTGTTCCGCTGGCTAATGCTATGGGCAACATTCCTATTGCCATTGATAAAGTCGTCATTAAAATGGGTCGCATACGTTCTTTTCCTGCGGTAATCAATGCTTCTTTGTAATGTTTCCCCTCCGCTTTCAGTTGGTTGGTAAAGTCCACAATCAAGATGGAATTTTTTGTTACCAATCCCATTAACATAATCAAGCCGAGCAAAGCAAATAAGCTCAAATTGCTTAACGATAAATTCAAGGCTAAAAATGCTCCGATAGCTGCAACGGGTATGGCAAATAAGGCAACAAAAGGATAAATGTAACTGTCGTATAAGGCTACCATAATCAAATAAATCAGTAAGAATGAAATCAGCAATACTGAACCCAAAGCCCCGAAGCTGTCGTTTTGCCGTTTAATATCGCTTCCCCAAGTCATTTGTATGCCGTTTGGTAAGGGATTGTTTTTGAGATATGCCACGACATCGTCTGCTACTGTTCCCGAAGGTCTGCCGAGTGCATCGGAAGTTAATGTAACGGCAGGTTGTCGGTCTTTTCGTTCTAAAAGCGAAGGCGAATTATCTCTTTCAATAGTTGCAAACTGTGAAACTTCAATCGGAATGCCCATTGGATTTATAATGTTGAGTTGGTTTACATCATCATAATTTTTACGGCTGAATTTATCCAACCAAATCCGTACAGGATATTCTGTTCCGTTTTCCGTTAAAGTGGCATCGTCATTTCCTGTAAAAGCGGTACGCAAATTCATTCCCACATAAGCCGTG
The DNA here is from genome assembly GCF_042678145.1 of Pseudopedobacter beijingensis. Lineage (NCBI taxonomy): Bacteria > Pseudomonadati > Bacteroidota > Sphingobacteriia > Sphingobacteriales > Sphingobacteriaceae > Pseudopedobacter > Pseudopedobacter beijingensis. The sequence goes on along the minus strand of NZ_JBHUDG010000003.1, from coordinate 745,926 downwards.
TTCAATCCTAAACGCTGCATTTTGTCTTTGTCAGGAATGACTTTTAATTCAGGGCTTCCTGCTTCTACCGAAAGCCGCACATTATCTGCTCCAGGTATTTTTTCAATGACTGTTTTTAAGTCATTACCTGTCTGCATTACCTGGTCTAAGTCGCTTCCGCTTAATGTAATTTCTATCGGTGCAGAACGTGGAATTAAGCCTAATGCTATCATTGAAAAATTGATGCCTGAATATTCTTTTTGCAAATCAGTTCGCAATTTTCGCATAAAGGTTTCGGTAGAAAGATTATTTGTTTCTTTCCTGGATTTTAGCTGAATAGTAAATTCGGTTTTATTGGCAGAACCAACTCCCAAACTTCCGATACCTGTGCTTGGTCCGCCTACATTGCTGAAAACAGTTGAAACTTCGGGTTGCTTCAAAATATAGTTTTCTATTTTTTCTGAAACCAAATTGTTTTGCTGAATGGAAGTGCTTTTATCAAACTCTAATGCCAAACGGAATTTCCCTTGGTCGCCTGTGGAAATGAGTTCCTTTCCAATAATTCCTTGCTTCATCATTACTGCTGTTCCTATAAAAAGAAGCAAAACAAAAACTGTAAAAACAAGTTTGTGATGTAAAACCCAATTTAGCGTTTTGCCATACCAATTGATAAATTTGTCTAACTGATGTTCAAACCAAAGCAAAAAACGGTTGAAGATATTAGTCGGCTGCAAATCTTCTTTTTTCCCGATGCGTGAAGCCAGCCAAGGCGTTAAAGTAAAACCTACCAATAAACTTGTAAGCGTAGATGTGATAACCACTACCGAAAATTGTTTGAGCATATCGGCAACAAAAACCTGTAAGAATAAAATCGGCAGAAACACAACCACATCAACCAATGTAATAGACAATGCCGAAAAACCGATTTCCATTCTTCCGTCCATAGCTGCTGTTCTTTTTTCTTTACCCATATCCAAATGACGTTGGATATTTTCTAAAACTACGGTAGCATCGTCCACCAAAATACCGATGATTAAAGACATTGCAAGCAAAGTCATCAGGTTGAGCGTATAACCCAAAAGCCACATCACGGCAAAAGCGGTAATTAAGGAAGTAGGAATGGCAACCAAAACAATCAATGAGTTTCTGAAACTTCTCAGGAACAGCAACATTACCAACGACACTAAAATAACGGCTAAAATCAAGTCAAACACCACCGAGTTAACGGCTGCAATGGTGTTATCGGTGCTGTCGTCCGTAACTACAAATTTTACATCTGCATTGGCATTTTGTTTTTCAATGGACTGAAATTTTTCCCTAATCAGTTTAGAAACATCAACGGCATTGGCATCGCCTTGTTTCTTAATCATTAAGCCAATACCGTTTTTACGGTTGTAACGGCTATACGAAGTAATTTCTTTAATGCCGTCTGTTACTTCCGCAATATCTTTCACATAAACAGGACTGTTTGGAAAAGGCATTGCGACCTGAACATTCTGAATATCATTGATAGTATTGAATTTGCCTACTAACCTTACCGAATTATTTTCCGTATCGGTTTGCAATTTTCCGGCAGGTAAATCAATCCCCGAACGATTGACGGCTTCCACAACCTGGTACAAAGAAATTTTATAGAGCTTCAATTTTTCTTTGTCCACCTTGATTTGAATTTCCCTTTCTTCTCCACCTAAAATGGTTATCTCTGCCACTCCTTTTAGCTGTTGGATTTGTGGCAGGTAATCGTCTTTCATTTTTTGATAAAACACTGTCGGCTCTAAATTGCTTGTTGCACTTACCGACATTATCGGCAAATCATTAGGCGAAACCTTACTCATTACCGGATTTTGAATATCTTTAGGTAAATCCTTTTTGATATTGTCAATGTAGCGTTGTGCATCCTGCATTGTTTTGTCTAAATCGGTTCCATATTTCAGATTAGCAATAATGATAGAAGCATTAGGCAATGATTTTGTAAGCAAATAATCTACACCCTCCAAATTGGAAAGTGCATCTTCAATTTTTCGGGAAACGGAAGTTTCTACCTCGTTGGGTTCTGCTCCGGGATAAACGGTTCTGATAACCACAACAGGCTGATTAAAATCGGGCATCAGCTCATAGCTCAAATTCTTGTAGCCGATAATTCCCAACAGGGCAAACACGCTGAAAAGTACGATAATCAGCGAGGGACGTTTAATTGATATTTCTGTAATATTCATTTTTGCTGATTTTATTTAGTCGTAATATTTGCTCCGTCAAACAGGTTGATAAAACCATTGATAACAATGACATCGTTTTCATTTAATCCACCTGATACAAGCGTTTTATTGCCGATATTTCTTGAAGTAATTATCGTTTGCAAAACAGCTTTTCCGTTTTTTATCAAATACACTTTTGCAATTCCATTTTCTTCCATAATGGCAGATGTTGGAATAAGAATACCTTGCTCTTGTTCGCTTTCAGAAAGATTAACTTTGCCAAACATTCCTGATTTGATACTTAGATTTTTGGTGTTTGCAACTTGAAATTGAATTGGAAAACTGTTGCCCATATTGGCTTTGCTTCCTATCATTGATACTTTGCCCGAAAGTGAAATGTCGGGATAAACATCTGCATTGATTTTGTAAGTTTGGTTGTTTTGGAATTTTACCAAATCATTTTCGGGAACATTGACTGTAAAGCGTAAAGTGCTTATGTCTGTTATTTGCAACAACGGAACTCCCGGTGCTGCAAAACCGCCTTCTTCATTAAGTTTGGCAGTTACAATACCGTTAAAAGGTGCTTTAATAGAAGTTTTGCTGATTTGCTCTAACAAAGTGGCTTTCTGAACTTTTGCAGTTTTCAATCCCAATTTTGCTTTTTCCAATTGCACACCTTGAACTGCATCTGCTTCCGTTAAAATCGTATAGCGTTTTACATCATCTTCCAAACCCTCAATCTGTACTTCAACTGATTGCAGTTGTAATTTTAATAGCGAATTATCCAATTGAATAAGCGTTTGTCCTTTGCTTACTTCACTCCCTACATCTACTAAAACCGCATTGATTTTTCCCTGTATGTCCGCACTAATTTTGGTTTCTTTGTTCGGTTCAAAAGTTCCTGTATAAGTCTTTGCGTCATCAATACTTTGCAAACGAATGGTGTCCACACTTACGGCAATCGGTTTTTCTTTGTCGTACTGATACACCTTGCTTTCGGTAGTTTCTTTATTGTTTTTCAACTTAAAAAACACAAGTGCTATTACTGCAATCAAAGCAATTATCCCGATTATTTTTTTCCAATTCATATTCTTGATTTTTATCCGTTATTTTAATTCTTAATTGTTCCTGCCAACTTTTTTAGCTCCAAATCCGCTTTCAGATAATCTATCACTGCCGACAGGTAATTTTGCTGTGCTTCACGAAGTGCATTATCAGCCAATAAAACATCGGTAAGTGTTGCCGTACCTTGCTTTTGTTGTAAAATGGTTTGCTCATAAATAGATTGAGCCAAAGTGATTTGATTTTCGGTATTGATGACTGTTTGCTGTGCAATCGTTCTTTGCCTTAAAGCATTTTCAGTTTCCATTTTGTTTTTATCGCCAATCAGTTGAGCCTGCAATTCGTTATTGCTGATTTCCAGTTTTTTTTGATTGATTTTTCGCTGTGTAACTGTTCCGTTGAAAAGCGGGTAAGTCAGTTGCAAACCTGCAAAGCCTATGGGATAAAATTTCAGAAAGTCATTTGGGGTTTTGTCGTAGCCAAAACCTGTTGTTCCGTAGGAAGCAATCAAATTAAGCGAGGGTAGAAATCGTGATTTGTTCAACGTACTCAATTCGCTGTTCAATAGTTTGTTTTGTGTCTGAATAATCTTCAAATCCAATATATTTTCTACATTATTTTCCGTCAAGGTTTGCTGTTCGATTTCAGAAACAACGGTAATATTTCGCTCCAATGGGATACCGATATTCAGTTTTAGTGCATTTAGAATTGAAATGTATTTATTGTGAACGTTTTCCCTTTGGGTATTTAACTGCTCGGCTTGCAATTTCACTTTACTCACATCTGTTCCCTTTGCCAATAACTGTTCTTTCAAAAGTTCCATATTCTTTAAGAGCTTTTGGGTATTTATCAGATTGCTTTCCAAAAAATCCAATTGATGTTTCAATATTTGAGCGTTATAATACAGCGTAGTGATGTCGTATAAAACCTGTTCTTCCGATTTTTGAAATTGAAGCTGTGTCAGTTCGTTGGCAATTCTTGTATTCTCAATCGCTCCATAAACCTGCGGATTATACAACGGCATTGCCAACTGCACATTTGCATTGATGTTGTGCGGAACACCAAATTGCAAATCTCTGAATTGCCCTTCGGGTGCTTGCGGATTGAGTGCATTCATCGGCATTAGCTGTGTAGGCAATTCCATAAAATATTTGTAATCGGCATTGGCAGTAACTTTCGGAATGAGATTGGCTTTTGCTTCTTTTTCCCTTTGTTCGCTGATGCGGATATGGTTTCTGTTGATTTGCAGGGTTTTGTTATAGACCTGTGCCGTATCAATACATTGTTTCAGTGTCCAGACTTCTTGTGCCTGAACAGTATTCCACCCGATAAATATCAACGGAATAACAAGTAGCTTGTGAGTGTTCACTAACATAATTGAGCAAATTTTTTTGTTTTCTATCATTTTAAGTTATTTAATCTCCTCCTATCATTTTTGAGGTAATTCCTTTTTTGTTAGAAAATTCAGCTAATACAATTCCTACCAAATGCAAAAGAATAAAAATAGGAAACCAGTAAATTCCCCATTTGTGTACGGTTTCAATATCTTCTTTCCATTGTGGTAAAAATCCTTTTTCTATACAGATACCTGTAACAGCCGAAATAAAAACAAAAAGATAAAAGTACACATAAGTAAAACCCTGTAACCGTTCTTTAAGCGGTTGATTGCTTTTAAAGGGATTTGGAAAACGAATACCTTTTACAAGCATATAAATAATCCGTGCTAAAAAGGCAAAAATCATTATGTGAGCAAAAACTTCGTGCCATTGCCACATTGGTTCTCTTATCGCTTTGGCAATGTCCGTCATTTGTTCTTTAGGTATTGCCGATGTTTTACTTTCAATAACAGCAACAATATTGTTTTTATTCATCCAATACATACGAAGAAACCCTGTAATGAATAAAACAGGCATTGCAAAAGCCATTATCCAATGCAGTACCCGATGAAATATTGTGAATTTTTGTTGGGATTTCATCACTAAGAAAATTTAGTTAAAATACTGATGATAGTGCTGATACGAATGTTGCAGGTGCAAAACGGTTTCATTTGCTTTTGTTGCATCTGTTTCATTTTCCAACGTCTTCACTATTTCAAGGTGTGGGTGCAACCATTTGTGTAATTCATCGTGGCTTTTTCCGCCCATTGTACAACTTTTTATGAGTTGGCTATTTTGGTCTTTTACCTGTTGAGCTAATGCTTTATAATCGGTCTGATTATTTTGGATATAAGCATTTACCAGTTCTTCGCCTTTCAATACAAAGGGTTTCATTTCTTCGTTCACCAACCATTTTTCGCCATTGTTGAGTTCAATAGCTTCGGAACTCTCATCGTGGCGATGTTCTGCGTGATTTTCTGTTTCCTGATGTGTAGTTGATTTTTCAGTGGAATTATTACAGCTCCACAAAAGCATAAGGCTCATTCCAAATACAATTACTTTTTTCATATCTCAATTATTTTTTTTCAATCATTTTTAAAATTCCCTCCAAAACTGCTTTCCCGTCTTTCATCAGGTTGGATTTATGCCCTGACAATTTCCATTTCAATACGGTCATTCTCATTCCTCCAAGTATAATAGTGGTAAGCGTGGAAGCATTGATTAGCTTGCCGTATTGCTCTGCTTTTTGTCCTTTTTCAATGTTTGCATTGACATATTGGTGCATTAATTCCATTATTTCGGAAACTTTATAACTCAATCCCTCATCATAATGAAAAATACTTTCCGCAAAAATGACACTAACAATCGCAGGCTTATCTGTAAAGGTTTGCAGTTGCGATTTAAAAATATCCCTCAATTCATCTCCTGCCGTTGCGTTAGGATTTACAGGAATGTTACTTATGCGGTTTTTCATTCCTGTTATGAAATAGTTGAGCAAACCAAGTAAAATATCATTCTTGCTTTTAAAATGACGGTATAAAGCCGGTTCGGATAAACCAATATCGGCAGCCAGCGTTTTGATAGTCAGGTTTTGAATACCGTAAGCATCAATCCGAGCCGTTGCAGCTTCCATTATTTCTATTTGTCTATCTGTGAACTTTTCCATATTATTTGTTTGCTAACTAATCACGTTAGTTAGTATTCACTCGCAAAGGTAGAAATAGTTTTTTAAGTGACAATATTTTCTTGAAAAAAGTTTTTCACTTCTTTCAAATCGTCATTAAAAGCGTTGGCAAGATTTGGCTCTTTTGGTTTTGTGAGGCGTTGGGTTGTGTGTTGGGCAAAACCAAATGTGCCAATGCGTGTCGGCTAAAATTGAATTAAAAAAATGTGCGGTGGGAAAAATAAAAAATACAGAAAGGTAGGCAATGAGTGTCGGCTTACTTGCTGTTTAATTGTTAAAATGGTTACTGTCTGTTAATGTTCGGAGGGTTGTCCTACCATTGGCTATAACGGTTAGTATATGAAAAGTAGGCGATTTCGAAGCACTAAACTTTCGGTTAAGCACAAAGATTGATACGAGCCAAAAGCCTTGATTTTACTACTATTTCGCCTATTTTGTATATACATTGTTAGCGGTTCGGGCTTTTTTTCTTCGGTCAGCAACATTTCTCGTCTTGTTGAATTGGTGGACATTTCTCGCTCCCATAACTGCAATAAACACAGCAGTCTCCTTGTTGTGGTTTCAATACAGTTTTGCAGTTTTCGCACTCGTAAAAGTATTGGCAAGCATCTGTCGGCATTGTTTCTTCTTTTTTGTGTCCGCAGTTGGGGCAAGTGATTGTTGATTGCAATTTTATTTCCATTTTATTTTTCCTTTTTGTCTCTTACTGAATATCCTGTTCCGTTAATTGCTGTTTCGATTTCGGCTATGTTAGTTTTTGAGTTGTCAAATTCAACGATTGCGTTTCCATTCTCGTATGAAGCAGTTGATTTGATTATTCCTGAAAGTTTGTTCACTTCGTGGTTTACGTGTTCTTCGCATCCTGCACAAGTCATTCCGCTGATAGTAAACTCAACGGTCTGTAAATTTGATTTGTCAACTACTATTACTTGTTTTTCTGTCTTAGGGTAGAAAATATGTGCATAGTAAGGAAAGGCAAGCATTACAATTGCGAATGCTGTAACAATTCCTAAAAACTTTTTACTCTGAATGAATTTTGGCTTTTCATCAGTTTCACAATCACAGTCTATTTCCTTTTTCGGTTTTAGTTTTTGATACCAAGCAAAACCAAGAACCAAAATTGTCAAACCAATTAAATACGGTCGGAAAGGTTCAAGCCACGAAAAAGAGGCAGCAAGTCCGCTTGTTCCTGCAATTAGTGCCAAAACTGGTGTAATACAGCATAGAGAAGCAGCGAATGCCGTTAAAATTCCTGCTCCGATTAGTTTATTGTCCTTTTTCATATTGTCTCCAAAATTTTGTTTTCGTCAAGTATTATGAAAAACGGTTCAAGCAAGTTTTTGTATTCGTTTGTCAGCGAATAGAAAATGGTCTGTGCTTGCCTTTCTGTTTCAATGAGTTTTCGGTCTTTGAGTTTTCGCAGGTGTTGAGAAACTGCCGAAATGGTCATTCCAAGAACATCACTCAGGTCGCAAACGCAAAGTTGTTTCTCTTCATAAAGCAGGAACAGGATTTTCAGTCTGACGTTGTTACCCGCCAATTCAAGTCCGTTCGATAAGTAGTCAAACGAGCCGTTGAGTTCTGCAACTCGGTCTTTACAACGGTTGATTTGTTTAATGTCCGCTTGTTGTCTTATGCAAGAATTGTTTTCCATAAACACAAAGATAGTCAACTTGTTTATTTAAGCAAATGCTAAAATACAATATTTTAAAAATAACCCGATTTGTTTCTCGGGTCGTTTTATTGCCTGACCGCTAACGGTTTGGGTATTGCCGAAGGCGGGGAGTTTTAGCACCAAACTTCAATAGAAATACCAAAGTTCAAATATAGCAAAAATGTTCAATATAATTCCTTCAGCCCCGCTTTTGGCAATACCTTGTTACCTGCTGCCCTAATTTTTTATTAGGTTTTGTCAAGTTTTGTTTTGTCAAGTTGTCATAAAATGTTAATTTTGCAACCTCAATGAAAAAAACAACGCAAATATCTTCTCAAGTTACTCCGCCTTAATGGTTGGTTAATTGCTGTTTTTTCCCAATTCCTTTTATTGGTTTCTTTCGTGTACCCGAAATGCTGATTTTCGGTGCAAATTACATTTTATAAATTTTTACAATACAAATATCTTATGCAGAAAATTATCAATTTGTTTGATTTCAAACAAAAAGTAGATTACAAAACCGAAATTTTATCAGGTATTACCGTTGCTTTGGCTTTAGTTCCAGAAGCAGTTGCGTTTGCCTTAATTGCAGGACTTTCTCCGCTTGTGGGTCTTTATGCCGCTTTTATGATGGGCTTGGTTACGTCCATTTTAGGCGGTCGTCCCGGAATGATTTCGGGTGCAACTGGTGCAATAGCAGTAGTCATAGTTGTTTTAGCAAAAACGCACGGTGTGGAATACGTTTTTGCCACCGTTATTTTGGCAGGAATTATTCAAATGTTAGCAGGATTTTTAAAGTTAGGAAAACTTATCCGTTTGGTTCCGCATCCTGTTATTTTTGGTTTTGTGAATGGTTTAGCCATCATTATTTTTATGTCGCAGTTAGACCAATTCAAAGATGTTTCGGGCAATTGGCTCACAGGTTCAAATATGTATATTCTCTTGGCTTTGGTGGGTTTAACAATGCTTATTATTTGGGGATTGCCTAAAATTACAAAAGCTGTTCCCGCTTCCCTTACTGCTATTTTAGTGGTTTTTGGGTTGGTTTATTTTTTAAAATTGGATACCAAAACTGTTGGCGATATTGCTTCTATAAAAGGTGGATTTCCGCCGTTTCATATTCCTCAAATTCCTTTTAATTTAGAAACACTTCAAATCATTTTTCCGTATGCGGCTATTGTTGCAGGGGTTGGTTTGATTGAAAGTTTATTGACCTTGAATATTATTGATGAAATTACTGAAACAAGAGGACATAGCAATAGAGAAGCAGTGGCACAAGGAACGGCTAATATTTTATCGGGTTTCTTTTCAGGAATGGGCGGTTGTGCAATGCTTGGACAAAGCTTAATTAATGTATCCAGTGGAGCAAGAGCGAGATTATCTGGAATTATTGCATCTGTGGCTCTTTTAGTATTTATAATGTTTGGTAGTAGTTTAATTGAAAAAGTTCCGATGGCTGCACTTACTGGACTTATGATTATGGTAGCGATAGGTACGTTTGAATGGGCAAGTATCCGTATTATTAATAAAATGCCACGACACGACATTTTTGTAGGTATGTTAGTTGCTTTAGTTACTGTGTTGCTACACAATCTCGCATTGGCAGTTTTAATAGGAGTTATTATTTCAGCATTAGTTTTTGCTTGGGAAAGTGCTAAAAGAATACGTGCCAGAAAATACATTGACGATAAAGGAGTAAAGCATTACGAAATATTTGGTCCACTTTTCTTTGGTTCAACTACAGCTTTTACAGAAAAATTTGATGTAATTGGTGACCCCGAAGAAATAATTATTGATTTTAAGGAAAGTAAAGTGGTAGATATGTCAGCAATAGAAGCGTTGAACGTTTTGACACATCGTTATGCTAAGCAAAATAAAAAAGTACATTTGAAGCATCTAAGCGAAGACTGTCGACAATTATTGAAAAATGCAGAAAGTGTTATCGAAGTAAATATCATTGAAGACCCAACTTATAAAGTGATGTTAGATAAATAATTTTTTTTAGCGACTTTTCGAGGTCGCTTTCTTGTTGCGTAGTGTTTGGAAAGGGTTGCAGGTAACTTATTTATATGTCCCACATACTTGCCCATACATAGCCAAATCAGGCTATATATGTCTCATAAACTGGGACATATTTTTAAATATATAAATTTTATAAATCATCAAAAGGACTTTTTACATTCTGTAAGCTTTTTGTGCTTACATGAGTATAAATTTCTGTTGTTTTACTGCTATTATGACCTAGTATTTCCTGTATATATCTCAAATCAGTCCCATTTTCCAATAAATGTGTAGCGTAACTATGCCTCAACCAATGCAAGGTAACGGGTTTTTGAATCTTACATTTTTCTAATGCTTGTTTCAATACGTTTTGTAAACTTTTTGCTGAATAAGGAGATCCGGGTTTGATACCTTCAAAAAGCCATACTTTAGGGCGATATTGTTTATAATAATCACGAAGCAAACTCAATATTTTAGGACTTAATGGTACTATCCTGTCTTTTTTACCTTTAGCCAGTCTAATAATGATAACCATTCTATGCGAATCAACATCTCTAGGCTTCATATTAATTAACTCGCTACGGCGAAGCCCGCAACTGTAAATGAGGCTCAGTAAGGTTTTGTGTTTGATGTTTTGATGCGCCTCCAGGATTTTTTTTATTTCAGTTTTGCTAAGTACATTCGGCAACAGCCTTTCTTGTTTTGGGCGATATATCTTTTCAACAACGATGGTGTTGTTCTTTAGGATTCCGAAGTACAATTTTATAGCATTGATAATCTGATTTTGGAAAGAGACAGAGAGCTTTTTCTTTAAAATATAATCATGCTGATAAACTATCACATCGTTGTTATTTATATGTGAGATTTCCTTATTATTATAATATTTTAAAAAAGAAGTAAGAGCCTCTGTATAAGTTTTAATAGTGTTTTCGCTGTACCTCTTTGTGATAAGGTAATGTCTAAAGTCCGTTAGAACTTCTTTTTTATCTGGATTAAGGCCATTGTCTTTTTGGGGTAAGTTAAAACGAATTCTATTAGCTGTATGATCTGGTAAATGCCAAACTTGTAAAGTTTGGCTCCATTTAGCCCCGGGAAGGCATTTTATTCTGGCAATCAATTTGGCATTCTTTTCAAAATATACAGCAATCCTTTTACTCCCTCCATGTTCTATTATTTTTGCGCTCCAGTTTCTCATGGTTTTCCTTTCTCCTCTCTTTTTACCAATAAAACCTCCTCCTTTTCCAATAAAAGGTAGCCGTAGTCGTAACAAAAGAAATAAGTATTTCCTTTTTGTGTGGTATAGAGGTGCGTATGATAACTGAAATCAAAGCCTTTTTGTAAAAGGAGTTCTCTTTTTACTTTTGTTTTTCCGCCGGGATTACAGCTTTTTAGAATACTATAGTTCTTTCGCAATATTTTGTTAATATGTTTTAAAGGACTATTGTCATCTGCTTTTAGGCGGTTGTTATAATTGGTTCTGCACTGGTCATCACAAAACTTTTTGTCGGCTCTTCCCACGATAGGCTGCTGACAGTCGAGGCAAAGTCTTTCCATACCGTTTGGTTTAGATTTAAAATTAAAAATATTTCAATGATATTCAAAGGAATAGCCAAAGAGGTTTAATCAGGTATAGCCGTGTATAAACGGATAATGTCCGACTCGGCTACCAGAACCTTCTCATTTTTGTATCGTCGGTGCTGGTGAGCAGTACTGGTCGTTAAATAATCAAAACTTAAAATTTTAAAACATGGAAAATGTAATTAACAAAGTGGTACTTTCTGGGTTTGCGGGAGCAGATGTAGAAGTTAAGGCGTTTGGTAAAGGAAAAAAGATGGCCCGGGTAAATCTGGCTATTAACGAGTTTTTTAGAAGTGCCAACGGAGAGGAAACCAAAAAAACACAATGGTTTACCCTGGTATTCTGGAATGCCAAAGCAACAATGGCAGAAGAACAAATTAAAAAAGGATCGAGATTAACCATAGAGGGGCGCTTAAATAATAGTGTATACGAGTCAAAGGACGGAGTAAAGCGCTATGCTACAGATATTGTGGTAGATGCATTAACCTTGCTGGACAAATCAAAGGACCAATAGTTTGTATTGGCAAGCTGCACAGTAGTTTGAGGGGGCGTTAAAAAGCTCACAGGGTAGAAGTCTCCTTGTCTAAAATGTTAAATAACGTTAATGGTCTTGGTGGTGGGCCTAACAAGCTATATATTTGTGTCAGGTTTATAATTGGTTAGTTAAAAGCTTTCATTCTCCCCGTTTGAAAGCTTTTTTTATTTTAAAACGGTTTTAAGTAAACTTTATCGGTAAATAATCTTTCAAAACAAGTTCAGGGATAAAAAAATGAATGGGTACCGGGTAATATCAATGAAAATGAGCGACTCCTTACAAGTAAACTTTTAATATTTACCTTTGCCTGATGGAACTCATTAATGAGACTTTGAAAGAATATCTGGATCGCTATTGCGAACCGGAACCGGAGTTGCTAAAACATATAGACAGAGAAACAAATCTTAAGGTTTTACTGCCCAGAATGTTGTCTGGCCATTACCAGGGTAGGGTTATTAGTATGATTACCAAATTGGTTAATCCCCGCCGAATATTGGAAATAGGAACTTTTACCGGTTATGCCACGCTTTGTTTTGCAGAGGGGCTGGCACCGGACGGAAAGATTATTACCCTGGATATTAATGAAGAACTGGAGGATAGGGTACGTAGTTATTTCAATCAGTCGGACTATGCAGAAAAAATAGATTACCGCATAGGCAATGCCAGTCAGATTATTCCGTTATTAGACGAGGTTTTTGATATTGTTTTTATAGATGCCGACAAGAAAAATAACTACAATTACTACCTGCAGGTATTTGATAAGGTAAGGCCGGGCGGAATTATTATTGTTGATAATGTTTTATGGAGCGGTAAGGTATTGGAAAACAAATCGGACAAGGATACCTCAAATATTATGGGTTTTAATGATGCCGTTGCTCAGGATAATAGAGTAGAAAAATTGATTCTGCCTGTAAGAGACGGGCTGTTTGTTATCAGAAAAAAATAGAAAGAAAATGACATTTCGTTTATCTAGAAATATTTTGTTATGTGTGCTGTTGGTTGCCTTTTTTAGTGCATGTTCATCCAAAAAGAAAGTGACAAAGCCTAGTTCAGGGACAAGCGGTTCTGTTTTCCATCAGAACAATAAGGCTATAGAAAAAGAGGTAAACAGACAAACAAAAGGGAATTTTGTTACTTATACCCCACAAACATATATAGAGCGTTTTAAGGGAATTGCCGTTACAGAAATGAACAAATATGGTATCCCGGCAAGTATTACCCTTGCACAGGGTATTCTGGAGTCTGGCAATGGAAATAGTGATTTAGCCAGATATGCCAATAACCATTTTGGTATAAAATGTACCAGCGACTGGAGGGGTAAAGGTTATTATAAGGACGATGATGCGAAAGACGATTGTTTTAGAGTTTACAGCAATCCGGACGAAAGTTACAGAGACCACTCAGAGTTTTTAAAGAGAAAGCGTTACGCTTTTTTATTTGAGCTGGATAAAGACGATTATAAAGGTTGGGCGCAAGGGCTTAAACAGGCGGGCTATGCTACCAACCCCAGATACCCCGATCTGCTGATTTCGATTATAGAAAGGTATAAGCTGAATGAATACGACAGAAAAGAAGGACGGGTTGAGAAGATTAAAAGGGAGGATAAGGTATTGGCAGATATTAACAAGAATATCTCTAAAGAAGCGGTAAAAGATAAACCTGTAGAAGCTCCTCCGGCAATAGAGGGCGATTATTATATTGTGGTAAAAGGAGATACGCCATACAGCTTGTCTAAACGTTTTGGTTTAACGGTTGACGAGCTTTTACAAATGAACAATATAACTGATGGAACGATTAAGTTAGGTCAGCGGTTGCTGATTAAGAAATCGGGCAATACGGATAATTATTATAATGGAGGCAAAGTACCTGTTTATAATCCGATGATTTATACGGTTGCACCGGGAGATACACTTTATAGCATCGCCAAGCGTTTTAATGTAAGCGTAGATGATTTGATAAAACTGAACTACCTGACGGATAATAATATTAAAGTAGGACAGGAGCTGATCATAAAAAAATAATACGATTATTGGATGAAGCAAAAGTGTGTGACTTTTTTTGTAGGTGTATTTTTTATTGCACTAAACGCTTTTGCACAGGAACAGGAGCTAAGCGGAGTGGTTTTTGATAACGATACCCATAATCGGATCAATAGGGTTAATATCAAAAATGAGAGAACGCAGGTAAAGCTTTTTAATAATACCAAAGGAGAGTTTAGCATTACCGTAAAACCGGGAGATAAGATTGTTGCCATTGCAGAGGGGTATTATGTAGATACGCTTACTTATACCAATCAGGCAGCTTTGGTTTTTTACCTCAAGCGTGTTGCTATTCCGTTGAAAGAAGTATTGGTTAAGGATTCTGTGGAGAATGCTAAAAAAAGATACGAAGAGTTAAGAAAACAGTTTAGCAGTCTTAACAGGTTAACCAACAGAGATCTGCTTTCTATAGGACAAACGGGTGTAGGTATAAGTATAGACGCCATTTGGAATTCTTTAAGCAGAGAGGGGCGTAATGCGAAGAAATTACAAGGTATTATGGAAAGAGATTATATGAATAATTTCATCGATGAAAAATTTAACAAAGCCCTTGTTTCAAAAATAACAGGTTTAAGTGGCGATAAGCTTACTGTTTTTATGCTTAATTATCGCCCAGCTTACTATTTTGTTTATGGAGCAAGTGATTATGATCTGGTTTCTTACATCAAAATGGCTTACTTAAGGTTTCAAAAGCACCCTTATCTGGAAGATCTTTCTGAATTAAAACCTATAAACCCAGAATGAGGTTTCCGGTAATTGTTTGCCCCTGGTTAAAAGTTAACGGAATGGCTGTTTTTCCGTTTATTCTTGTCAGTAGCAAGCAGCAAAAGGAAGATGCATCGCTGATTTTGCATGAAAAAATACATCTTTATCAGCAACTGGAATTATTGATTTTTCCTTTTTATCTTCTTTACCTGTTAAACTATTTAGTTAATTATACACGTTATAAAAAAAGGTATAATGCCTATATGAACATTGTTTTTGAAAAAGAAGCTTATGCTAATGACAATAACCCTGATTACCTTTCAAAAAGGAAAATTTGGGCTTTTTTGTCGTATCTGTAGAGCGGTCTGTAAAATATTGTTCATCTTTGTAGGGTTAAAAATTTCTTGTAAACACATCGCCGGTTCAATTAATGCAGCATGCGTAGAATTTTAGTACTATTACTTGTTTTTTGTTCAGTCATGAGCTCAGAGGTTGTAGCACAAGGCTCTTACACCGAGGCCGACACCATAAGGACAAATATTATCTATCCTAAAAAAAATGCCTTTCAAACCAGGCCTTCTTATCTGTCTGTAGAGGCTAAGAAGTTGCCTTTTTATCTGGTAAAAAGGAGAGTAAATTATTGGAAAACCACTGCGGCTTTTGGGGTAAACCTTAATCAGGCTACTTTTAGCGATAACTGGTCTAGCGGTGGGGTTAATTCTGTGGCTTTAAGTTCACAGGTAAACTATAAGTCAGAATATAAAAAAGACGCTAAAAACCTTTCTACAGAGCTTATTTTGCAATATGGAAAACTAAAGAATAAAGACCAGATGGAGCGTAAAACCAACGACCGGATTTTCTGGGATAATAAAGCTTCACTACAATTGTCAAAAGATTGGTATTTCTTTGCTTCGTTAAGTTTTGAATCACAGTTTGATGCGGGCTACACTTACGGGAAAGACTCGGAGGGTAACGAAACCAAGAAAATGATCTCTAAGTTTATGGCTCCCGGTTATATTACAGAATCATTGGGTTTTGAGTACAAGCCTGTTAAATATTTTAGTACACGTTTAGGTACAGGTACCGCCCGACAGACTTTTATGATAGATACCGCGCTATATAAAAATAACAGTAAAAATTATGGGGTGCCTATCGGTAAAAAAATGAAGAACGAACTGGCTTTTCAGGTTGTTTCCAATATAGATAAAGATATTGCTACAAATATGAACTTAAAAGCCAGGTACATGATGTTTGTAGCTTACGATAAATTAAGTCAGATAGATCATAGGCTGGATCTTACATTAACGGCTAAAGTTAATCGCTTGGTAAATGTTACGGTAAACGGTACCGCACTGTACGATAATAATTCAGGAAACGGAAAAATACAGGCCATGCAGTCTCTGGCCTTAGGGCTTGTTTATAAACTACCCAAGTAACTTTTAGTTTTCATAGAAAATAAAAAATGCCCCACTTTCCGGGGCATTGTTCTGCATAACACTAACTAACTAACTTTATTCCTTTTGCAGAAGAGAAACAAAGACTTTTTATATTGTAATAAATTGTTTTACAGTATTTTGTGAACTTTAAAATACATAAAACAGTCCGTCTTTCGGGGCTTTTTAACAAACTTTAACACGTTTATGACGGTGTGTTATGGATAAGACGACCGTATTAAACAAGTTGTTACAAAAAAGTCTAAAAAATTAGGCAAAAAACATTTAAGGTGCTTGCTTGGCCGCAAAGAAACATAAATATTACCAGATAAAACAACCCATTTTAAAATAAAAAGCACTTTTAGAAGGAAATAGGTCGCTGTAATTTGATAAAAAATAAAGCTATTCCCTTTCATTCAAAATGATAACTTTGTAGTTTGAACAAAAATTCAGATTAGCAAATGTTTGACAATCTCCAGGAAAAGCTCGAGGGAGCATTTAAAGTATTAAAAGGACAAGGAAGCATTACCGAAATTAACGTGGCGGAAACCATGAAAGAGATTAGAAAAGCTCTTTTAGATGCCGATGTTAACTATAAAACCGCCAAAGCCTTTACAGACGAGGTAAAGCAAAAAGCTTTAGGGCAAAATGTTTTAACCGCCATCTCTCCTGGCCAGTTGTTGACCAAGATTATGAATGATGAACTTACCCTGTTAATGGGTGGTTCTGTGGATGAGCTTGAGTTAAAACAAAACCCTACGATAATATTAATTGCCGGATTGAACGGAGCAGGTAAAACTACTTTTACCG
Source organism: Pseudopedobacter beijingensis (assembly GCF_042678145.1). Classification (NCBI taxonomy): domain Bacteria; kingdom Pseudomonadati; phylum Bacteroidota; class Sphingobacteriia; order Sphingobacteriales; family Sphingobacteriaceae; genus Pseudopedobacter; species Pseudopedobacter beijingensis. The sequence continues at coordinate 728,875 of NZ_JBHUDG010000003.1, read as the reverse complement.
GAAAACTGGCAAATTACCTTAAGACTCAGAAAAACAAAAAACCTTTATTGGTTGCAGGAGACGTTTACCGTCCGGCAGCTATTGACCAGCTGGAAGTTCTTGCCGGTCAGGTTGGGGCAGAGGTATATACAAACAGAGAGTCTAAAGACCCTGTGGCTATAGCTTTAGAAGGTATTGTGCATGCTAAGCAAAACGGAAATAACGTTGTTATTGTCGATACAGCTGGTCGTTTAACCTTAGATGAAGCGTTGATGGATGAAATTGCTGAAGTTAAAAAAGCGACAAATCCACACGAAATACTTTTTGTAGTAGATGCAATGACGGGACAGGATGCCGTAAATACAGCTAAAGCATTTAATGACAGGCTGGACTTTACCGGTGTTGTTCTGACCAAGCTTGATGGTGATACCAGAGGTGGTGCTGCCTTGTCTATCAAGTCTGTAGTAAACAAACCGATTAAGTTTGTAGGTACAGGCGAAAAAATGGATGCCTTAGACGTATTCCACCCGGACAGGATGGCTTCCCGTATATTGGGAATGGGTGACGTTGTTTCCTTGGTGGAAAGAGCCCAGCAACAATTTGACGAGAAGAAAGCTGCCGAACTACAGAAAAAAATAAGGAAGAATAAATTTGATTTTAACGACTTCCTTGGTCAAATTCAGCAGATTAAAAAAATGGGTAACATTAAAGATCTGATGGGGATGATTCCGGGTGTTGGTAAAATGATGAAAAATATTGAAGTAGAGGACGATGCTTTCAAAGGAATCGAAGCTATTATCCATTCTATGACTCCTTTCGAAAGAGAAAATCCAGATACCATTAACCCAAGCAGAAGACAAAGAATAGCTAAAGGCTCGGGAACAGATATTGCGGAAGTTAACAAACTGATTAAACAGTTTGAGGATATGAGAAAAGTAATGAAGCAATTCTCTGATCCATCAGCAATGGCTAAAATGCAACGCATGATGAAAAACATGCCAGGAGGAATGGGACGCTAATTGCGGGGAGATATTTAAAGAAAAAGGGCTGTATCAAAAGTAATTTGTCATTCCGATCGAAGTCGGGGAATCTCTTTCAGAAGTACTTAGGAAAGAGATTCTCTCTCCTAAGCTCGTTGAAATGACATTTTTTATTTATGATACAGCCCTTTAATAAAAAAGCTATTCAGACTTTAACGTCTTTGCGGCTCATCGTTAAAACTTCACATTCAGGCTAAACATAAAATTGGTTCCCGCCTGTGGAAAATAAAAGTTCTCGGTAACCAGATCACCATTAAACAAGTAACCGTAGGTGTAGCCATTGCTTTCATATTTTTCGTTAAAAATATTGTTTACTTGTAAGCCTAAGCCAATATTACGTAAACCCAATGCTTTAAGTTGGTATCCCAATCTAATGTTATTTACAAAGAATGCGTCTAGTTTTCTGGCATCGTTACTGGTGTTGTCTAAAAACTGTTTACTTACATATTTAGAGCTAAGGCTGATATTCAGTCCAGTCATGGGGCGATAGGTAAATTCGTTCCCCGCAATAAGGCTCGGAGAAAAAGCAATATCCGTATTCTTGTGCATGTTCTCTTGTTGGCCTATCCAGTCAAAATTAGCATCATATTCATCAAAAAACTCATGAAACTCTTTAATTCTGTGTTGGCTTAAGCTGGCATTCAATGCCCACGAAAACTTAGCATTAATATCCCATTTACCATCCAGCTCAACCCCTATTCTGTAGCTCTTATCCACGTTTTCTCTAATGTATCCACCTACATCATTAATTCTTCCATTTACAATCAACTGGTCTTTATAGAACATTCCATATAAGTTAGCTCCGGCAGAGATGTTGTTTTTTAAATGTCTGTAGCCAATTTCCAGATTGTTCAGGCGTTCTGGTTTTGGTCTGCTGTCTGGCGTAGATTCAGTATAGTCGTCCCTGTTAGGTTCTTTATGTGCTACTGCAAAAGAAGCGTATAAATTGTTATAACCGTTAAGCTGGTAGGTAGCACCCAGTTTAGGGTTAAAAAAGTTTAATACGGCATTTTGCTCTACATTGTTTTTATTGCGATCGTATCCAAAGAAAGTATAGTCAATTCTACGGTATTGTAAATCAGCAAATAAGTTTAGTGGATTTAGGTTGATACTGGCCTTACCAAAAACGTTAAAGTCTTTTTTGGTGGCATCGTTGTCATAATAACGGTAATCGTTTTCCGTTTGGGAAGCATATCTTGCCCAGGTTACCTCTCCAAAATGCTTTCCTTTATACTCATTATAAGCCCCACCTAAAATAAAGTCGGCAATTTTAGATGGTCGGTAATTTAAAGAATAGGTTAAGCCATAAAAATAGTTGTCTAGCCAGCGTCTTCTCACTAAGTCAGTGTTAGCAACAGTGTCAGTGCCAATAAATAGGGAATCCATGCCGTAGCTGGTAAAGTCTTGTCCGTATTTATACTCTTCGTAATAGCCTTTTCCACGGGTATAGTGTAAGGCTCCATTAAAGCTAAGTTCAGGATTAATCTCTTTAGAGTATAAAAGCTGGTAATGATCCTGATTATAGTTGTCTGTCTGGTTTTTATAGGTAAAGGCATTGTAAGTTCTGGGATTAGCGTTGAATAAATTCAAAGAATCTTCAACTGTATTATAAAGTGTACCCAGATTACGGTTATAATGACTCAGCAGGTCTGCCTGCGAACCTTTCAGTTTAGCTTCAGGAATACCATTCCATGATTGATAGGTTTTTTCCTGACCGGAGAAAGTAATGGCCCTTAATATGCTTTTTTTGCCATAATAAGCTCCGGAAACATAATACGATTTAAGGTCAGAAGATCCTCTGTCTATATATCCATCACTTACTACTCTTGATAGTCGGCCATCAAAAGCCCATTTGCCATTAATGAGTCCGGTTCCAACCTTAAGAGTGTTTTTTAACGTTCCGTAAGATCCGGCAGCGTTATTTAACTCAACATAAGCAGAATCAGATAAGGCAGATGTTTGAATATTGATGCTGGCACCAAAAGCACCTGCGCCATTGGTAGAAGTACCTACGCCACGTTGCAATTGCATATTATTTACAGAAGATGCAATATCAGGCATGTTTACCCAGAAAGAGCCATGACTTTCGGCATCATTGTACGGAATACCATTAATGGTTACGTTTATTCTGGTAGCATCAGACCCTCTGACACGCATAGAAGTATAGCCCACACCGGCTCCTGCATCAGAAGCTACCACCACCGAAGGGGTCTGGTTTAATAAATAAGGCATGTCTTGTCCGAAGTTATTGCGCTCAATATCTTCCTTGCTAATGTTTTTAAACGTTGTAGCAGAATTAGCAGTAGCTCTGATGGCACTAACAACCACCTCATCGGCAAGTTGCATAGACTTTTGCAAACGTATGCTTAGCTGTGTGCTTTTGGTTACTGTCACTGCATTTTCAGCTGTTTTGTAACCTATATAGGTTATTTTTAACTGATAGTTTCCCGCTTTCAGATTTTTAAAAGTGAATTCACCTTTATTATCTGTTTGGGTAGAAATTCCTATTCCCAGCAGGGTTATGGATGCTCCGGCCATAGGTTCTTGGAGTTGATCATCTGTTACTTTTCCAGATAAAACAACATTCTGAGCCATTAATGCATACGGCATCAGGAAAGCGATTAACATCGCAAACATTACTTTTTTCACTTTAACTGTGTTTAAATAATAAAACCAATTGGTGATTAAGGGGTTAAATCACCTGTTTTAATATTACCATCCCTCCGCCGGCATTACCCGGATCAGGTGCTCATGATGAGTTTAATTTAACAACCAAACTTATCATAAAGGGTATAATCTCAGCCTTTATTTGTGTTAAAAACAAGGCACCCCATTAGATGCCACAAATATAGGCCTTATTGCCGATAAATAAAATCTTTATTAGTGGTAATAAGCGTTTCAGGAACATTGTAAACGCAGAGTATAAAAGTTAAGAGGTGCTAAAATACAATTGTTATTTTGTGCTTTTGATTTTTTACTTTTGGTGTATAACCCTATAAAGGGCTGTTTGAAAGTTTGTATGGTGAAATTTTTCACAGGCTATTTTGAGCGGGGATGAAAAAATTATTAGACCAAACCTAAACAGGTTTTAGGGGTATAAATATAAATTTGTCTATCTTATACTTAGTAATAAAAACTTATGGTAAAATATCCTCGTATTATAGTCTTTACATTTACAGCTTTTATACTGGCTTGTAGTCCAAAAGTAAAGGTTAATAACAGTGTGGCTACCCTGGTGCCAGCTGCAGAGCAAAAATTGATTCCTGTAGACAGTAATGTGATTATTGGACAATTACCCAATGGTTTAACCTACTATATCAGAAAAAATGAAGAACCTAAGAAACGGGCCGAGCTTTATCTGGTAAATAAGGTAGGCTCTATTGTTGAAGACGATGACCAGCAGGGCTTGGCGCATTTTACGGAGCACATGGCTTTTAATGGAACTAAAGAGTTTCCTAAGAACGAGCTGATAGACTATCTGCAAAAAGCAGGGGTGAGGTTTGGAGCTGACTTAAATGCTTACACTGGTTTTGACCAAACGGTTTATCAACTGCCTTTACCTACGGATAGTACCGAACTTTTTAAAAAAGGGTTTGATATACTGGCTAATTGGGCTGGCTATGTTTCTTTTGATGATCATGAGATAGATCAGGAAAGAGGGGTTATTGTTGAAGAGGACAGGCAGCGTGGAAAAAATGCGCAAGAGCGTATGTTAAAACAACTGTTACCAGTATTGTTAGCCAATTCGAGGTATGCCGAACGTTTACCTATCGGAAAAATTGATATTATACAAAACTTCAAATACGAAACTATCAAAAGATTCTATAGAGATTGGTACAGACCCAATTTACAGGCTGTAGTGGCTGTTGGTGATTTTGATGTGAAGGAGGTGGAGCAACTGATAAAGGATAATTTTTCGGAATTTAAGAATCCGGAGTCTGAAAGAAAAAGAGAAGAATATACTTTAGGAGGGAATAAAGAACCGCTGGTGAAAATTGTAACAGATGCAGAATATCCTTATAACGTGGCCTCTATATCTTACAAGCATCCGGAAAGAATAGAAAAAACAGAAGAAGACCTGATGGTTAAGGTAGAGGAAAGCCTGATTAACGAAATGTTGAATAATAGGCTGAATGAAATTTTGCAAAAAGGAAATGCTCCATTTGTTTTTGCACAAAGCAGTTATGGTCCTTATCAGGGAGGGCTGGCAAATAGCGAAGCATTTACCAGTTTTGTGGTAGCAAAAGACGGTAAGGGCTTAAAGCAGGCGGTAGAAGCTGTACTGGATGAAAATGCCCGGATGAAGAAATTTGGTTTTACAGAAACGGAGCTTTCCAGGGCAAAAACCAACCTGATGACCACCATAGAAAAGCGTTATAAAGAAAGAGAAAAAACGGCATCGTCTGTTTATGTGCAAGATTATGTAGAACATTTTCTAAAAGGACAGGCTATACCGAGTATAGACTTTATATATGCGTTTTACCAAAAAAACTTAGAGCAGATAAAATTGGGAAATGTGAATGCCCTTGCTGGCGGAATGATTACCGAAGAGAATATGTTGGCAGTTATACAGGCGCCAGATAAGGAAAAAGCAAATTTACCATCCGATGCCGAATACCTGAACTGGATAAAGTCTGCAGGGAAAAATGTAACTGCGTATGTTGATGAGGTTATAGACCAACCCTTGCTGACAGCTACTCCTATTGCCGGAAAGATTGTTAAAGAGCAAAAAGTAGCAGAGCTGGATGTTACTGAATTTGAATTGTCTAACGGAATTAAGGTGGTATTAAAACCAACAGACTTTAAAAATGATCAAATCTTATTTACTGCATCCAGAAAAGGAGGTGTTTCTTTAGCGACAGATCAGGTTTTTAGGGCTGCGGAAATGGCTGATGAACTGGTAGACGAGTCGGGGATAGCCAGTTTTGATGCAGTACAGTTAGGTAAGCTGTTAACAGGGAAAACTTTGCAGGTAACGCCTTTTATCGGCACCTATTCAGAAGGGGTAAAAGGCTCAACGTCGCCAAAAGATCTGGAAACCGCTATGCAGATGATTTATCTGTACTTTACCCAGCCCCGTAAAGATGCTAATGTTTTCCAAACCAAAATAGATGAGAACAAAACTGTTCTGGTAAATAGAGAGACTAATCCTTCTTCCGTTTATCAGGATACTATTTCTGCCGTACTTAATAACTATCATAAAAGAGCAAGAGTAATTACCATCCCTGAACTGGAAAAAATTAATCTGGACGATGCCTTTAGCTTTTATAAGAGTCGGTTTTCCAATGCAAATGGATTCATATTTACATTTGTAGGTAATTTCAATGTAGAGGAAATGAAACCTTTATTAGAGACCTATTTAGGAAGCTTGCCGTCAAATCAGCAGGTCGCATCCAATTATAAAGACCTGGGTTTTTATCCTGTCAAAGGAAAGGTAACCAAAAAGGTTTATAAAGGGTTAGAAGATAAAGCATCAGTGCTTTTAATTTATCACGGAGATTATGGTTATTCTAAAGAAGAAAATATGCAGTTAACGGCTTTAAAATCTGTGCTTGATTTTAAGATATTGGAAAGGCTGAGAGAGAAAGAAAGTGGCGTGTATAGCCCTAGAGTAAATGTTTCTTATAGCAATATACCTAAAGCAACCTATAGCGTTTCTATATCTTTCAGCTGTTCAACAGCCAATGTAGATAAGTTAATAGCTGCTGCAGAAGATGAAGTTGCCATTCTGAAAAAGAATGGAGCTACAGCAGATGATATTACCAAGTTTAAAGCAACCCAAAACAGGCAATACGAGTTAATGTTAAGAGAAAATGGTTATTGGTTGCAATACCTGCAAAAATCAGTAGAAGACAAGAAGAATTTGCTGGATGTTCTATCTTTTCCCGACAGGTTAAAAGAAGTAAATGCAGGCACAGTAAAACAATCAGCAAATAAGTATCTGGATAGCAATAATTTTAAACAGTTTATTCTGTTGCCGGAGAAAAAGTAAAGATTTGATGAATGAAAAAGAAGAGGCTTGGCTCGTTAACAGAGCCAGGCCTCTTCTATTAGATGATATTTGTAGCGTTGATACAAGTTGAGTCAGATCTGTATGGATGGCATTGGGGACTGTCTTGCAGGTAACATAAAAACAAAGCCGCTTTTGTTTTACAAAAGCGGCTTTGTTTTAGAAATCTATATTAAGATTAATCCCGTCTGCCTAATAGCATAGAAGCATAATAAACCAAAGTAGCTAGAGAAGATAAAGCAGCAACAACATAAGTCATAGCAGCCCACCATAAAGCACTTTTAGCCTGTTCATGCTCAATACCTGTTTGCATTACTCCTTTGTTAGCCTGTAACCATGCTAAAGCTCTGTTACTGGCATCAAATTCTACAGGTAATGTAACAAAACTGAAAATAGTGGTTATTGCCAAAGCCCCTACACCTACAGCAAGTACATAAGGATTATTACCAAAAGCTAACATCAAAACACCAATCATTAATACCCACTGAACCAGATTAGATGCAATGCTAACAATAGGAACCATTGAGGATCTAAACTGCAGCCAGCTATAAGCTGTTGCGTGTTGTACTGCGTGTCCGCACTCGTGAGCTGCAACAGCAGCAGCGGCAATACTTCTACCGTGATAAACATCAGGAGAAAGGTTTACCGTTTTGTTTTGAGGGTTATAGTGGTCTGTTAGCTGACCGTCAACAGAAATAATTTCAACATCATAAATACCGTTATCATGCAGCATTTTTTGTGCTATTTCTGCACCGCTTAAACCGGAGCCCAAAGGTTCTTCAGAGAACTGTTTAAATTTACTCTTGAATCTCCATTGAACAATGAAACTGATAACCGCAATTCCAATAAAAAGAATTAGTCCTAAATTCATAATCTTCTAATTAATCAAATTTTTAATAGTCAAAAATCGTTCCTCTAAAAAAATATAGAGTCTTATAAAATTCTTAAAATCATTCTCTAAAGCCACTAAGGGCGATTTTTGCAATCCCAATAATAATAATTTTATTTAATGTTACTGTTAAGTAGCTGACAAAAGGTGGTTTTTTTACAGTTTAAAAACAGAAAAAATGTCAGTGATACAAGGGTTTTCTCATCATAAAATCTTCTAAAACGAATTGATGATAGGGTGTATCTACAGGTTTAAAAATTTGGAATCCCATTTTTTTATAAAAAGAAACTGCCGGATTATGACGATTTACCATAAGCTCCAGTTGTTGTGCTCCTTTTTCTAAGGCAATTTGTGCAACCTTTTCAATAAACAAGCGTCCGGCACCCTTTCCCTGAAAATCCGGATCTACATAGAGCTTATGTATTTTAACAATTGAGGGATCTTCTGTTGGCGAATAGCTGGTAAAGCCGAAAGGAACTCCATTTTCTTTGATGAGCAAAAAGGTGTGGCCCTGAGCAATCTGGCTTTTTAATGCTTCTGGATTGTAAAACTCGGCAAGCATGGTTTCTATCTGTAACAGAGGAACAAAGGAGCTGTAAGTGGGCCACCAGATTTTGTGAGCGAGCCCAGCTATTGTTTTTAAGTCATATTCTGTGATTGGATTTATCTCTATCATAGATTTTCGGCTATCCATATCAGGTCATTATCAAAATAAAGTTTGTACAGTCCATCTTTTGTAGTTTGGTATAGGTTTTCTGAAATTAACGAAAGGCCCTCTACAGATAGATGACTCGCTAAAGATGCTATTCTTACTTTTTCGCCTGCAGGCTTCCATTTACTAAAGCCGGGCTTTGCTGTAAAACAACGTTCCTGCTCATTTAACTGTACAATATCTATGGCATTAATGTATTTGGAGAAAAGAACGAAATCAAACTCATTGATAATAATGTTTACAGCGTGATATTGCTCACGCTGTAAAAAATCAAGAGCGGCTTCTAGTTCGATTTTTCTTTCACAAAACACCAATCGTGTATGTTCCTGAATCTCTTCAGTAAAAGTATTTTGAGTGATTATAACATCAATCTTGATACCTAAAGAGGCTACTTTTTCCACTTCTTTTTGGAGCACCATCACAGTGGGGGACCATTCCAGTAACTGACCCAGATATTCAGGATCAAACCTGTTTATATCTGCAATAAGCAAAGCCGGTTCCTGTTTTTCTCTAATGATATGATGAGATGACATTTTTTGTCAACAATTAAATCCAAAATAAAAAATAACCCAAAGATTAGGGTGTAGAACTATTCCTCCTGAGGCTTTTCTATACGTCTGGTGCCTTCATATAATTCATATTCTAACAATCTGCAATCTAATTTTCCGTTGTAAAACTCTATTCTGCGAGCGGGTTTTAATCCTATTTTCTTCGCAAGATCAGGGTTTCCGGTGAAAATATATCCTGAGTATCCTTTGCATGCCTGTTTCATAAAGTCGCCCATTCTCTTGTAAGTGGCTTCCAGTTTGGAATGTACTCCCAAACGTTCGCCGTATTCGGGGTTAAACATGATGGTTCCGTTTCCTTCAGGGATAGTGGTATCAGCAAAATCGCCAACCTCAAAATCTATCAGTCCGTCTACTCCTGCGGTTTTTGCATTTCTGCGGCTAATTTCAACGGCTTCTTCAGAAATATCAGAAGCAATAATCTTTACATCTGCATTTTTAATAATCTGGTCTTTAAGCAATCTTCTTTCGGTAAAAAAAACTTGCTCATCATATCCCATAATATGCATAAAACCATAGTTCATACGAAAAAGCCCTGGTGCGCGGTTGGTGGCAATTAAAGCCGCTTCAATAGCTATCGTTCCAGATCCGCACATGGGATTTACAAAAGGTGATTTTCTGTCCCATTTAGATGCATATACTGTTCCGGATGCCAAAGCCTCAAGCATAGGAGCTTTACCGGGGATTTTCCGGTAACCGTGTTTTGCTAGAGTTTCGCCAGATGTATCTAAGAATAATTCTGCCCGGTCGTCTTTCCAGAAAAGGTGTATAACTGTTTTAGAATAATCCGGTCCCGAATTAGGTCTGATCTTGTGTGCAGTCTTAATTCTGTCGGCAATTGCATCCTTTATTTTCAGATTTGCGTAAAGCGGAGTGGTAATTGTTGGGTTATCCACATTAGAAGTTACGGAAAAATAACCTGCAAAGTCTATAAGTTTTTCCCATTCAATAGCCTGTGCTTTTTCATATAGCTCATCTCCGTTTTCTGCCCTGAAAGAGGCTATGCTGTAAAGTACCTGACTAGCGCATCGTATATTGAGATTCAGCTTAATACATTCATTTATGCTGGCTTTAAGTTCTACTCCCGTAGAAAAAACTCGGGCAGGTTTAAAGCCTAGATTTTTTACCTCATTTTCCAAATAAGGAGACAATCTTTTATTACAGGTTATGATAACCTTTGATGGAGTGTTGAAAACTTGCGTCATAAGAATATGCAAATTAACGATAAAAATATAGAGATTTGGGCTTTGATTTTTAAATACCCTTTAGGAAATGGATGTAAAAGGAAAAGTTCACGAAGTTTCGGATACCATGAGCGTAACCGAATCATTTAGAAAAAGAGAACTCATAGTTGAGATAGCAGAAAACCCTCAATATCCAGAATATGTAAAGTTTGAAGCTATTCAAGATCGTTGTTCATTAATGGACCCTCTAAAAGTTGGAGATGATGTAGAGGTTTTCTTCAATTTAAAAGGCCGACCTTGGTCAGACCCTAAAACAGGTAGAAAAAACTACTTTAATACATTACAGGTTTGGAAAGTAAATGTGTTAACTGGTGGTGATGCAGGAATGTCTGCAGCTGCTCCTCAATATGCGCCTCCGGTAGATATCAGCGCGGCGCCAGGAGAAGATGACGACCTACCGTTCTAAATTAGCCTATTTTCTGATTACAATGCGATAGAAAGCGGCACCGATCCCAAAGGTGACCGCTTTTTCTGTGTTAAATTATGTTAAACCCATTAACAAAGGCTCCTTTCTTAAGTATATTTGATTGGGTATGAAGCGGAAAAGCATAAGTTTTATAATAGGATTAATGAGTTTTGCGATGCTAGGGGTAATAGCTATGCAATACTACTTTATAAAGGAATCTTATGTGCTTAAATCGCAGTTGTTTGACCAATCTGTAAACGATGCCCTCAAAAATGTTTCTATCAAATTAGAAAAAGGCGAAGCAGCTGAATTTTTGGCTAAAAGGGTAGAAAAGCGACAAAAAGAGGTAGAAGAGAAAAGACTTGCAGAAAAACTACGACTAGCCAGAGACGAGCGTAAGAACAATATCAAAAAATTTAATGAAGACCCTTCCATTGCTTTCATCAGAAAACTAAAGGCAGACCAGGCTAAATCAGATAGCTTGTTCAGACTTAGAGATAGTCTGCTGAGAAACAGGTACCCTAATATCTTGGTTTATAATGGGCCTATAAAAACAGATATTGAAGAAGGGAATTTTGGAGGTGTAAAGTTTGATTTTGAAGAGGTTACGGATGAGTTTGGTTACAGACAGGTGGTTAAAGAAACTTATTCTTCAAATTTAAAACAAGCTAATCAGTTACAAAAGAAGGCCTCTGTATTGGGTAAGGTGGTAATAGATTCTATCAAACAATACGTTGTAGTAGATCCGGCTTTAGGACCCATTGTAAAAACAATAGGAAAACCCAATTACCTTTCGGCCGTATCACCCAAACAGTTAGCCGAGGTAAATAAAGGCGAGTTATTGCAAAAACAGAACGCCAGACAGGTTAAGCTTTATTTGGATTCTTTAGAAAGCCTGAAAAATAAGCGTGATATTTTTGATGATATCGCTTCTGAGTACCAGAACGTAAATATACCTTTAGATAAGCGTATTAATAAAAAAGTAATAGATTCGCTATTGCTGCTCGAACTGGCCAATAACGGTATATTTATGAAATTTAATTATACTGTAGAGTCCAACTCTAATCAACTCATTTTTGCTAATAACATGAGTGAGGAGGAAGTGATAGCAGATAACAATGTTTATAAGATAGTCCTTTTTCCTAGAGATATGGTAAGGGATGGCGGGATTCTAACGGTAAGTTTTCCAGATAAAAAAAACCTGATTATTAGTAATATGACTACCGTGCTGGCATCTTCAGGAGCATTGTTGTTGATTTTGCTGGGATGTTTCGCTTATACTATTTTCTCTATTATCAGGCAGAAAAAAATGTCGGAGATGAAGACAGACTTCATCAACAATATGACCCATGAGTTTAAAACCCCTGTAGCAACTATAATGATAGCTAGTGAGGCTTTGAAAGACCCGGAAGTTAATGAAGACCAGAAGCGCGTAAACAGATTAGCAGGGATAATTTATGATGAAAACGTACGATTAGGAGATCATATAGAAAGGGTGTTGAATATTGCTAAATTAGAGCGAGATGATTTTACGATTGATAACTCACCGGTAAATATTCACGACCTGATTAGCGCGGTAACAGACAGTATGAGTTTGCAATTGCAAAAAAACAATGCGAAGGTAGCTATGCATTTAGACGCCGCTTCTCCTGTAATTATGGGAGATGAATTGCATTTGTCTAACGTAATTTATAATTTGATTGATAATGCAAATAAATACGGAGGGGTTACTCCCGAAATTACCATTAGTACCATTAGTAAAGGGAAAGAGTTGATTGTTACGGTTGCTGATAAAGGAATGGGGATGACCCGCGAACAGCAAAGCAGAATATTTGATCAGTTTTACAGAGTGCCAAAAGGAAACGTACATGATGTTAAGGGATTTGGTTTGGGCCTAAACTATGTGAGTATGATGGTTAAGAAAATGGGCGGATCTGTTAGTGTAAAAAGCGAAAAAGATATAGGTTCTGAGTTTGAGTTGAGATTTGTATCATATAAATATGAATAAAAAAAGGGTATTATTGGTAGAAGATGACCCCAACCTGGGAGCCATTTTAGAAGACTATCTTTCATTGAAAGGTAAGTTTGAGGTAACACTTTGTACAGATGGTGATGAAGGGTTAAAGGCGTTTACATCTAAAGATTTTGATATTTGTATACTGGATGTGATGATGCCTAAAAAAGATGGACTTTCGTTAGGTAAAGATATCCGCAAAATTAATAGTACCATACCCATTATATTTGCAACAGCAAAAGGGATGCTGGAAGATAAAGCAGAGGCTTTTGGTTTGGGTGGCGATGATTACATTACCAAACCCTTTAGGATTGAAGAATTGTTATTAAGAATTAATGCACTCCTTAAAAGGGTAACCAATCAGGAAAGTTCGCAAGAAGAAAAAGCCAAAACATTCAATATAGGTGAGTATGTTTTTGATTACCAAAGTCAGGTAATCAGCAGGGGAGAAGAGCAACAGAAACTGAGTACAAAAGAGGCGGAGTTGTTAAGGCTTTTATGTCTGAAAATGAATGATGTGCTTACTCGTGAAGAAGCTCTTTTACAAATTTGGCATGATGATAATTATTTTAACGGCCGTAGTATGGATGTTTTTTTGAGTAAGCTTAGAAAGTACCTGAGAGAGGATCCTAAAGTGGAAATTATTAACGTTCACGGTAAAGGATATAAGTTACTGGTAAGCAGTTAGGCTTATCCACAGTTTATAGTTCATCGTTTACAAATGTTTATTTATCGAATTCTTAGTTCATTATTAATCGTTTAAAGTTCATCCTTTTTTATTCATAGCCTCGTTCGTTCATTCAGAAACTGATTTCTTATTCCTTTTGAAAAAAGCTACAATTTCAGGAATAGACTGCTTAGGAAACTCGTGTCCGCTATTACTTTTCTGAACGATCAGCTCGGTATCCTGTTTTCCATAAAAAAACTCCATATCAGCATTCTTTACTCCTGATTTGCCGTCTATTCCGAGATTTTTCATCACAATAGCTATTGACTTTTCCTGGTTTTCAAAAGGAACGGTATTGTCTTCCTTTCCCATGTACATCCAAACAGAAATAGGGTTTAGTCCGGTAATCATTAAGCCTCCTTGTGCCGAAGCAGAGCATATTGCTGCTAACAGGTTTCCGCGTTCTTTCCAGAGCACATTGGCAAATCGGGCACCATTAGAGTGTCCCACCGCATAAATTCGGTTGTTGTCAATAGCATAATTTGTATGAATATCCTCAAAAACAATATCGAAGAAATCAATATCTCTGTTTTCTAAAGTGTTTGGTAAAATCTGCCATCCATTTAGTTTCCCTTGCGGGTCTAGTTTAGACTTTCTGCCGGGTATGCCTTCCATAAAAATAATCAACGCTTCTTTATAATGATTTTGAATATCTATTTTCCGACTCACAAAGTCTGCATTGCCACCATGTCCATGGAATATAAATACCACAGGGAGATTTTGTGATTGAGAAGAAACAGAAGGAGCATAAATAATAGCCTTACGCAATTGCCCGTTCACATTATAAACCTTCGTGGTTTGCCCTATAGCGGTAATGCAGGGGAGCAGAAAAGTAACTAAAAGTAATCTTAACATGGTGTTTTTCTCCTTGGATTGATTTGAAAGGGAAAAGTTTAATAATCGTTTCCCTTCATTGTTCATCATTCATAGTTTATTATTTATTCCTCATAGTTCCACTCTTTCATCATTCAACACAACTACTTTATCCTAAAAGGGTGTTTTACCGATAAAAACCATTGCTTTACCGAGAAATAGCGGCTATATCACTAAATGTTCTGTGCTTTTTACCCATAGCGATATACTTTTGTAATATACAATTAGGAATATGGAAAAGATGCAAAAACAATATTCAAACAGATCGGGGAAAGTTGCTTTTGGCCTGGTTATATCGGCTGCGGGTGTGGTGTTGTTAATGGAGCAAATAGGATATTTTGTTGCTGATTGGGTGTTAAGCTGGCCCATGGGACTGATTATGCTCGGGTTAATTACAGGAGTTAAACATGGGTTTAAACATGGTGCCTGGTTTTTATTAACCTTAATAGGTGGGGTGTTTCTGGTAAATAAAATAGATCCCGCTTTATCTATAGGGCAATATGTATTGCCTGTAGCTCTTATTTTAATGGGTGTCTGGGTTATTTTTAGTAAACGCCCTAAGTGCAACCCCAGAAAAGAAAGATGGAAAAAGAAATTCAGAGAATTTAAAGAAGGGCAGGATGAGTTTTATTATCAAAAAAAAAATTCTGGAGAGGATGTTATAGAGTCCGTTAGTGTATTTGGAAGTATAAGGAAACATGTTATTTCAAAAACATTTAAAGGAGGGGAAGTTGTGTGTATTATGGGAGGCGCAGAAATAAATCTTGGACAGGCAGATATACAGGGACGTGTGGAACTGGAGGTGGTCCAGGTTTTTGGCGGAACAAAACTATATGTTCCTGAACATTGGGAGATAATAACGGAAATGTCGGCAATTTTTGGGGGAGTGGAAGACAAACGGATTTATAGAAATAGAGCTGATATGGATACCGATAAAATGCTGGTAATAAAAGGGATTTCCATTTTTGGTGGAATAGAAATTATTTCCATTAGTTAAACACCGGATTGAGTAACTGTTGCCGGTTTTGGTAGGATATATTCCTGTAAGGGTAACGGATAAAACAACTTTTGAAAGTTACTGCATTAACGTTATTTAGCCTCTTAAAATTAAAATAGCTTCTTAATATTTTTAATAGATATAATGATGAACTGGTTTACTGCAAAAATTATTTATCAGATAGTAGATGAAGAATCTATTAGCTGCCAATACGATGAACAGGTACGCTTGCTTAGAGCAATAAATAGAGAACAAGCCTTTGAAATGGCACACCAGGTGGCTTTGATGAATCAGGATAAATTAACCACTGAATCCGGAAAAACCATAAATTGGGAGTTTGTGGCTGTAACAGAACTGAAAGTTATTGGTCAAATAGAAAACGGGCTCGAGATACAGTCTGTCATTAATGAAACGGATAGTCAGGAAAATTATCTGGAACTGGTAAAACAAAAGGCAGATTTTCTAAAGAACAGATTGTTCTTAGCTGACGTAAAGACTGTTTAGTTTGTCCATCTGTGCCAGATCTGTTCGCTTGATGAAGAAAGAAACTTGTAATTAATTGTACAATATATAATATAGCAGCAAAGTAGTGGTAACTTTCCCTTTTCTTAAACTCTATTTCAGAAAAGTTTTTTCCATTTTATGGTTAATATGGCTGGCTATACATGTCCATACGTTATATTCTTTAGGCATACCACTAGAGCTGGCGCTAAAGGATAGCTTGTTTAGCCTGTTGCTTATTAGTCTGGCTGGTTGTCTTATTTCCAATATTTTGGCCTTTTACCAACCGGATAAGGATAGCTATACGTATGTCACTGTTTGCTGTTTTGCTTTGTCTTTGTTATGTGTGGGTATTATGAAATGGGTACTGCCGGCTCTTGCTCCAGAGTTAGCTATGTATCAGTCTTTTTTAGCAGCTTCTATGCCTATTCGTTTTGCCTTTACCTTGCTCCTGATTGGATGGATGGCCGTAATCAGTGTACTTTGGTACAGGCAGCAGGACCGTAATGAGGCCGAGCGTATAAAAATTGAAGCGGACAGAATGAATAAAGAAGCAGAACTCGCTTCGTTAAGAGATAAGCTACAACCCCATTTTTTATTTAACAGTCTCAACTCTATAAGCGCGCTAACAGTAACTAAACCAGAGGAAGCTCGTAAAATGGTATATCAGCTATCTGAGTTTTTAAGAGGTACTATTAAAAAAGACAATAAACCTTCGGCTCTGCTGACAGAGATAGAACATCTTAAGTTATACCTTGAAATAGAGAAAGTACGCTTTGGAAACAGGTTGGTTACGGATATTGTTTGCGAGGATATTGGAGATGATATCTGGGTGCCCAGTATGATTTTGCAACCTATTGTAGAAAACGCCATTAAATTTGGGTTGTATGACACTTTGGATAAGGTAACTATAGGCATCAGGTGTAAAAGAGTAAATGACAGTGTAATAATTAGTGTAAGTAACCCATTTGATCCGGAAACTGCCTATCCGCAAAAAGGAACAGGCTTTGGATTGGAAAGTGTTAAAAGAAGGCTTTGGCTATTGTATAACCAGTCGGGACTTGTAAAAACCGCTTATCAGGATAATTTGTTTATAACCACTCTTAATATTCCGCAAGTATGAGAACAGCTTTAATTATAGATGATGAACCATTAGCAAGGGATATTATCAGGGAATATCTGCAAAAATATAATGATATTAGGCTTTTAGCGGAGTGCGGTAATGGTTTTGATGGGTTAAAAGCAATTAAAGAGCATAAGCCTGATGTGGTTTTCTTAGACATACAAATGCCTAAAATTACGGGATTTGAAATGTTGGAGCTTTTAGAAACTGAACACACCCCGCAGATTATATTTACCACTGCTTTTGATGAGTTTGCCATCAAGGCTTTTGAGGCTAATGCGGTAGATTATCTGTTGAAGCCTTTTAATCAGCAAAGGTTTGATAAAGCGATGGATAAATTATTGCAGGAAGCACAGGATAATACGGTAGATAGATTGAAACAGACCGATACCACATTTTTGCCTCAGCAAACAGAAAGGGTAGTTATTAAAACCGGAAATAAGATCAAAATTATACCTGTTTATGATATTATTTATCTGGAATCTGATGACGATTATGTCAATATATATACGCAGGAAGGGTGTTTTCTAAAGAATAAAACAATGACTTTTTTCGAAAACTCTTTAAATGCTACTGAGTTTATACGAGTACACCGGTCTTACATTGTTAAAATTAATGAGATCACCAAGATAGAGGCGTATGAAAAAGATAGTCATGTACTGATTTTGAAGTCCGGGGTTAAGATACCCGTGAGCAAAAGCCGTTTCGGAAGTCTCAAGGCAGCGCTAGGGATGTAGTCCTAAAATAAATCAGGATATAACCCACCCCTATAAACCTGTTTTTTAAAAGGGATTTTCCCCCGAATTAGTTTAGTTTAAACGGAGCTATCAAATCAAACCGGGGAATGTTAACATGGATAGACTCTCCATCTACCAGACGTTTCATTTCGTAGCTGCCATGCATCGTTCCCATATCTGTTTGCAGATTACATCCTGACACGTATTCATGTGTTTGTCCTGGTTCTATAACAGGTTGTAACCCTACTACTCCTTCGCCTTCTACTTCTCTGCGGTTTCCGTTAGAATCAAAAATATGCCAGTGCCTGCGCATCAACTGAACAGCATAGCCACTTAAATTCTCAATCTGAATCCGGTAAGCAAACATAAAATGCTCATTAGAGGGATTGGAATATTCAGGTTGGTAGGTTGTTTCAACAGAAACTTTTACTCCGTCGGTTATTTGTGCTACCATATCTTATAAATTTTTGTTCATTGAAAATTATAGATAAATATCTGTAAATCAAAAATTACACCAGAACTGTATCAAATTTGTTTCGAATATCATTTAAAACATCTTCAATAGCAGCCATATTATCCAGACCTACCAGCTTCATTCTGTATTCTTTAAAGTTGGGTATTCCTTTAAAATAATTGGCATAATGTCTTCTCATTTCAAAAATACCTGTTTTAGGGCCTTTCCATTCTACAGATTTAATCAGATGGGTATGGCAAATATCTACACGTTCGTCTATGGTTGGGCCTTCCAGAAACTGCCCCGTTTTAAAAAAGTGTTTTACTTCTCTAAAAATCCATGGGTAACCAATAGCGGCTCGGCCAATCATAATGCCATCCACCTCGTATTCCAATCGCCAGTTAGCAGCCTTAACGGGCGAATCAACATCACCGTTTCCAAAAACGGGAATCTTTATTCGCGGGTTTTTCTTTACCTCTTTAATAAGAGTCCAGTCGGCCTCACCTTTATACATCTGGGCTCTGGTTCTGCCATGAATAGAAAGCGCCTGTATGCCCACATCCTGTAACCTTTCTGCTACCTCATAAATGTTTTTAGTGTTGTCGTCCCAACCCAACCTTGTCTTAACAGTAACAGGTAAATGGGTTGCTTTTACTACTGCTGCTGTCATAGATACCATTTTATCGATGTCTTGCAATAGGGCAGATCCTGCGCCTCGACAGGCTACATTTTTAACCGGACAGCCGTAATTAATATCAATAAGGTCTGGCCCTGCCTGGCTGGCTATTTCTGTCGCTTCACGCATGTGATCAATGTCGCTGCCAAATATTTGTATTCCAATTGGGCGCTCATATTCAAAAACATCAAGTTTCTGACGGCTTTTTGCGGCATCACGTATCAACCCTTCCGAAGAAACAAACTCGGTGTACATAAGGTCTACACCACTTTGTTTGCATACATAGCGGAACGGGGGGTCGCTCACATCTTCCATAGGGGCAAGAAGTAAGGGAAATTCACCTAAATCAATATTTCCAATTTTTACAGCCATTTTTCAACCAATTGATTATATTCAACGCAAAATTACAAAAAACTTGTCGTTATGGATGATCATCAGTTAGTACAATATCGTCACCCTATCTATGAACTGTTGTACCTGATCTTGTTTTGTGTACTTTCAGGGTTTGCTTTTTCTTTCCTGGGCATGTTTGTGTTTATGGGTATGAATTCTTTTTCTACCGATCTTTTGCTTGACCAGCAAGCTTTGTCTATTAATGTGGGGTTTTTAAGAATACTGCAAATATTTAGTTCAACAGGAATATTTATAATGGGACCATACCTTTTTTCTAAAAAAAGAGGATACCATTTTGAGCGTTATTATAAACTGGACGGAGAGGTTTTTCCAAATCTGGCGGTATTGAGCATACTTTGTATGTTTTGTGCGCTTCCGTTAATAGAGTGGATGTCGGCTGTTAATGCTAAAATGGTGTTCCCGGAATCGTTGAAAGGGTTGGAGAGTTGGATGAAAATGAAAGAGCAAGAAGCTGAGTTATTAACAAAACAGCTTTTGGTAATGCCTTCTTTTGCCGACTTTACTATTAACTTTTTGATGATAGCTTTGTTACCGGCTATAGGAGAGGAGCTTTTGTTTCGGGGAGCTTTGCAAAATATTTTCTCCAGCTGGTTTAAAAATCACCATGTTGCTATATGGGTTACCGCAATTCTTTTCAGTGCTATTCACTTACAGTTCTTTGGTTTTTTTCCAAGAATGTTTTTAGGCGCTTTATTTGGGTATTTGCTGGTATGGGGAAAAAGCCTGTGGTATCCCATCATTGGCCATTTGGTGAATAATGGGGCGGCCGTAGTTGCTGCTTTTATATTACAGCAACAGGGTAAAAGTATTGATGAGCTGGATAAAACGGATACTTTTCCCGTTTATGCTTATGGCTTAAGTGCTATTTTTACCTTAGTTTTGTTGCTTAGGTTTTATCAAAAAAGCAGGAAACAAGATTGATGAGCTCTTCGTGGATTAAAATTTATACATCGAATGAGTTTATCCGGTCTGAAATGGTGAGACAGGTACTTACCGAGAATGGAATTGATGCTGTGCTGATGAATAAGCAGGATTCTTCTTATAAGATTGGAACAGTAGAGGTATATATTCATCCTCAGAATTTTGATAAGGCTATAGAAATTATTATTCAAAACGAACTTTAATGAAAACCCGCGCTATTACCGGTTTCGTATTTATCATAGTTATGCTTGTGTCGCTATTTAGCGGGGCCTATGTTTTTACCGGATTTTATATTTTGCTGAGCCTTTTGTGTTTGAACGAGTTTTTTGGATTAAGCAAAAATACAGGGGTTGCTGTAAACAGACTAGCTGGCTTTTTAATCGGAGCGTTTGTATTTGGATTTTATGCATATGGGCGGTTTCAGGACGTAGATGCTAAATATGCTTTGTTGTTAATTCCTCTGATAGCTTTGGTTTTTATTTGGGAACTTTACCGGAAATCTGATAACCCTTTCTCCAATATAGCCTATACTTTTTTAGGCATTATTTATACGGTACTGCCCTTTGTTTGTTATTATGCTATTGCTTTTATTGATGGCAGCTATAATTATCATCTGGCCCTGGGTTTTTTTCTTTTGCTTTGGACCAGCGATACAGGAGCTTATTTATTTGGCGTTAAGCTTGGCAGGAATAAGTTGTTTGAGCGGCATTCGCCTAAAAAATCGTGGGAAGGTTTTATTGGGGGAATATCAACCAGTGCTTTTACAGCTTATATTGTGTCGCTTTATTTTACAGAATACAGTTTAATAAACTGGTTAACAATGTCTTTAATTATCTCTTGTTTGGGTACGCTGGCAGATTTGGTAGAGTCTATGTTTAAGCGTAGCATTAATGTTAAAGACTCGGGGAGCCTGCTTCCGGGGCATGGAGGGGTATTGGACCGTTTTGATGGCTTGTTGATTAGCGCACCAATTGTTTTCGTGTACTTATATTTGATTACTTATTAGTATTTTCGCTTAAATTATTTACGACAATGACTATACATAAAGAAGGATATACTTCCATTGCACTTACGGTACTTTTTATTTTTGTTACCAATGCCGTTATTCATTATTATGTACCAGATCTTACCTGGTTAGTATGGCTGTGGTACATTGTCTCTTTCTTTCTGTTTGTAATTGTATTACAGTTCTTCAGGCATCCGAGCCGTAATTGGATTAAGGGCGAATATGACATTATGTGTCCGGCAGATGGTAAAGTTGTAGTTATAGAGGAAACCGAAGAAACAGAATATCTGAAAGACAGAAGGATACAAGTATCTGTATTTATGTCACCTATAAATGTACACGTAAACCGTTATCCTATAAGCGGTATTATTAAATATTTTAAATACCATCCAGGTAAATACCTTGTTGCCTGGGATCCTAAATCGTCTACAGATAATGAGCGTACCACTACTGTAGTTGAGCATAAAAATGGTGCTCAGGTTTTATTCAGACAAATTGCAGGAGCTTTGGCCAGACGTATTGTTTGGTATGTTAAAGAGGGAGAACAAGCCGAACAAACTAAAGAATTTGGCTTTATTAAGTTTGGGTCAAGGGTTGATCTTTTTCTGCCCGTTGGCACCGACATTCATGTAGAGTTGGGGCAGGTTGTAAAAGGCGGCATTACACGAATTGCTACTTTGAAATAAGGAAAGAATAAAATGTTCGATTTAGTCTGAGAGAAAACAGGGGTTAATTAGAGAACACAAACTGTAAAAGATTAGAGCCCATTTTTAATGCCTTTTCTCGTGTTTCCTGAGTGTCTTCTTTATAAGTGCCGAGGTCTTCCCATCCGTTGCCTAAGTCGCTTTCATAAGTATAAAAGCAAACCAGACGTCCCTCATAAATTAGACCGAAACCCTGAGGTCGTTTATTATCGTGTTCATGAATTTTGGGAACACCATTTGGGAACTTGAATATTTGGTTATATATAGGGTGAGAAAGAGGAAGTTCCTGAAATTCCAGTTCTGGGAAAACCTTTTTCATTTGCGGTCGAATAAATTTATCCAAACCGTAATTGTCGTCTATATGTAGAAAACCGCCTGCAAGTAAATATTTTCTGAGGTTTTTAGCTTCTGTATCAGAAAACTGAACATTACCGTGGCCCGTTAGGTAAATAAAAGGATAGCTGAACAATTCAGAGCTGCCTACTTCTACAACACCTTCTTGTGGGTTTATATTGGCTCCCGTATGCTTATTAAAAAAGGCTATTAGGTTAGGAAGAGCTGTCCGGTTAGAATACCAGTCTCCTCCTCCGTTGTACTTTAATTTAGCAATCTTGAAAGTAGAGGGTGGGACAGCCGCAAAAAACAGAATTGTAGCCCCTGCCGTAAAAATATACCTTGCTAACGATTTAAGTAGTTGACTTCGAAACATGCTTGTAATGCGGCGGTTTCTGTACGTAACCTGCTCTCGCCTAAAGTTATCGGAAGAAATCCATTTTCCAAAGCTATTTCTATTTCTTTTTCTGAAAAGTCTCCTTCCGGACCTATTAATATAAGATAATGACTGTTTTTTTTGAAGTTATTTGCCAGTTCCTCTTTTTGGTTAGGAAGGCAATGAGCTATGAATTTATGTTCTGCAGATGCGTTTTGTTTAATAAAATCTTTGAATGGTAATGCTTTATTTAGCTTGGGGAGATAAGCTTTTAATGATTGTTTCATGGCAGAAACCATAATCTTCTCCAATCTGTCAACTTTAACATCTTTTCTTTCAGAACGTTCACATATAATAGGACTTATTTCCTGTATGCCTATTTCGGTAGCTTTTTCTAAAAACCATTCTATCCGATCAATGTTTTTAGTTGGGGCAACGGCTATATGTAAATAATGATCCGATTTTTTAAACCCATCTTCTTTACTGATAATAGATAACGCTGTCTTTTTGGGATTGTCATCTGTAATTTCTGCAAGAAAAAATCCTCCAGATCCATTAACCAGATTTATTCTGTCACCTTTTTTTAATCTCAGTACCCTGGAACAATGTTTACTTTCCTCTTCGTTCAGTTGATATGATTGTTCAGAAATGGTTAAATCCGGGGTATAAAAGATATGCATGTGTTATAACTAAAGAAACAAAGGTACAAAACAATAAAATAGCATTATGATTGATAGGGTAAATCCTGAAAAATAAGATTTATTTTCAAGCTTTTTAATAGTTTTTTTCACTGAGAGTTGTTATCTTGAATAATAAAAGAGACTACATTATGGGAGATAAAAGCCCTATTTCTGCTGTTTTTGACTTAAATAAACCAATTTTAAACCAAAAAGGTATTGTTGTCTGGTTGTTAGGTTTGTCAGGAGCGGGAAAAAGCACTATTTCGTTATTGTTGGAAGAAAGACTGCGCTCCAATGGTTTTTTTTCGGTGTTGCTTGACGGAGATAAATTGCGCTCAGGGATGAATCAAGACTTGTCCTTTAGTCGTACTGATCGTTCGGAAAATATTAGACGTACAGCAGAAGTCGCAAAAATATTAGCAGATCATAATGTTGTTGTTATATGTTCATTGATAACTCCTTTGCAAGAACATAGAAATATAGCGAACCGTATTTTGACCCAGGATTATTTTGAGGTATATGTAGACTGTCCTTTAAATATATGTGAACAAAGAGATGTTAAAGGCCTGTATAAAAAAGCAAGAAATAAAGAAATTCCCAATTTTACGGGAATTAGTTCTGCATTTGAGCCTGTAATAAAACCGAGTTTAGTGCTGTCTACATCTGTTCAGACTCCTGATGAAAGTACAAGGTTATTATATCATGCTATTCTTCCTATCATTAGTCCACATAAAAAATAAAAATTTATATTTTACATAAGAAACTCTGGTTAAGTAAAGAGGGTTTATTGTATGTAAATTCACTGCCATCTAAGTGAGTTACATTAGCTCCGCTGTTTATGGCAATGGCATGTCCGGCGGCCGTATCCCATTCCATGGTTGGTCCATGACGATAATAGATATGAGCCTTGCCTTCAGCGATCATACAAAATTTAAGAGAGCTTCCGGCTGATACGGATCTGACTACTGGGTATTTTGATAATAGTCCCGCTTCTTCTGTAGATGCATGAGAACGGCTACCTATAGATATCCATTCTGTAGCGTGTATATCTGCTTCTAATCGCTCGGGCTTTTCTTTAGATATTTTCCAACTGCCTGTTTCTGAAGAACCATAGTATATTGTATTAACAACAGGGAGGTAAATAATTCCTAAAACAGGGATGTTGTTGTGTATTAGGGCTATGTTGACTGTAAATTCGCCATTTTTATTAATAAATTCCTTGGTTCCATCTAAAGGGTCTATACACCAATAATATTCCCAATTTTTTCTAGTATCGTATGGAATATCTTTTCCTTCCTCAGATAGGATAGGAATAAAAGGAAATAATTTTTCCAAGCCATTTACAATAATATCATGTGATATTTTGTCTGCTATAGTCAACGGAGAAGAGTCCGCTTTTAATGAAATTTCTAATTCCTCTAGCGGTTTGTTATAGATATCTAAAATTCCTTTACCAGCTTCTTTAGCTATTTCTAAAAGTTCGGTTATATTAATCTTTATCATGTTTATTCAAGAAAGTCATCGTTGGGTTCATTGAAAGGAGTAAATTTAATCCAGTCTACATACATCTCTTTTGTATCAAAATCTGGCGCTTTGTATGTTCCTGTATCATTACCTGCCCACCATGCAAACCAGTTCCCTATATAAATATAGGAAGCAATATAGGGGACTTTAATTGTACTGGTACGTATCAATTGATTGTCTATGTAGTATTCAACCCGAGCTGTTTCTCCATTTCCGCCGGTGTGCCAGTCCCACCTATAAATATGATAGGCTCCATCATTTAACCCTTTGTTGAGTTTAAACGGTTGACTGTCATATTCTCCTGTCTTTTCGCCAATCCAATTTGTGAAAATGGGGTTTGCAAGATTTTGTCCTTTTACCTCAATATCTATTTCATGGTTTAGAGTGATTTTGCCATTGGAGGCAATATTACCGGCCGTGAGTGCTTTTTGATAAGCAACAGGATTAGTTGCCGAGGTTATTTCTTTGTACCAGAATGTCCAGGCAGCAGAGAGCACCCCCATGTCCGGAGCTTGCAAAACACGCATTTTTATTTCATATTTTCCAGAAGCAAATCGTTGTTTTGATTTTATTACGCCTCCTAAACGTTTGCTTTGGCCACCTGCTCCCCGTAAGGGGCCTGAATACCTGTCACCTAAAGCTCTCATTACTGCAGACCCCGATTGTGTATATACGTTTTCTTTGATTACCCCTCCATGTTGGTATAAGGGATTATCTGGTTGACCCCAAACCTGATTGAGTTTTTCCCATTTCGAATCATCTAAAGACCCCTCGAATTTATCGAAAAAAGTTCCAGGAATAGAAAGATCCCCAATATCAGGATCTCCATCAATTCCCTCCTCATTTTGTTGGGGAGGTTCTGGGATTTCTGAGGGATCTGTATTTTTGGTTTTTTTACAGCTTACAATTATAATGCAAATAATAATAAACCACTTTATATAGGTTGTTTTCATGTTGTTTTTTATTTGTTAGGTATAAACCCTCATAAAGGGTCAGTGATTTTACATCAGATCTTTATGAGGTTATATCGTATGTGTTGAGTTTCTCTTTCAGCATTTTTAATATTATGGATTGAGGCTCTCGTTTTTCTAGATCCTTCCTGTCGGTTTTTAGCAATATATCCTTTTTCATGACTTTGTTTTCCTGATCATATTGTTCTATTGCATGTGTTGAGATCAATTCATTATTCTGCCTTTTTGTAAGTAATGGATAGCCGAGCCTCTCTAGTGTTTCACCAGCAACTAACTCAAAAATCTGAAGATCGGTATCGTTAAACTCGTTGATAAACTTTTTGGTATTATTACTCATGATAGGTTTTTCCAAATTTGACCACATGGCTCCTGCTGCGGCTGTAATTTTAGAGGTGTTGGATGTATAAAATTGTAACATCTCGTTGGTATAAGAGATTTCGAGAAAATCGCAAAGTTGTTTCACTGTGTCCTCTGGATCTGTAATAAGGGTTTCATAATTTAGAGCAAAGAGGTTGTCTTTTTCGATATTTTCCATCAATGTCAGACATGCTTCCTGATCTTCATGCCATTGTTTGGCTAAAAAATATATATGCTTTTCGCCTACTATAGCTTTTTTAAATGATGCGGCCACGTCACGCCCATCACGATATAAATAAATGTATTTTAAGTTTGGTTCAACTTTCTCAAGGTCCTCAGCATAATATACATTACCCATGCTTTTACAACACCAATATTTTGCATTTTTTATTATGGCGGCTTGTAAGTATATCAGCTTATTTAATTCAAAAAGACTAAATGTTTCTGATTGTGTAAACAAAGTATCTTTATCTAGAAGTACTCCTTCCCATGGAACAGGATTTGCATTTACAAAATCTACCACATTACTAATCAGATTGCGGTATGATTGAGCATTCAATGAACCATATAATGGTAGTAGTGGGACAAATGTAGTAAGGATATGAGGTGGATGCGGCGATGCAATGTCGGGGGATTGGTCTAATATCACTCTTAATAAATTAGACCCAGACCGTTGGGTTCCTATAATTTGTATTCCTGAGGCTTGTTTTATGTTCATAGTGATATTTTTGTTATCGCTCCCAATACAATTGAGGCAAGGATGAGATAAACGGGACTTATTTTATATCGATAGCTTAGAATGAAGGATATTAACGTTATTGTTATTAGAATAAGATCTGTATCGATTTGTTGTAAAATATTGAATCCAGAAGTAATAATTAAACCAATGACTACAGCTTTAATTCCTCCCAACATATTTTGTAAAGTATGTTGCTCTTTATTCTTCAGAAACACACTTGAAACTATAATCATTAATATAGCTGATGGAATAAATATGGCCAGGGTTGCTAAAAGTGCACCTGTAATGCCGGCAAGCTTGTACCCAATAAATGTTGCACTTACAAGAATAGGGCCGGGAGTTATTTGACTGAAGGCTATTGCATCAATAAATTCTTGTGGGTTAAGCCATTGTAATTCACTAACGAATAGAGATTGCATAATAGGTATCATAACGTAACCACCTCCAAATAATGAAAGGCTGATCCCCGAAAAAACAACTCCAATTTTTAGATAAATATTATCCAGTAGCCGGACAGAATTGCTTATGAATGACAATTCACAAACCAGTAAGAGAACCAACATGGTTACTGATTGCCATTTCAGGCTTAGTTTAAAATTGTTTTTTAGGGTTTCATGATGGGCAACGGGGTGTTTAGTTCCATTTATTTTTAGAAGTATCCCTGCTATTCCTCCTAAAATAATCAAACCAATAGTAACCAAATAACTCTTTAATAAAAGCTGAGTAATAATGGCTATAATGCATAATATTATTTTGAGTGCATTCCCAGAAACTTCTTTTTTAAATAGATTTATACCGGTAGAAATAACAATAGCGGCAACTGTACCACTCACAAAATACATCAGGTACTTCGCTTGTACGTTATAAGCATAAGTAAAATATACACAAGATAAAACCAGCATTAACATACAAGCAGGTAACAAAATGGCAAACATGCTAACTGCAGCACCTCTTGACCCTTTCAAAAAATAGCCAATATAGGTTACTACATTAACAGCTAATGGACCAGGAAGTAAACTGGCTAAACCTACCGCATCTAAAATGAGATGATTATCTATAATTTCATCTTTGTCCACCATTTCACGTTGTACTACAGTTATTAAAGCCATGTGTCCGCCAAAAGAGACTAAACCTATTTTAAAAAAAGTAAAGAAAAGATAGGAGAGGCTTACCTTCTTTACATTCTGTTTTTCATTAATTACGGCTTGCATCAAAATCTGGTTTTGGATATAAAAAATTATGTATTTCCTCTACTCGGTAAGGGTCTCCATCAACTTGTATTTTCCATAGGATACGTCCTTTCATATCGGTTACAAATAATGCTCTTGGATCGGTTACACAGAATAAAACCTTATCAATATTAAAAAGAGACACATTCCCTTTCACTGTTGTATAGTATTCGCGTGGTAAAGAAATCTTTAACTTAGTATAGGCTTTTTGATTTGTGGTATCCAGTTGAAAAGCCAATGCTCGTGTGATGCCATTCTTTGTTCCGTTATCGAGAATCATAAGCTCATTATTTTGAGTAATGTGAGCGGAATGTTGCGAGCTAAAGTGATCTGATGGAGCAAATTCAAAATTGCCTTTATCTCCGAACTTCCATATAACACGTCCTGTCTTATAATCTATATTCCAAATCTGGTTTAGATCACGGAAGGATAAAAGAAAGTTGCCATCTTTCTGTTTGAATACAGAGTTGGCATGCACCCAGTCTTTTTTACGTTTCATTATCTCGGGATCAGACAAAGGATCTAGATGATCTAACATAGACCATTCCCATATCTTATGCCCATCCTTATTAAATACCACAATTCCGTCACCGTGAACAGTATCCTGTTTGCTTCCCCCTATAGAAGAAAGATCAAAAATTTTCTCGTCAAATGTTATCGCATAAATATTTCCCTGTTCATCTTTTCGTACTTCATGGTGTACCATTTTGTCCATATCCCCTTTTCCAACCTGTAAATGATTTTTAACTTTTCCCGAAAGGTCTATTTCTATGATTTCATCACCTCCTGATGAAGGGATTTTTTCGGCACCAAGAATACAAAGCACTGTTTTTTCAGTTGTCCAGTGAGATACTTTAACCCCTTTCTTAAAGGCTTCATACCATACAATATTTCCGAAGTCATCTATTATGACTGCTGAGCCGGGTTCCGTTAATATTTGTGTAAGAAAAAATTTGTTATTGATTTCTTTTTTAAAAGCGTTGTCTATATATTCTAGATTAAAATAGGGGGTGGCGTGATAAATAGGCATGGTTTTAAACGAACGTTCTTTACTCAACGCTTTTTGTTTATTGTTGAATGCAATTATCTGGAAGTTATAATTGGTAGGAGCCGTTGTATTAACAATCCATAATGTATGGTGGGAAGTTCCTTTGGATACATCAGTGTATAGGGTGTCTTTACTGTTTTCTGTCCAGTATTTTATGACTGCATCACAATCTCTGTTTGTTGTTGCCCTGAACTTAAAACGAAGCCGATTTTCCGGTAAATGTATCAAGTCCACATTTTTTATCCTTAAAGGATTAATAAGGTTCATTATGCTTTCCCTTAAAGCTATTGCAATTATTATAATCATAAATAGGATAGCCCCAAGTAGGATGGTTTTTCTTTTGATTCGGCTCATAAATTGATTAAGGTATTTATCCTGAAAGATACTCAATAATCTAAGTATCTTTCAGGGGTCTACTTATTTTATCCGACCTTTATTAATGCTTGCGTCTAAAGACATATTGCTTTGTAATTCGTTCTGCGGATACGGATATACAGTATAATCAACATTATCTGAATAGGTTGATGGGTCTGCTAATACTGGTTTTACTTTTTCCTTAAACTTAAGTAAAGGGTTGCTGCCATTAGATGCACTGCGTCCCCATCTAATCAGATCATCTCGTCTGCGTCCTTCCATGAAGAACTCTTTATTTCTTTCGTCAAATATTTGATCTCTTAATGTTGATTTAGAGTTGAAATCGTCAAGATGGATATCGTCTAAGCCGCTTCTATTTCTGATCTTGTTAATAAGATCTATACTTTCTTGGTTGGGACCGTCAAGTTCATTCAATGCCTCCGCCCGCATCATTAAGATATCTGCATATCTGAGAATGGTTACATTATTAAAGCCAGCGTAATTATAGTTGTTAACGTGTGGGTATTTTAGGTTATAGATATATTTAGCCATTACAGTATCTGGAGCAGATCCTCCTATTCCTCCATATTCTTTGGGAACACTAACCACCTGACCATAAAGTGTTTTGTAAATACCGGTTAATAGTTTTCTTCTATCATCATTCTGGCTAAATACAGAATAGAACTGAAGGGTTATCGGAAAGTTTCCCCATCCCCTGTTCAGATCCCATGGGGTTGAGTTGATACCAAAGCTATTACTGTTAATGCTATATGAACCAGGCTCATTAGATGACTTTAGTACAAAAATAAATTCATTGTCTGAACGATTGCCGGTATCAAACAGCGAAACAATTCCTCCTTCTGCGCGAGTTCTGATGTCGTAGTTTTTGTCCATAACCTCCAGGGCTTTATCTGCTGCTTTTTGCCATTCACCCCGGCGCATGTACAATCTGACTAATAAACTTTTTGCCGCCCCGCTGGTTGCTCTCGCCACTGATGCTGGCGGATATGTGAGTGGTAAGTTTTCTTCGGCAAATGTTAAATCATCAATCATTGCAGCTTCTATGTCTGCTTTGGGAGATAATACAGGGTTTTCATCCTCTTTTGTAAACTGGGAAGAAGGCTTTATAAGTAAAGGAACATTTCCCCAAAGAGAAGTTGCATCATAATAAGCTAAAGCCCTGAGAAACCTTACCTCGCCCAAATTCTGATTCTTTATTTGTTCTGTAGAGCCATTGCTAACATAATTTATTTTTTTGATGAGAGATTCTGCCTCGTTAGCCCGGGATATCATCCTGAAAACACTTGACCAGACACCATTAATGGTTGAATTGGATGCATCATAAGTTAATTGATCTAATTGTACACCCTGTTTGGCGGTAGGTACAGTAGTAACTACATCTGCCGGATACTCATATAACCAATAGAGGTAGCCTGCATAATAACCAAAACCACCATTATCTTTCAATGCTGCGTAAACCCCACGAACGGCTTGTTCTCCATTTTCAGGCTTAGTGAGGGTATTTTCATCATATACCGAATAGGTTTCCTCCTGTAATCCTTTTTCACAAGCCTCCATAATTAAAAAACCCAGGAGAGATGCTGCCATTGTTATTTTATATATATTTTTCATTGCTTATCTGTTCTTTTTGATTTATCCCAATTTAAAAAGTCACTTTAGCTCCCAAGAGATACATCCTGTTAACCGGATAGGCATTAAAGTCAATTCCCCGGGCAACATTCTTATTTTGTTGTGAGTTATTTACCAGATTGCCTATTTCCGGATCAAGGCCCGAGTACTTGGTGAATGTATATAGGTTTTGAGCATTAACATATATATCAAATCCTGCTATTCCAATTGTTTTAATGAGTTTTGAAGGTATGCTATATGTTAGTGTTATATTTTTTATTCTCAGATAATCGGAGCTTTCCACAAAGTGAGAGTTGACCCAACCTCCGTGAGAATTACCATAAAAACTTCTGGCAGGAATAGTCCCTGATGTGTTTTCTGGAGACCATACATCAGTTAATACATCTTCTAATTGGTTCCCTCTCGAAATAGGATTTAGAAGATCTATCTTTTGTACATTCAGTAATTTACCGCCTGTTTGCCCCTGTAATACAAGGTCTAGATTAAAGTTTTTATAGGTTATATTATTGGTAATACCAATCAGAGCTTTGGGTAAACCAATTCCCAACACTATACGGTCTTCTGGATCTAAAATATTGTCATCTACTAAATTTACAAACTTTGGATCTCCCACTTGTGCATTAGGATGAGTAGTTGTTAAAACAGGATCATTTGCCTGAATAATTCCATCGTATACATATCCATATATAGCGCCTAGTGGTTCACCAACACGAATAATAAAAGGACTTTCAAAGTTGGCAGAACCGTCAGGCTTAAATGAACCTACATATATATCAGAATTATTATCCCCTAAAGACAATACTTTATTACGATTGTAGGCATAGGAAATAGTTGTATTCCATTTGAGATGTTTATTTGAAATATTTATGGTCTGCAAAGAGAGTTCGATACCCTTGTTTTCCACTTTTCCTGTGTTTCCGAAGAGTGTTTCGAAACCTGTAGAAGGAGCAATACTGCGATCTAGTAATAAGTCATTAGTTATCTTGCTGTAATAATCAGCTTCCAGAATAATACGATTTTTTAATAAACCAACATCCAGACCAAGATCCCATGCCTCGGTTTGTTCCCATCGAAGATCAGGATTTGAGATACGTGTTGTTGCGATTCCACTTACGGATGATACACCATCAAATGTGTATTTAGTGGAGTTGTCACTGGCATAAGTTGCCGATGAAATTCCGGAAGGAATACGGTCGTTGCCTGTGATACCGTAGCTTAATCTCAACTTACCTGACGAAAACAGCCCCAAATTCTTAATAAAATCTTCTTGATTGAATTGCCAAGCAATAGCAGCGGAAGGGAAATAGCCTAGTTTATGATTATTTCCGAAGACGGAAGATCCATCAATACGGTAAGTTCCTGTAAAGATATATTTGTTCTTGTAATCATAGTCAACTCTACCGAACCAGCTTTTTCTTCTTACACTGGTTTTACCAGAATAGGCTGTAAATTGTTGAGCGGTAGAAAGGTTATTATAGCCGAGGTCATCACTACTGAAATTAGTGGCTGTTACACCTTCCTCTTGATATAAGTAGTTTTGATAATTGTACCCAACAAGAAATTTAGCATTATGTTCTTCTTTTTTTAGTTCATAATGTACTGTAGGATTAAAAATAAGATCTTGCTCTCCTATATTGGCAACCGTGGCTATTCCATGTGAAGCTACTGCATTGGGTACAGTTGAAGGAGCAAAGTAAGAAGCTTTACTTTTTGTAATGTCTGAACCAAAATCTGCTTGTATTGTTAGCTTTTGTATAGGTTGATATTTTAATGAAAAATAACCATTTGTTCTGTAATTGGTGTTTTCTCTGTCTTCAGCTTCCAGAAAATGCAGAGGATTCTGAGCATCTAATTGCGGAGGAACACCAGAATCAAATGTTGAAGAGGGATTGGCATGTAATACCTGTTTTAGGAAACCGTTAATGGTTGATGGAGCAAGAGGTAGATCATTCTGTATACCATAGTTTCCAAATACTCTTGCGGTCATTTTAAATTTATCATTAATGCTGTGGTCTACGTTTACCCTTCCACCAATTCGTTTGTATTTTGAGTGTACAACAATCCCGTCTTGATTTAAAAAATCAAAGCTGGAAAATACACCGGTTTTACTGGTTCCACCTGTAAAACTAAGTACATGGTTTTGGATGGATGCCGAGCGAAAAACCTCGTCCTGCCAATCGGTACCTAGTAACCCTTTTTTTAATGAATCTAGTCGGCCAGGGCCATATGAAGGTAAATCTCCATTGAGTTCTGATAATTTATTCAATCTTAGAGCATTATCATAAGAACCTATAAGGTTAAACCGACCTACTACGTTCTGAATACCCGCATAACTATGTATGTTTAATCGGCTTTCTTTGTTTACCCCAGTTTTAGTTGTAATTAATACCACCCCATTAGCTCCTCTGGCTCCATATATAGAAGTAGAAGCGGCATCTTTTAAGATTGTAATAGAAGCCACATCCTCCGGGCTAAGAGAAACTCCTACGCCATCGGTCGTAGGGAAACCATCAATAACATAGAGCGGTTCGCTATCTGCATTAATGGAGTTGGTTCCTCTTATTCTTATAGATAATGAAGCTCCGGGAGTTCCATTATTCTGGCTAACTTGTACACCTGCAGCGCGACCCTGAAGAAGATTGGCAACGGAAAGGGAAGATTTATTAAGGTCTTCCGCATTTAATGTTACAGCAGATCCTGTAAATGTACTTTTGTTTTTGCTTCCATAACCTACCACCATTATTTCATCAAGAGATGTTATGCCAGGTTTTAACTGAATATTAATTCGTGTTTGTTTGCTTACAATTACCTCCTGAGTGTTAAAGCCAATCATACTGAAAACCAGTATGGAATTTTCATCTACAGCTAATGTGTACTGACCATTTATGGAGGTTAATACACCATTTTTAGTTCCTTTTTCCAACACACTTACTCCTGGTAAAATTTCGCCATCATTAGCAGTAACAATTCCAGATACGGTAATTTTTTCTTTTTGTCTCAGTATAGCATTTTCATCAGCTTTTAAGGGGTGAGATAGAAATATCTGAACCATAATAGATGAAATAATGATCCTTGTAATAAGCCGAAGCCTTTCTGTATAGATATAATCCATAGTTTGTTATAACTGTTAGTGAATAAAAAATAATTGGTTTGATCAGATTTGATCGTTTTTAACTCGAATCAAAAAAATGTAATAATATGTTTTTTAATGTGTTCATTGTTGTTTTAATGGCGTTTTTAAATCATTTGGTTCATGAAACGGAGTGATCTTTACCCAATCGACATATAAATAATCAGTGTCAAAATCAGCAGGCTTAATCCATATAGGAAACCATACACCTATCCAGTAATTACTGGCATGATTTGGGATGTTTTCGAAAGAAGAATGAATTAACTTATTATCATAATACCATTCTATACGTGGTTTTTCATTATTTCCTCCTGTGTGCCAGTCAAATCGGTACAGGTGATAATTTCCGTCTGTTTGGTTACCAAAGTATTTATCAACGGTTATGTATTGTCCTTTTCCAATCCCACGCCAATTTGTGAGTAAGCCCCAATCGAGACGAGAACTATCCGGAGTGTTAGGGAGTTGGTTATGCCCAGGGAATTCAAAATCAATCTCATGATTATAACTATCGTTTTTATAGTAAAATGTCCAGAAAGCAGACAAGGCTCCAGGTTGCGGGCAAATTTTTGCTCTGATTTCAAAACTTCCAGAGGCAAAAGCCTCTTTTGTAAATATCGCCCCTCCAACTCGTGTGGGTTGACCATGACCTTGTATGTGTCCTTTATAATCATTTCCATGTGCTCTTATAACTAACTTTCCATCTGATATAAAAACATTTGAAGGAACGACTCCTCCGTGTAAACCCGGACCCCATTTCTCATTGGCTAATTTCCAAACAGCAGTATCTATAGTTGTTGACTTAAAATCGTCAAATAGGACTTGAGAGAATACCCTGACAGGAAAATAAACACATAGTAATAGCATAAATAGTTTATAATGTCGTATCATGAAATGGCTTAAATAATGGTTTACTAAAACTACTTAAACTTAAAAAAAAAGCTGTTCCTATAGTCCCGAATTATAGTAATTCTGTCCGTAATGTTTGAAACAGATTTTAAAAAACGTATCTCTGTTTTAGATTTTGTTGTTTACAGTAAGTGTACGTAAAAAATAGTACCTTTAATAAGGGTAGAGTTTCTTAAGAACAATTATAAAAATAAAATTTCCTATAGTTTTGAATGAAGAGTTTATGAGAACAGGCTATTGTGTTTTTCTTGTGATCCTACATTTTATATCGTTTCCTGCTTTCACACAAATAGGTAATACCAGATTTGCGCATATCGGTATCGATGATGGTTTATCTCAAAGTACAGTAAGGTGCATGTTGCAAGACCGAAAAGGCTTTATGTGGTTTGGAACAAGGGATGGATTAAATAAATATGATGGGTATAACTTTATTGTTTATAAGAAAGATCCGTTGAAAAGTAGATGGCTTAATTCCAATGACATTAAATCTATTGTTGAAGATAAGCAAGAAAAGCTATGGATAGCAACATGGGAAGGCGGGGTAAATGTTCTTGATCCGAAAACAGAAATATTCACACATTTTAAAAAAACAGAAAAGGCTTCACAAGGACTTTCTAGTAACAATGTAGAGTGTCTTCTTGTTGATGATGAAGATAATATATGGATAGGAACTTATTCTGATGGATTAGATTTATTTGACAGGCAGAAGAATTATTTCATTCATTTTAAAAATAGAGGAGATGATTCTGGAAGTATTAGCTGCAACAATATCACAGCAATGTATCAGGATTCTGATAAAAATATATGGGTGGGAACGACTAATGGGTTGAATCTCTTTAACAAAAAGAATCAGAGTTTCACAACCTTTATCAACGAAACAGACACTAACAACAAACTTTTAAACAATAAGATCAAATTTATTTTCGAGGATCGGAGAAAGAATCTTTGGATAGGGACTTATGGAGGAGGACTTTATTTGTTCGATCGGGAGAAAAAGAGCTTTCGGACAATGAAACTTAGCTCAAACGGTCTAGATAATAGAGTGCTATTATCTATGAATGAAGACCATAATGGGAATTTATGGATTGGTACAGAAAACAATGGTTTGATTGTATTTAATCCAGAAAAAAACAGCCATACCTATTTCCTGAACAAGGATAATAATCCAACAGGCATTAGTAGTAATACTATTAATACTATTGTTAGAGATGTGAAAGGGAATCTTTGGATAGGAACACTTAATGGCGGGATAAATCAGGTCAATGTAGAAGCCGGGAAGTTTAATCACTATAAACATCAAGAGGGACAAAATAGTTTAAGCAATAATATTGTTGATGCTATTTATGAAGATGCTAAAGGAAATCTGTGGATTGGTACTGACGGTGGGGGGATAGATATGTTTGATAAAGAAAAAGGAGTATTTAAAAACTATAGACATTTAAAGAATAACAAGCATAGCATTGCTGGAGATTATGTTCCTGCCGTTTGTCAGGATAGTAAAGGATTTATATGGGCAGGTACATGGGGAGAGGGGATGACGGTATTTAACCCTCAAACAAATCAATATAAACAATATCGGTATAATCCTTCAGTCAGAGGAGGTTTAAGTCATGATTTTGTGTTTTACATTTTTAAAGATAGCCAAAACAGAATATGGGTAGGAACCTATGGCGGAGGGTTAAATCTTTACAATCCTAAAGATGAATCTTTTATATATTATCAGAATGAGATTAATAACCCAGAGAGTTTAAGCAGTAATTATATACTCACCATCAATGAAGATAAAAAGGGCAGATTGCTTATAGGAACAGATGGCGGAGGGTTAAGTATATTAGATCCGGTGACGGGCAGATTTGAAAACTATAGGCATAACGAAGGAAAAGGTTTTCTTAGTAACAATAGTGTTGGCTCTATTTGGGAAGATAAAAATGGATATTTATGGTTGGGAACCAACTATGGTTTAAATAAACTTAATCCGATAACGGGAGTAATAACCTCATATTTTGCACAAGATGGTCTTGCTAATGATATCGTAACTGCGATATTAGGTGATAAGTATGATAATTTATGGATTGGTACAGCAAGAGGTTTTTCAAAGTTTAATATCCGTACACAAACTTTTACCAATTTCACTATTGCTGACGGTCTTCAAGGAAATGAGTTTAAGGCGGCACGTTGCCTTAGCAAAAACGGCATGATGTATTTTGGAGGAACCAATGGCTTTAATGTATTTGATCCGTCAACTGTAAAGACATTTTCATACACCCCACCTCTTATATTTACAGGATTTGAGATTTTCAATAAAGAAGCTCCTATCAATGGAGAGATCTTAACCGAAAATATTAATACAGTCAAAGAAATTACAATCTCCTATAAAGAATCTGTAATCACATTTGAGTTTGCTGCCCTAAATTTTGTAGATAAGCAGAAAAAGCAATATGCCTATAAGCTTGTTGGATTTGATAAAGAATGGAACTATATAGGAGTTAAAAATAGTGTTTCATATACTAATCTTGATCCAGGCGAATACACCCTCAATATAAAAACCTTAAATAATGATGGTCACTGGTCAGATAAACTGGCTAAGATAAAGCTAATTATAACTCCCCCTGTTTGGAAAACATGGTGGTTCAGATTAATGCTTGTTATTGGAGGTTCAAGCTGCGTCCTTTTTGTGTTCTATCGGCGGCTTTCTGCGGTAAGACAAAGAAACAGACAACTGGAAAATGAGGTATTCAATAGAACGCAGGAATTGAAAAAAATTAATAGTGATTTATTACATAGTAGCCACAGGGTGAAACTTCAAAATGAAAAACTGGAGGAGTATAATAGAGAAATACTAGACAAATCCGAAGAGATATCCCGACAACAGGAACATATTGTCTATCAAAATCAAGAATTAGAAAAAACGGTTAAGGAATTGGAGAGTAGTAATCATACTAAAGATCGTTTTTTCTCTATTCTGGCACATGACCTTAAAAACCCCGTGGCTGCACTTTCCGGTATTTCCGATTTAGTCAGAAGCAAAATTACAAAGTTAAACCAGGAACAGCTGTCTAATTATATTAATGATATACATAAAAGTGCCCATTCCGTTTATAACTTATTAATTAATTTACTCGATTGGGCTCAAACCCAGAATCAAACTATTACATGTAACCCACAGAGGTTAAATGTTTATGAGCTTATAATTAAAGCAAATGACCTGCTGGAACAACAAATGAAAAGAAAACTCATTCGTTTTTCTGTACAAATAGATCCATCGCATACAATATATGCTGACGAACAAATGATAGATACCGTTATAAGAAATATTTTAGGTAATTGTATAAAGTTTACAGCGGCCCATGGCGAAATTTCCATTGAGTCAATTGATCGTCAGGACGAGATACTTATCCGTTTTAAGGATACAGGGATAGGGATGACAGAAGAACGAATGAAAAATCTGTTTGAGATAAAAAAACAGAATCTGATAGAAGGGACAGACGGAGAAAAAGGCACCGGTTTAGGACTTGTAGTAGCTAAAGAATTTATCGAAATAAATAATGGATCTATAAATGTTAAAAGTGTTTTGGGAGAAGGGTCTGTTTTTACGATTGGTCTCCCTAAAGCTTTTGTGAATATAAAGGCTTTAGTAAAAACAGGTTTAGGTAAAGTACCTGAAACTAATCTATTGTCCGACTTAGGAGAGTTAACGCATCTTGATGTTAAAGGGAGAACTATACTTGTTGTTGATGATAGTAGAGAGATTAGAAATTACCTCAAATTATTATTGTCCGATATGTTTTCTGTAGTGGAGGCTGAGAATGGCTCAGAGGGCTTTAAAGTGGCCACAGAAGTACAACCAGATGTCATTATATCAGATATGTTGATGCCGGTAATGAACGGGAGCGAGTTTTGTCAAAAAATTAAGAATAATGCCTCAACAAGTCATATTCCTATTGTCCTTTTAACCAGTCAAAACAATGAGGATAGTCAGCTTTCTGGTTATGAAGCCGGAGCAGATGCCTACCTTTCCAAACCTGTACACAAATATATCCTTATACAAGTAATTGTAAACTTCATACGGAGTCAGGAGAATATAAAAATGAAATTTTCCCAATCGGAAGATATTTACCCAAAAGATTTACCCTTTAGTACACTGGATAGAGAGTTTTTAGACAAGATAGTTAATTACGTAGAAGAGCACTTAGCCGAACCCGATTTAGACCATCGGAAGATATGTGAACTTACGGCAATGAGCAGGACAGTCCTCTATGCAAAATTTAAATCACTTACAGGGCAGGGAGTTCATGATTTTATTAAATCAATTCGTTTAAAAAAATCAATAAAGCTTTTGCAAGAAGGGCGACTCAATATAAATCAGGTTTCCTATGAAGTTGGATTTAATACCCCATCATATTTTTCAAAAAGTTTTGTTAAACAATATGGGATGACACCGACAGAATATGTAACAAGGTTAAAGCTTACAACAAAAATATAAACCAACTATAAACGTAGCGACGCAGACGGACGGGTTTACATACTTTCGGGATTATTGGAAGTGAAAAAACAGGGGTAGATACTAGTTTAGAGGTATGAACTACATTAAACCACTAAACAGAATTATATTGGTATTACTGCTATCAGCCATTGGTGGGTACAGTTTCTCCCAATCAGAGAGAACAGCAAGTTTCTCGTACAAGATGGAAATTAAATCTGTACAACCAGATAGCCCCATAAGTACATTCATATTAACTAATAACAGTAAAAATGTCTTGCCAAATCAGGGCTGGGATATCTACTTTAATTCTATAAAATATCCTGGTATTATGATTAATGATACAAACAAATACCAAATCAATCATGTCAATGGAGATTTATACCGCTTGTCACCAAGAAAAGAATTTGCTGAGCTAAAACCGGGGAAAACAATGAAAATTGATATTACATTAAGGTTTATGCGGAATATTTCTGATTTTCCATCAGGTTTTTATATCGTATGGAACAGTGATCCCGCAAAGGTCTATACTATTAAAAATATTGATCCGGACTACGCTTCACTTCTCATAGACGATTCTCAGGTTGCAGAAACCGTATATAATCAAAATCTGTCCCTTCTTAAAACACCGGTTCAACAATCGGTAAAAGTCTTTCCTACACCAAACACCTATCAAGAAAAAGGTTTTTCATTTAAATTAGATGCGAATGTTAAAATTATAGCTCCTGCTATTTTTAAAAATGAAGCCGAATTGCTTTCAAGTGATTTATACAAGCTATTGGGAGAAAAGCCTCAGGTAATAACATCTGGAAGCGGAAAAGCAATCGTACTTAAAAAAGTTAATCTGAAAGGAGAGGCCTATCAGATTGATATTAATAAAGATCAAATTGTTGTTTCAGCAGGTTCTGCTGCGGGTGTTTTTTACGGAATACAGTCTTTAAATACTTTATTTCCACCAAACGTATGGTCTCATAAACAATCAGTTATTAATATACCTGCGGTTAGTGTTCAGGATTCACCTCGGTTTGAGTATCGGGCATTTATGCTTGATATTGCTCGGAATTTTCAAACAAAAAAAGAACTATTCAAAGTATTGGATATCATGGCTCTTTATAAGCTGAATGTTCTTCATTTTCATTTTAATGATGATGAGGGGTGGAGAGTTGAAATTCCCGGATTACCCGAATTAACGGAAGTTGGTGGTCAAAGAGGACATTCATTAGATAACAATTCTCATTTACCCCCTTCTCATGGGTCAGGGCCAGATATAAATACATTACCAGGAAGTGGTTATTATAGTAGAAAAGAGTTTATAGAAATACTAAAATATGCTAAATCAAGGCATATCCGTATCATACCGGAAATAGAAACTCCCGGGCATGCAAGAGCCGCTATAAAAGCAATGGAAGTTCGTTATAACAGATTAATGAAAGAAGGTAAAAAAGAAGAAGCTAAAGAGTACTTGTTAAGTGATAAAGATGATCAATCCCAGTATAAGTCTGTACAAGGGTGGAATGATAATGTGATTAATGTAGCTATGCCTTCAGTATATCGTTTTGTGGAAAAAACTGTTGTTGAGTTAATAAAAATGTATAAAGAGGCCGAAGCACCATTGAGTACTGTACATATGGGAGGAGATGAGGTACCAATAGGTGTATGGGAAAAATCAGAAATAGTAAAACAATTTCTGGAACAGAATAATGAATTAAAAACTTCGGATGACCTGTGGAAGTATTTTTTTACAAAAGTAAATGAAATATTAAATAAACATCAACTGTACTTGTCTGGTTGGGAGGAAATAGGCATGAAGAAAGTGATTGTCGACGGAAAAAAACGTATGGTGGTGGATACCTCTATGGTAAAATATGGCTTTCAAACAGACGTATGGAATAACGTTTATGGAACAGGAGCGGAGGATTTAGCATATAAGCTTGCTAATGCCGGCTATAAAGTCGTTCTGTCCAATGTAACAAATATGTATTTGGATATGGCATATAATAAAAGTTTTACAGAACCCGGAATGTATTGGGGAGGATACATTGATATAGATAAACCTTTTTATTTTATACCGAACGATTATTTTAAAAATTTCAAGGAAGATGAGGATGGAAATCACATCCCTCCCTCAGCCCTTAAAGACAAGAACCGTTTAACCCCTTTTGGGCGGTCTAATATTATAGGACTTCAATCGGCATTATGGTCCGAAAATGTAGCCTCTTCACAACGATTGGAATATATGCTGCTTCCGAAACTTTTGAGTTTTGCAGAGAGAGCATGGTCTACAGATCCGAAATGGGTAATGGAGCAAGACTCTGTAAAAAGTGACCAATTGTATAATAAAGATTGGGCGGCATTTGTGTCTACACTTTGGAACAGAGAGTTACCTCGTTTAAATTATTATAAAGGAGGGTATAACTATCGGGTACCTGCTCCTGGTGTTATTATTAAAGAAGGTAAAGTTTTTGCCAACGCACAGTCTCAAAAGTTTATTATTCGATATACCACAGATAATATTGAACCAAATGTAAATAGCCTCGTTTATAAAGACGGATTGAGTACTAAAGGTAATCTCGCATTTAAAGTATTTACTCCAGATGGGCGGTTTAGTAAAACTGTAAGAATAGTTAATAAATAGGTATTCTATCATTTGACAACAAATACTTATTGTAAGAAGTAAGCATTGTCGGGTAATAAAAAATGTTTATAGAGATGTCTTCTATGTTTGTTCTGTAAAAGATAGAAGACATTTCCTTTATTCATCTCAATATTAACAAGGCCTAATATTATTTCTAACCTGAAAGGTTGATTGACATATCGATAATCAGTGATTGTTTGTCTTTTTTGTAGAGATTACCTTGTTTTAGTCGAAATGGAACCGGATTTTGTCGATAGCTCATCGTTTCTCGTACGTCGTTATTTGTCCTGTGGCAGTCGTGTCTGACTATTGACATATGGTAACTTGGTGATTGTTCAACGATCTTTTTCCTATCCATATATTTTATAGCTTCCCTAATCGCTATTGATTAATAATTATATCCTTTTTTTAAGAGATATATTAGTGATATAATAGAGGGTTTACAGAGGGTTCATAGAGATGAAACTCAATAAAACCACTACTTTAACACTCCTTTATTTAAAGAGAAATACTATTATTAATGTCTTTGTCGAAAACTTTTCAAGTTGTAAAATCCTACACTTTTAGAAATGTTGTTGACTCAGAGAAGACAATGTGTTCTATGTTCATCCTGCAATGGTATTTGTCCTGAAAAATGATTTGATTAAGCTTCCCCTCTTGGTAGTCATTCATGGAAAAAATAATATCCATATACAAAAGGAGACAGAATTCAGTAAAAGTGTAGGATAATATGTTATTGAAGTTGAGAAGGTTTG
Source organism: Pseudopedobacter beijingensis (assembly GCF_042678145.1). Lineage (NCBI taxonomy): Bacteria > Pseudomonadati > Bacteroidota > Sphingobacteriia > Sphingobacteriales > Sphingobacteriaceae > Pseudopedobacter > Pseudopedobacter beijingensis. The sequence continues at coordinate 685,715 of NZ_JBHUDG010000003.1, read as the reverse complement.
GTTTAATAAAGACGGAGCTAAAAATAAAACAATCTATCAAATAAATAACAGAGATTACCTCGTTTCCTGCAAGAAGACCGAGTATGGATAATGGCTAACAGAGGATATAATCCACCTATCACAGTTCCTCATTCATTATTAATTAGTTCATCTTTTATGTTTTGCCTGTTCCTGTTTATCAAAAAGGCTGTTATAAACTGATCTCATTCAACATAATGTGAATAATGAAATATTCAAGAATATGAAAGAAGATATATTTACTAACTATTTATAAAGTTATATTGGTAATAAAGGATTATTTCTCTTTGTCCAATATCGAACAACCTCTTTGTTTATTGATTGAAAAAAAACTACTTAATGCTCATTTACAGCTTCTTCCTGCGGTATGATAAGCTCTAGTTTTACAGATTCTATATTCTGTCCTATCTTTCTTAAGATGGTGAAGTTATAGCCGTTAAACACTTTTGTTTCGCCCACTTCCGGGATGTTTCCGAAAATCTCACTCACCAGGCCGGCTATAGTGTCGTAATCTTCATCTTCAGGCAAATCATGGGGTAAGAACTCATTAACATCATAAACTGTAGCAGAAGCTGTTACAATGTATTCAGAATCAGAAACTTTTTCAACAATTGGTTTTTCTTCATCATATTCGTCCTGTATCTCGCCAACCAATTCCTCCACAATATCTTCTAAAGTAACCATACCTGCGGTGCCACCAAATTCGTCCAACACGATGGCTATCTGCATCTTCTTCAGCTTCAACTCCGCCATCAGGTTGTTAATTTTTTTAGACTCGGGAACAAAGAAGGGTTTTCTGATAATATTTTCGAGTATAAACTCTCTTTTATTAGCCATTATACTCAGAATATCCTTGGCGTGTACAATACCTACGATTTTGTCGATGGTTTCTTCGTAAACCGGAATTCTTGAATATCCTTCTTCCACAATAAGTTCCAGTATTTCTTCAAGGGTGGTGGTGTCTTCAATAGCTACTATTTTAGTACGAGGGACCATGATGTTTTTTACCACACGTTCATTAAAATCGAATACATTTTTAATCAGCTGATGTTCTGCCGTATCCAATGCTCCGGTTTCTTTTCCCTGATCCAGAATATATTGTAACTCTTCCGAAGAGTGGATCGTTTCTCCGCTATTTACGGCATTTATACCAAAACCTCTTAAAATTACATTAGCAAAACCATTTAAAACATAAATAAATGGTCTGAAAAGAATGTAAAAGAACTGTAAAGGTAAAGCTACAGCCATAGTGGTATTTACAGGTCTTTGTATAGCTAATGATTTAGGAGCAAGTTCTCCAAATACGATATGTAGAAACGTAATAATCAAGAAAGCAAATACATGGCCAGCGCTGGTAGCTACAGATTCGCTTATAGGAAGGGAAATAAAAGAGAAAAAGTTAAATACGATGTTAGACATCACAGATTCCCCAACCCAACCCAAACCAAGAGAAGCTAAAGTAATACCTAACTGCGTGGCAGCCAGATATCCATCAAGATGGGAAATCATGTGTTTTGCTGTTTTGGCAACACGACTTCCCGTCTTTGCTTTTATTTCTATTTGAGACCCTCTGACTTTGACTATTGCAAATTCAGCTGCTACGAAGAATCCGTTAAGGATTACCAGGAATAGAGTTAAGAAAATCTGAAATCCACTAACTTCAAAGGAGGGGTCCATATATGTTTAAATTATTTAAAAGTTTTGTTATAAAGCTCTATACTTTCTTCAATAACTTTATAGGCATATCTTTTTCCTAAAAGGTGTTCAATAGTTACGTTTTTGCCTTCTAAAGCCTTGTAGTCCTGAAAAAATCGTACCACTTCTTTCATGGTGTGCGGAGGTAGATCTGCTAAATCTTCTATATAGTTTACAGACATATCATGAGCAGCAACAGCGATGATTTTATCGTCTTGCTCACCGTTGTCAACCATGTGCATAACACCAACCACTTTTGCTTCTATCATAGACATAGGGTATACATCTACAGAACATAATACCAATATATCTAAAGGATCTTTATCATCACAATAAGTTTGAGGGATGAAACCATAGTTAGCAGGGTACATTACTGAAGAGAACAAAACCCTGTCTAATTTTATCAATCCTGTTTCTTTGTCTATTTCGTATTTGGCTTTAGAGCCTTTTGGAATTTCAATAATTGCATTTACTACATTTGGTGCATCTTCTCCCGGTGAGATAGAGTGCCATGGATGATTATCGGCCATTAATTTAGATTATTCGTGTTTATATTATTTTTTAAATTTTTTCTTTAAAACCGTTACCACTAGAGGAATGGTTGTTACAACAATAAAACCAATGATAATATATAAAAGATATTCATTGATTTCATGTTCAAACTTTTTCCCTAAAAAATATCCTAATAACGTAAGGGATGTAATCCAGAAAAAAGCACCTAAGATATTATAAAGAGCAAATTTTCTGACATCCAATTTTACTACTCCTGCAAATATAGGAGCAAACGTTCTAACTATGGGAACAAATCTTCCAATAATTAAAGTAAAAGCACCTTGTTTTTTGTAGTATTCCTCGGCAGCAAGAAGATACTTCTTCTTAAAAAAGAAAGATTCCTTTCGATTGTACAGCACAGGGCCCGTTCGGTAACCAAACCAATACCCTATAAAATTACCTGCAATAGCTGCTAAAATGAGACTGGCTACCATAGTAGTAATACCTACGTCTAGTTTTCCGGTAGCTACAAACATCCCTGCGAGAAACAAAAGGTAATCTCCGGGAAGGAAAAAGCCAAAAAACAACCCGGTTTCTGCAAAAATCACAAATAAAATAAGGTAAAATCCTCCTTTATGTATGATGTGTTGGGCGTCAGCCAGGTTAATTATATTTTGCCAGATTTCTTCCATAGCATAGTTTCGCCATAAAACTACAAATATTATTGTTATGAATTATGGCTAAATTGCTAAAATAATGTGGTCAAGCAAGCAGGGTATATTCCCAATAAGATTGTAAGTATTGCGCTCACTGCCAAAACTACTTTATAGGTAGCCGGTGTTTGAATCACAATCTGACTTTCCGAAGTTTGGAAATACATAGCCACAATTACTTTAAAGTAGTAAAATATAGCTATAATAGCATTTAATACCGCAATAAGTACTAACCAAATATGGTTTTGTGAAAGTGCCGCATTAAACATATAAAACTTACCTATAAAACCTGCTGTTAGTGGTATACCTGCAAATGACAACATAGCCACAGTTACTGCAAATGCTAAAAACGGATTGCTTTTTCCCAAGCCGTTAAAGCTTTCTATAGAATCACTTCCTGTTTTAGCCTTAACCAATATTAATGTTCCAAAAGCAACAGTAGAGGCCAGTACATACGCAACCGCATATAAAAATATAGCGTTTGTTGATGCTGCTCCCAAAGCAACAATAGCAAATAACATATAGCCGGCATGCGAAATGCTGGAGTAAGCAAGTAACCTTTTGAAGCTGTTTTGATACACTGCTGTGATATTCCCTATAAATAGCGTCAGAATGGTAATGGCTGTTAACGTAGGTGTCCAGAATTGACTTAAACTGGAGAATGATACCTGAAATATTCTTAGGAAGGCAGCAAACCCGGCTATTTTTACTACTGTAGACATAAACAGCGTAATCAATGTTGGTGCACCCTCGTATACGTCTGGTGTCCAGAAATGGAAAGGAGCAGCCCCAACTTTAAAAGCCAGTCCTACAATCATTAATACAATACCCACATAAAAAATAGGATCTATAATGTTCTGTGGATTCTTTACATAGTTGCCAATCTCTATCAGATTGAATGATCCGGATGCGCCATAAATAAGCGCAACACCAAATAATAAGAAACCCGTAGAGAAAGCTCCCATTAAAAAGTATTTTAATGAAGCCTCATTAGAAGCAAAATCTTTCTTCTTGATACCTGCTAATATGTACAAGCTCACAGACATTATCTCTAAGCCCACAAATAGCATAGCAAGGTTGTTATAAGAAACCATCATGATGGTACCTGCTAAGGCAAACAAAATAATGGTATAGTATTCTGCTACATTTTCGCTTATTTTCTCGAAATAACCTTTGGATAACAAGAAAATAAGGATGGTAGTTCCAATACAAAGAGAGGAGAAACCTACAGCAAAATTATCAAATAGCATCATGCCACTGAAAATTGGAGATGCATCGGAATTCCATTCAGCTATAGATAATCCCAATGCTGCTAATAATCCCAAAATACTTACAGGCAATAAACCTGCTTTAACTTTAAATAAGCCTAAATAAAGAATTATTATTGCTAATACTGATATAACTATTAATGAATTCATTCCTTTTTAAAATGACAATTTATTATTAACCTTAGAAATCAGGCCCTCTACTGTAGCTTCCGAAATATGCAATAAAGCATTCGGGTAAACACCTACAATAATAATTATGGCACAAATTATTCCTAATACCAACACCTCTGTTCCTGATATATCTTTAAAAGTTTTTGTCAACTCGTTAAGTTCACCCTGCATCACCGCTTTATATGTTCTCAGCATATAAACCGCACCTAATATAATGGTTGATCCGCCGGCAACGGCATACCAGAAGTTGAATTTGAAAACTCCATTGATTAATAAGAACTCTCCAATAAAACCATTGGTTAACGGTAAGCCAACAGAGCCTAACAATATAGTCAGGAAAGCGATGGCAAATTTGGGAGCAACTTTAGCAATACCGCCCATTTCTGCTAGTTCTCTGGTGTTTAGCCTGTTTATTAAAATATCTACGATAAAGAACAAGCCTATTACGTTTACCCCGTGATTAAGCATCTGAATCATAGCTCCCTGTAATCCCTGAGTATTCCATGCAAATACGCCTGCTGCTATTAAGCCTACGTGGGCTATAGAAGAATAGGCAATCAATCTTTTGATGTCTTTTTGGGTAAAAGCTATAATAGAAGCATAAACTACCCCGATAACAGAAAGTGTTAATGCCAGTTTGCCCCAGGCCATAAAACCAAATGGAAGTACCGGTATTAACCACACGACAACACCATATATACCCATTTTTAACATAATACCACCTAAAAGCATTGTTCCTGCGGTAGGGGCAGTAGTATAGGTGTCTGGCTGCCATGAATGGAAAGGGAAAATAGGGATCTTAATTGCAAAAGCAAGAAAGAAGCACCAAAATAACCAAGTTTGGGTATCCTTTGCCAGATTCAGAGCATAAAAAGCATCTATAGAAAATGTTCCGCTGGGTGTTTGCAGATATAAATAGATAATTGCAAATAGCATGAACAAAGAACCGGCAATAGTGTAAATGAAAAACTTCATGTTAACCCTGATTCTATCTTCGCCGCCCCATAAAGCACAAATAAAATAGATAGGAATTAAGGCGGCTTCCCATCCTACGTAGAAAAGGAAAGCATCCATTGCTGTGAAAACCAATACCAGACCAAATTGCATAAAAAGCATTAAGGAATAGAATACAGGTTTTTCTATTTGTCTCTTGAAAGTTGAAAGTATAATTAACGGAAATAAAGCATTGGTTAATATTAGCATTAACATGCTGATACCATCTATCCCTGCAGTAAAATAAATACCAAATTTGGTAATCCATGGATAGTTAACTGTAAACTGTCTGCCGGCTTCAGGATTAAAGTCGCATAAAACAACAGCAGTAACAGCCAAAGATATAAGCGAGCTCAATAAAGCAATCTGCTTCGCATATTTTCCCGATAGGAGGGTAATAATACCAGCTATAACGGGAAAGAATATCAATATTAATAAATTCATCTGTTTTGTATTCCGCTAACTTAAATATTAATAAAACTGTAAATCAGGACTGCAACTATTCCTATTACCATAGCGAAAATATAGAAACCTACATTTCCTGTTTGTAATAGCCTTAATGTTTTAGATACTTCTACAGCACCTTTTCCTAATCCATTAACAATACCGTCTACTATTTTTAGATCAAATACCTTATATAAGAATCTGGATAAAGAATCTAGTGGTTTCTGCACCAGAGCAGTATAAATCTCATCTAAATAGAACTTATTGTAAGAGATTTTTGCCAATGCTAGCCTTTCTGTCTCGTCAGATACCGGAACATGTCCTTTGCTGATATATTTAACATAAGCAAATATGATAGCAACAATTACCCCTAATACAGAAACACCCATAAGCATAAACTCAGTAGAATGATCCAGGCTTAAAGCAGGAATAAGATCCTTAGATAAACCGTATATTGGTGTCAGGTATTCGTTTAACCAATGATGACCTCCCAAGGCATGAGGTATACCTATAAAACCGCCCACCATTGACAAAATAGCCAATACAATAAGAGGCATTGTCATAGAAGCAGGTGACTCATGAAGATGGCTTTTTTGTTCTTCTGTACCTCTGAAAGAACCCCAGAAAGTTAGGAACATCATTCTGAACATGTAAAAAGCAGTAAATAAAGCACCTATTACACCTATAACCCACATCAGTTTGTTATGTTGGAATACATGGGCCAGTATTTCGTCTTTGGAGAAGAAACCGGCAAACGGAGGTAGCCCCGCAATAGCAATAGTTCCAATTAACATGGTCAGGAAAGTAACCGGAAGTTTTTTCTTCAAACCTCCCATATTACGCATATCCTGTTCATTACTCATGGCATGGATTACAGAACCGGCACCCAAGAATAATAACGCTTTAAAAAATGCATGGGTAATAACGTGAAAAAATGCTCCGGTAAAAGCTCCCACACCAAGTCCCAGGAACATATATCCTAGCTGAGAAACGGTTGAGTAAGCCAATACTTTCTTAATATCTGTTTGGGTTAATGCTATAATTGCCGCAATAATTGCTGTTAATAAACCAACTATAGCAATAATATCCATAGTTAGAGGTGCAAGGGCAAACAGGATATTAGATCTTACAATCATATAAATACCCGCAGTTACCATCGTCGCTGCGTGTATTAATGCCGAAACTGGAGTTGGACCAGCCATGGCATCAGGCAACCAGGTAAATAAAGGTAGCTGAGCCGATTTTCCGGTAGCGGCAAAAAATAACAATAAGGTAATTAAAGTGATAACCGTACCGTTAGATTCTATACCTAATGTTTTAGGGAATATATCAATGAAAGTTACCGAACCAAAGTTGCTGATGATAAGGAAAACGGCTAATAAAAAAGCCAAATCCCCAATACGGTTCATAATAAATGCTTTCTTAGCAGCGTCAGCATAAGCCCCATTGGTATACCAGAAGCCGATAAGCAGGTACGAGCATAAACCCACGCCTTCCCAACCGATAAACATGATAACATAGTTAGAGCCTAATACTAAAAGCAACATGAAAAACACAAAGAGGTTGAGGTAAGCAAAGAACTTTCCAAAACCGGCATCATGGCTCATGTAACCTGCCGAATAAATATGTATCAAAGAACCTATTCCGGTAATAATCAATAGCATTAATATGCTTAGCTGATCTACCTGAAAAGAAAATGGTATTTTCAGAGAACCAACATTTATCCAATCAAAAAGATTAACAATTACAGGCTGATCTGAGTTGAAGTTGAAAAAAATGGACAAGCTTATTGCAAACGATGCAATAACTGCAAGGCTGGCGATACCAGCTATTAAAGATTTTGGTAAAATATTTCTACCAAGGCCGTTTATTAAAAAACCAATAAACGGTAATAAAGGAATTAACCAAACTAAATCTATCATCCTCTTATATAAAAGTTACCACTTTAACCTGTTAAGTATATTGATGTCTATAGAGCTTGTATTTCTATAAACCATCACAATAATTGCCAGACCCACCGCAACCTCTGCTGCTGCCAGGGCCATAATGAAAAACACAAATACCTGTCCTGATGCATCGCCACGGTAAGCGGAGAATGCTGTAAGCAGCAGGTTTACTGAGTTTAACATCAACTCTACGCACATAAAGATGATGATGGCGTTTCTTCTTACTAATACCCCAATTACACCTATAGTGAAAATGATTGCACTAAACAGGATATAGTGGTTTAGCGGTACTGATTGAATGGTTGCTGTTATATTATCCATTATGCGCTCTTTTTATCTTGTTTTGCCAATAATACTGCACCTACCATTGCTGATAAAAGCAGTAAAGAACTTAACTCAAACGGAAGAAGGAACTCACTGAAAAGAACTTTTCCCAGATTTTGAACCAGACCTATGCCAGAGTTATCAATTGTTGAAGGGCTTTCTGTGTGCAGTGTTTTCATGGCACCTATTAAAGTTACCAGAAAACTTCCTCCTGCAATTACACCAGCTATTTTCAACAGATTGGATTTCATAGGTTCGGTTTCTTTGTTCAGGTTCATTAACATCAACACGAACAGGAACAAAACCATGATGGCACCCATGTACACTATAAAGTTAACAACAGCCAAAAACTGTGCGTTCAAAATAATGTAATGTACGGTGAAAGTGAAAAATGTTGCAATTAGGTATAGAACGCTATGTACTGGATTTTTTGTAAAAACCACCAGTAGCGAAAAACATATCGATAAAAATGCAACAAAGTAAAATAAACTCATTTGTTTAAATCTATAATGGGAAATTCCCTTTTGTTATCTGTCTGCTATTATTCGAATTTATTATTTGGTTGAGTTTTTTAAAGCCTCTAATTCAGCCAGAGGTTTCTCTACCAGTTTATCTTTTCCATAAATGAAATCTTTTCTCAGATATTCTGAAGGAACAATAGGACCGTCCAGGTAAATTGCTTCTTTAGGACAGGCTTCTTCACATAAACCGCAGAATATACAACGTAACATGTTGATTTCGTATACAGCAGCATATTTTTCTTCGCGGTATAAATTTGCTTCCTCCTTCTTTCTTTCAGCAGAAATCATGGTGATAGCTTCTGCCGGACAAGATAAAGCACAAAGACCACAAGCTGTACAGCGCTCTCTTCCCTGTTCGTCCCTTTTTAAAGAGTGCATCCCTCTATAGTTTTTAGAGAACTCTCTTTCTTCAAAAGGATACTGTATAGTCGCTTTTTTCTTGAAAAGGTGTTTAAGCGTAATGCCCAAACCCTGAGCAATTGCTGGAAGATACATCCTCTCCCAAAAATTCATTGGCTTTTGCTCTAAAACCTTTTTTCTTCCGCTTAATGATTCCATTTAAATTTCTTATATAAATCTCTTTTAAAGATTTGTTATCTATTATAACTTATCAAATACGGTGATTACTATAGCCGTAATAACAATATTAGCAATTGCCAAAGGAATTAAAATTTTCCATCCTAAGTGCATTAGCTGATCGTAACGGAAACGAGGTACTGTCCACCTCACCCACATGAAGAAGAATATAAAAGCAATAATCTTCAGGAACATGACCGCAACGCCTACCAGAGGTCCCCATGTAGGTCCTAATAATTCGTTCACCGTATCCATGCCCGGGTAATTGTAACCGCCAAAATAGAGCGCGGCCATAACTACAGAAGAAACAAACATGTTAATATACTCTGCAAACATGTAAGCACCCATTTTAAAGGCAGAATATTCGGTTTGGTACCCACCAATCAGCTCTGTTTCACATTCAGGTAAATCGAATGGAACACGATTGGTCTCCGCAAAAGCACAAACCAAAAAGATTAAAAAGCCTAAAGGCTGATAGATAACGTTCCAATGCCATCCATGTTGGTCGGCTACTATTTCTTTAAAGCTTAAAGAGTTGGTTACCAGTAAAAGCCCTATGATAGATAATCCCATTGCAATCTCATAACTGATGTTCTGAGATGCACCACGAATGGCCCCCATCAAAGAGTATTTATTATTTGATGCCCATCCACCAATCATAATACCATAAACACCCAATGCAACAACGCCAAAGATGTAAAGAATACCTATATTAACATCAGTAACCTGTAAAGGAACCAATCGATCTCCGATAAGGATCTGATCTCCAAAAGGTATAACGGCTGTTCCTAAGAAAGATACCAATAATGCCAAAGATGGGCCTGCAACAAATAAGTACTTATTTGCACCGCTAGGAATGATTTCTTCTTTGAAAAACATTTTTCCACCATCAGCAAGGGGTTGGAACAAACCAAAAGGTCCTGCTCTGTTAGGTCCTATCCTGTCCTGAATCCAAGCAGCAACTTTTCTTTCGGCCCAGGTAGAATAAGCTGCTATAGTTAGGGTAATTACGAAAAGGATCGTAATTAATATCAATTTCTCTATAAAAAAACTTACTTCCATTATAGTTTAGTTGCTCTTTCGAATTGCTTTTTATTTGCTTCCATCAGCTCCGGACTTTTCGTAATAACCGGAAGCGGATGCATAGTCTCGTAATGATTTGCGTTAATTACAGATTGTCTGCTTATTTGACGAGGACCTTCTATAATCCAGTCTTCTGTGTTTTTCTTATCAAAACGGCAGGTATTACAGATAAACTCTTCTACTTCTCCGTATTGATCTTTGCGGGCTGTAACTCTTAAAACATCCTGTCCTTTGTACCATAGGGTAACTTTTCCGGAACAGGTAGGGCAGTCTCTGTGTGCTTCTACAGGTTTAGTAAACCAAACCCTGTTTTTAAAACGGAAAGTTTTATCAGTAAGTGCTCCTACGGGACATACATCTATCACATTTCCTGAAAAATCGTTATCTATTACATTAGAGATGTAAGTAGATATTTCTGCATGATCTCCTCTTCCCAATATACCATGTACACGTTGGTTTGTGATTTGATCTGCAGTGAAAACGCAACGATAACACAAAATACAACGATTCATGTGTAACTGTATTTTATCGCCAATGTCTTCCCTTTCAAACGTACGACGGTCAAACTCGTAACGGGTACCAGCAGCACCATGTTCAAAACTTAAGTCCTGAAGATGACATTCTCCTGCCTGATCACATACAGGACAGTCTAAAGGATGGTTTATCAAAAGCATTTCTACCACACCTTTTCTGGCTTCTATAACTTCCGGAGAGGTAATATTCTGAACCTCCATACCGTCCATTACCGTTGTTCTGCAAGAAGCAACCAGTTTAGGCATAGGTCTGGGATCTTTTTCAGAACCTTTAGTCACTTTTACAATACAAGTACGACATTTTCCTCCGCTACCTTCTAGTTTAGAGTAATAACACATTGCAGGAGGAACAATATCTCCACCTATTTGCCTCGCAGCATTTAGGATGGTGGTTCCTGGAGCCACTTCTACAGGAATTCCGTCTATCGTTACTTTAATTTTATCTGACACTTGTTGTTAATTAAAAAATCAAAATTAAAAGTTTTTCATGATTAGCCTTTAAAAGGCTTCATGAGACTTTATTTATGCCTCAACTTTTTCTACAGGAGGAAGTGGGTCTGCGTAATGTGCCAAACCGTAATTTCTTTCCTGAGATAGTTTTGGTTCTTTTATATGCCATTCAAACTCATCCCTGAAGTGACGTACTGCACTGGCTACCGGCCATGCTGCTGCATCTCCTAATGGACAAATTGTATTTCCTTCGATCTGTTTAGATACATCAACCAATAAATCTATATCAGCAGATGTTCCGTGGCCAGACTCAATCTTACGTAAGATTTTTTCCATCCAACCTGTTCCCTCTCTACAAGGTGAACATTGGCCACAGGATTCATGATTATAAAAACGGCTAAAGTTCCAAGTGTTTCTAACCACACATTGGTCTTCGTCCATTACAATAAAACCTCCCGAGCCTAACATTGTTCCTGTAGCGAAACCTCCCTCAGATAAAGACTCGTAGCTCATTAACCTTTTGTCTCCGTTAACCAGGTTAATAATTAAGTTTGCAGGTAAAATAGGAACAGATGAACCACCCGCAACTACTGCTTTTAATTTTTTACCATTAGCAATTCCGCCACAGTATTCATCCGAATAAATGAAATCTTCTACAGAAAGACCTAATTCTATTTCGTAAACACCCGGTTTATTAATATTTCCTGATGCTGAGATTAACTTCGTTCCTGTTGAGCGGCCAATACCTATCTTCGCATATTCTTCCCCTCCATCATTAATAATAGGAACGGTAGCTGCTATCGACTCAACATTGTTTACCACAGTAGGGCAACCATATAGTCCTGCAATAGCAGGGAAAGGAGGTTTTATTCTTGGGTTTCCTCTTTTTCCTTCTAATGATTCCAGTAAAGCAGTCTCTTCTCCACAGATATAAGCCCCACCTCCTGGTTGAACATATAGTTCAAGATCGTAGCCTGACCCCAGAATGTTTTTTCCAAGATAACCGGCAGCTTTTGCTTCTTCAATAGCTTTTTCCAGAATCCTGATCTGTGGCATCATTTCGCCACGAACGTATATGTAACTTGTTTTTGCCCCTAAGGCATAACTGGACACAATCATTCCTTCAATTAAAGCATGAGGAATATGTGTCATTAAAAATCTGTCTTTGAAAGTGCCTGGCTCAGACTCGTCACCGTTACAAACCAAATAACGAGGAACACCTTCTGGCTTGGCAAGAAAACTCCATTTCATCCCTGTAGGGAAACCAGCCCCACCACGACCACGTAATCCGGATTTTTTAACCTCCTCAACTACATCATCAGGAGACATGGTTTTTAAAGCCTTCTCTACAGCTCTGTACCCACCTTTTTCTTTGTAAACAGCTAAGGTGTTTATACCAGGTACATTGATATGTTCTAATAATAATTTACGTCCCATAGCCCTAAGATTTACCTGCCTTTTCTGTTAGTTCAGCTATTAGTTTGTCTACCGATTGCGGAGTAAGGTTTTCGTAGTAAGTATACTCTGGACCTACTTGTAATACCGGCCCATAGCCACAAGCAGCAGAGCACTCAACCCCTCTGTAGCTGAAAAGACCATCCGCAGTTACCTCATTTTCTTTAACCCCTAATTTCTCTCCTATATAATCCATTATTTTTTCTGCACCTACAAGGCAACAAGGTCCTGTACGGCAAATCTCTAAGACATATTTGCCCTGTGGTTTTAGAAAATACATCGTATAAAAAGTAGCCACTTCGTATACCTCAATTGGTTTTATATGCAGATACTCAGCAACTTTATCCATAGCCGAAGGACTTACCCAACCTAATTCTGCCTGTACTTCATGCAAAATGGGTAATAAGGCTGACTTTTGTTTTCCTTCAGGATAACGTCCTACTATCTCTCCAAATTTGGCAACCAATTCATTAGAGAATTCTGTTGGTTGTACTTCTTCAACTTTAAGCATCTAATTCTCCTGCTATAATGTTTAAGCTAGACATATTTATAATAGCGTCTGCAAGCTGCATTCCGCGGCTCATTGGCGCATACATCTGATAATTTATAAAGCTTGGTCTTCTGAAGTGTAAACGGTAAGGCGTTCTTCCACCGTCATTAATCAGATAAAAACCCAGCTCGCCGTTACCGCCTTCAACGGAGTGGTAAACTTCTGTTTTGGGTGTTTCGATTTCTCCCATCACAATTTTGAAATGGTAAATCAAAGCTTCCATATTGTTATAAACCTGCTCTTTTGGAGGTAAATAGAAATCAGGAACATTAGCATGGAACACATCTTTTGGTTCTTTAGCAATTTTGTCCAAAGCTTGTTCAATGATGCGTATACTTTGCTTCATCTCCTCATTTCTTACCAAAAAGCGATCATAAACATCTCCGGTAGTACCTACCGGGATTTCGAAATCAAAATCTTCGTAAGAAGAATAAGGTTCGTTTACCCTAACATCGTAATCTACACCTGTTGCCCTTAAAATAGGGCCGCTCCAACTGTAGCTTAATGCTGTTTCCGGGTCTACTGCTGCTACCCCTGATGTTCTTTCTATAAAAATTCTGTTTCTGTTAAACAGGTTCTCAAATTCAGCTAAAACCAAAGGAAAAGATTTTACAAATTTCCTGATCTTGTCAAAAGTAATCTGATTGAAATTTCTTTCGAAACCACCTATTCTACCAATATTAGTAGTTAACCTTGCGCCACAGATCTCTTCAAATATTTCGTAAATGTCCTCTCTCTTTTCCATCACATACAGGAAACCTGAGAAAGCTCCGGTATCAACCCCCAAAATACCGTTACAGATGATGTGGTCAGCAATACGGCTTAACTCCATCACTATAACCCGCATATAATCTACGCGTTTTGGTGTTTTGATATCTAAAAGTTTTTCCACTGTCATGTGCCACCCCATATTATTGATAGGCGAAGAACAGTAGTTTAACCTGTCTGTTAGTGGAGTAATTTGATAGAATGGACGATGTTCTGCTATTTTTTCAAAAGCGCGATGAATATATCCAATAGTAGATACACCGCTAACAATCCTTTCCCCATCCATTTGCAACACATTCTGGAAAACACCGTGTGTAGCAGGGTGGGTAGGACCTAAGTTTAAGGTCTGTAGCTCCCCTTGCGGATCGTTATCTGTAAATACAGGACTGTTTGGTGTGATTTCTGTAATAAACTTTCCCATGAATATAACTTATCGTCCGAAAAAATAATCTTTTTTGTCTACCCTGTTTGGATCTTCTAATGGGTATTCTTTCCGCATAGGAAATACACTCATATCATCCACATTAAGAATCCTCCTTAAGTCAGGATGTCCTATAAATTGAATACCAAAAAAATCAAACGTTTCTCTTTCCATCCAGTTCGCTCCATTCCATAGCATAGTTGCCGTTGGAATAGATGGGTCTGAAGTTGGCAGAGATACTTTTATTCTGATTCTGGCATTTGTTTTAAAACTATGCAAATGGTACACTACGGATAATGCTCTCTCTCTTTCTGGATAGTGTACAGCGGTAATATCAGTAAGATAGTTGAAACTTAAAGTAGCATCGTTCTTTAGGAATGCTAATAAGTCCGATATTATTTCTCTTGTTGTTTCGAAAGTTAATAAACCAAAAGGTTGTTCTACGTTCGATATAGTCGATTCAAAGCCTTTAAGCTCTTCTAATATCTGTTCGTTTGTTATTCTGGCCATTATTGTATTCCGTAACTTTCTAATAATGCTTGATATTCAGGAGAGTTTCTTCTTCTTGCAGGCTCATTCTTTACCAACTCCTGTATTTTATTGAAACCATCTATAATTCCTTCTGGTCTTGGCGGACATCCAGGAACGTAAACGTCTACCGGAATAATTTCATCAATACCTTGTAACACAGAGTAAGTATCAAAAATACCACCACTAGATGCACATGCACCAACAGCAATAACCCATCTGGGTTCGGCCATTTGAGTATATACCTGTTTCAGAACCGGAGCCATCTTTTTCGCAATAGTTCCCATTACCATGAGTAGGTCTGCCTGACGGGGAGAAAACGAAGGTCTTTCTGAACCGAACCTGGAAAAATCATAATGTGCCCCCATGGTTGCCATAAATTCGATACCACAGCATGAAGTTGCAAAAGGGAGTGGCCACAAAGAATGTGAACGGGCCATTCCTATAACTTGATCAAGCGTAGTAGCGAAAAAGCCAGAGCCTTCGACCCCTGCTGGTGCACTACTCATTTTAATATCGCTCATAAATTTAAATCTCTTTTAAAAAGCTAAAAGGCCTACCAATTAAAGTAAGCCACAAATTTATTAAGTTTTATGCGTAAATAAGCGTATTACACTTATTTAGAACAATTCTAACTAGTTGTTCCAGTCCAATACTTTCTTTTTCAGGATATAAATAAAACCTAATAACAACGTTCCCATGAAAATGAACATTTCAATAAGGCCATTTATACCAAACTCTCTGAAATTTACTGCCCAGGGATACATGAATATAACTTCGATATCGAAAATAACAAACAAGATCGCTACAATAAAATACTTGACAGAGAAGGGTTGACGGGCATTTCCCACAACTTCTATACCTGACTCAAAAGCAGTTAGCTTTATGTCTGTTGTTTTTCTTTTAGGACCAATAAGGTGAGTAATGGTCATGGTTAATACAACAAACCCTAATGCTATGGCCAGTTGAATTACAATTGGAAGATAATCTACAGGAGTACTTAAATTTTCCATGAAACAATAAATTTAGTGCAAAGATATAAAAACAGCTCTAATAAGAAAGAAACTGGGGCAATTACAGTTTTAAGTATAGCCCCACTCTATAATAAATGTTGGGAATAAAAATGAATACAGCAAAATAGAATTAAAAAAGACACAGTGTAATTCCATTTTTAGCGCTAATGTGCTGCATATATAGTTGTCAGGTTACGGTGCTGCTATGCTTAATGAAGAGAAAACAGGAGAATTCAATCACTGAAGAATATAAAAATCAAAAAAGGGACAAATCATTTTCTGACTGTCCCTTTTTTGATTTTTTATCCTGTACTTATCCTTTTATGGCTCTTAATGCATCTTTAATTTGAGCATTGTTTGGGTCCAGTTCTAAGGCTTTGTCAAAATATTCTTTTGCTTTTGCTTTGTCTCTGGTAATAAAATATCCACCATTGTAAGAATATGCTTCCACCAGATTGGTTTTATCACGAGCGTTTATCTCCGGTTTAGCTGTGGTAATTTCGATGAATTTATCATAAGCTTTAACGCCTTTTTCCTCGGTGTCTTTTTCATCCAAATAATATTCTACACGGGCTAAATAAAGGTAAGCATCCGCATTATTAGCTTTTTCGCCAACATACGTAAATGCTGTATCTGCTTTGATAAGCGTTTCTTTAATTAAGGTGTCATTTTTAGGCTCCTGGTTAGCTAGTTCCATTGCAAAATAGAAATAGTTTGAATAGCCCCAGTAAAACCAGTCCGTAAATGAAGCTTTAGGCAGTTTAGTCAGCTTTTCATAATATTCAGCCGCTTTGCCATATTTTTTAGAACTGAAGTAGGCTTTTGCTATGTTTCCTAACAGTTCAACATTACTTGTGTCTAACTCATAGCCTTTGATGTAGCTTTCTATAGCTAGAGAATCTTGTTTTTGATCTTGGTATGCTTTTGCAAGATTAATATAATCTTTAGCTATCAAACGCTTTTTGTCTACAGAAGATATAAACTTTTGCAAAGCCTGTGCGCCCACTTCGGTGTTACCATTTTCTATAGCACCATAAGCCAGAAAACGTTCTGCTAATTTGTACTCGGGATTAGACCCATGTTTAGATACAAAGTTTTTCGCCTCTGTTTCTAAAGTAGCATAGTCTTCAGCGTTTAATAAGAAAATAAGGTATCTGTATCTTGAATTTGCAGAACGATCTGTTAAATCAAGATATTTAGAGTATTGCTCTTTTGCTTTTGGCAATAACTCAGGTCTTTTTGCAGGTATTTGCGAAGCCCAACGGTAGTAGTTTTCTGCCATGGCGCGGTAAGCAGGGCCAAAGCTAGGGTGTTTAGAAATTACTTCCTTAAGCGTTGTTTCTGCCAGTTCAAAGTTATACGCACCAGTCCAGATTTCACCAATGGCAACATCTACATTTGGAAGGTCTGCTTTGTAGTTACTAGCCCTTTGGTATTCTGCAACGGCCTCACTATTTTTCTTCTGCATTTTATAGGCATTCCCCAAAGCAATATACAATTCCGGGTCTTTAGAGCCGTAAGCTTTTGCTTTTTCGTACCATTCAAATGCTTTGTCTAAATCTCTCGATTTTTCGTATACATAAGCATTCCCTATGTGAATATATTCCTGGTAATCTTTCTTTTTCATACCAGACAAAGCTTTATCAAAATTTGCTTGTGCAGCAGTTTCATTTTTGCTGAACAAGTCAACGGTACCTAAGCCAATATAGTTTAATCTATAGCCTGGATCTGCTCCAATACCTTTTTGAAATAACACTTTTGCTGAGTCTGCATTTTCCAATCTCAAATATAGATCTCCAAAATAGAAATAATTTGAAGCTACATTAGGTTGGGTAGTGATCAAATTATTAAACATGGATTTTGCTTTCTGATACTGCTCGGCAGTCACAGCGTTTCTGGCATCTTCTAAGCTCTGTGCCCAGGATGCTGTTCCCATGGAAACAATACCTATTGCTGTTATCGCTATTTTCTTTGTTATATTCATAATTTCAATTTTAAACAAAAAAATACAAAATATCTATTTCTTAATGATTATTTGTCGGGAAGGAAGGGAATCTGGTGCTAAACCAGACTTTAAAATGACCCTTTGACCAATGTCGCTAGCTAAAAAAGCAGCAAAGCCAGTTCCAAGCCCGGCCTTTCCCTGACAGTCTATTAAATATAAATCTCGTGTTAAGGGATACTCCTTGGTTTTTAAGGACGATTGCGTAGGTAATACGTAATTACCCACATTGTTTTTTACGGCAACAAATTTAATCCCTTTCACATCTTCTTCAATTTCTTTTGTTGGGCGTTTTATCCAGCTTACACTGATAATACCCACTGCATTTTTGTTGTTTTTTATATACCTGATAACTTCTTCGCTGGTGTTTAAGGCATAAATATTTTTTGCAGTTAATTCCTTAACGTCAAAGTGGTCCATTAAGTATTCTACCGTACTGGATTTTACATTATCAAATACAATAACAGGGGAATGATCTGCTTTGCCCGATAAAAAGTCTTTTAACTCTTGCAGAGTTATGTTTTGCAGCGGATTATCGTTGGATGTGATAATTCCTATTCCATCCGTTGCAAACTTAATAGGTCTAACCCGTACTTTCTTTTTTTCAAAAGTACTAGCCTCTTCTTCAGTCAGCATTCTGGGCAGGACTGCTATACTCGCACTATCATTTAAAAGCATATTCAATACTTCTTGCTGCGGCTTGTACACCATGTCAATATGAGCTCTTTTGTATCGACTGTTGAAAACAACGGCTTCATCATCTACCACAGGAAATAAAGACTCATCTGCCAAAACTTTGGCATCCCCGTAGGTATAGCTTTCTCCTCTCTCCCCAGAGGTGTTACAAGAGTGTAAGAAGAAAGGCAGTAAGCATATTAAAATGGATAGTGTTTTATTCATCGCGTTTATCCTGTAAAACCCTAACTAATCTAAATAGAGAGTATACTATTAAAAAAGCAGCAAATACATTCCTCCACATAGGCTCTACACCAACCAGAAGAGGGAATTTTTTCCAAAAAATAATAACCATTCCCAGTGTGAAGTAGATAATGAAAACGGCTAGCCCTAAAATGAGCAGAAATCGCTTTTGGGGCGATTTCTGTCTCCTTCTTGTTTTATATTCCATTAATTTTGTAAAGCAAACATTACTGGAACCGAGTAAGAAACCCTAACAGGTCTACCATTTTGTAATCCTGGTTTCCATTTAGGTGATCTCTTTAATACTCTGATCGCTTCTTGTCCAAGGTCATCTCCACCCGGAACACCCCTAAGTACTTTAATATCTGTTAAAGAACCATCTTTTTCAACAACGAAGTTTACGGTTACCCTTCCCTGGATGTTGTTTTCTTTTGACATTGGCGGATAAACCAAGGTCTTGTTTAGAAACTTATAAAAAGCCTCTATACCTCCCGGGAATTCTGGGAAATTTTCAACGTTGGTGAAAATCTCATTGGAATCCGCAGTTACTTCCTGATTAACAGGGCCATCCCCAAATACAGGATTCTCTATTTGGATGTGTGAATTTGGATCTCCTTTAATGGTTTTTGCTCCAGGATCTGCTTTTTCCAAATCTTTAATTGTAGGAGGTTCTTCTTCTACAACTTTATCATCCGGTTTTACTACCGGAGGTGGAAACTTTACCTGATCCACTCTTGGTGGCGGTGGTTCTACCGCTGGCGGAGGTGGAGGTAACTCCTTATCTACTGGAGGTGGAGTTGCCAAAACAACTTCTGTCTCCTTAGTTCTAGGGTTTAAAATTGCATCATCCTCGTCTGTACTCTTCAATAATTGGGAGATCATAGGAGCAGAAAACGCAAATATAAACAGTAACCCTCCAATCAGAACTGCTTTGTTGGTGTTCTTAGCACTGTTCTTACGTAAATCGTAAGCACCGTAATCTTTGTTCCTACCTTCAAAGACAATATCTATCCAATTGCGAGTTAAAATATCCAGCTTTGGCATATTTCTTTAAATTTTCTTGTTTATTAACTAAATAACGCTAGTAAAATACTAGTTAGTATTAATTGTAAACTCCTTGATCTTTTAATAGAGAAATCTCAACAGGTTCTATTTTATTAACTATACCGTATGATGGTACGCCTGCAATTTTAATTTCATCTAAAATATCAACAAAGTTTTTGTAGTTAGATTTATCTGTGGGTTTTACAATTACCATTAATCCTTTTTCAGGATTTCCAGTCGTTGCTACAATTCTTTCATTATTTTCAAGGAAAGCCTTGCGTATACCACTTTTATTATAACTATCTACAGTAGGCGGGTTATCTCCAGCCACACCCATATACCAAACCAGTTTATTGTCTGAGCCTAAAAGAACTGTCATGGTTCTGGAGGCTTTAACATCTATTTCAGCATCTGGGTTTTTATCATCTTTATCGGGCATGAACATGTCCATCGCTTGCGGTTTTGCAAGTGTGGTAGTTAACATGAAGAAAGTAATTAACAAGAACATCAAGTCAACCATTGCCGTTAAGTCAACATTGGTTGATTGTTTCTTGGACCTTACTTTACCTCCCTTTTTTTTGCCACCACCCGAGGTATCTAATTGTGCCATTGTCTAATATTATTTATCTAAGCCTTCTAACGAAGTGATTAAACTAAATTTGTTGATTTTTTGCCCTTGCAATATGTCAATGACATCTCTGATAACCGGATATTGCTCTTTAGAGTCACCTTTTATGGAGAATCTTAAATCCTGGTTATGGAGCTCTTTAGTGGCGTATCTTGCTTGAAGAATCCACTGGTTAAGCTCGTTGTTAGATGAATCTCTTGGTATGCCCGGTTGTTGAAGTTTGTTTCTATCAGCCCCTGACATAGCTATAAACTCTTTCATATTAGCAATAGGAACTCCGAAAGACTCTATCAGAGAAAAACGAAGCTTTTCTTCTTGAGAAAACTCAATACCATATCTCTCGCCAATCCTGTTTAACATATTAATCCTTACATCCTGACCTACCACTCCAAAGAAAACCTTTCCCTCACCAATGGTCAGCGTAGAAATGTCTGTATCTGGTAATTTAATAGTAACAGTTGAAGAAGGTATGTCCACAGGCAGCGGTTCTGGCTGTCTGGCTGTCGCCGTTAAGATAAAGAAAGTAAGCAACAATGAAGCCACGTCGCACATGGCGGTCATGTCTATCAGGGTGCTTTTTCTTTTTATTTTTACTTTTGGCATCTTCTTATTTTTTTAATTATTAGTGTCCTGTTAATTTACTTTTAAAAAGTATCCTGGTATAAACCAGAATACCCAAAAACTATTCACTAATATTATCTATGCGTAGCCGCGTACGTTTGTACAATTGAGAAACCCGCCTCATCAATAGAGTAGGTTAAAGAGTCAATTTTAGACGTAAAAAAGTTATAAGAAATAATGGCAAGTGTTGAAGTACCAATACCTGTAGCTGTGTTGATTAGGGCCTCAGAAATACCGTTTGCTAATGCTGCCTGGTCTGGTGCACCTGCTGTTGCTAATGCCGCAAACGCTTTAATCATACCCACAACCGTACCTAATAGACCTACAAGAGTACCAATAGATACTAAAGTTGAAATTACTGTTAGGTTTTGCTCTAACATAGGCATTTCTAAAGCTGTAGCTTCTTCGATATCTTTTTGGATAGCCAAACATTTTTGTTCGGTATTCATTACAGTATCAGACTCTACGTCTTTATATTTTAATAAACCTGATTTTATAACTGCAGCAACAGATCCTTTTTGTTTGTCACAAGCAGAGATAGCGCTGTCAATACTTCCAGAGCTTAAAAATTGTTGTACTTTTTTTACGAATGCATCAACGTTTCCTGTACCTGCAGCTTTGCTGATAACAAAAAAACGCTCAATTGAGAATACGATTACCATTAAGAACATACCCATCAAGAAAGGTACTACGATACCCCCTTTGTAGATCATACCGAAATAGTTGCCTTCTAATGGGTGGTTGGCGTTATCGCCACCTTCAAAGTTAGCTGGATTACCCATTACGAATAAGAAAACAGCCCATGCAATTGCTATACAGATTACAATCGCTAATCCTGCAAAAATACTAGAACCCCCAGAGGTTTCTTTCTTAGCTGTAGTTGGTTTTGGTGCGTTTGACATTGCTTTTTTTTAATTTAATTTTTAGTTTTTGATTAATTTATGTTTTTGTTTGTAGTTTCTTAATTATAAAACCTTGTTAAAACTATACCTATTAACAAATTTATGATTTAATGTTTAAAATCAAATTTTTTATCCTTTTTATACAAAATTTAGCTGAAACCTGTTTTAATCTTCGACAGCAGTTCCTTTCTGTTCTTTGCTTAATTCTGTAGGATGTGCTCCCTGTGAAAATAAGCTTTTACAATAAAAACCAATTTTATTGTAAAAAACAAATACCAGGGGTGTTTTTTCTGCTTTTTTTTGAAAAAAACATAATCATAATACCAGATCCTGTTTTTATAAATGTGAAAAACACATTAATTAAAGAGGTTTTTTCCTATCCCCCAATCTGTTTTACTTTGTATCCTTCTTTTTGCAACAATTCAATTACTTTTTTTCTGAAGTCGCCTTGTATCAGTATTTCCCCATCCTTAACGCTTCCGCCGACTCCACATTTTGTTTTTAACATTTTACCAAGAGCAATAAGGTCTTCCTCTGTACCCATAAAATTGGTGATTAAGGTAACGGCTTTGCCCGCTCTCTGTTTCTTGTCCAATTGTACTCTTAAGTTTTGCTGGTTGTTAGCAGGCGTAGTTTCTGCTGTGACCTCTTCTGTTTGAAAAACAAAGTTGTTATCTGTAGAGAATACTATCCCGTCAAAGCTGTTGAATTTTTTAGATTTTTTATCCTTGCTCATTTGTTAGTAATTTAAACCATTATTTTTAATGAAAGGTGCTGTACGTTTATATTTATTTCACGTGAAACAAATATAGGTTCGCCATCTACATGTGCAGGTTCTTCATTATTTCTGGTTATCTTAATATGTTTTCCCTGGATGATTTCTACATATTTTGATCGGTCTACCGTTTTTGAAATCATTTTTAAAAACAATCCTGGGAATAAATATAAGGGGAACGATTTAATGATACACACATCCAGTAAGCCATCGTCAACTTTTGCTTTGGGAGAGATATGTGCATTGTTTCCGTATTGCGATGAATTAGCTATGCTTAACATAAAAGCTTTTCGTTGGTAAGCAATGCCATCAATTACAATATTATAGGATTGCTCTTTATAATCTCTAATCTCTTGAAGTACGCTTTTGGCATAACCCTTAAATCCACGTTTATGGTTCTCGGCAAATAATGTGCTTATTCTTGCATCAAATCCCAGTCCGGCCATGTTGAAGAAAAACTTATGACCAAAGGAACCCGAATCAATATCCCGGGTTCTGTTTCTGTTTAATAACTTAATGGCTTTGGCATTATTTAAAGGTATACGAAGTGTACGGGCTAAACCATTTCCCGAACCGCAAGGGATAATACCCATTTTTTTACCAGTGTTCATCATTTTACTGGCTACCTCATTAATCGTTCCATCTCCACCCACAGCAACCACACAGTCATAGCCATTGCTAATAGCATCTTCGGCAAGTTCACAAGCATGACCGCCATATTCACTAAATGTAATAAAGGCTTCAAAAAGGGAATGATCCAGGTATTTGTCTATTAACGAGGGGAAATATAATTTAGATTTTCCTCCCGATATGGGGTTAACTATAAAAAGTATTTTTTCTCTGTTCAAACTTGTGACGTTAAAATGAGCAACAAAGTAATTCTATTTTTAGTCAAAAATAAAATTTGTTATACCTTTGTGTATATAATTCAGTGGAATGATTTGAGTGCTTTCATAAAAGCCAGGATTGCAACCACATAAAAAAGTGCTAAAGCCAGATTTGCTTTTCCTGCATTCAAAGGGTTCCATCTAAAAATATTTAAAAGAATTACTATGTCTTATTTATTTACATCGGAATCTGTGTCTGAAGGACACCCAGATAAAGTAGCAGATCAAATCTCGGATGCGTTAATTGATAATTTCTTAGCATTTGATAAAGAGTCTAAGGTAGCCTGTGAAACTTTAGTGACTACCGGTCAGGTGGTATTGGCAGGAGAGGTAAAATCAAAAACCTATCTTGACGTTCAGAAAATAGCCAGAGATGTTATCCGTAAAATCGGATATACAAAATCAGAATATATGTTTGAGGCCAACTCTTGTGGTATTCTTTCTGCTATACATGAGCAGTCTCAGGATATTAATCAGGGGGTTGACAGAACGAACCCGGAAGAGCAGGGGGCAGGAGACCAGGGTATGATGTTTGGTTATGCAACCAATGAAACAGAAAACTATATGCCCCTGGCTTTAGATTTATCGCACAAGTTGTTGATAGAGCTGGCTGCTATCAGGAGAGAAAATAAAGAAATAACTTATTTAAGACCAGACGCTAAATCTCAGGTTACTATTGAGTATAGCGATGATCATCAACCCATCAGAATAGACAGTATTGTTATTTCTACACAGCATGATGATTTTGATGCCAATGATGATGTAATGCTGGCTAAGATTAAGAGCGATATTATTGAAACCCTTATTCCCAGAGTTAAAGCTTTATTGAAACCAGAGTTGCAGCAATTGTTTAATAACGATATCAAATATCATATTAACCCTACCGGTAAATTTGTGATTGGTGGTCCGCATGGAGATACTGGTTTAACAGGAAGAAAAATTATTGTAGATACTTACGGAGGTAAAGGAGCTCACGGAGGAGGAGCTTTTTCTGGTAAAGATCCTTCTAAAGTAGACAGATCTGCAGCCTATGCAACAAGACATATAGCCAAAAACCTTGTAGCGGCAGGTGTGGCAGATGAGGTTTTAGTACAGGTTTCCTATGCAATTGGTGTTGCAGAGCCATGTGGCTTGTTTATAGATACTAAAGGTACCGCTAAAGTAAACTTAACAGATGGCGAAATAGCGAAGAAAGTTCAACAAATATTTGACCTGCGACCTTATTTTATAGAACAACGGTTGAAACTGAGAAACCCTATTTACTCAGAAACCGCTGCCTATGGACACATGGGACGTAAGAACGAAATAGTAAAGAAAACTTTTAACGGAGCTAACGGCGAAGAAAAAGTAGTAGAAGTAGAGCTGTTTACATGGGAAAAGTTGGATTATGTAGAGCAGATTAAAGTGGCATTCGGCATTTAAGCTTCTGCTGAAAATACAAAAAAAGGGCATTAGAAACTTCTAATGCCCTTTTTTTGTAGACACTTAGCTGCTTTTTTCAACGATCTATTTTAACTGTTTTGTGAAAGTGGAGCACCATGCTGTTCTCCCACCTTGCTGGGAGACAGACGGGAGCCAAAGTCGGGACGGCTTCCATGGTTCTTCGAGATTTGTTGCAGTGAGCTTCGCTTTTTGTCGAAGAAATCTGTCTTTTGCCGAAGACTTGTCGAAGAGCAGTCGAAGAAAACCCCTGTTTTGTCGAAGAACTATCGAAGCAGTGTCGAAGGAATCTCTACTCTGTCTCCTGTCTGTCTCGAAGAAAACCCGAAGAATTAGAAAAATACATTAATCTGTAGATGAAGGACAAATTTTGAAACTTTTACAGCCTTTCTTGCTAGTTTGGTCGTAAAAGCTATCTTGACTCCTTCAAGGTTATGCTGTTGTCTTTAAACAGAAGATTATGATCAGGAAAGTCCAGGTCTGTCAGATACTGCATTCTGTTAAAAGCAGCGTAGGTCTCGTCTAATTGCAAGCCATTGACTTTATCTTGCTTTATGGATATGATGTCTGCTTTAATGAAATCTCCTTCTTTGTTGATTTTTAGCTGAACCAAAGGAGCAAAACCATTAGGCCCTTTTAAGTTAAACATTCCATAAGTACAGAAATTTCCCAGACTGTAGGCAATGAACTTATTTTTATATACTTCTACGGCTCTGGTAACATGAGGTCCATGACCTAAAACAACATCAGCACCAGCGTCTATTACGCCGTGGGCAAAGGCATACACATTCCCCCGGTTTTCATTAAAAAATATTTCATTTCTCTTAGGTACACGCTCGTGGGTGGTACCTTCGGCTCCGCCATGAAAGGAGACGATAACAATATCGGCCTTGCTTTTCAGTTCTTTAACTAAAATTTTCGCACTATCTATTTTGTTGATAGAAAGCGTATTCTCATTAGGGGCAAAAGCACAGAACGCATATTTGATTCCGTTTTCTTCAAAGAGAGCGTATGGGCAATTGGTTTGGCCTGCATAATTGATCTGAAGGGCATCCAGAACTTCCATGGTTTTTTTGCGGCCTTTATTGTCAAAATCACCCACATGGTTGTTGGCAATACTCAGCACATTAAAACCAGCATCTTTAATGATATTTCCATAAGATTCGGGCATTCTAAATGCGTAGCAGCTTCCGGGTTTGGAGTATTTGCATTTGGACGATTCTCCTGAGTTTAGAAAACATCCTTCCAGATTCCCGAATACAATATCTCCATTCAAATAATTAGCAACGGCATCAAAACTGTTTTTACCATCATTAGGGGGGAGGTTGGTTACAGATGGATATCCTGAGCCAAGCATAATATCGCCCACAGCAGTGATGGATATTTCCCGGAGAGTTGATTCCGCAAGCTGTTCTGTTGAATCTAAAGCAATAGCGAGATTGTTGATTGTTTCGTTTTCCTGGCCTAAGTCTTTTGCATTATTGTTACCGCAAGCTGTTAATATGGGGAATAAGGCGACAAGAAAGGTATAAACAGTTTTCATGATTAAAAGTAAACTGCAAAATTAAGAAAAGGATTTATATTGCAATATAGGATCGGTTTCTTACTAAAAAAGCCTTGATGGCTTTAACTATCAGGGCTTTTTTAATTTGAAATATATGAAAACTTATTCTTCTTTTAGGGATTCTGTAATACGGCCGCCCTTATAAAAATATCTGCTATAATAGGGCTCATTCAAATCGCTAATTACTACACCTCTACTGCTGGAAGCATGAGCAAATCTGTTATCTCCCAAATAAACCCCTACGTGAGTAATGCTTTTACTTTTTATCTTAAAAAAGACCAAATCACCCACTTTAAGCTCGTCTTTAGAAAGAGGATTGGTCATGCTAAAGATGTCTCTGGAGTTTCTTAATAGTGTGGTGTTAAAAACCTTGTCGTACATTGCTTTGGTGAAACCAGAACAATCAATTCCCTTTTTAGTATTTCCTCCAAAACGGTACGGAGTCCCTAACCAGTCATAAATAAACTGGTACATTTTGGTGTTAGATGTAGCAGATATCGCTACTCCCATTACTTGAGAGAAAAACTGGCTTGCTAAATTATCAGGGTCTGAGGTTTCGGTTTTAGAGGAAGTGCTGGGTGAAGATGTCGTCTTTGAGCTTTGGGCTTTGCCCGCCAATGTCAGGCTGACCAAAAGAGTAAAAATTATAACTTTCTTCATTAATAATAGTTTTAGGGTTTTACGTTTGTCTCTAACGGACCTTTATAAGTATTATTTTACAACGGCACAAAACTAGGCCTTAAATGTTTGCTAAACAACAATGATAAGATTTTTTTAACAAAATTTAACAACAAAAGAGTAAAATAGTTAAAATAACCGGGTTAGGGTTTTAAAATTGTCGATATATTAATAGATTTGCTGTCCCATTTAATTAGAATTAGAAAAAGAAATGAGTTCAGTTGCAATAACAAAAGAGACATATCTGTACTGGTATGAATTAATGCTTCATTTAAGAAGGTTTGAGGAAAAAACTGGCCAACTATACGGACAGCAAAAAATTAGAGGTTTCTGTCACTTATATATAGGACAGGAAGCTATTATTGCAGGAACAATGTCTGCTACCGAAAAAGGTGATAGCTTAATAACTACCTATAGAGATCATGCTCATGCGATTGCAAAGGGAATGCCAAGTAAAGTAGCTATGGCTGAGTTATATGGTAAAATAACAGGATGCTCTAAAGGAAAAGGAGGCTCTATGCACTTTTTTGATAAGGAGAACGATTTTTATGGAGGACATGGTATTGTTGGAGGTCAGATACCTTTAGGTGCCGGGGTAGCTTTTGCAGAGAAATATCTTGGAACTAACAGGGTAAACCTTTGCTATATGGGCGATGGTGCTGTTAGACAAGGTGCATTGAACGAAACTTTCAATATGGCTATGAACTGGCAGTTGCCCGTAATATTTATTGTTGAAAATAACGGTTATGCAATGGGAACGTCAGTTGCCAGAACTGCAAACACTTTAGATATATACAAATTAGGTTTAGGATACGAGATGCCTTCAATGCCTGTTGACGGAATGGATCCTGTGGCTGTACATAATGCCATAGACGAAGCTGTACAAAGAGCAAGGAGAGGAGAGGGGCCTACTTTCTTAGAAATAAGAACTTATAGATACAAAGGGCACTCCATGTCGGACCCTCAAAAATACCGTACTAAAGAAGAGGTAGAGGAATACAAAGCAAAAGACCCTATTGAAGTAGTTAAAGCTAAAATTGTTGCAGAAGGATGGGCAGACGAGGCCTGGTTTGATGAAGTTGCTGCGAAAATAAAAGCGGATATAGAAGAAGCGGTTAAATTTGCTGAAGAATCTCCATTCCCGGATCCATCTGAGTTATACAAAGATGTTTACGCACAGGAAGATTACGATTTTATAAAAGAATAAAAATTATGAACCGGAATTTATACAAACATAAATTCCGGTTTTCATGTTATTTTAAACACAGTTAAAAAGAAATATATAATGGCTGAAGCAATAAAAATGCCTAAGATGAGCGACACCATGACAGAAGGTGTTTTAGCTAAATGGCATAAAAAAGTTGGAGATCAAATTAAAGCTGGAGACGTAGTTGCCGAAGTAGAGACAGATAAAGCAACAATGGACTTCGAATCTTTTCAGGAAGGAACATTATTATATATAGGTGTTGAAGAAGGTCAGGCAGTGCCGGTAGATGCAGTGATTGCTGTTATTGGTGAAAAAGGTGAAGACTATAAATCCGTTTTGGATTCATCATCAGCAAGTGCGGAGGAACCTGTTACAGAAGAAGCTCTGGCACAGGAAGCTGCAACGGAAGAAGATGTAGATGTTTCTAATATCCCGGCTGCAGTTATACGTATGCCTCTGTTAAGTGATACCATGACAGAAGGTGTTATCAATAAGTGGAACTTTAAAGTTGGTGATAAGATAAAGTCTGATGACTCTTTAGCTGATGTTGAAACTGATAAAGCAACAATGGAAGTTGTTGGTTACGAAGAGGGAACGTTACTGTATATAGGCGTTGAAGAAGGTAAAGCGGCTCAAGTAAATGATATTATTGCTATTGTAGGTAAAGAAGGTACTGATATTACTCCTTTGTTAAAAGCAGGTAATTCTTCTCCAAAGAAAGAAAACAAAGCGGAAGAAAAGGCTGTATCATCAGAAAATAAACCTGCAGAAACGGCATCATCTGTAAGTGCAGATAGTGACAGCAGAATAAAAGCATCTCCGTTAGCTAAAAAATTAGCAGCAGAAAAAGGAATTGACCTTAACGAGGTTAAAGGTAGTGCAGAAGGTGGAAGAATAGTGAAGAAAGATGTGGAAGGATTTGTACCTGCTGCCAAAGAAACTGCTTCTGTAGCAGCATCTTCTAAAGAAGAAAAAGCTTTTGCTATTCCTCAATATATCGGAGAAGAGAAATTTACAGAGCAGCCGGTTTCGCAAATGCGTAAAACTATTGCCCGTCGTTTATCCGAAAGTTTGTTTACAGCACCACATTTCTATCTAACTATTTCTATAGATATGGATAATGCAATGGCTGCCCGTACTCAAATTAATGCAGTAGCTCCGGTTAAAGTATCTTTTAACGATATTGTTATAAAAGCGGTAGCCGTAGCATTAAAACAACACCCTGCTGTAAACTCTTCATGGGGAGGCGATAAAATTCGTTTTAATGAGCATACTAACGTTGGTGTAGCAATGGCGGTAGAAGATGGCTTGTTAGTGCCTGTAGTGCGTTTTGCTGACGGGAAATCTTTGTCACATATCTCTGCGGAAGTAAAAGATTTTGCACAAAAAGCGAAAGCTAAAAAACTACAACCAAAAGATTGGGAAGGTTCGACCTTTACGGTTTCTAATTTAGGTATGTTTGGTATAGATGAATTTACCTCTATTATTAACTCTCCGGATGGAGCAATTTTGTCTGTAGGAGCTATAAATCAGGTTCCGGTAGTTAAAAACGGAGCGGTAGTACCTGGAAATATCATGAAGCTTACTTTAGGTTGTGACCATAGAGTAGTTGATGGTGCTACAGGAGCGGCATTCTTACAAACACTAAAAGGTTTGTTAGAAGCACCAATCAGATTACTAGCGTAAGATTTTAATATTTATAGAGAGTTGTATCAAGAGTTTTGAGATTCGTCATTCTGAAATAAGTTCAGGTGACGACTAACTGTTGATATAGCTCTTTTTTTATACCCTTTATTACACGAAATAGTGAGGTGATAAGAAACCCTGAATACAGGGCTGGTTAGAGCAGCGAAAAAAAGTAATTCTTCCTTTATCCTTTTCTTAAAATTTTATCCATTTTTCTTCCTTTAGCTAATTCATCTACCAGTTTGTCAAGATACCTGGCTTGTTTGGTAGTGGGATTATCGATTTCTTCAATCCGATAGCCGCAAATAACACCCGTAATTAGGTGAGCGTTGGGGTTTAATTTTGCTTTTTGAAAGAAAGTTTCATAGGTAGCTTTCTCTTCTATAAGTTGTTGCAGGTGCTTATTATTAAATCCAGTTAACCACTGTATAACTTGGTGAAGTTCATCTTTTGTTCTGCCCTTTTTTTCTACTTTGGCCAGAAGGTGAGGATATACCGATGCAAACGTCATTTTTGCTATCCGGTCATGATGTTCTTGTGTCGTTTTCATTTGATCTGAGTTTATATAGCTAACAGAATTTGTTTCTTTAAATTAAACAGAAATATGAAAATCTACTACACAAAAAAAGCGGTTATAAACCGCTTTTTTTGTTCTTTATAATAACACACTAGCCTTTAATAAACGAAGAATTGAAGAACTCTCTGTTCATACGGGCAATATTAGTAACCTTGATTCCTTTCGGACATTCGGCTTCACAAGCGTAAGTATTAGTACATCCGCCGAAACCTTCTTCGTCCATTTGGTTTACCATAGCTGTAGCTCTTTCATAACGCTCTGTTTGACCTTGCGGTAACAAAGCATATTGAGAAACCTTTGCAGAAACAAATAACATGGCAGATGCATTTTTACAAGCAGCCACACAAGCTCCGCAACCAATACATTCTGCTGAATTAAATGCCTCGTCTGCTATTTTCTTAGGAATAGGGATCTCGTTAGCATCAGGTACTCCTCCGGTACCCACAGAAACATAACCTCCTGCTTGCTGTATTCTTTCAAAAGAAGATCTGTCTACGGTTAAATCCTTAATTACAGGGAAAGCTCCGGCTCTCCATGGCTCAATAACAATAGTATCGCCATTTTTGAAGCTACGCATGTGCAGCTGACAAGTGGTGATTCCTTGTTTTGGTCCATGCGGAGAACCATTTATCATCAATGAACACATTCCGCAAATACCTTCACGGCAATCGTGATCAAATTGAATAGGGTCTTCTTTTTTCTTTACCAGATCTTCGTTTACAACATCCAGCATTTCTAAGAATGACATGTCATCAGAAATGTCTTTGGCATCATAAGACACGAATTTTCCGGGTGTTTGAGCATTTTTTTGACGCCAAACTTTTAACGTCAGATTCATATGTCCACTCATATCTTTTTAGTATTGGGTACTGAGTATTGGGTATTGAGGTATTTTACTTATCTCGATACGCTCTACACAATACTATTTATAACTACGTTGTGTTAATTTAACATTTTCAAAAACTAACTCTTCTTTATGAAGAACTTCTGGCTGATTTGTTCCTGTGTATTCCCAGGCCGAAACATAAGTGAATTCATCATCGTTTCTTAAAGCTTCTCCTTCTGGAGTTTGATACTCTTCTCTGAAGTGACCACCGCATGATTCATTACGTTGGAAAGCATCGTCAACCATCAACTCTCCCAGTTCCAAGAAATCAGCTACTCTTCCAGCTTTTTCTAAAGATTGGTTTACTTCCTCATTTTCTCCAAGTACGATTACGTTTTTCCAGAAATCTTCCCTAAGTTCCGCAATCATTTTCTTGGCTTTCTGTAAACCTTCGGCAGTACGGGCCATACCACAGTATTCCCACATAATATGACCTAAATCTCTATGGTATTCGTCTACAGTTCTGGTTCCTTTTAATGAAAGCAGTTTATTTGTTAAATCAATAATATCTTGTTTTGCCTTAGCAAATGCAGGATGTTTCTCGTCAACAGGAGCAGGCCCTATGTTCGCTAAATAATCACCAATAGTGTATGGGATTACGAAATATCCATCAGCCAATCCCTGCATCAATGCTGATGCACCCAGACGGTTTGCGCCATGGTCAGAGAAGTTAGCTTCTCCTAAAGAATATAAACCCGGTACAGTAGTCATCAGGTTATAATCTACCCAAAGTCCACCCATAGTATAGTGAACCGCTGGATATATCCTCATAGGTACTTCGTACGGGTTCTCATCCGTTATCTGATAGTACATATCAAATAGGTTCCCATATTTTGCTTCAACCGCTTTTTGTCCTAATCTTTTGATCGCATCAGAGAAATCAAGGTAAACCGCTAAACCAGACTTACCCACTCCACGTTTGTCGTCGCAAACTTGTTTTGCATTTCTTGAGGCCACATCACGAGGTACAAGGTTACCAAAAGAAGGATATTTTCTTTCTAAATAGTAATCTCTGTCTTCTTCTTTGATGTCTTTAACTTTGATTTCACCTTTACGCAGTTTTTCTGCTGTTTCTCTTGTTTTAGGAACCCAAACTCTACCGTCATTTCTTAACGATTCTGACATTAATGTCAGTTTAGATTGGTGATCTCCGGTAACAGGAATACAGGTAGGGTGAATTTGCGTGTAACAAGGGTTAGCAAAGAAGGCACCTTTTTTATGGGCTCTCCATGCTGCTGTTACGTTAGAACCCATGGCATTGGTAGAAAGATAGAATACGTTTCCGTATCCGCCGGTACAAAGAAGTACTGCATGTCCGGCATGAGTTTCCACTTCTCCTGTAACCAAATTACGGGTAACAATACCTTTTGCAGCACCGTCTATAGTAACCAGGTCCAGCATCTCTGTACGGGTGTACATTTTTACTGATCCGGCTTTTATTTGACGATTCAGGGCTGAATAAGCGCCTAATAATAACTGCTGTCCGGTTTGTCCTTTAGCATAGAAAGTTCTGGATACCTGTGCACCACCAAAAGAGCGGTTATCTAAAAGGCCCCCGTATTCGCGGGCAAAAGGAACACCCTGAGCGACACACTGATCTATAATATTTACAGAAACCTCGGCTAAACGATATACGTTAGCTTCACGGGCTCTATAATCGCCACCTTTGATGGTGTCGTAGAATAAACGGAACACAGAGTCTCCGTCATTTTTATAGTTTTTTGCTGCGTTTATACCTCCCTGAGCGGCAATAGAGTGAGCTCTTCTAGCGCTGTCCTGAAAGCAGAAGGCTTTTACATTATAACCCAGCTCGCCTAAAGAAGCAGCTGCTGAAGCACCTGCTAATCCTGTACCTACTACAATAACAGTATATTTTCTTTTATTGGCAGGGTTTACAAGTTTAAGGTCGAATTTATGTTTGTTCCATTTTTCTCCTAGTGGACCCGATGGAATTTTTGCATCTAACTTCATGTCGTAATCTTAGTTATTTGAATAAAAAGAAATATATAGGCATGGCAGCAAAGCCTATCGGAATAATGATAGAAAATACCCATACACCTAAGAAATTAACCAATGGTTTGTATTTGCTGTTATTCCATCCCAATGTTTGAAAAGCACTTTGGAAACCATGTAATAAGTGGAAAGCCAAAGCAGCCATGGCTAATATGTAGAATGCTACATAAATAGGGCTTGAAAAAGCAAAAGCAACTTCTTTATACAAATCTTTAGATTTAATGATTTCGATGCCGTTATTGTCTACATACTGTACATATTGTGTGTAGTCAGCAGCTGTTAGCTCTTTAATTTCAGTAACACCTGTATTCAGGTCTGTATGGTACTCGATATAAGGTGTTTCTCCCCAGTGGTACTTGTACCAGAAGTTACTCATGTGAATCACCACAAACAGGAAAATGATGGTGCCTAATATTCCCATGTTTCTGGATGACCAGATACTCCCATTAGCTCCTTTTACAGCATAAGAAACAGGACGAGCTGCCTTGTTTTTTTGTGTAATGATAATTGCCCATACCGTATGTACGATAATAGAAGTATAAAGCAAGTAAGAAACTACCTTGATGGGTGTAAAATGGGTCATGAAATAGGCATATTTGTTAAATGAGTACCCACCGTCGTTGGCAAATAACTGGAGGTTACCAATTAAATGGACAACTAAGAAAGTACACAAGAACAAGCCTGTTAAACACATGATCAGCTTTCTCCCCAGCGTGGAAGAAAAAGTTTTTGAAAAATTGCTCATTTGTTAGTATTTAAGGTCTTTTCTAATGCGTAAATGTTTAATTAATAAACAAACTTAGGGAAATGCTTTGGGCTAAGTAAAAGATAATTTTTAATTTAGAAACGTTCTAAAATTGCTTTTCTGTTTCCGGCAAGAAAACAATGTAAAAATTTGGCCATAATTACACTAAGTGTAAGGTTCTTAAAATAAAACAGAAGCTTTATCAACTCTATTATTTTATTTCTATTTTTGGTTGGAAGAAAAACAATTGTTGTTATGAAAGAAATATCAGTAAGCGAACTTAAGCAGTGGAAAGATGAAGGGAAGGAATTTCAGTTAATTGACGTCCGCGAACCTTTTGAATACGAAATGTCTAATCTTGAAGGTGAGAATATCCCTCTGGCAAACGTTCTGTTAGAAAAAGATAAAATATCTAAAGATATTCCTGTAGTTATGCAATGCAGAAGCGGGGCAAGAAGTGCTGCGGCATTAAATCAGCTGGAGCAGGCAGGTTACACTAATGTATATAATTTAACAGGTGGTATTCTTGCCTGGGCGGCAGAGATAGAGCCAGAGTTAAGGGTATACTAAGATGGGGAAGAAAATAGCATTTAACGTCATTCTGAATTTACTGATTATCCTTTCGGTAATTATAGGAACAATGGCCTATCAAAAAGGTAATTATTTTGTGCCTATACTTTGTGCCGCTTCTTTTAGTTTAAGTCTTTACTATAAACTAAGGTTAATGAAAGAGGTTAGAAAAGAAATGAAAGAAAAGGCGGAAGCGCAGGCAAAGAATAAATCAAAAAAGAGATAAGAATATCTCTTTTTTGATTTTATTATAACAGACTATTCTACGAATAAAAAAGAAGTTTGTATTTTAAACTTCCAATGAATCCTTACGAAAACAGACGGCTCTGGAAATATATATTACTCTCTTTTGCAGTAATTATTGCTGTGTCGTCTTTGGCCTATACTGATTTTTTGGTAAAAAGCATTGCCAAATCCGAGAGAACCCGAGCAGAATTATGGGCTAAAAGCTTAAAAACCATGTTTGAAACGGATAACGACGAAATGATGAACTTCTTGTTTGTTATTCGCGATAGCTTACCCGTTCCGGCAATTGTGACTAACGAAAAAGATTCTATTATAACTTATCAGGGGCTGGATACTACCAAAACCTATTTTAAATTAGATGCGGATCGCAAAGTTCATGATCCGGACTACTTTCACAGGCAGCTGGATAAAATGAAATCTCAGCATGAACCTATACCTTTAGAGTTTTTCGGGCAAAAGAACATGGTCTATTATAAAGATAGTAATCTGCTGACTCGCCTCAGGTTTTTCCCTTATATACAACTTTCGCTTATTGCCGTGTTTTTATTGGTGGCGTATGCTGTATTTAACTCCTCTAAAAAATCAGAACAAGATCAGGTTTGGGTAGGGTTGGCAAAAGAAACCGCCCATCAGCTGGGAACCCCCGTATCGTCATTAATGGCCTGGGTAGAGCTGTTAAAAGATAAACTACCGGAAGAGGATGGCTCTTTGGTTATGCAAATGGAGAATGATGTTAAGCGGCTGGAGGTAGTAGCAGACAGATTTTCTAAGATTGGGTCGAAACCCATATTAAGCAATCATAAGGTTTTTGATGTAGTTAAAGAATTTGTAGACTATTTTAAAGTGAGGATTTCGGATAAGATTAGCTTTAATATTACCGGAGATGAAGATATAGAAGCCTTGTTGAATGTGCCTTTATTTGATTGGGTTATAGAAAATATTCTTAAAAATGCTGTGAATGCTATAGGCGGACAAGGGAGTATTCATGTCCATATCAAAGAGAATTCTTCCAGAACACAGGTAATTATAGATATTTCAGATACAGGAAAGGGAATTCCCCGTTCTAAGTTTGACACTGTTTTTCAACCGGGTTATACCACTAGAAAAAGGGGATGGGGCTTAGGGCTTTCGCTGACCAGACGAATGGTTGAAAACTACCACAAGGGGTCTGTTTTTGTGAAAGATTCCGAAATAGGAAAAGGAACTACGTTTAGGATTATACTAAGAAACAATAAAAAAGATGTATCAACCTCAGCCTAAAGATTATGCTCCCTATTATACAGGTTATATACAGCTTGTGCAGGGAGATATTATGGAAATGTTGGATAAGCAGCAGCAACAGATAAGTAACTTGTTAGAGCTGGTTCCGGCAGCGAAGCAGGACTATGCCTATGCCCCGGGGAAATGGACGGTTAAAGAAGTGATCGCTCATTTGATAGATACGGAACGGGTAATGGTATACAGAACAATGTGTTTTGCCAGAAACGATAAAGCCGAGCTTCCGGGATTTGATGAAAACGATTATATCGCAAACTCAAGGATAGCCGAAAGAAAGTTGGAAGATCTGGTTAACGAGTTTTTATTGATGCGTAAATCAAATATGTACTTTTTTAAGAGTTTAAATGAGGCCGATTATGCTAAAAATGGAAATGCCAATGGAAACAATATCTCTGTAGGAGCGTTATTGTTTATAGTTGCAGGACATGTAGCGCACCATTTGAATGTACTCAAAGAAAGGTACCTATAGGTTCTTCTGAATTAAAATATATTGATTTATGATTTGGTTTAAAAAATATACAACATCAGATTTAAATACACGACCACAGAATAATCTGGGTGGACTACTGAATATTGTTTTTACAGAAATTGGTGATGATTTTATAGAAGCTACTATGCCTGTAAATGATAAGACCAAACAACCCGCAGGGATATTACATGGAGGAGCATCAGTAGTTTTGGCCGAAACTATCGGAAGCATAGCCAGTAATATGGTGATAGATGCCGAAAAGCTGATGGGCGTAGGTTTGGAAATAAACGCCAACCATCTTAGGCCGGTAGTAAATGGACAGGTTACAGCAAAATGTACTCCTATACACTTAGGTAATAAAACGCATGTTTGGGATATTAAGCTTTATAATGACGAAGGTAAGATGACTTGCATTAGCCGGTTAACTGTAGCTATTATTCCAAGAATGAAAGTATAGCGTTGGGAAGGGAAATCGAAACACAGGTAGATGTTTTGTTTATTATTAATGTTGAATTGAAAAACTGCAGTCTAAATTTTTTACTTTAGCCCGTCTGAGCGTAAAACTCTTGTTAGCAGAAGTTTTTATTTTATTAGTTCTAAAATTATTGTCAATATTCCAATAGTTAAGCATAATGGTGAAAAATATTTTGTGTCATTTTTCCCAAACGTTGTATGTTTAATTTTCTTGAAAAAACCAACATAATTAAAATCTCCGATTGCTCTCAGAGTGAAAATACCCGCAATTATCCAAAGACCATATTTAGACAGCCATAGAGGTATGTTAAAAGTTATCAGCCCTGACATTACTAAAATAAAAACTCCAAAACATAGTAGGCCAAACGCTACAGTTAATGTTGATAAAATAGTAGGGTTTAAAACTTGGGTATTATTGTCGTCTTTGGTAGGAAGGACAGCTTTACTTCCCCATTTTCCGCCAAAAGCCCAATAGAAATGAATTGAAGAAATGAACAAGAAAATTAAAAATAAAACTAAGGCTATTATTGTTGTCATTTAGTTGAAAATTAAAAATCATATCTCTTTTCTTGTTCAAGAGATCTTATGAGAACTCTTAAACGAGGAGGAGCGCAATACCTTGTTAGCGGTTCGTTCTTTTTTTTTGTCATTTTTATGGTAGATACGCTTTGCTAGATTTTCCCGCTTTTCCAGGGTTTTTCTGCAAATAATGTTGATAGCGAGTTGTCTTCCTCGTTTTAAGTCTTCCAACGGATGACTTAAATGTTTTTATAAAACTGAGGACTCCGTCCGGTAATAATTTGCTACTATACCCTCTGTATGGGTAATGATTCATTCTCTTCTTTATAAGTATCTATTGCACTGCTATATTTATAGTTTGCTGCTTCTCAAGCTATCCTTGAAAATAATATCGATAACGAGTTGCCATTTTAAAGTTAATATTTTATGGTTAACAATTAGTGTTTTTACTGAACGGAGTTCTCGGTACTCATAACGTATTCAAGTGATCCTATCGGAACACTTAAACTAGTAGGGGTGTGCAACAGTTACCGATGTTAGTGGCTGTTTATTTTTTGTTCGTTGTACATTGTTTCTAAATAGTTCTTTCCATTTTTCTCTTCTTTCAAGTCGTAGTTAAATTTCAATTTGTCGGCTACGATTATTGCAAACGCCCCAAATAATTCTGTCATTAAAAATAGAGAAGTCCAGTTCTTTTCTAATTGATAGTCTGAATAAGTTGCAAGCACTTTGTCATATTGTGTTTTTGATAAGTTATTTTTCATAAACTTTCCTCCTTTTCCAAAGGAAATTGAAAAGTCAGTTTGAATTCCAATATACCATTCTATGATTTTCATAAACATAGGTCTTACAACAGTTTCAAGCATTTCTTTTGCGTAAGATATTTCATTTCTCACAAGCCCTTTCGCTACATAAGTGCTTACCCACCAAAATTCATTACAGACGTCTAAAAAATATTTTTCACTTGGCTTTTGAATATGATAATCTTTGTCGGTTGGTTTCGGAATGTTTAAAAATAATTGATCTTTGTCAAGCCATACCACGGTCAAACTGTCCAATTTAAAATCTGTTTCAAATTTTTCTAATGGAAAAAGCGTTAAGTCTATTCGGTTATTGTCAGTAAATAGCATTAAATAGGTAAATGCACCTTTTTCCATCGGGTTTTCGCTATCAAAAGACATTTCGTTTGGAAGCTGAGAAATTAGTTTTTCACCAAAACAGTTTGTCCAATTATGATTATTGGTGAATGTTTTCAAATCATTAACTACGAATAC
This sequence comes from Pseudopedobacter beijingensis, assembly GCF_042678145.1. Classification (NCBI taxonomy): domain Bacteria; kingdom Pseudomonadati; phylum Bacteroidota; class Sphingobacteriia; order Sphingobacteriales; family Sphingobacteriaceae; genus Pseudopedobacter; species Pseudopedobacter beijingensis. Next base: position 646,350 of record NZ_JBHUDG010000003.1, on the reverse strand, counting down.
GATGTCAAAGTCTTGATACTTGTCCGGTTGAATGGTAGGGTTTGCTCGTGAACCATTTAATAAAACAGCCCTAATTCTGTCGTCTGAACTTGCCGTTGAAATTATCAATTCTTTTATTTCATCTGTACTTCTCATCTGTTCTTGCGGAGTGTCTGTCTAAATAGCCGCTAACTCATTTATATGTCTCACATACTTGCCCATACATAACCATATTCGGTTGTGTATGTCTCATAAACCGAGACATATTTATTAAATATAAAACTCTTTTCTAAATCATCAAAAGAGACTTTTCTGTTTTGTACTTATGAGTGTCCTGTTTTAAGGTTTAGCGGGCAAGGCAAAAAAGCGGTTCAATTAGTTATATACCAATAAAAGACAGCAAAGATAAATCTCTACCCTAAATACTTCTGAAACAGATTCCTCGACTGCGCTAGGAATGACAAAGTGTCTTTTTATGCTTGCCCTTTCCAACTGCCGCAAAGGTGATCAATGCTTTATTAATCTGTCTTAGGTGTAGCTTAATATTTGAGAAGTTAGGCTCTTTCTTCCCAAATCATAGCTAAATTAATAATTGTTCGTACGGCAGCTTCCATGTCCTGTATGCTTACCCATTCCTGTTTGCTATGGAAAGCATGTTCGCCTGCAAAGATATTTGGACAAGGTAGCCCCATAAAAGAAAGCCGTGAACCATCAGTACCGCCACGTATATGTTGGGGTTTTGGGGTAATACCAGCTCTTTTTATTGCCTCAAGAGCAAATGAACTAACCTGGGGATGTAAATCAATTATTTTTTTCATGTTGCGGTATTGTTCCTTAATTTCAAAACTCACTTTAGCGTTTGGGTATTTAGAAACAATATTTAAAGCCATAGACTTTACCTCGTTTTCATGAGCTTCCAGTAAATGATCTTCAAAATCTCTTATAATCAGTTGAATTTTGGCTTGCTCAACTTCTCCTGAAATATTGGTAGGGTGTACAAAACCTTGTTTTCCGCTGGTAGACTCAGGAGAAAGTCTATCCGAAGGAAGGTTGGCTACAATTTCAGCAGCAATCTTAAGGGCACTTTCCATTTTCCCTTTAGCAAAGCCGGGGTGGGTGCTTACTCCCTCAATAATAATCTCCATGCCGTCGGCGGAGAATGTCTCGTCCTCAAAAGAACCCAAGGTTTCTCCGTCTATAGTATAACCAAATTGAGCATTTAGTTTATGGAGATTTACTTTATCTACACCACGACCAATTTCCTCGTCAGGAGTAAAAAGTATTTTTATTTCACCATGTTTCACCTCAGGGTGAGTTTTTAAGAAAAGTACCGCATCCATTATTTCTGCAATACCAGCCTTATTGTCGGCGCCCAAAAGTGTTTTTCCGCTGGCGGTTATAATATCATTACCCAGCTGATGTTTCAAATCGGGGTGCTCATCTTGTCTGATTACAATAGAATTGTCATCTGGTAATATAATATCTTTCCCCTGATAGTTTCGATGGATAATAGGCTTTACATCTTTTCCGCTACAATCGGGAGAAGTATCCATGTGCGAACAGAAAAATATAACGGGTACATTTTTAGCTGTATTGGCAGGAAGACTGGCATAAACATAGCCGTTTTCATCCATCTCCGCATTTAAAATCCCCATTTCCTGTAGTTCCTGAACAAGTAACCGACCTAAATTTTTTTGTTTTTCTGTGGAAGGTGTGGTAGAAGATAAAGGGTCAGATTGCGTGTCTATTTGTACGTATTTTAAAAAACGCTGACTAACAGTGTATTCTATATTCATTTTAAGGAGATTTCCGTTTTGATAAAAGAAAATTTTGAGATATTTTTAACCAAATTAAAAATGGATGCTTGTATTGCATTTAATACAAATATGGTTAAATTACTTTTTAAAAATATAATTTGAAAAGGACTCTTACTTTAATTTTTACATTGTTTGTAAGTATTGCAGCAATGGCTCAGGCAGAATTCTATAATTTTGCTGTTGGGATTCAGGGAGGAATGACAACTGCATTCACAGGATTCAATTATAAAAATGGGGTTTATCCAGAAGCGAGTAAAAGCCTGACAATTAATAAATCTAAGGCATACGGAGCCACAGTTGATTATTATTTTACACCTTTTATAAACGCTGGTTTAGAGTACAATATTGTACAGCTCAAAGATGGGCCTGATAAACATAAAAGACAATTTGTTTCGGACTTTAGTACGATTGAAATAAGAGGCTCTGTAGCTCTGGGACAATTGGTTGATTATAAGTATAACGACCTTTTATACGTAATGAGGGGATTAAATTTTGGTTTAGGGTATGGGGTACTCTCTGGAAGTAATGATGTTGAGGATTTTAAACCCGAGCTGGTAGTAGTAGAGAATGGAGAAACCGTGAATAAGAATCCTTTCAAAAGCAGACAGCATAAAGGTGATATCGGAAAAAAAGACTTTAAAAATGTGTCTATGTTTCCTATAACTATAGGTTATAATTATATTATATATAACCAGTACGATGAACAGCAGATTTTATTGGGCCTGAACTGGAAAACCGTTTTTACCAACTCTGATGATATTGACGGATTTAATGACGACCCTACAATTTTTGCCAACAAAGCCAAAGATATGTATTCTGTTTTTGGTATATCTGTTAAATATATGTTTGGCACCAGATCATTGTTCTATAAATAATGAATATAGAAGAACTGAGAGACTATTGTATTGCTAAAAAGGGAGTAACAGAATCATTTCCCTTTGATAATGATACTTTGGTATTTAAGGTAGAAGGAAAGATTTTTTTGCTGGTAAACGTAGAAAAAGCAGACAGCTTTAACGTGAAATGTGATCCTGAAGAAGCAATTAAACAAAGAGAGGCCTATTCGGCCATTGTTCCAGGGTATCATATGAACAAGAAACACTGGAACACCGTTCTTTTAAATCATGGTCTAAACAGGCAGTTGCTGTGTAAACTGATAGACGACTCTTACAGATTAATTATTAAGGGCTTGCCAAAGAAAGTTCAGGAAGGTTACTTATAACCTGTTGCTATCGATATTTATAAGCCCTTTTTTTAAGGTAAAGACAACATACTCTCTGGTTCTGTGTAAACGTGAGGCGAGGTGATCAATTAACTGATCCTCTTTTCCTGATTCGTAAGCCAGGTCTTCATCTGTTAAATGATTGTATTTGCGTTTAAGCTTTATGCTTAATTTTTCCCAGTCTTTAGTATCAATAGTAATATCAGCCATAGCTATACATTGTTTGGATGCAAAATTAACATAATACGGCAAAAAATAAAGCGTTTAAGATTCTGAAAACTATAAATAAAACATAACCAGGTAAAAACACCCATAAACATTAAAAATATAACCATGAAAAAAGTATTGTTTTTGTTTGCGGCACTCATTGTGTCGACAAGTGCATCAGCTCAATTCGAAGGAGGAATAAAGGCTGGTATAAATTATTCTACTATAAAAGCGGAGAAAATGGAAGTGGACGGGTCTGGAATATTAGGCTATAATGTAGGACTTTGGGGAAGAATAGGGAAAGCGTTTTATATCCAACCCGAAATTTATTTAGGATCCAAAGGAGCGGATTTTAAAATCAAAGAAAACGGAACATCTATAGAGCAGTCTGGAAAAGTTAAATTTACAACATTGGATATTCCCGCTTTAATAGGAACCAAGGCCGGATTTAAAAACTTTAATCTTCGCTTTATGGCAGGGCCCGCTTTCCAGTTTAACCTGAATACCGATGAAAGTGCGCTGGAACAAGTAATAGATCCGGATTTTTATAAGTATAAAAGTTTTGTCACCAATATACAGGGAGGTTTAGGTATCGATTTTAGTTCTCTATCTCTTGATGCGCGTTACGAAACAGGTTTGCAGGATATCAATAAAGAAGATGGACAAAGACAGAGTCTGGTACATCTAAGTTTGGGCTTTAAGTTCTAGGCTATTAATGATGAAAGAAGCTGTGTTGTAAATAAAAAACCTTTTCATCCTGAGAGAAATCCTTCGATTTTATTCAGGACGAAAAGGTTTTCCTCTTAAGTTTCTATAGGTAACTTGTTTAGAAGATGTTTTTCTCAAGAATTATTGAGGAAAGCTTACTTTTCCCATACAGATATTCTTTACCGTTTCTGTCTTAAAATTTATGGTTTCGCCACTTAGCGTCTCGTTGGCCAACAGGGCAAATAAAACAGCCTCTTTAGAATCAGCTGTAATTCCATAGTCCTCAATATTTCTGAGTGTTGTTTCAGGTAAATAGAATTTAATTCTTTCCATTAACAGAGGATTGTGTACTCCGCCTCCACTGGGTATTAAAATAACCTTCTCTTTTAAATCTTTTATTGCCCGGCTTATGGCTATGGCCGATAATTCGCAAAGTGTAGCCAGAATATCTTCATTGGACAAATTGCCGTTTTGTAGTTTTGCTAATCTTGAATCAAGGTATTTTAAATTAAATAGCTCGGGACCTGTGCTTTTGGGTAAGGGTAAGCTAAAGAACAAATCGTCTAACAAAAGGTTGAGCAGATCCTGGTTAACCTTACCCTTTTTTGCATATAAGGCATCCTTATCAAAATAAAGTTGGTATTTGCGTTGCATAAACTGGTCCAACATGGTGTTTCCAGGGCCTAAATCAGTAGAAAACATAGTCCCTTTAGATGTAGCAGAAGGCAAAAAGGTAATATTGGCTATACCGCCTATATTTAATAAAACCGTAGAGTGAGAGGGGGTGTTAAACAAGATATAATCACCATAAACTGCAAGAGGTGCTCCTTCGCCGCCTGCAGCGATGTTTTTTTGCCTGAAATCACTTATCGTAACAATTCCCGTATTTACTGCGATATGGTCTCCATCACCGATTTGCAAAGTGGCATTCGTATAATTTGGGTCTTGATGTTTGCTAAAAGGGGCATGAAATATAGTTTGCCCATGGCTGGCAATAGCATCAACAGCCTCCGCTTTGATATTCCATTCACTTAATGCTCTATTGATATAGTTTGCATGAACAATACCTATCTTCTCGTTTAGCAGACACAGTTTTTCGAGACTAATTGTTTCTTTAGAAAAAATGCCCTTAATGTCCTCTTTAAAATCCTGGGGATAAGGAATGGTGATAAAATTCAGAAGTTTGACCTCGGTGCTTAATCCGCTACCGTTAAACTGGCACAAGGCAATATCCAGCCCGTCAAGAGAAGTACCAGACATTAACCCAATAATTCTCCTATCTGTTTTTTTTGATATTTCGAAAAGCCGCCGAATATTATTCATTTCCTAAAAACTCATTTCAACTATTTGTCTAACATCAGCAGGTGTTAAATTACGGTGTTCTCCTATGCCTTTTAAGCCCCTTTGGTTAAAATTCTCCTCAATAATTTTTCCGGTAGATGAGAAGTCCGTCGTATATTCAGAAAGTTTAGTTTTAATATCCAGAGAATTAAAGAACTCTTCTGTTTTTAATATGGCTTCGTGAGCCTTTTCCAGGGTACTGCCATTTTTTACATTCCATACCCTTTCTGCATATTGCGCCAGTTTTTCTTTTTTAGATTCGATATTATAGCGGTAATGGCTTGGGGCAATAATAGCTAGTGTACGGGCATGATCTATTCCGTATAGAGCAGTCAGTTCATGTCCCATAGAGTGTATAGCCCAATCGCCCGGTACCCCTTTTTGGATAAGACCATTAAGAGCCATCGTACAGCACCACATAAATTCCGAAGCGATGGTATAATCAGAAGGATCAGTCATTATTTTAGGAGCCACTTCAATAAGCGTTTGCATAATACTTTCGGCAAACCTATCCTGCAGCCACGCGCCAATAGGGTAAGTCATGTATTGCTCAAGAACATGTGTAAAAGCATCCGTAAGTCCATTCGCAATTTGCTTTTGCGGTATAGATTTGATTACCTGAGGGTCAAGTATAGAGAAAACAGGGAATAACCCCGGTCCACCCATTGCCAGTTTCTGTTTAGTTTCTTTTCTGCTGATTACTGAGCTGGAGTTCATTTCAGATCCCGTAGCAGGTAAAGTGAGTACAGTACCAAAAGGCAAACCTTCGTATGTCCGTATGGAGTTAGCGAGAATATCCCATGGCTCAGCTCCCTTGTATAATGCCGCAGAAGATAAAAACTTAACGCCGTCAATAACAGAGCCGCCACCTACAGCCAATAGAAACGTAATTTTCTCCTTTTTGATAATATCTAAAGCTTTCAGCAATACACTGTACTCAGGGTTGGCAGGCACACCGCCAAACTCTATCATTTCAAAATCTTTGAGTGCGGTTTTAACCTGTTCGTAAATGCCATTGGTTTTAATACTGCCTCCGCCATACACCATTAATATTTTGGCATTTTTGGGCACCTCCTGAGAAAGCTTCGCTATTTCTCCCTTCCCGAAAAGGATTTTGGTAGGGTTTTTAAATTCGAAATTTAACATAGTGTGAAATGTCTGTGTAAATCAAAGTTATCACAAAAGTGAGACCAATACAATATATCTTCTATCTTAATCTGGTAAAATTACCTAGAATAATGAATAACTATGAAACACATTCTAAAGGTTAATCTACTGGATCCCCTTGAGAAATACCAGAGAGTTTTATGTAACCATAGATGGGTATTTATATCCCCGCAATTTGAGATAAATTGATGAGTTGCTTTTGTATAATAAACAAGGAGATTACAGGGATTAAACCCATAAGATTATTATATCTCTCTTAATAATTAATATAGATAAGAGTAAAACATCCGTCTTGTTTTTGTTGTAGTTTATCAGATTATGAAATGAGTGATGCTACCAACTTTTGGATTATATATCGGCTTTTTCATTGAAAAGGATGGTGTAATCTTCACCATATTTTTTCCTTAGTCGTTGTTTCGCTTTTTTTACTGCGTCAAGGGTGAGGCCAAGTATGCGGGAAATTTCCATATTGTTCATTTCCAGTTTCGACAGAAATATAATTCTTAAGTTGGAATCGCTGAGTTTTCCGAAATTTTTAAGTAGGTGTTCGTAGTATTTTGGGTAATTGTTTATAAAGATTTTTTTAAAAGTTATCCAGGTTTGGTCGTTCATTAAGTGCGACTTTAATAACTGTTCTATTTTGTAGTTATATTTTTCCGGATAAATGGTCGAATTATGTTTTATTTTCTCCATTTCGGTCTGGAGTTCCTTTATCTGTTCGTTTTTTTCAAACAGATATATTTTGTAATGCTGTAGTGCCTGAACGTTTGTTTTTAATTTTTGTTCAGACTTTTCTTTGTCCATACTAAGGCGAAGTATGTTTTTATCGTATTCATCGGTTTTATTTCTAATGCTTTTCTGATAACCTTTTATGAGCAGAGTAATGATCAATAACAGTAATATACATCCGGATACGGCTATTACTTTTTTTAGTGTTTCTGTTTCACGTTTTGCTTTTTCTACCTGTAAATTTAGCTCCAGGTTCTTCTTTTCCATTTCCCAGTTTACTTTGAGAATAACCTCCTTGCCATCCAGGTAGGCAAGTGTTTTTTTTAGCTCGTCCAGATTTCTTCTGGCTGTTAGCTCCTGTTGGTCGTTTTTTGTTTTTTTTGCAATTTCTAAAAGAAGGGTATTAATCTCGTACTCAGAATTTTTTAGGTATATTTTTGATTTTGTATAAGTTTGTGCTTCGGCAAGTTGCTTTTCAGCCTGGGCAGTTTGCCCCATTTGCAGATAAACTTTACCTGATAAGACCAATGCATACACTGTGTTTTGCACATTGTCCAGTTTTTTGGAAATAGCTATATCTTGGTTTAAAAGCGTTATGGCTTCTTCAAATTCTTGTTGTTTAAATTTAATAAGGGCCATGTTGCCTAAAACTTTTCCATACCGTAGTTCGTCATTTGCAGCAGAAGCGATAATTAGGGCTTCCTGTAAATATTGCTCTGCTTTTATAAACTCGTTACGATTAATACTGTTTAATCCCAGATTGTCTGTAATACTGGCAAGTTCGCTGCTGTTGGGCTCTGCGTGTTTTTTTGCTTGCAGTAAATATTTTTCTGCCTTTTCATAATCACCGGCCGTCATTAAAAAATAGGCTATCTTTTTATATGTTTCTGCAGGTTGTATAACCTGTTCATTTATCTCGCTGTCCAATAACTGGATACTCTGCATGAATAAGGGAAAGGAGTCTTCATACTTTCTGTAAGTATATAAGTAAACCCCGTATTGTATGGCTGCCCATAGTTCTAAATCTTTACGGTTAAGTTGTTGTGCCTGTTGTAAAGCTTGTTTAAACAGAGTTGTACTGGTGTTATTAAGTGCATCCAGTTCTGCGGCAGTTTTACCCGCTATAAAAATATTGGAGATAATACTTTTAGTTTCTTTCGGTAAAGTAACTATTTCTTTATGCAGTAATGCTTTAAGGCTTTTTACATCTTTAATTAATGGGGATTGCTTTGATAGTAGATCTATTATATTCTTCTCGGGAGCAGGGGCATTTTTTAAAATGCCTGTGAAAGCTGTTTTAGAAGATAACAGGGTTAAAAAAATGAGAAAAAAGGTCCATCTGACAAGCATAGAATCCATTTCTCGAAAATAATAAAAAAGCCTGTTATATTATGCGAAACAAAAGTAATTTGCCTACTTCTTATAAATATCATTTTTTTATGATGCTGCTAAGAATAGTAGGTAAGATCTTTTTGAATGTTTACAGGTGTGTTGTACGTCTGAAAAGTATTGGAATTATTAAAGGAAAGAACCTGAGTTTGGCTATTATTCGTCATGTTTTCCTGCTAATTTAGGTTATTCTGAATTTATTTCAGGACCTGTTAGCTTGAGCACAAAGGGTTTGTTAGTTTATATTTGAAATTGAGTGTTAATAGAACGCTGGTTATTACCTGAAATTACAAATTCGTTCATCTGCATAAGGTGCCTGATTTATTGATGCTTAGTGTATTTTTCTGATGAAAATGCGTTATTGCTACCCCCGTTTAAACGTTGGAAACGCAGTTTTTAAATAAAACTTTCTGGTGCATCGCTATAGTCTAGCTCCATCATAGCTCCAATCAAACTATAACAAAGGGGGCTTAGTGTATTTTTTAGTTAGCAGGCATATGTATTTCAGCTCCTCATGGGGGCTCAACTTAAAGGGCTGTAGCAAAAATAAAAACGTTGCTATTTCGATGAGTAGAACGAAGAGAAATGCTTCCGTAAGAGATCCCTTGACTTCGCTGCATGACAAGGTTTGTGGGTTATGTTTAAACTATGATTATTAATCGAATTCAGGTTAAGATTGTTTTTAGACAAGGGTATTTAACGACTTTATCAAGTCGGGATGTATAAACTGATAATCGAGATCTTTAATTAGCTTTTGTGGACTGATGATCTTTTTCTGTCCATTTTCTTCCACAAAATCAGGAATTGTTCCTCCATAGAGTTTGATGGCTTCGGTATAAAACTTTTTTCTGGTAGGATGATGCGGGGAACAGGCATTGATTGTTTGGTTCCAGTAATGCTGTGCTATTACTTTTTGTATAATGGTAATGCAGTCGTCAAGATGAATCATATTAACGGGAACCAGTCCGTTGGCCACAGAGGGTTTTCCGGAGAAAAACCTTCCCGGGTGCCGTAAAGGGCCAAATAATCCGCCCATGCGGATAATTGTGGTATTGATTTTTTTATTCTCTCTGAATATTTGTTCTGCGAAAAACAGCTTGTTTTCTGCATCAATATCCCCTTCTTCGGTTATTTCTGCTGAAGCATTTTTGTACACAGAAGTGGAGGATATAAAAATTACATTTTTAAGATTACTGTTTAGGATATATTTATTGAGTGTGGTTAAATTTTCGAGATACTTATCGTTGGCAGATAAGTATCTGCCTGGTGGAATATTTATAATGAGCGTTTCATTTTTTAAAAACTCGTATATAATACTACTATGTTGATTATCTGATAGTTCTATAAGGTAAGGCTCTATTTTGTTTTCTGATAAGACCTGTGTTTTCTGTTGTTGGGTGGTAGAGCCTTTTACAGAAATCCCATTGGTAATAAAACTTTTCGCCAGTGGAAACCCTAGCCATCCGCAACCCAAAATACTTATCATTTTAAAGTAATATAATTAAAGAATATCTTTGGCATTTAGTTTGTGTAAAACTAAATAATTATTCAAAATTAAAATTATGAAAACAACAAAGTTAAGAATATCTGTATTCACAGTGGCATTGGCAATTGGTGCCTCATCAATTTTTTCTTCATGCGAGACTGTTAAAAACATGAACAATACAACTAAAGGAGCAGGTATTGGTACTGCTGCCGGAGCGGGTATTGGCGCACTAATAGGTGGCAAAGCAGGTAATACTGCCGTAGGTGCTATTATAGGTGGTGCATTAGGTGGAACTGCAGGCGCTTTGATTGGTAAAAAAATGGATAAACAGGCAAAAGAAATTGAAGCAGCTATCCCGGGTGCAGAGGTTATTCCTGCAGGTGAGGGGATTATTGTTAAATTTGATTCAGGTTTGTTATTCGAATTCAATAAATCCACATTGTCTTCAACAGCAAAACAAAACATTGACAATTTAGCAGCTTCATTGAATAAATATCCTGATACTGATATCTTAGTTGTTGGGCATACAGATAACGTAGGAACAGATGCTGTAAATGACAGAATTTCATTAGAGCGAGCTAATGCTGTTGCTTCTTATGCTACATCAAAAGGTGTTTCGGGTAGTCGTTTGAAAACTAGCGGTAAAGGTAAAACAGAACCTATTGCTAGTAATGACACCGATGCTGGAAGAACGCAAAATAGACGTGTAGAAATTGTTATCGTAGCTAACGATGCAATGAAAGCAAAAGCAAAAGCTGAAGTAAAATAATATTAAGAATATTTATTCTTGTTTTGAAAGAGCAGCCTGGCATTACCTGGCTGCTCTTTCTGTGAAAAATATATTTGAATTTTAAATAGCTTCTTAACAGCATTTAACAGATTATTTCTCTAATTTACAACGCAAAAGCTAAGAAGACTATGAAGAAGATATTTCTACTCTTATTTACGTTTTTGACAACGCAGGTGATGGCTCAACACAAAACAGATGTTCTGGTGTTGGGGACAACTCCAGCAGGAGTTTCGGCCGCAATACAGTCTGCAAGAAGTGGTGTGAAAGCTTTATTGTTGAGTAGAGAGGCTGATTTTAAAGCATTGGACCATGTGGATTTTAACGAACCAGCATTTGCAGTGGGGCTGTGGAAAGAGTGGCAGGATAGCTGCAAAAACGATACTTTAAAAATTGGTAAAGCTAAAATTCTCCAGGATCAGATTGTGGCTAAAACTAAAAGTTTAACCCCTCTTTATTCTGCTAAGTTGCTTGCTGTAAAAGCCAGTGGTAAAAATTGGGTGGCAACTATTGAACGCAATGGTAAAAAAGAAAGTATAAGAGCGAAAGTTATTGTAGATGCTGAGCAGGAAAAGGAGTTTCAGGCGATACAACGTTTTAATCTGTTGCCTTTACAGGATGGAAAAATTAATGGATTAACTACCTTAAGTAAAGATAGCCTTGAGCAGGTTCCGAATCATAAAATATATAGAACCAGCGCTGCTGCCGGATTCGGCAAAGAAAAAGACCAACTGATTTATGTTCCACTGGGTGTATTTATTTCAAGAGATAAACCTAATATTATTGCCTTGAATAATCTGGCTGCTTTAACCGGATTTAGCGAGACAGCTCTATCTAATACGGCTTTATGGATAAATATAGGACAAATGGTGGGCGCAGTAGCTGCTTTTGGTCCTTTTTTCAATACAACCATAGATAAAGCGGATGTAAGGACTACCCAAAATGAGGTACTTGGCTTTAAAGGAATTATATATCCGGTAACGGATGTTAAAGAAGATGATTATGCTTTTACTTCTATTCAACAGATTATAGGAGCACAGTTTCTCTCGCACAGTTTCAAAGATGGAAAATTTGAGCCGGATAGAGTGATAAATAAGGAGGAGGTGAGATTAATCTTATCTGAATTGTATCCTCGTTCACGTATTTGGTTTCTTGAACACCCGGATGTACAAGTGCTCACGCTTGAACAAAGTATGTCTTTATTGAGCTTTATTAGCGGGAAAGAAAATTATGTTATCCAGGCGGAGGTAGAAAAGCGATGGAAAAAGGTTTTTAAGTTTGAAGCCGATTTGGATCTCTCTAAAGAACTTACTAAAAAAGAACTTGCTGTTTTAGTTTCTATTTATCTTAATCCCTTTTCGGTAAGGGTAAATATGGAAGGCACCTTTATAAGGTAATTTTATATCTGTTTATTTTTGTTATAGATATATCTTATAGTTGTATCGGGATAAGTGATGGTTAAAACCTTTAAAAGACGTTAATTAAGCCCTATATTTGTATCAAACAAAAAGAAAAAATAAAAAAGTAATATTATGATCGGAGTAGGACAAGAATTTCCAAAATTCTCAAAATTAGCAGTAGTAAGTTTAGAAAAAGGTAAAGAGTTTGATACTATTAGTTCAGACTATTTAGTAAATGAAGATAATGTGTGGACCGTAATTTTCTGGTGGCCGAAAGACTTTACTTTCGTTTGTCCAACAGAGATTGCAGAGTTTAACAAAAGTTTTGGTGAGTTCTCTGACCGTGACGCTCGTTTGATTGGTGCTTCTACAGACTCTGAGTTTGTTCACTTAGCATGGAGAAACAATCATGATGATTTAAGAGGATTGAAATTCCCTATGTTAGCAGATACTTCTAAATCTTTGGCTGGTGAGCTTGGTATCTTAACTAATGATGATGAAAAAGTAGCTTACAGAGCAACTTATATTATAGATCCAAGTGGAATTATCCGTTGGGTTAGCGTAAACGATTTGAGCGTAGGCCGTAATGTAAAAGAGGTATTACGCGTGTTGGATGGTTTGCAAACTGATGAGTTGTGCCCTTGTAACTGGGAAAAAGGACAAGAGACCTTAACTGTTTAAGTCTTTGTTGCTTAAAAATATCGTGGGGGTGTATCAAAAATAAAAACGTTGTCATTTGGATGAGTACAGCGAAGAGAAATCTCTTTCTTAAGTACTTCTGAAAGAAATCCCTCGACTGCGCTCGGGATGACAAATTCCTTTTGATACACCCCCTCTTTTTTAACATGTTTTAAATTAACTATTTGATTATCAATAATATGTCAGAAATAAAAGAAACTACAAAAGAACTTTTAGAGATTTTTGGATTGACTGAAATCACTAACGAATCGTTAAGATTATTGAATGCTGTTGACTTCAAATATCTGAGAGATTTAAAACTTAACTTTAACAGTACGTTGACTTCTGAGCATCTTTCAGAAAAAGAATGTGGTTTAATAGGTCTTTCTATTGCATCTAACAACCAAAATAATGTACTTGTTAAGTTTTATACCAAATATGCTTTTGAACACGGTGCTACAGAGGAGGAATTGGCAGAGGCTGTTGCCTGTGCATCTTTATTAGCGTCTAACAATGTGTTCTACCGTTTCCGTCACTTCACAGGTAAAGAAAAGTATGGCCAAATACCAGCGCGTATAAGAATGCAGATTATGGTTAAGCCGGTAACTGGTAAAGAGTTTTTTGAACTGTTAAGTTTGGCTGTATCTGCTGTTAATGGGTGCGAAATGTGTGTAAATGCTCACGAAGATTCTTTAATTAAATTAGGGGCATCTGAAGAAAGAGTGTTTGATGCGATAAGAATTGCTTCTCTGGTTACCTCTGCCGGAAAATTAATATTTTAAAAAACAATCAAAATGAACCTTCTGAGACGGTTATTGTGAATGTGGAAAACTTATGTGACAAAAATTGAGCTTGTCCTTGTTGTTTTCAAAATCTTTTTCAGTAAATTAGTAACTAGGTTAATCATTTTGTTAGATTTTGGAAATCTAACTAGTCATAGGTTTTAATTGTTAACAAAAAACGCCAGCAATTTTGCTGGCGTTTTTTGTTAACATGTTTTTATTTAAAAAAGTAGCAGAAAGAATACTTGGGTAAGCTCTGTTTTTAAGCTAAAAGAATTGTTACTTTTGCAAAATAGATATTCATAAAAACAACCTTTATTTTTATAAACACCTTATATAGAAGTATATTTTGAATCAATTGAAGCATATTTTTGGTAGTGTTTTTAAAAGAAGGTCTGCAGATGAACATTCTTTCCGAATTTTTGTCAATACCTATCAGGATAAGGTTTTTCGTCTGATTTCTTTGTTTGTTAAAGATAAACATGAATGCGAAGAACTTGTTTCTGATGTGTTTTTTTCTTTATGGGTCAAGAGAGAGGAATTAGGGGAGGTTGATGATCTGGAAAGTTATGTGTTTATTATGGCCAGAAACAAAGCATTTAATTTTCTCAGGAAAAAAAAGATGGAAATAGCGGATATTGACGAAGTTAATATCGATTTATTTTACAATACCCACACTAACCCCGAATCCATATATATAAATCAGGAAACTGTAGCGGCTTTAAATAAAGCTATAGATGATCTTCCGAATAAAACAAAAATGGCTTTTTTGTTAATACGGGAAAATGGAATGAAGTATAAAGAAGCCGCAGATATTTTAGGCGTATCTGTTAAAACGCTGGAAAAACAGGTTGCATTTGCTGTTTCTAAACTTAAGGAAAAACTAAAAAAATAGAACTTTTACTGTTCTGTAATCATCAATTGCTGTCTTTTTTGTGAAATTCTAATTTTCTATGGGGGATTTTTCAAAACGGGGTGTCTTTAGCTATATAAACTTAAATTTTAATAAAGACTATAGTTATGAGAACAAGAAGCCAACCAACTTGACCTGCTTTCTCAATCAATTTTTTAATTAAATGTTGCTGTATGCTTTCTGTACTTGAGTTATGTTTAAATAACATAAGGATGGATACTTGTGGCCTATGAGCAGCAGGGAGAATACAAAATATATCACTTATTTATATTGTTGCATGAAAAAAAGTACTGTATTGTTTTTTATGATTTTGTTATCATATTTTGCCGTTACGGCTCAAGTGAGGGAAGAATTTGAGCTTTATGTAAAGGTGCCCGGGGCAAAAAAATCAGAAACGTATAAAGAGAAAACCGAAACGGTTATAAATGTACATCCTGTATTATGGACCACCAGTGTATCGGTACCAACCTTGACTTATTTTGGTCCGGAACTGTCTCTAAAAACAGATGCTGCTGTTATTATTTGTCCGGGAGGAGGTTATGGAGGGCTGGCTATTAGTCACGAAGGATATGATGTAGCTGCGAAGTTTGCAGAAATGGGTATTTCTGCCTTTGTTTTGAAATACCGTTTGCCTAGTGATGAAATTATGACGGATAAAAAGAACGGACCTTTGCAGGATGCCCAACAAGCTATAAAATATGTCCGTGAACATGCGTTAAAATATGGGATAAACCCTCATAAAATAGGAATTATGGGCTTTTCTGCCGGAGGACATTTAGCATCTACAGCATCTACTCATTTTAGGAGAGAGACTATTGAAAATAAAAACCGGACAAGCTTACGTCCTGATTTTTCAATACTGATGTATCCGGTAATTACTTTTGGAGACTTTACCCACAAAGGCTCCAGGGAAAATTTAATTGGAAAAAATGCTCCTCAGGAGTTAGTTGATTTATATTCCAATGAAAAGCAGGTGACAGCAGAGACTCCTGTTACTTTTATTGTTCATTCTAACGATGACGATGTTGTTCCTATAGAAAATGCTTTCGATTATATTAAAGCCCTAAATAAATTTGGGGTAAAAAATGAAGCTCATATTTATGCTGTTGGAGGACATGGTTTTGGATTGGATAGTCAGCGGATTCATGACAATTGGTTTGATAGATTACTGAACTGGATGAAGGGAAATAATTTACTGAAAGCTGATTAAGTTCTGAGCTTGTTTAAGTTATCGCCATAGGTGTCCGTTTTTAACTGTAATTAATTTGGTCTCACTAGAAAATGCTTGTTATGCTATTTGTAAGAGAAAGTTGTAAGAAAGAACGCGTCTTCAAAATATTTGTCAGCACATATCAGGAGAAGGTGTTTCGTTTGATCTCGTTGTTTATTAATAATCAGGATGAATGCGCTGAGCTTACTTCTGATGTATTCTTTTCTTTGTGGAGAAAGAGAGAGGAGTTAGAAAGAGCGGATGATTTGGACAATTATGTGTTTACCGAGACGAGAAATAAAGTGCTTAATGTGCTCAGAGACCAGAAGGTTAATACGATGGATATGAGTTAGACTCTTATGGTCTGCCTTTTTAAAGAAAAATAATTTCTTTATGGGGGATTATGATAGAGTATGTGTCTTTAGCTGTATAAACTTAAATATAAAGACTTAAAGAATTATGGAAAGAAAAAACCAACCAACCTAACCTTAATGTAGTCTGCAAAATTTTTCGGCAGACAGATTTTTCCTTTTGTATAAGTTTTATGCTGGTTATGCGCCTGGTGCATGACAAGGTATTCTTATGCTTAATGTGAAGCAAAATCAATGAAACAAAAACTAATTAAAATAAAAAATTATAAACATGAAAAATCAATTATTACTAATGTCTGTCCTGATGTTTTTGGTCTTAGGATGTAAAAAGTCAGAAAAAGGAGAAAATCCAGTAGATTTAAAAGTGGAGACAACAACTGTTTCCAGTTTAACAGCTGTAAGTGCTAAAGTAGGAGGTGTAATATCGGGGGCAGAGCCTATAAATGAGAGAGGGGTTTGTTGGGGAAATGAAAGTAATCCTACAATAGAAGGAGGTAAGTATGTTGCGGATATAGATGTTGCTACAGGCGAATATTCCATTAAAATAAAAGGTTTAGATCCAGAAACCATTTACTATGCGAGGGCTTATGCAAAAACAAAGTCGGGCCAAACGGTTTATGGAAAAGTAGTTGAAATAGTAACTAAAAACGTAGTTGCTTTAGCCGAGTCTAATAGTTATTTAATTGGGTTTGATGATGCAGTAGTAATACCAGTGTCACGAGCAAACAAGACTTCTTTAGGAACGCAAATCTCTTCTACAGAAAGTTTAACGGCAGAGCTGTTGTGGATGGACAATTATGATATTATTGATGAGGTAAAAATTGTTGGGTCTGGGTCTGCGGCAAAAATTGTTGTTTCTACAGGGAATGTAAATGGTAATGCTGTAGTAGCTGTAAAAAATGCAAATAACGAAATTAAATGGTCTTGGCACATTTGGGTAGTAGAAGACGTGAAAGCAATAGGGATGATTACATTGCCTTCTGGTGCCAAAATTATGGACAGAAACTTAGGTGCGGTAAATAAAGCACCTGAAGATGCGGGAGCCATAGGTTTGCAATATCAATTTGGACGTAAAGATCCTTTTACTGCCTCTACTAGTTTTGGTACTCCAAGTGAAGTATTGTTAATGGACCTTGCCGGAAAAAATCCAGCTATCCAATTTGAGGATGGACCTAAACCACTTGCTTATTCAATCAAAAAACCTTTGTCATTTATTAAAAGTACCGGTGTTGATTGGGAAGAAAATGGAAGTATATCATTTTGGGCTAATGATTTAGGTACAAAAACGGTATATGACCCATGTCCTTTAGGCTATAAAGTTCCTGCTAAGGAAATTACAGAGGGTTTAGAAAAAACACATTTTAATACAGCTCAAAATGGAGGGTATCTGTTTTTATATAATAATCAAAGTAATATTTTCCCATATACCGGTTATCGCGAGGGGAACGGAAATTTAGATGCTACTGCTTTTTCTGGGAATTTGTGGTTTAATAGTTCTTTGGATGGGTTTGCTTTTTTAACAACATATCAAGACGGGGTAGTGTATCCAATAAACGGATCTCCAAGAGTTAGAGCAATGTGTATACGCTGTATGCAAGAATAATTGAATTTTTGTAGATTAGTGAGATTATTTGGTAACACTCTTTGGGGGATTTATTAAGAACAGGTGTCTTTACAGGAAGAAGTGTTTTATTAATTGTTATGGAAGATAGGTATTCTGTGTTAGTGTCAAAAATTCTTTCTGGTGAGGCCTCAGAAGAAGAACGAAAAGAATTTCGTCAGTTTCTGGCTGATAACCCTGATTATGATTTTACATATAATCAGCTGAAGGAATATTGGAATGCAGATATCCGAAGTACATTAATGGATGACAGAGAGCAGGTTACAGATAAAATTATGGCGAGAATTAAAGCTAACGACAGTGAGCCTGTCGTTAAGAAAAGTTCTTTAAGAATTGCTGTAGCGGCAGCGGTTTTGTTCTTTGTAACTACATGTGCCTTAATATATATGTATAAGGAGCAGGTAGGAAGTACATACACTTATGCTGCTCAATCTGTTCCGGTTGAATACACTTTGGCGGATGGTTCAAAAATAACCCTAAATAAAAATAGCTCTATCTCCCTGGCTCCGGATTATGGAGACAAATTTAGAAATGTGAAATTGGAAGGAGAAGCATACTTTGTGGTAGCAAAAGATAAGTCTCGGCCCTTTGTGGTCGAGACTAAAGGAACAAAGACCAGGGTACTTGGTACAAGTTTCAATATCAAAACACAAGGAAACGATGTGGTAGCTACTTTGGTAGAAGGATCTGTATTGTTTACATCAAGTGGCTGTAAAGAAACGCTTCGTCCGAATGAAGAATTGAGATACAATGTATCGACATCTAAGTTTGATCGATATGCTTGTGATGTTCAGATGAATACAGCCTGGGTATCGGGAAGGTTTAATTACTCGGGCGTATCCTTTGCAACATTTGTAAGCAAGCTTGAAGAAATTTATAATAGAAAAATTCAGGTTTCAGATAATCAGTTGGCAAGTCGTATTGTGTCGGCGTCATTTCTGGTAGAAGAACCTATAGAAGATATTCTTGAAGCATTAAAAGGAGAGCTAAAGTTTACGTATGTTATTGATAAAACCAATAGCATAAATATTAGCGGGAGATAAAGTAGTTACTAAATTATAATACACACACTATAAAATAAACCTTAGAGTTTAGTTAAATTTTAAGCTAGTTGTTAGCACCTATATCACTTGAATTGCACTTATTGAGGGCAAAAGGGGAGGTTTTTGTCTAAAATATTCTATAGAATAAACAATTTATATGAAAAATAAAATCATTAATGGTCTCAGGCAAAAGATTGTTCAGATGACTTTGCTGTTGCTTATGTGGAACACTACGTTCGTTATTGCTCAGGTTAAGCCAGAGCAGTTGAGAAGAAGCATCCAGTTGAGTGATGTGACTGTTCAGCAGTTGGTTGACCGGTTGGGGAAAGACTTTAAGTTCTCCTTTTTTATTTTGGACGATCAGGTCAGTAAAACAAAAGTGAGCGTCAATAAAAAGAATGCTACAATTGCAGAAATTCTGGATGAGGCTTTCCATTCAAAGGAGATTACCTATCAGATCCAGTCGAAAAATATCATCATTTCCCAAAAAAAAGCAATACAAAAGAGCGGCCTTTCAGATAAGGAACAAAAACTAATGAAAATAAAGGGTATTGTACTTAATACCCAAAAAGAACCTGTAAGCGGGGCCTTGATTGAGGTCCAAAATTCAAAAATGAAAGCAGTTGCTGATGTTGAGGGGAGGTTTAGCCTTGAAGCACCTGCTACAGGACAATTGATTGTTTCTTACATGGGCTATGGTATGCAGGTTGTTTATCTTTCAGGTTTGTCTAATTATGAAATTGTACTTCAGGATGAGGTGTACGCTTTGGAAGAAACAGTAGTTGTAGGATATGGTACGCAAAAGAAGGGTAATCTTACAGGTTCTATTTCTTCTATAAAAACTGAAAACCTAACTATTGCGCCAATTACTAATGTGACCAATGCATTAACGGGACAATTGCCTGGATTGAGGACTAAGCAAACCTCGGGAATACCGGGTGCAGATGGTTCAAAGTTGAGTATCAGAGGTTTTAATAGTCCTTTGGTTATTGTTGATGGGGTTGAAACAAGTTTTGAAAATATAGATCCGGGTCAGATTGAATCGATATCAATTTTGAAAGATGGGGCTGCATCTATATATGGAGCAAGAGCAGGGAACGGTGTGGTATTGGTTACTTTAAAAAAGGGAAAAGAAGGAAAAGTAAGTATTGCAGCTAATGTTTCGCAAACTATGCAGAATTCTATGACCTTAATACCAACAGGAAGTTCTGGTCAACGGGCAGAATGGGATCGCGAAGCACACATTAACGCAGGGTTACCAGCTTCTCAAATACCCTGGACATTGTCTCAAATTGAAGAGTTTTATAAAGGGACGAATCCTGATTATTTGAATACAGATTGGTTTTCGGCAGCTATACGTCCATGGGCACCTCAGCAAAATCATAATGTTTCTGTAAGCGGAGGAAGTGATAAGGTTAACTTTTTCTCCTATGTAGGATATAATAAACAAACCACTATAGCCAGGCATGATGGTGGGGCCTACGACCGTCTGAATACACAGATTACAATGGATGCAAAACTTTTAGAAGGTTTGCAGCTTTCGTCCAGCTTTAATTATATAGGTGAGTACAGAGATTTCACTTCTATGAATTTAGGTCATTCAAATTATTATAATGCTTTGTATGATAGTGATCCTAAATATCCTTTATACTTGCCAGACGAATCTATGCTTTCTTATGCGGGTAGCTCAACAGGAAATGCATTATTTGTTTCCAGTCGTGAATTGGCTGGGTACAGCAGAAGTAATAATAAAAACCTACGTTTAAACTCTGCCCTAACCTATGATTTTAAAAATGTAGAAGGGTTAAAGTTTAAAGCTTTTATTAATTATAGTGGCAGTACCGGTTTTTCGAAGATATTTAGGAAACAACCAGATTTTTATTCTTACAGGGCCGCAACAGACGAGTATATTTTTGAAAGAAAATCGGCAAACCCAACTATGATTTTCTTAGGAGCATCAAGTTCCAGCGATTTAACTCAACAATACTCATTTTCTTATGAAAGAACTTTTGAAGGTGCACATCGTGTTTCTGCCATGTTACTTCACGAGAGAATCAATTATAATAACGAAGGTTTTGATACACAACGAGGTGATCTAACTTCGGAAGTAGTGGACCAGCTTTTTGTAGGAGATCCTACAACAGCGTCAAATAATGGTTCTGCATCGGAAATGGGGCGTACCAGTTATGTGGGCCGTATAAACTACGGTTATAAAGGCAAATATTTGATAGAGACGATTTTTAGAGCAGATGCTTCAGCAAAATTCCCTAAAGATGGCAGATGGGGATATTTCCCTAGTGTTTCATTGGGCTGGGTGCTTTCTCAGGAAGGTTTTCTTGCAAAATCTAAGGTTGTAGATAATCTGAAGCTAAGAGCCAGTGCCGGTCATTCCGGAGATGACGGAATAGGAAATTATCAATATTATGCGGGTTACTCTTACGATATGTC
The DNA here is from genome assembly GCF_042678145.1 of Pseudopedobacter beijingensis. Taxonomy (NCBI): domain Bacteria; kingdom Pseudomonadati; phylum Bacteroidota; class Sphingobacteriia; order Sphingobacteriales; family Sphingobacteriaceae; genus Pseudopedobacter; species Pseudopedobacter beijingensis. The sequence goes on along the minus strand of NZ_JBHUDG010000003.1, from coordinate 625,052 downwards.
TTATATCATGGGAAGCAATATTTATCAGGGACTTTATTTAACAGGATTAGCTAATCCTCAATTATCCTGGGAAAAGCTAGGTATCTATAATGTGGGCTTAGATTTTTCTTTGCTGAACAGGAAAATATACGGAACTGTAGAAGGTTTTTACAGATTAAGAGAAGGGATCCCTGGGTATAGAGTAAACTCCCTTCCTTCTTCTTTTGGCGCCGCACTGCCATTAGAAAATATGAATAGTATTGATACAAGAGGGTTCGAACTTGAAATCGGTACTAAAGGAAAGATCAATAAATTCTCTTATGATATTGCCGGAAACATATCCTGGTCAAGAAGTAAATGGGTTAAGTTTGATGAACCTGTTTATGTTGATCCGGATCAGGATAGAATTTATAGAAATACAGGCAAGTGGACAGATGAACGTTGGGGTTATGTTTCTAATGGTCTTTTTACCTCAGGAGATGAAATTCGGGCATTGGGTTTTAACTATGTGGAATTAGGAGGGAATGATGGCATCCGCCCGGGAGATGTTAAATATGTAGACACTAATGGAGATGGGAAACTAGACTGGAGAGATCAGGTTGAAATAGGAAAAGGCACAATGCCTAACTGGATGGCTGGTTTACTACTTAATTTGTCTTATCAGAATTTCCACCTGAATGGAGTTTTCCAGGGAGCATTTGGTTATACCACTTATATAGATTTGGAATCTGCACCAACCACATTGAAATACGAAAACAGGTGGACCAGTCAAGAAAACAATCCTAATTCTCTTGTTCCCCGACCAGGAAGTAAAAATTTAGCAAACTGGTGGTATTCTGATTATAGAAATCATAACACTTCGTACTTGAGATTGAGAAGCCTTTCATTAGGGTATGAATTTAATGAAAAGCTGTTGAAGACTTTAAAAATGAGTAAGCTACGTGTTTATGTGGCGGGAACAAACCTCTTTACTTTAAGTAATCTTAACAAACTTGGTGTAGATCCAGAGGCACCTGAAGGAACACCTGCCTACTATTATCCACAACAAAGGACTGTTAGTATGGGCTTAAGTTTAAACTATTGATAAAATACATATAGATATGAAAAAAATTCATGTAATAATAATCTTTTTAGGGTGTTTGCTAAGTTCCTGTAAAGATAGCTTACTGGAGAAGGCACCTCTGGATAGGTTTACAGATGCTGTAGTATGGAAAGATCCTGCGCTTATTGATGCATTTCTTTTATCGCAATATGCTTACACACCTGTAATGATTAATGATGCAACTACCGTGTTTTCGAGTTGGGATGGTTCGCCCATGAACCGGGACCCACGTAGCAGCAATTTAAGGTATTGGTTTGGAAATAGTGCACAGACGTTTGGTCCGGGCCTGTCTATAGAAATTAGTGATGAAGCCAAATATACTTCAGGAGCCTGGGCTAACGTGGCTGCGGAAAAAGCCTGGGGAATTTCTATTGATGGTGGAGTTATGGAATGGTGGGATAATGCTTATTATACCATCAGAAATTTGAATGAATTTATTGAGCGGGTACCATCTTCTCCATTAAATGAAAGACTTAAAGCAACCAGAGTTGCCGAAGCCCGATTTTTAAGAGCCTTCTGTTATTTTGCCATGGTGAAAAGATATGGTGGTGTACCTTTGTTAACTACTGTACCTCAATTAGACTCTCCTGAGAGTTTATTATATCCTGAAAGAAATACGGAACAGGAGCTTTGGGATTTTATTTTGAAGGAAACCAAAGAAATAGCCGAGATTTTACCTTCTGTTCAGGACGAATATGGTAGAGCGACAAGTTGGTCTGCACTATCATTACACAGTAGAGCGGCACTTTATGCCGGCAGTATAGCAAAATATGGTACCCTTCACGCAAATAAGTTAACAGGTTTGCCTTCAGGCTTGTCTTCTGCATATTTTCAGATGGCTTATGATGCTTCGGATAAAATTATAAAGGAAGGTCCTTTTAGTCTTTATAAAGCAGATATACAGGGGAGTAATGTAGATGCTCGCGTACAGAATTTCAAAAATATTTTTCTGGTGAAGAGAAATTCAGAAATTATTATGGCGAAACAACATGGCGGGAAAAGTTTTGATCCGGGAGGCGGAACGAGTACATGGTCATGGGATATTTGCCACGCTCCCCGACCATCTGTTTGGGGACAAGGAAATTATCAGGCACCTTATCTGGAATTAGTTGAAGCTTTTGAATACGCTGATGGACGACCAGGAACATTGGATAGAAATTATGTACAGTCTCGTCTTTGGACAATGAAAGAATTATGGGATGGTAAAGATCCACGGTTTTATGCGTCTATATGGACAAATGGGACTCCATGGAGAGATGCCGTTGCCAGTAATTTTGGTAAAGACACCATCAATTTCCACAGAGGGTTAATTACAGAAGATGGAACCATGTTAACAACATTTACGGCATCATACAAAGGTATGCCTGCCGTTGGAGATCAATCTTACTTTCATGCATCAACAGGTATTTTAAATACCGGATTTGGGATTATGAAATACCTGGATCCGACAGCAAATAATATGATATGGTTGATGGAATCGCGTACAGATTATGCCATTTTTAGATTGGGAGAAACCTATCTTAATTATGCCGAAGCAGCTTATGAATTGTCTAAGCCTAATGATGCTTTATTGGCTGTTAATGAGATTAGATCCCGGGCAGGCATAAAAGAGTTAACCTCTATTGATATGGAGAAAATTCGTCATGAACGACGTATAGAACTTGCTTTTGAGAACCACCGTTACTGGGATTTGCGCAGATGGCGTGAAGCTGAAACAAAGCTAACCCGGTCATTCAGTGGAATACAGTATGTGTTGGATTATACTACCAGGAAATACAAGGTACTTATACACGACGAAATAGATGGAGACCAGAGACCTACATTTCCTAAGAGGTGCTATTATTTCCCAATAACAAAAACAAGAACTGGTCAAAATTCAAATTTGAAGGAGAATCCAGATTATAATTAGAAAAGTTAAATGATGATACGTAGAATACAATTGTCGATTCTTTTTTGTCTGTTCAGTGTTTTTTGCGCGTTCGGCGCAAAAGATACTTTGAATATCATACCCTATCCAAACAAAGTACAGGTATTAGATGGGTATTGTGACCTATCTAAAGGAGTTAATGTAGTCGGCGAAAAAGTGATGGCTAAACAATTATATGATTGTTTCCAGAATGATTTTGGTATCTCCCAAAAAAGTAAAGGTGTTAAGGTCTTTTTTATGTACTCCTCTGAGATTACCAACGAGGAAGGGTACAGGCTAAATATAGATTCTGATAACATAACCATTCATGCGTCTAACAGAAAAGGACATTTTTACGCACTGCAAACATTAAGGCAACTGGTCTCTGATAAACAGTTGCCACGTGTTCGCATTATTGATGAGCCCACATTTTCCTGGAGAGCTTTTATGCTGGATGAGGCAAGACATTTTCATGGTAAAGAAGTGGTGAAAAAGATGATTGACGAAATGGCAGCCTTGAAGATGAATACTTTTCATTGGCACCTGACAGATGATGCGGGGTGGAGAGTTGAGATCAAGAAATATCCATTATTAACTAAAATTGGCTCTAAACGAGACAGCACACAAATTGAAGATCTTAATCTGCAAGTACCGGGAGAGACAGGAAACGCTGCCTATGACGCATTTTTAAGAAGGTATCAAAGTAATAAATTTGATGGTAAACCACATCAGGGCTATTACACACATCAAGATATTAAAGATATTGTGGCGTATGCCAACGAACGGTGCGTTCAGGTGATTCCAGAAATTAGCATGCCAGGACATGCTTCTTCTGCTATTGCATCGTATCCCTGGTTGGGTACTACTGGTCAGCCAATAGAAGTGCCTACCCGTTTTGGAGTGATGTTAAATGTTTTTGATCCGTCCTCTAAAAAAGCCGTTCAGTTTCTTAAAGATGTACTTGCAGAGATTAGTCCTCTTTTTCCAGCGCCTTATATTCATATAGGTGGGGATGAAGTGAAACACGATCAGTGGAAAGCTTCCAAAAACATTTCAAAGTATATGGAAGAGAATAACCTGAAGAACTATAAAGATGTGCAGGTAAAGTTTACAAACGAGATTAGTGATTTTGTAGAAAAAGAATTGGGAAAAAGTATCATTGGATGGAGTGAGATTCTAGGTGTTGATACCCATGCATGGCAAAAAGATGCAGGAAAAACGTCTCAGAGCTTATCAAAGAATGCGGTCGTACAATTCTGGACAGGTAATAAGGATATTTTAAAGTTTGCGTTAGACAACAAATATAAAGTTGTTAACTCTTATTGTGAGGATACTTATTTAGATTATTCTTATGAGCAGTTGCCGCTTAAAAGATCGTATGCCTTTCAGGTAGTGCCAGAAGGATATAAAAACTCTTCAATAATTGGATTGGGATGTCAGCTTTGGACAGAATGGGTTCCAGACATTGCTACAATTCAGTATCAGGCCTTTCCAAGGATTGCGGCTTATGCCGAGCTGGGATGGACAAGTGAAGATAATAAATCGTATAACCGTTTTTTAAAAAACCTTAAACCATTAATGGCTAAATGGGAAGCAAAGGGGTATAATCTTCCGAAAATCGAATTAAAATAATTGTAAAACATTGATATATTTAAAGTTATGAAAAGTTTGTTGATTGTGATTACCTTAAGTGTAATGCAGCTTTTTGCGGCGTGTAAAAAAAACTCTGGCAATGAGAATGGAGAGGAAATACCAACAAATAACACTTCTGGTTATGATATTCTCAATATTGGAGAAATAGCCATAGGCTTGTGGGTAACACCTCCAGCAAATAATCAGACAAGTGACGAGTATAAAAAAATAAAAGAATGTGGGATAAACTTTGTAAATGGATTTTATTTTCATGAAAATAGTAATAGTCGAATAATGAATGTGTTAGACTATTGTGAAGAACATGGTCTGAAATACTTTGCGAGCCGTGGAGTAGTGACAGAAGATATTGCAAAATACGCTAAGAATCCAGATCCGGCTTTATTGAAGAAATTTACAGATGGTATGAAACCCTATGCAAATCATCCGGCTCTTGCTGGAGAATTGCTGATGGATGAACCTGGAAAACCTCTTTTTAATGCTGTTGAAGCCTTTGTTTCTGCTTTAAAGAAAACTTATCCTGATAAACTTTGGCATGTTAACTTACTGCCGTCTTATGCAACCGGCGGAATTCAGACATCCAGTTATGCAGATTATATTAACTCATGGATGCAGACTATGTCGCCACACTATTTATCGTATGATAGCTACCCGCTATTAACAGATGGTACAATAGCCAAAGATTATTATTCTAATCTGGATTTCATCAGAGCAAAATCCAGGTTTCAGGAAATTCCTTTTTGGACATTTATTCAAACATTGTCTATCTCCGGAACACCAGGAGTGCCGGACAAAAGAGAACCTAACGAAGCCGATATTCGCTGGCAGGTATGGTCAAACCTTGCTTTTGGTGCCAAAGGAATACAATATTTTTGTTATTGGTCGCCCGGTAATGGTAGCGAAAGTTTTGGAGAAGCTTTGATTGGTTTAAACGGACAAAAAACAGCGCGCTACGATTATGTGAAAAAATTGAATACTGATATTAATCCGGTTGGAAAAATTTTATTAGAGTGCCATGCGGAAGGCGTTATACAAACAGCTACAACTCCTTATAGTTTGTATGAACCTTTGTATGATTATGGAGAAGTTGTATCAGTTTCCGGAGATGATAATATTGTAGGATGTTTTAAGTCTAAAGAAGGTAAAAACAAAGTGTTGATAACCACTTTAACACCCAAAAAAGATGCAAATGTGACGCTTTCTTTAAAAAATACAGTAAGCAAAGTTAAGGTCTGGAAAAATAAAGTTATGACAGAAGAAACTCCTTCTAATAATAAACTGAATTTTTCTATAAAGGCAGGAGATGCCGTTTTTGTAGAGTTTTAATTTAATTTTTCTAAAAATGAAGAGAATATACAGGCAGCTTTTTTTGATATGTACAATAATATTAGTGAATATTATTCCTTCTTTTTCGCAAAATCAGGTTGCTTCCGTATTACCTGTTCAGCTTCGGTGCGAGTACTTAGAAAGCCCCCGAGGTTTGGATGTATTGAAGCCTCGATTGAGTTGGATTCTGCAAGCTGTTCGTGAGTCAGATTACGGACAAATGCAAACGGCATACAGAGTTTTAGTTGCCTCAAATCCAGATTTGTTAAATAAAAACATAGGGGATGTATGGGATAGTAAATGGATTACATCCGATGAGATGCAGCATATCAATTACAACGGTAAAAAACTAGACTCAGACCGAACATATTATTGGAAAGTAAAGGTGAAGGATGAAAAAGGGCGGGAGTCTAATTGGAGTAAATCAACTTTATGGAGTACCGGTTTACTCCATCAGGAAGAATGGATGGCCAAATGGATTGGTAGTAAAGAATTATATGATCGTTATGCTGCAACCAATAATATATCAGATCCATGGTTTCGTAAGTCCTTTGAAGTGAATAAAAAACCGGGTAAGGCAACACTTTTGGTAGCATCGGTAGGTTATCATGAAGTTTATGTAAATGGCGAGCGTATAGGAGATCATGTTTTAGCTCCCGCGGTGTCAAATCATACTAAAAGAGCCAGATATATAGCTTACGATATTGCTTCAAAGCTGGTTAAAGGTAAAAATGTTATTGCTATCTGGTTAGGAACATCATGGTCTATTTTTCCAGGTTATATTTTAAATGACGATCGTCCGCTTACCCCCATAGTAAAAGCACAGGTTGCTGTTTATGAGGTAAGTAATCCATCTTTTGATGCGAAACCAATTATAAATATCTGTACGGATGAATCCTGGAAAACAAAGTCTAGTCCTAATAAACTTGTGGGTAAATGGGACTTCAAACGTATGGGAGGAGAATTGTGGGACGCAAGAAAAGAAGATGAATCGTGGAATCAGGTAAATTGTGATGAAAGCCAATGGAAATATTCGACTGTTTATCCTACCAAACTTATTATGTCTGCCCAAACAGTAGAACCTAATCGTGTTTTTGAAGAAATAAAACCTATTAGTATTAAAAAAAGAAACGATGGTTCTTATCGTGTAGATATGGGCGTAAATTTTGCGGGATGGACCAGTGTAAATGTGAACGGTACCCCGGGTGATACGATTACATTTCAATATTCAGAAAGGAAGCAAAACGATATTACTTTTGGACTTCATAGTGCTTATGTACTTAATAATAGTGGGAAAGGGACGTTTAAAAATCGCTTTAATTATAGTTCGGGAAGGTGGATTACAATCCGTGGATTGAAAAAGCCCTTGACAATAGATGATGTAAAAGGCTGGATGGTACGAACAGATTTTAAGACGGCATCGAATTTCGAAAGTTCTGATACGCTGCAAAACTGGATGTATGATCGTATAAAATGGACCTTTGAAAATCTTTCTTTAGGAGGTTTTATTGTGGATTGCCCGCAGCGAGAACGCATGGGATACGGAGGAGATGCACACGCAACGAGTGAGACAGGCATGTTTAATTATCACATGGGGGCATTTTATACCAAATGGATGGAGGATTGGAGAGATGTACAGGGAACAGAATCTATGGTTGGCGATATGCTGGACACCAGTTATGCGAGAAAAAAGGTTACCAGTGGCCGTCTTTTAAACAATGGTGTAATACCGCATACAGCACCTACTATTTGGGGCGGTGGCGGTCCTGCCTGGGGCGGTATAGTAATTACATTGCCCTGGTTTATGTATCAACATTATGGAGATACACAGGCTTTGGAAAAGAATTTCGAAATGATGAAAGGCTGGTTGTCTTTTTTAGATACCCATGTAGAAGGTAACCTGTTAAGAAGATTTGGTGGAGAATGGGATTTTCTGGGAGATTGGCTATGGCCAAATGCCACAGCAGAAGGAATGAATAATGACTCTCCGGAAAACTTGTGCCTGAATAACTCTTATTACATCTTTAATTTGCGGACAGCAGCTAAAATAGCTCATCTTATTGGTCGTGATAAAGAAGCTGCGGCCTGGACGAAGCAGGCAGAGTTGTCTTCAAAGGCTGTGAATGCTATGTTTTATAAAGAGAAAGATAATAGCTATTCTGATGGATCTATGTCAAATCTTGCGGCGGCGTTGTTAGCAGAAGTTCCTCCGCATGAAGTAAGAGAAAAAGTTCTTAAAAGATTAGAAAAAGAGATTCTTGAAGTTAGAAGCGGACATATTCATGCGGGAATTACGGGAGGAGCTCTTTTGTTTAAACTGTTAAGAGACGAAGGAAGGGATGATCTGATTTACGCCATGACGTCAAAGAAAACCTATCCAAGTTGGGGGTATATGAGAGATAATGATGCTACAACAATTTGGGAAATGTGGGAAAAAGATTTGCCCGGACACTCTTTACTACACAGCTCTTATTTATATCCGGGAGCTTGGTTTATTGACGGAATGGGGGGGATCAGAAGACATCCGGATTATATAGGGTTTAAACATTTTATAATAAGACCTCCAGTTTCTCAGGCAGCAGAAATTAATATTAATAAGACAAAAACAAAGTTTGACTCTCCTGTAGGGACTATTGAGGTTGATTGGGAAAGAGAAGGAAATCAGCTATTGCTAAATGTTGTTGTTCCTCCTAATAGTATCGGGATTTTACAATTGCAACCCAAAGAAGCAGTCGATATTAAAAAATATAAAACGGTAAAAACTTTGTCCAAGCAAGGAAATTATTTACAGTACGAACTACTGCCGGGGAGATATAATTTTAAATCTATGAAATAGAGGTCGGTTTAATATAGATTATTTTATTTTTAAAAGGAGCCGTCTGAAATTAGTGTTTTTTTGTCAGGATGAGCGGAGTCGAAGCCTGTATAGTGCGATTCAAGGCATATTTCGACTCCGCTCAATATGACATTCCTGTTTATGAGACAGCCGCCTTTTTTTAATGTAAATCGCTTGGAATATCTACCTTTTTCTTAAATTTTTGCAGGTACAATAAAGGAATACAACAGACCATAATAATTCCTACAATCCAGTATGCATCTAGATAAGTTAAAAGATAGGTTTGTTTTATAACTGTTCCTTCAATTGCTTTCAGTGCAGCAGTCTTTGCGTCCAGGTAACTATAACCTTTGGCTACAAAGCCAGCGATTAACTTGTTAAACCTTTCTACAAAAGCAGTATTATATTCGTTAATGTTAACCAATAGATTATTTCGGTGTAAACCCTGTCTTAGATGTATAAAGGTGGTTAATGCAGCAATACCAAAAGACCCGCCAAGTTGTCGGGACATATTGTTTAACCCTGTTCCCTGTCCAATCTCTTTTCCTTTCAGATCCTGTATAGCTAAAGTTGTTAAAGGAACAAAAAGTAAGCTTAGTCCCAGACCACGAATAATCAAAGGCCAAAAGAAATCTGATGTTCCTGAAGATAAGGTGCTATTATTAAGCATCATCAGAAATACAAAAAACAATAAGAGACCGGCTGTTGCCATAAACTGAGCCGGGACACCACGTTTTAGCATTTTACCAATCAAGGGCATCATCATAATGGTAGCGAGACCACCCGGTAAAAGAATTTCTCCGGTTTGTAAAGCCGAAAATCCGAGCAGGTTCTGACAAAATATGGGGAATACAAATACGGACCCATAAAGTCCGAAGCCGAGAATAAAACTGGTAAACATACCAATAGAAAAGCTTTGTTTTTTTAATATCCTTAGGTTCACTACAGGGTGGTCTATTCCCAATTCCCTCCAAACAAATAATAGCCCTCCAATTACTGTAATAACAGTAAGTACAACAATATAATTAGTAGCAAACCAGTCTTCGCTTTCACCTTTTTCCAAAACAGTTTGCAGACTGCCTACGGTAACGGCTAACAATATGATTCCCCACCAGTCTATTGGTTTTCCGGCAGCTTCCTTGGCTGTTGGTTTTATAAATAAATAAGCGCTGAAGGCAGCAATAATACCTACTGGGATATTTACATAAAATATCCAGGGCCAGGAGAAATGGTCGGTAATATATCCACCAATAGTAGGGCCTAAGGTAGGTCCAACTACTGCGCCTAAACCAAACATGGCTGTGGCGGTACCCACTTCTTCGGGCGGCCAAGTTTCCAATAAAATTGCCTGAGCGGTAGATATTAGTCCACCACCCGCAAGTCCTTGCAGGATCCTGAAGGCTATTAATTCTTCCAGGCTTACAGCATTACCACAAAGAAAAGAAGCTATGGTAAAGATGATAATTGAAGTGAGAAAGTAGTTTTTTCTTCCGAATTTATCTCCCAGCCACCCCGACATAGGTAATATAATTACGTTTGCTACTGCATAACCTGTTGTAATCCATGCTATGTCTTCAAGAGTTGCGCCTAAGTTTCCCTGAATCTGGGGTAAAGATACGTTCACAATAGTTGTATCTATCAGTTCAAGTAAAGAGGCGGTAATTACGGTAATGGTAATTACCCATTTTTTTAATCCTTTTTCGGCCATCGACTGGTGTTTTTATCCAACATGAACAGAAACTTTCACACTCATTCCGGGGCGTAATTTTTCTATAATTTTATTAGTTTGGTCTATTTTGATTTTTACGGGAATCCGTTGAATTACTTTAACAAAGTTTCCGGTAGCATTATCGGGTGGTAACAAAGCAAATTTAGCTCCGGTAGCAGGTGAGAAATTATAAACTTCACCTTTTAGTGTAATATCCGGAAAGGCATCTACTATAACTTCTACTTCCTGACCTTCTTTTAGTTTTTCAACCTGTGTTTCTTTAAAATTAGCCGTTACATACAAACTGCCTTCGTTAACGATGGAAAAGAGCGCTTGTCCAGGTTGAACCAATTGACCAATTTGTACGTTTTTCTTGGAAGCTATTCCCGTTGCAGGAGCTTTAATGTCAGTATAGCTCAATTGCAGACTGGCAAAATCAACATCTGCATGATGTTGTGCAAGACCGGTTTGTGTGGCGCTTAATTGAGATTGGCTGGTGCCAATTTGTTTTTTTACAACTTCGTACTGGTTTTTTGCAGCTTCCAGTTGAGCATCAGCTGCTATTTTTTCAGCTTTAGCATAATCAAACTGCTGTTGTGTAATAGATCCATCTTTGATCAGGTTCTGGAAACGAATAAAATCCTGATTGGCTTTGGTTGCCCGGGCTTTGGCTGCATCAACATTTGCAGAAGCACTACCCAATCCTATCGTTGTAGAGCTGATTACAGACTCACCCACATTGATATTGGCTTGTACTGATTTTATACCGGCTAATGCCTGCTCTAATTTGATTTTATAATCCCGGTCGTCTAATTTTACTACTACCTGGTTTGCTTTAACTGCAGTGTTCTCTTCAAAGTAAATGGAGTCCACATAACCTCCAACTCTGGCAATAACAGGACTGATATCTGCATCTATCTGAGCATCATCTGTATCTATGTGTTTGCTAAAATATATATATTCTTTAATCCCTATAAAAGCACCTATGATGATAATGATACCAAGTATAATTGGGATGATCTTGTTTGGTTTTGATGATTTCTTTTTCATTGTTGTGTTGATAGGCTGGATTATTTTGTAAAAAGTTGTCCGGATGATTTCAATAAATCATAATAAGCTAGCTGGGCATCTGCTTTTGCCAATTCTAAATTGATTTTAGTTTGAAATAACTGTGTATTGGCATCTATTCGGTCTGTTATAGATGCAGTGCTGTTGGTGTATTTAGATTGTACAATTCTGTCGTTTTCTTCTGCCTGGTCTACAGAGGTTTGAATGATTGCTATTTTCTGTATAGCCAGGTCGTAATTCTGAAAACTTTCGTTAACTTCTGATTTTAGTTTGTCTACGTACATTTCTTTATGAATCAGACTTTCGTCTTTTCTAATAGACGCCTCAGTTACTTTATGCTTGTTGGTCCAAAGGTTTCCAAAGTTCCACGATAGGTTTGCCGCAGCACTTATTGGGGCTATAAATTGTTGTTCTTTAGGAATAAAACTGCCATTTGGATTGATGTAATAGGCACTGATGCCTAAACCCAGAGTAGGTAATAAATTAGATTTAACACTTTTTAAATTAATGTCTTCCAATTTTACCTGATTGTCGGCTTGTTTAATTTCTTGTCTGTTGTTTAGTGCAAGAGCTATATAAGAAGCTAGCGAGCCGTTTTTCGATATGCTTGTCTCAGATTTAGTGGTTTCAATTTTTTGCTCTTGCGGAAATCCTAATAAGATATCAAGGTCATAATTAACAATGTTTTCGTTTTTAAGGATATCTAATCTTGTAAGCTCAATGTTTGCTTTTTGCAATTGTAATCGTAACAGGTCGTTTTTAGTAACCAATCCCTGTTCAAAAAATCGTTGCGTTTGTGTTATTTGCTTATCTATAGCTACAATGTTTTGTCTGACAACGGCCTGGCTCACCTGTAGTTTGTACAGGTTCAGGTAAGTTTTTATAATAGCTATAGATATTTCTTCTTTATCTTTATCCAGATTGAGTTCCGCAGTTTTTTTTAACAGGTCTGTTGATTCCCGGGCATACCTGAGTTTGTTCCCTCCAAATATCAGTTGTTCAACAGATAGGTTACCTAAAATAGCGTCTGCTGATTTTGGAAGTTCTATAGGTTTGGAGCTCCCTATTTGTAAGGTGTGAGATGGTATTTCTGCGTGGTTGTAGGTGATACCCGCTTTAGCGGTTGGTAGTTGTGCGTCTTTGCTTTGGTTGTAGACAGATACGGCTTCATCTATCTTTTTTTGGGAGAGTTTAAGTGTTTTGCTGTTTTCTAGTCCTAGATTTAAAGCTTCATCTAAGCTTAGTTTTTTGTTCTCTTGGGCGAAGGAGCTCAGCATAGAAACACTTAAACTCAGAATGAGCAAGTGTTTGTTTCTGTAATTGATGTTCATCTATTGTTTTATTAAATAAGCTTTTAAAAGTGTTACCATGTGGTTGTAAAGTCTAGGTCTTACTATATCTGCTAAAACCTGAGGATCCGAGGTATCAACACCAGTGACTCTTGAAGATAAATAGGTTGCATTTACAATAAAGTTTTTGGTACCGAAGATCGTTGCAATCAGCATGTCAACATCTACATCGTTGAAATTACCCTTGCTAATACCATCAGTGATTATCTTTTTAATTTCGTTAATATTCTTGAGTAACATCTCATAAAGAGCATCCGATAAATCTGTTCTTTGAGCAAGTGTGATTTCCCGATATATTATTTTTTGAAAGCAAAAATGAGTGGTTATCCTATCGCAATACGACGCTATCCATTTTTCGATCTTTTGCCAGGGATCAATAGAGGTGTTGTTAAGGTTTTCTGTGTATTGTCTGAAACTAGATACTCTACGTTCAAAGACATTCAGAAATAATCCTTCTTTACCGCCGAAATAATAATTGAGCATAGAGATGTTTACGCCGGCTTCTTTGGCTATATGTCTTGTAGAGGCCCCATCGTAACCTAACTCAGAAAATAATTGCTCGGCAACATCAAGAATAATTTCTTTTTTGTCTGTTTTTTCTTTCACGGCTCAAAATTAATCAATCGATCGATTAATTTTGAGCCGTGAAAAAAAGTATTCAAAAAAAATACTTTTGGATGACTGAAAAAGAAAAGAAGAAGTGTGTTCTAATTGTAGCTTTTTACTCTGCAATAGTCACTTCTACTCCCATAGATTCTAATGCCTTTACAGTAGATTCGGTAATTCCAGAATCGGTAATAATCTGGTCTATATCTTCAAAACCACATATTTTCCCAAATCCTTTTTTTCCGAATTTAGTAGAGTCGGCCAAGACAATAGTTTTTTGAGAAACTTTAATCATTTCTCTGTTTATTTGTGCTTCCATGGAATTGGTTGTGGTAAGTCCAAATTCCAGATCAATACCATCTACACCTAAAAATAGTTTAGAACAGAAAAAATCTTTTAAGGCCTCTTTTGCATAATTTCCCGTAACGGATGTGGAACTTTTACGCAGTACGCCACCTAATTGAATAATTTCTACATTATCCTCTTTAATGAGTTCTAAAGCAACGTTTAATGCTGCGGTAACAACAATTAAATTTCCTTTTACGTGAATTGCTTTTGCAAGAGCCTGTACCGTTGTGCCCGACGCAATAATGATAGAATCATTGTCGTGTACCAGTTGAGCAGCAACATTTGCAATCTTTAGTTTTTCTATAGATTGTATTTTTTCTTTTTCGTTTACAGGCCTGTCTACGGTATAAGGGTTTTGTTGAGTTGCTCCTCCGTGAGTTTTAAACAGAAGTCCTTTCTTTTCCAGAAGTTTTAAGTCCTTTCTTATTGTTACGGGAGAAACTTTTAGTTCTTTACAAAGGTCTACGACAGCAACATATCCTTCTTGTTGTAGTTTGTTAATGATAACTTGATGTCGTTCTGCAATGTTTAGCATATATGAATCTATGTTAAAATTTCCTAAAGTTAACCTAATTAAGGGTAAAAAAATAACAAAATAATAATTTAGAGATTAATATTATTTTTTGTTTCTTTTTAAGTTTCGTATAATTGCTATATATTTCTTTTTTGTCGTAAAAATATGAATAACAACTATGAAAACTAGACAGGAGCAGGTAGCGTCTTTACAAGATGGGGCAGTATGGGATATTGTAATTATTGGTGGTGGAGCCACCGGATTAGGTTGTGCTGTTGATGCTGCATCCAGAGGATATAAAACCTTATTGCTTGAGCAATATGATTTTGCGAAAGGAACATCAAGCCGGAGCACAAAGCTGGTACATGGTGGGGTAAGGTATCTGGCACAGGGCGATGTGGCTTTGGTTAGAGAGGCTCTAAAAGAAAGAGGGCTGCTTTTTCAGAATGCACCACATTTAGTTAATAAGCAAGCTTTTGTTATTCCTTGTTTCGATTGGTTCTCCAAGGCAAAATACTTGATAGGATTGAAGATGTATGACTGGTTATCCGGTCGATTTAGTTTTGGAAGTTCGGTTTATTTGAACAAAAAGAAAGTGATTGATTCTTTACAAGGGATTTCGGGTAAAAACCTGGCAGGAGGTATAGAATATTATGACGGACAATTTGATGATGCCAGACTGGCGGTAAATTTAGCGCAGACAGCTATTGAAAACGGTGCCTCTGTTTTGAATTATGCTAAAGTAGTATCACTTTCAAAAGATGATAAAGGAACATTAAATGGTTTGGAGCTATTAGATGTAGAAACCGACCAAAAATATACCGTTCAAGCCAAAGCAATTGTTAATGCTACCGGAGTTTTTGTTGATGATATTCTGAGTATGGATACTCCGGGAAGGAAACCTATGGTTAGACCAAGTCAGGGAGTACATTTAGTTCTGGATCGCTCTTTTATGAAAGGAAATTCAGCTTTAATGATACCTGAGACTTCTGATGGGCGTGTACTATTTGCGGTGCCCTGGCATGAACATCTGGTGGTGGGTACAACAGATACTTTGTTAGATAGCCATAGCTTAGAACCCCGAGCTTTGCAAAAAGAAGTTGAATTTATTTTACAAACAGCGGGAGCTTACTTGGAAAAGGCGCCTACAGAAGCAGACGTGTTGAGTGTGTTTGCGGGCTTGAGACCATTAGCTGCGCCAGATAAATCAACCAGTAAAACCAAAGAGATATCCAGAAGCCATAAACTTATTGTTAACCAAAGTGGATTGGTAACCATTACCGGAGGGAAATGGACTACTTATAGGAAAATGGCAGAAGATACCATAGATCAGGTAATAAAGACAGCAGCACTTTCAATGAAGGAATGTGTAACCGAGAATCTGAAAATTCATGGTTATACCACGCAAAAAACAGAAACCTATTTGGATATTTATGGTAGTGATGCGCAAAATATTCGATTACTTAGTCATTCCAATCCATCTTTAGCAGAAGAACTGGATAGTAAGTTTCCTTATACCGGAGCAGAGGTGGTGTGGTTTGTAAGAAATGAGATGGCCAGAAACGTTGAGGATGTTTTAGCCAGACGACTAAGAGTTTTGTTTTTAGATGCAAAAGCAGCTATAGATATGGCGCCTAAAGTGGCGGCTTTGATTGCTTCGGAATTGAATATGAGCAAAGAATGGGAAACACAGCAAATAGCAGATTTTACCACTTTAGCTAAAGGATATTTGTTAAAGTAAAACCTTATCCTGTAATTTAGTCGTTATACTTAAGTTAATGAAAGCAATAAAATTATTTATTACGGCAGCTTGTTTGCCTCTGTTTTTCCTCAACGGAAATGCACAAAATCTAAAAAAGACAAAGTTTAATACACTGACCATTTTGGGGAAAGGGGCCAACACAGAAAGTGAGTTTCATAGAGTTGATACCGTTAAATATCCCGATATGCCAAAAGGAGTTAAGGGCCTATTGACCAATTCGGCAGGACTTTTTGTGACTTTTAAAACCAATAGTACTTCTATTTCTGCCAAGTGGTGCGTAACCAATAAAAAAACTTCATCGAATATGACTGCGATTGCCTATAAAGGTCTGGACTTGTATATCAAGAAAGATGAAAAATGGCAATTTGCAGGAGTGGGAAGACCTAATGCTACATGCTCTGAATATGATTTGGTGAAAAATATGGATAACTCTGAAAAAGAGTGTTTGGTTTATTTGCCATTATATGATGAAACAAAAAGCTTAGAGATTGGGGTTGATGAAAATGCTTCGTTTACTGAGTTAGAAAATCCATTCAAAAAGAAGATTGTTATCTATGGTTCCAGTATTTTGCAAGGAGCTTCTGCAAGCAGGCCCGGCATGGCGTATCCTGCTCGTCTAAGTCGTTCTACCGGATTTAATTTTGTTAACATAGGGTTGAGTGGCAGTGCAAAAATGGAAAAAGCAGTTGTAGATATGCTGGCAGATATGCCTGCTGATGCTTATATACTAGATTGTATTCCCAATTCTTCCCCTGCAGAGATCAAGGAACGTACATCATATTTAGTAAAAACCCTTCGGTCCAGATATCCCAAAGCTCCAATTATTATAGTACAAACTATTGTGAGAGAACATGGTTTCTTTGATAAAAGTGTAGGTGCCAGAGTGAGCCAGCAAAATGAGGAGATATTAAAACAATATGAATTATTGAAAGGACAGGGAGTAAAGGATCTTTATTTTATTACTGCCGAAAATTTATTGGGAACAGATCACGAGGCAACGGTGGATGGTACACACCCGAATGATATTGGTTTTGACAGAATGCTTCAAAAGTTGGAACCGGAGGTATTGAATGTTTTAAAAAAATATAGAGAATTTATGATTAAGTAATTGGTTTTGGCAAGGTATTGGCATGGTTATTAATTCATTAACGAAACAAATTAATTACTATGAATATGGAAAACTCAAAATCAAAACTAACAACAGCAATTTTAGTAGGAGCGGCAATTGGCGGGGCAGTTTGGTATTTGTTGAAAACAGAGAATGGAAAAGAATGCTGGAATTCGATGGTGAACAATGCCAAGGACTATAATGATAAAATGAAATCTGTACTGTCTGATCAGACGGATAAAATGAACAAGATGTCAAAGAAAGCATCTAAATATGTAGCCAAAAAAGCATCAGAGATTTCTTCCTATGCAGAAGACAAAATTAAAGATGTCAATTCCAAGCTGAAAGAAGCGAAATCTTAGGTATTAATTGTGTGAAATAAAGGAGAAGCCTCTTGTATTTGTTTTTTTGCAAATGCGAGAGGCTTTTTCTTTTTATGCATTAGTCAAAAAAAAATAAATACGTTGTATCAGAAACGGAAGAGCTTACGTTAAGGTCAGTGTATCTAAAATTTATTTGAAAAAATATTGAATTATGAAATATCTACAGTTATTAAACAAGATTAAGAGAAATAATCTGTTGAGAGGGGCGCTGGTTGTAGCAGCAACGGTAACATTATCATCATGTTTAAAGAATAAAAACACAGAATATGTTGAACCGGACTTTGGAGGTATAGCTGCTTATAATACTTATGTATCACAACCTAAAGTTGATTTTATAGCCAATCAACAAAGATACTATAGTGGCTTAGGTTATGGTTTGAATACCAGCTATAATGTTTTTTCTTTTTCCGGTTCGGGAAAATTAAGTATTGCTTTTTATAAAGAAAATATGACAGCTATAACTGATACAATTAGAACGGCTGTAGTTACTTTAAAGAAAGATAGTACTTATTCGGCATTTTTACATGGAGAACCGACTCAACCAGAAATATTAGTGGTTAATGATAAGCTTGAATCTCCATCTGCAGGTAAAGCTAATGTAAGATTTATTCATTTAGTATCAGATTTGGGCGAATTAGATTTGATTTGCAAAGGAACAGAGGAACAAGCTCAGGATAGTACATTGTTTTCCGGTGTTGACTTTAAAGGTTATACTAAATTTAACGAAATACCAGCAAAATCATATACTTTAAAGGTTAAAGACGGAGCCGGATACGAAGAGGAAACAGGCAATGCGATGACCTTTTCAGCAGGTAAAAACTATACTATATATGTTACTGGTCGTAAAGATGCAACAAGTAACGATCTTAAGCCAAGCATAAAAAGAAGTACTAACTAATACTACTCAATAGTAAGATAAGTAATGATTAACTATTTAAATCCTATAGGTGAACTCATCTATAGGATTTTTTTATACGCCAAAAAACGTAACTACACATCGCCTGCTCCCGCCATGGTTTCTATGTTCGCAAAGGTAAATTCCCTGCCATGTTCCCAGCGCTAGTCTACCTTTAGAAATAGGAATGTTTACTGATGCTCCCAATAATGAAGACTTTATATGAGCGGGCATATCGTCATCACCTTCGTAATCATGTAAATAATAAGGTGCATTTTCTGGGACCATCTTATTAAAGTGCGATTCAAAATCTTTACGAACCGTATAATCTGCATTCTCATTTAAAGTTAGTGAGGCTGACGTATGTTGGATAAATAACTGAAACATGCCTTTTTCTACCTCTCTCAGTTCAGGGATATGCGCTAATACTTCTTCTGTTATCAAATGAAAACCACGTGATTTAGCTGCTAATGATATGTTTTTCTGAAAGAACTTCATAAGTTGGTATTAATTTTTGTTTTTGATATTAATGGCTAATATAAAGATTAACATACCTAAAAAACTAAGGATGCCAAAAGACCATCTTAAACTGGTGGCTTGCGCCAAATAACCTACCGAAGGTGGAACCACCAGAAAACCAAGATAGCCAATAGTTGATATGGACGCCACTTGTGAGGCACTATTGGCACTTTTATCTTTCCCGGCCAAACTAAAAATAAGAGGGACAATACAAGAAACCCCCAGACCCACCATGGCAAAAGAAGGAAAGATAACCCATGGAGTAGGCCATAATGAAGCAAAAAGAAGTCCGAAGAAAACCAACAATCCGCTTATCTTAATAATATTCACAATGCCAAACCGATGAACAATTAAGTCTCCTCCAAAACGTCCCATCGTCATAAATACCATATATACAACAAAGCCCGTTATGGCAAAAGAAGAACTTGTAGCAGTAGATCTTTCAAAATAAATTATGGCCCAATCATACATCACATTTTCGGCAGCCATGCAGGCAAAGCAAATCAGGGCAAAACCAAGAACAGATTTGTCTGGCAAAGAAAAAACAGGACGTGGTTTTTCAGGAACCGGTTCTTGGTACAATGTATGCGGATAGCTAAATAAAGCCAGTAATACCATGATGCCGCCAACAATAGGCAGATGAATGTGTGTGCCTATGTTATTTGCAACCATAAGGTAACCTACTCCTGCGCCTGCAAAACCCGCCATGCTCCATACCCCATGAAATGTAGTAATAATAGATTTTTTATAAAAAGACTGTACTGCTACAGATTGTCCGTTCATAGAAATGTTCATTAGGTTTCTGGAAGCACCAAAACCAAATAACACTGCCATTAATTGTAATATAGAGTTTGTGAAACCCGGAAGACATAAAATTATGTTAAAAGCCAAAGCTCCAATGAGCATAATCTTGTTGCTGCTATGTTTTTTTAGAAGTAATTTGGTAAGAGGAAGAGTCAATATTAAACCAACAGGCATGGCAAATAAAACTGTTCCCAATTGAGCCTCATTTAAATGAAGCTGCTGCTGAATGGTAGAAATTCTGGACGCCCAGCTGGAATAGCCAAAACCAGAAATAAAGAAAAAAATACTACAGGCAGTACGGATATGTTTTTGTTGAGGAACAGTATTAATGTACATTTTAATGATTGAGGAGGTAAAGTTACTTACACAATTTTAGAACGCAATAAAATAACTAAGTAATTTTAATATCGGCTTTGGTTGGCTCTGTTATACTACAGAGCCAAAACCGAAATGTCATGGGTAAGATATAGGATCATCGACAGTCTATACCTAACAAGATTGATACCAATAATTATTGTAGAAGGTAAAAAAAGTGAGACAAATAAAAAATAACACCCTGTCAACTTGGCATTTTTAGAGGTATTGGTACAGGCATTGATAACTATTGTACATCTATTTGTACATAATAATTGTTAAAAAATATAAACGATATGCAGGAAAAAGGAACAATTTCAATCCACACCGAGAACATTTTTCCCATTATAAAAAAGTTCTTGTATTCAGATAACGAGATTTTTTTGAGGGAATTGGTATCCAATGCAGCTGATGCTACACAAAAAGTAAAAAGACTAGCATCTTTAGGGCAATACAACGGCGAATTGGGCGATTTGAGAGTAGACGTTTCTTTTGATGAAAAGGCAAAAACAATTACCATTAGTGATAAAGGTATTGGTATGACCGCCGAAGAAATCAAGAAATACATTAATCAAATTGCATTTTCAGGAGCAACGGAATTTGTAGAGAAATTTAAAGATGCTAAAGACGCCAATGAGATTATAGGTAAATTTGGGTTGGGTTTCTATTCGGCATTTATGGTTGCCAGTAAAGTAGAAATTCAGTCATTGTCTTATCAGGAGGGAGCAGAGCCAGCCCGTTGGATTTGCGATGGAAGCACAGAGTTTGAAATAGGTCCGGGTAATAGAACAGAACGCGGAACAGATATAATATTGTATATTAACGAAGAATCCGAAGAGTTCTTAAGCCAACATAAATTACAGCAAATCTTAGATAAATACTTTAAGTTTTTACCTACGAAATTGGTTTTTGGTAAGAAAACGGATTCAGTAGAAGATGGTGTAGATAAAGATGGTAAGCCGCAATATAAAAGCGTAGAATCTGATAATATTATCAACTACGCAAAACCAATTTGGACATTATCTCCTTCTGAGCTTAACGAAGAGGATTATAAAATATTCTATAGCGAGTTGTATCCGTTTTCAGAAGATCCGTTATTTTGGATACACCTGAATGTTGATTATCCTTTCAATTTAACCGGAGTACTTTATTTTCCGAAAGTAAAGACCGATATGGATTTTCAACGTAATAAGATTAAATTGTATAGCCGTCAGGTATTTATTACAGATGAAGTAAAAGATATTGTTCCGGAGTTTTTGATGCTTTTACATGGCGTTATCGATTCACCAGATATCCCGTTAAACGTATCCAGAAGTTTCTTACAGGCTGATTCTAATGTAAAGAAAATCAATAATTATATCACCAAGAAAGTTGCTGAGAAATTAGCCGAACTTTTCAAAAAGGACAGAGAAGAGTACGAGAAAAAATGGAGTGATATTGGTCTTTTTGTGAAATACGGAATGATTAGTGATGAGAAGTTTTACGAGAAAGCCAAAGATTTTACGCTGCTGACCAATACTGATAAGAAAAACTTTACGCTGGAGGAATACAAAGAAAAAGTAAAAGCCAATCAGACAGATAAAAATGGCAATATAGTTTATTTGTACACCAACGATCCGGAAAAGCAAGATGCCTTTATTCAATCTGCACAGAAAAAAGGATACGATGTTTTATTAATGGATACTCCTATAGACGGACATTTTGTAAGTAATATTGAACATAAGCTTGAAAAAGTGTCTTTAAAAAGGGTAGATGCAGATGTTGCTGATAAGCTGATTGATAAAGATGAAAAACTAGAGCATGTTCTATCAGAAGAGCAAAGCAAAAAAGTTCAGGAAATCTTTGAAAAAGCAATCAATAAACCTGCTTATAAAGTTTCGGTAGAAGCGATGAACCCGGAAGATTTACCTGTAACGGTAACTATGGACGAGTTTATGCGTCGTATGAAAGAAATGGCAGCCATGGGCGGTGGAGGCGGAATGAACTTCTACGGTAACATGCCAGATAACTACAGTGTATCTATTAACGGAAACCATAAATTGGTTAGTCGTATACTAGATACCCCAGATAAAACTGCACAAACAGAGTTAGCCAAACAGGCATTTGATTTGGCATTATTATCGCAGGGATTATTAACGGGATCAGATCTTACTGCTTTTGTAAACAGAAGTGTTTCTCTGATTTAATTTTAAATAATTGAGCAAATAAACCCTGGTAGCTTTAAAGTTATCGGGGTTTATTTTATGATTAATATATTTGAAATCTGTATGAATGCTTGGAAAGAAAACAGTTAAGAAAGAAACTTTTTGCGGAGCTCATCTGTAGGTATCATACAAGAATCTTGTTTCCCAAACCATTTATATCTTTTTTTAGCAACTAAGTGGTATACAGCATCACGTATAAAAGTAGGAACAGTAATAAAAATATAAGCTAATTTCCACCCTCCTTTTAACCTTTTTAAGATTCGTAAGGCTGCAGTTGATTTAAAATAAACAGTGCCATTTTCAATAAGCACTACTGTATTTATTCCTTCCAGAAAAACAACATGTTTTGCAAGTAAATCCTGTGCAAAATCAGACTGTAAGGCAGCAAACCTGAAGGTGTTCTTCCTATCATGTCTAATGACAAATTGAACAAAGCTGTTGCATAAATTGCAAATACCGTCAAACAAAATAACAGAATGCTGCATATACAATTTTACGCAAAAAATAACAGACTCTTAAAATAAAGAAGACAGCAAAGTTTTTATACTCACTTTTTGTATAACTTCTATTTTGTTTGCTGTTGTAGAAATCTCATCGTTACTTTTTGTAACATTCAATGCTAAAGACAGTCCAATAAAGAATACTACAGGAATAATTAACATTATAAAAGGAGATACAAAACCTGTTTTTTTCATGATGTTTTTGTTTGTTGATTCAAATGTTCTATAAAAAAATGAGGTGGTAAAAAGTATTCTACCAACCTTTTCAGGAAATAGACCAACGGGTAAAAAGAAGACTTTAAGGTCTTGGATAGCGTTTGTCGATAAAAAACAGGCGTTTGTCGAAAACAGCAGGTTAAAATGTGGTTTTACAATTGTAAATTGGGGTTTGTATCTTTGATTTTTTACTTTTTGAATTAAATTTAGAATTGATGGACTGGAGAAAAAAAGCTTCGCTACATGGATTAGTCTGGTTGTTTCTAGTGGCTATATTTACATTAGTGGCTACCGGAGGCTTTAGTTCTAGTCGTGGCTTTTTGGTTCATTTTGTGGTGATGTCTTTATTAAACATCATTATATTTTACATCAACCTATATCTTATTGTTCCGTACACATTAAATAGGCGTAAATTTTTTCTTTGGCTTGTTTCCAGTCTTACGCTTATAGCTCTTTTTACATTAGTAAAGTATGCCGAGAGTTTCTACATGTTTTTCCTGAGTAATATGGAAATTACCATTAAAGGGAAAAAAGTAGCCTCTTTTGAATTCTGGGAAAGCATAATCTCCTTTGCGGTTGTTAACGGTTTTTTTGTTTTTCTGAGTATAGTTTACAAATTTGCGGTAGATTGGTTCTTCAATGAAAAAGAAAAGATAGATCTGGAAAAGCAAAGCCTTACAGCAGAATTATCTTTCCTAAGGTCGCAGATAAACCCACATTTTTTATTCAATTCACTAAATAATATTTATGCACTGGCCTATCAGAAGTCAGATGATGCACCTTATGCTATCCTGAAACTTTCGGAAATTATGCGTTATATGCTGTATGAAAGTAATGACGATACCGTTTTGCTCAGTAAAGAAATCAATTATCTGAAAAGTTATATCGATCTGCAAAAACTAAGATTTAGAGGAGAGGCGCAGATAGAGGTTCTGGTAGAAGGAGATGTACAGCAACAATTGATTGTACCTTTAATACTGATTTCTTTTGTAGAAAATGCTTTTAAACACGGTGTAGCCACAGATAAAGAGAATCCTATAAAAATCAGTATTTCGGTTTTCGAAAACAACCTCATGTTTGTACTTACCAACTTACGAAATAAGAAAGTAAACAAAGATAAGACCGGAGGTATAGGTATGGTAAACGTAAAACGTAGATTAGACCTTACCTATCCTGGAAAATATAAGCTTAATGTGCAGAACAATGTTGATGACTATTACTGTGAATTATACCTAAATTTATATCATGAATAAAATAAGGTGTATTGTTGTTGATGATGAACCACTGGCAATAGATATTTTAAGAGATTATATTGCCAAAATTCCCTTTTTAGAATTAGTAAAAAGCTTTACCAACCCTATAGAAGCATTACAGCAAGTTCAAAACGGAGAAGTTGACCTTACATTTTTAGATGTGCAGATGACAGAGCTTACCGGTATACAATTCCTGAAGATTGCAGGTTCTAAAAGTAAGTTTGTTCTCACAACAGCCTATCCGGAATATGCGCTGGAAGGATATGAGTTAAATGTTGCAGATTATCTCTTAAAACCATTTGCCTTTGAAAGATTTTATAAAGCAGTGCAAAAGGTACAGGAAGCCATGTCGTTTCCCGGTATTGTGGGAGCTCCTCAGGAGGCGGTGGTAGAATCGGCTTTTAAGAACAATTTTATTTTTGTAAAATCAGAACAAAAAATACAAAAAATATATCTTGATGATATTCTGTATATAGAGGGACTGAAAGACTATATTTCTATTTTTACTAAGCAAGAAAGAATAATTACGCTGCAAAGTATGAAGAAGATGGAAGACAGTTTGCCCTCATTCAGATTTGTAAGAGTCCATAAATCCTACATCATAGCATTAGATAAGATAGAGAGTATAGAGCGCAACAGAATTATAATTGCAGATAAGATTATCCCTATAGGAGATACCTATAGGGATGGTTTTTTTAAAATAATAGAAAACAAAAATATTACCTAGTTCTTTAGACTATATGGTATATTCGTTTAAACGTTTATTATTTATTTCTGTGCTGTTACTTTGTTTCTGTAAGCTAAAAGCTCAGTTTAATGATAGCACCAGATATTATGTGAATTTCGCTTCATCCGGATCCATAAATAAGGCAGAGGATAAAAGCGCTTACCTGTTAAACAACGGGTTAAAGTTTAAGGTAAGGATGAAACGGTTAGAGTCTAACCTGACCAGCTCTTGGGTTTATGGGAGACAAGACAGAGAACTCAGCAATAATGATTTTTCTGCAGGTCTGGATTTTAACTTTCAAGCTAAGCTTCCGAAGTTGTATTATTGGGGGCAGGCAAATTACAATACCAGTCATTCATTAAATATAAATAACCAGTTGCTTACAGGTGCAGGATTAACTTACCGCCTATTTGATGATCCGGAAAAGAAACTTAGTCTAAGTGATGGTGTGTTATTTGATGCGAGTGATATAATACTTGGCGATCAAACCCAGGAATCATACAGTACATTCCGAAACTCTTTTAGGCTCAATTTTATGTTTATCATCAAAAAAATCATAAAAGTAGAAAGTTCCAGTTTTTTGCAAAACTCGCTCAACTATTCTAATGATTATAATATCAAAACCAACAACTCGATATCTTTAAAATTAACACAGTGGTTATCTTTCGATACTAATTACAGCTATAATAAGATAGCCAGAACAGAGAGAGAAAATCATTTGTTAAGTTATGGATTGAAAATGGAGCGATACTTCTAACTCTGTAATTGTAGAATTTTCTGTTATTTTTGCGACAAAGAATTAAAGATGAATAAACTATTCGGGTATATACTTTCTGTAATACACTATATATATTTTTTTCTGGTATTGATCGTTTTTCAACCTATACAATGGCTGTCGTTGAAGTTGGGTGGTTATGCAGCACATAAAAAATCAGTAGATATACTTAATTTATTCCTGATTAGTACTTATTACGTTTTGGGGTGCAGAGTGACTTTTAAAAATGATGAAAACCTGCCAACAGATAAGCCTATTATTTTTATGGCAAACCATCAAAGTATGTATGATATACCGCCTTTGATATGGCATCTTAGAAAATACCATGCAAAGTTTATTTCTAAAATTGAGTTAACCAAAGGTATTCCGTCCATTTCATTTAATCTAAAACACGGCGGTGGAGCAAATATAGACAGAAAAGACACCAAGCAAAGCATTGTTGAAATTGCAAAATTGGGCTCCAGGATGAAAGCAAATAATTGGGGAGCAGTGATATTTCCGGAAGGAACTCGCTCAAAGAACGGGAAAATGAAAGCTTTTCAGGTTGGAGGTGTAGCCACATTGTATAAAAAAGCTCCAAATGCTTTAATCGTTCCGGTTGCTATTCAGAATTCATGGAAAATGAACAAGTATGGGCAGTTTCCCTTAAGTCCTTTCCATCAGTTAAAATTTACAGTATTACCTGTTATAGATCCGGAAGGAAGAAATATTGAGGAGGTAGTACTTGAAGCTGAAAATGTAATAAAAAACGTAGTCGAAAAATAAAAAATGTTAAGGTTTATCGAATCGCTTTAGGTTGGTTTGTCCCATTCCGTCTTTTTCGTATATGCCAATGCAGTTTTTCATAAACTCGGAATTTAGGTGAGGCGGAGTTAAATTAATTGTGGTAGGAAATTGTTTAGTGTTTTTGAAAAAGAAAACTTTTGTAGTTCCATATTTTGTATGCGGCATATAATCACCGTATGTTTTCATTTCTTCTCCAAAATCGCCCTCATTTAAGGAAACAATATATAGCCTGATAACAGGTCCATCATTTTGTTCGTTCCGTAAAAAAGCCTGTTCTTTAAAATTCCCCTTCAGATCTTTTATTCCTGGTTCATTAAAAAGATTCCATGTTAAAATAGAAACAATAATAATAATGGGGGCAAAAATGATTGCTTTTCTTCTCATTATCATAAAAATAACAAAAGCCAGGGAAAACCTGGCTTTTGCTTTATAAGAATTGAAGAATTTGATTATTCTGTAACAAATCTTTTTGCATTTACTTTACGCTCATTTTCCGTTAAATATATTTTTCTTAAACGGATACTTTGAGGAGTTACTTCAATGTATTCATCAGCCTGGATGTATTCCATACATTCTTCTAAAGAGAATTTAATGGCTGGAGCAATTCTAACGTTATCGTCAGAACCTGAAGCTCTCATGTTTGTTAATTGCTTTCCTTTAACAAGATTTACAACTAAGTCGTTGTCGCGGATATGCTCACCAACAATTTGGCCTTCGTAAACATCCACTCCCGGGTCAACAAAGAAACGACCTCTGTCTTGTAATTTATCTATTGAATAAGCCGTTGTCTGACCTTTTTCCATAGAAATCAAAACTCCGGCAGAACGGCCAGGGATTGTTCCTTTCCATGGTTCGTAGTCTTTAAAACGGTGAGCCATGATTGCTTCTCCTCCTGTTGCAGTTAAGATATTATTACGTAGACCTATGATACCGCGAGCTGGAATTTCAAATTCAAGATGTTGTAAATCACCTTTTGGTTCCATAATCAATAATTCCCCTTTTCTTTGAGTAACCAATTCGATTACTTTACCAGAAACATCTCCAGGAACATCTACTGTTAGTACTTCAATAGGTTCGCATTTCTTACCGTCAATTTGTTTTACAATAACCTGCGGCTGACCAACTTGCAGCTCGTAACCTTCACGACGCATAGTTTCTATCAAAACAGACAAATGCAGAATACCTCTACCGTATACAAGGTAAGCGTCTGGTTGCTCTGTTTCTACCACACGTAAAGCCAGGTTTTTCTCCAGTTCTTTATATAAACGTTCTCTTAGTTTTTGAGAAGTTACAAACTTACCTTCTTTACCAAAGAATGGTGAGTTGTTTATGGTGAACAACATATTCATTGTTGGTTCATCAATAGAAATAACTTCTAATTGTTCTGGTTTTTCAAAATCAGCAATAGTATCACCAATATCAAAACCATCTATACCAACAACAGCGCAGATATCTCCGGATTTTACTTCCGAAACTTTGATTTTACCAAGACCTTCAAAAGTGTAAAGTTCTTTAACTCTTGATTTTACAACGGATCCATCTCTTTTTACCAAGGAAATAGGTTGGTTTTCTTTGATGGTACCTCTGGCAACTCTACCAATTGCAATACGTCCTACAAAAGAAGAATAATCTAAAGAAGTAATTTGCATCTGAAGAGTACCTTCGTTGTAAGGTGCCGGTTGTATGTGCTCTAAGATGGTGTCTAAAAGAGGGAAGAAGTTATCTGTTGGTTTTTGCCAATCTGTACTCATCCATCCATTTTTAGAAGAACCGTAAATAACAGGGAACTCTAACTGTTCTTCTGTTGCACCTAAATTGAAGAAAAGATCAAAGATTTGTTCGTAAACTTCATCTGGGCGACAGTTTTCTTTATCAACCTTGTTTACAACAACAATAGGTTTTAAACCTAAAGAAAGTGCTTTTTGTGTTACAAAGCGTGTTTGAGGCATAGCGCCTTCGAAAGCGTCACAAAGTAATAAAACACCGTCTGCCATTTTAAGTACGCGCTCTACTTCACCACCAAAGTCGGCGTGACCTGGAGTGTCTATTAAGTTGATTTTTACGTCTTTATACTGAACAGCTACGTTTTTGGAAACAATAGTAATCCCTCTTTCACGTTCAAGGTCGTTATTGTCCAGAATCAATTCGCCTGCTTCGTGATTTTCTCTAAAAGTTTGGCAACTGTGTAGGATTTTGTCGACCGTTGTTGTTTTTCCGTGGTCAACGTGAGCGATAATCGCTATATTTCTAATCTTTTGCATGCAAGAACTGCTAATAAAATTTTGTGCAAAGATATGAAGAATAATCGAAAAATAATATTCGCTTTTTTAAAAAAATATGACATAAAATTTTGTACAATTGATTAGCTTAGAACCCATTATGGATATTCAAAAAGTACTGGTTTTACTTGTTTTTCTGTTAGCTGTGGCTTATGTAGGAAGGATGATTTATAGATCTTTTGCTAAAAAAAGCGGTTGTGGAAGTAGTTGTAATTGTGGGATAGATTTTTCTAATGTGGAGCCAAAGGAAAAATTGAAATAAATGGAAAATGTTCAAAAACCTCTGTTTAGAAGCTCTTGAACATTCTATATAGTCTATCTTATGCTTGTTGTTTTTGGATAAGGCATACAGCGTAAGCAACAACTCCTTCTTCGCGGCCAACATATCCCATTGTTTCGCCTGTAGTTGCCTTAATGGAAATGTCTTCTATATCGCCTCCAATTGCTTCGGCAATATTTTTTCTCATCTCATCAATATATGGCTTTATTTTAGGAGCTTCTAAACATAGCATAGCATCTATATTACCTACAGAGTAACCCTTTTCGCCAATAAGCTGTACGCATTTTTGTAATAAGATTAGGCTACTGATGCCTCTCCATCTTTCGTCAGTGTTTTTAAAATGATGGCCGATATCGCCAAGATTGGCCGCTCCAAGAAGCGCATCACAAATTGCGTGAGCTAAAACATCTGCATCTGAATGGCCAAAAGCCCCTCTATGGTGATCTAATTTAACTCCACCTACAATAAAGGGATGGTTGTCTTTTAGTTGATGTACATCAAATCCGAACCCTACTTTAATCTTCATAGTTGTTTGCAAAATAATATTCCTGCAAAGGAACACAATTTATACCTGTTTGTCGTTTTTATTTCTTGACAGCGGCAGCTACTTCAGCAAAATTGAAAGCCAGTGTAAATCTTAAAGTTTGTGCCAAAGGTGATTTTTGCGTGCTGGCTGCTATGTAGGCCATGTCTATATTCATAATGTTATATTTTAAGCCGGCTCCGAGAGTTAGGTAATTCCTGTTTCCTTTCTCCGGACTTTCATAGAAATAGCCGACTCTTACGGCAAATTGTTTGTTATACATATATTCTGCGCCAAAGCCAAAGTTTAATTCTTGCAGCTCTTCTGAGAAACCTCCCGGAGCGTCAGAAAAAGATCCGAATATTGCTGCAGGGACAGATTTTGTGCTATTTGGAAGTGTTGGTACCAGTAATTTATTGGCGTCAATTGTAAAAGTAAGATCGCTAAGCTCATCTGCATGATAGGTAAGAGCTCCACCTAAACGCATATTAGTTGGCAGAAAATCTTTAGGACCTCCTTCTGTGTGTTGGATCTTGGTTCCTATATTAGAGATGTTTAAACCCGCAGAATAGGTTGCTTCTTTGCCAGCAAAAGGTTTTTTATCGCTACGATAATATCCGGAGATGTCGGCAGCAAAAGCAGTTGCCGCGATGTTCTGATTGGCTCCATTAACAAAACCGCTACTCAAATTAGAATAGATATATCGGGCAGATAAGCCTAAAGAAAAATTATTGCCAAAGCTTCTTGCAAGAGTAGCGTCAAAGGCCAGTTCGTTAGGGTTATAAACTCCTAAATCCTGACTTTGTTCTCCTGTCATTTGTATGTCTCCGTAAGAAAAATATCTTAAAGAAGCACCCAGTACGTTTCGGTCATCCAGTTTGTAATAACCATTTAAGTAGGCCATGTTAATGTCCGGTACAAATTTTTGCATCCAAGGACTGTAACTTACAGAAAAGCCATAAGAATCGTTAAGGAATGCTAATTTAGAAGGGTTCCAATGTGTAGAGCTGATGTCTGGCGTTGTGGCGGCACCGGTTTCGCCCATGGCTCCGGAACGGGCATCAGGAGCAACTAAAAGAAACGGTACCGCTGTGCTTATGATATTTCCGGTTCTTCCGTCTGAGCTTGTTTGTGCATGAGTTGCTTTGAAGCCTGCAAAAAAACACATAGCAAGCATGAAATTCTTTTTACCTATCATTTTATAAAACTAAGACTTTTTTAATTCTTTTTTAAAAAACATTTTTTGTTCGACGTTTTATATGCAAAACAATTTTTTGCAGGTTATTGCGTTTATACTGTATAAATATAAATTCCTTTTGGAATATTTGACGAAAAATAAGGAGAATATTTTTTGCAGCGGACAAACTTTTAGAAGATTTTTTTTGTTAAATTAAGATTAATAACGCTACGCTTTGCGGTTTGTTGTAACTAAAATCAAAGTTTTTCGTAAAGTACAGCGTAAAGATTTTTGTATGGTACATTTAAAATGCATCAAAATACTACCTTGATTAATATAAATTATTAATTTTAAGCTTTCAAATTTAGAGAATAGGATGAACAAAAATATCATCGCTTATGCTGTAGCCTGTATTATGATTTCCTGTACAGTTACATCATGCAATAAAAAGTCTTCAACTCCAAAGGTTTCTGGTAAAACCGGAGCTTTATATAACGATAAGAGGCCGGGATCTTTACAGGTAATGGCAAAAACAAAACCAACGCCTGGTCCAGGATTGGTACACATTGAAGGTGGAACTTTTGTTATGGGAGGATCTACAATAGATGATATTGGTTTTGATCACACTTCTCCCAAGAAAAGGGTTACTGTGCCTACCTTTTATATGGATGAAACAGAAGTTGCAAACGTAGATTGGTTGGAGTACCTGAACTGGATTAAAGAGGTGGCGGGAGATCCTAGATGGTATTATGAGGCATTGCCTGATACTTTGGTATGGAGAAGTTCTCTGGCTTATAACGAGCCTTACGTAACTAATTATTTAAGACATCCTGCGTATCAGGATTATCCCGTGGTAGGTGTTTCATGGGAACAGGCCGTTGCTTATTGTGATTGGCGTACAAATGTTGTTAACGAAAATATTTTGCGTACCAGAGGTGTTATGAGTGATTGGAAAACTTATGCAGCTGCTAAGAATGGTACGGCTAAAGGAGGAGGGAATACGAAAGGTCAGGTTAATACCGAGCCTTTTAATATGGATCTTTATAAAAATAATCAATACGAGGATATTGGTAAAAAGCCGATTAAAACAACAAATCCAATAGATGCTAAAGATAAAAATGCACCAAAGGGAAGAGCGGCAAGAATAGAAGATGGTATTTTTACTCCGGGAAGCTACAGGCTTCCTACAGAAGCCGAATGGGAATATGCCGCGTTAGCCTTGGTGGCTTCGCCTAATAATAATCTGATCGCCGATAGTAAAATATATCCGTGGCATGGTTTAGGTGTACGTTCGCCTCAGAAAACAACTAGGGGGATGGTATATGCTAACTTTAAACAAGGAAAAGGAGATAATATGGGGGTTGCAGGTTATCTGAACGATGGTGCCGATATCACAGCCCCGGTTAGATCTTATATGCCAAACGATTTTGGTTTATACAACATGGCAGGTAATGTGAGCGAATGGGTTTACGACACCTATAGGCAACATTCTTTTGATAAAGTAGAAGATTTTAGTCCTTTTAGAGGTAATGAGTTTTTGAATAACGAGTACCAGGATGGGAAAATTGTAACCATGGGGAAATCAAATGTTCCTAAAAAAGTTGCGGCAACTAGTGGTAGAAAAGATCCATATGATTTGCAAAAGGCAAAATATGGAAATTCGGACGAGAATAGAAGTCCTTCTACACCAGCTCCAAAAGATAGTAGTATGGCAGCGGTAGTTCCTTCTTTTGATGCAGATCAAAGAGGATACCTGGATAAAGAGAACTTAGAACTATATGGGAAAATCACACTGGTAAGCGATCGTTCTAAGGTTTATAAAGGCGGTTCGTGGAATGATAGAGCCTATTGGTTGAATCCGGGAACAAGAAGATTTAAAGACCAGGCGGAAACAAGTGCTGAAATTGGTTTCAGATGTGCTATGAGTAGTGTGGGTAATCCGCAGATAAATCCAAAAAGTACACCACAATTTAAACAACCCAAATCGAGGGTAGGGTTTAAGAAATAACAAAAAGGAGCTGTTTCATATATATTGAGATAGCTTTTTTTTTGTAATATAATATTGGTGCCCTATTCATCACTTAATTTTATTTTACAGCCAACACGACCTAAAATAAGATATACCAGCCCCCATTATAATTAAGATATTTTTTAAACAACAGATAATCCTGTTGTTTTTTAAAATTGGCTCTTTTTTTACAGCAATAAACTTACCCTTATAGCTTTAGACGTAATATGTACTAATAAGTAGAAGCTACATCGGTATTTTTGCCTAAATAGAAAAGAAAAAATTGCCTTTCACCTAATTCTGAAGGCTTTTATAAATAAAACTTAAAAGCTTCTTTAAAGCATCTCCAAACGAAGGATGAACGAAAGATGGAACTACTCTGATTTTTAATAATTCCCGGAGGATAAACTTATGTACCAATTTAACTATTTATTTCTGTTTTGACAAACATTTCACAAAATAGAAGATGGTAAAATTCGTACTAAAATACACGTATCGGGAATGCCAGACCGAAAGATTGAGGTTGTAAGGCAAGACAAGAGAAATAACAGGTTTTTTTCAGGAAGCAACTCTCAGCTCTGCTTATTAAACACTCTCAGCTCTCATGGTTATGCAAAATTGCTACTAAAAGATGGGCTGATTAGGAGGACCATCCAATTAAAGTTAAGTAAACAAAAAATGCGAAGTCTTTTCAACTCCGCATTGCTATAACTTACACACTTTATGAGACAGCGTCTTTTTGTTACCTGATTTCTTATATTTTAAAAAATCTTATTAACTTACGTCGTTAAAAATCAAGGATAAGCCATGTCTGAAAATAAATCAAACGAACAAAAAGATGTTGGAGATTCTTCTACCAGAAGAAATTTTTTAAAATCTACGGCTATAGCTGCTGCTGCCTTTACTATAGTTCCCAGACATGTTTTGGGAGGTTCAGGCTTTTTAGCTCCTAGCGATACGCTGTATGTTGCAGGAGTAGGAGGGGGAGGAAAAGGATATTCAAACCTGAAGAATATTAGAGAATCAGGTAAAGCTGTTATTTCTCATTTATGTGATGTAGATGATAGAAGATCTGCTAAGTCAAGAGAAGAAAATCCAAAGGCTAAATACTATAAAGATTGGCGTGAGCTTTTAGATAAAGAACACAAAAAGTTTGATGCGGTATGTGTATCCACGCCAGACCATAATCATGCTGTAGTTGCATTGGCTGCAATGCAAAGAAAGAAACATGTTTTTGTTGAAAAACCGTTGACTCATGATATTTATGAAGCAAGGGTTTTAAGGCAGGCAGCACAAAAGTATAAAGTGGTAACGCAGATGGGGAACCAGGGATCATCTAGCGATGGTTTAAGAAAAATGCAGGAATGGTTTGAAGCAGGGGCTCTTGGTAATGTACATACTGTATATTGCTGGACAGACAGACCTGTTTGGCCGCAAGGTATTGCCTGGTCTCAACAAGTAGCTCAAGTACCAAAAGAGTTGGACTGGAATCTTTGGTTGGGAACTGCACCGATGAAAGATTACGTAGATAAGCTGGTGCCATTTAATTGGAGAGGTTGGTGGGATTATGGTACGGGAGCCCTGGGCGATATGGGATGTCATTTATTAGATGCGCCTTGCTCTGTTTTAGGATTGCAGCACGCTACCGAGGTTGAAGCAAGTGTTGGAACTGTATATGTAGATGAATTTAAGAGGGGGTATTTCCCGGAAAGCTGTCCTCCATCTAGTCATGTGATTTTAACATTTCCTGAAACAGAAAAAAATAAATCAAAATTAAAGTTGCATTGGATGGACGGAGGAATAAAGCCAGAGCGTCCGGAAGAGATGGATGCGAATGACGACTTTGGTAAAGGAAACGGAATTTTGTTTATGGGCGAAAAAGGTAAAATGTTTGCAACAACCTATAATAATAACGCTCGTTTACTGCCTGCTTCCAGAAACCAGGAATTTAATGTAGCTGAAACTAAAATGCGTGTACCGGGAGGTACGGCGGGTCACTATCAGCAATGGGTAGAAGCTTGCATTGCCGGTTTTGGTAAAAAAGAATTGAGCTCTCCGTTTGAGACCGCAGCGCAGCTTACCGAAACCTTATTAATGGCAAATTTGGCCATAAGAGCACATGATGTTCAACGATTGGTGAATGGTAAAGTTACTTATCCGGGAAGAAGCATTAAGCTTTTATGGGATAACGAAAACATGAGGGTTACCAACTTTGATGAAGTAAACCAATTTGTGAAAAGAGAATACAGGGAAGGGTTTAAGCTATCTGTGTAAAAGCCAGTACAAGCTTGTGCGGATAGCTAATACTGGAAACTTTTAATCTTTAATTTTAGATATTGTATTAATATGAATAGAAGAGATGCCATCTCAACAGTAGCTATGTTGTTGGGTGGAACACTAATCAATACAGATGCTTTTGCCTTTAATTTGGGTAAGAATGTATCAGGTGCAGTAAGCCTTTTCTCTGCAAAAGATATAGCCTTGTTAGATGAAATAGCGGAAACCATTATTCCAGAAACGAATACTCCGGGAGCCAAAGCTGCAAAAACCGGGGAGTTTATGACTGTGATGATTAATGATTGTTACTCAAGTAATAACCGTAATATATTTATAAAAGGTATTACAAAGGTAGACGAAGAGGCCAAAAGTAAATTTTCCAAAGGCTTTATGGATTGTAGTCCGCAAGAACGTAAATCTTTACTGACAGTTTTAGATGCTGAGCAAAAAGAATTTACCAAACAGAGAAAAACG
Source organism: Pseudopedobacter beijingensis (assembly GCF_042678145.1). Lineage (NCBI taxonomy): Bacteria > Pseudomonadati > Bacteroidota > Sphingobacteriia > Sphingobacteriales > Sphingobacteriaceae > Pseudopedobacter > Pseudopedobacter beijingensis. The sequence goes on along the minus strand of NZ_JBHUDG010000003.1, from coordinate 589,356 downwards.
CACTATTTTAAAATTATGAAAGAACTGACTTTGTTGGGGTACTTTACTTCGGAAGTAGGGGGCACTCAACAGTTGGTGTATGTAGAAGTACCCGGAAGATACGATGCATGTATACCCTACAAAAAAGGAGATCCAGTTTATTTAAACCCATAAAAATGAGATACAAATATTTATCAATTTTAATACCTTCACTATTTACCATACAATCTTTTGCCCAGCAGACAGACGTTACTGTTGGAGAGAAATTAATTGCAAAATCAGATTGTGCAGCTTGTCATAAAGATAAATTTAAATTAATAGGACCATCTTATGCAGATATAGCTGCGAAATATCCGCAGACACCAAAAAATATAGCGTTGCTTTCGGAAAAAATAATTAAGGGCGGAAAAGGCGTATGGGGCAGTATTCCAATGTCTGAGCATAAAGATATTAGTAAAAAAGATGCTGCAGAAATGGTGAAGTATATTTTATCAATTAAAAAATAAATTAAGCACATGACATTTGATAGAAGAAAATTCCTGAAATATTCTGCATGTGCCTCAGCCTCAGTTTTGGTACTGTCAAAATTAGATGTTATGGCCAAAGCCAATATGAAAAATATAGGTTTGCAGCTCTATTCGTTAAGGGAAGAATTCCCAAAACTAGGAGTAGAAGAAATTATATCTCGGGTAGCTAAAGCAGGTTATAAGTTTGTAGAGCCCTATGGTTATTCAAAAAAAGATGGTTTTTGGGGTAAAAGTCCTAAAGAGTTCAAAGCGTTATTAAATAAATACAAGCTTTCCACTTATAGTGGTCATTACGATTTTAATTTTTTGGCTACAACCATAAAACATGATGTTCTGGAAGACTATATTTCGGTAGCCAAAACATTGGGTCAAAAATATCTTGTTGTTCCGCATATAGATCACAAGGTATTTGCCTCAGAGAAAAATGTTAAAGACTTTGCAGAGAAATTAAAAGTTGTTTCCGAGATTTTTGGTAAAGCGGGGATAAAACTTGTTTATCATAACCATGATTTTGAATTTAAAGATCTGGGAGGAAAAACGGGGTATGATATTTTGTTAAAGGAATTAAAGCCTTCCGAAATGGATTTTGAAATAGATCTTTATTGGGCTGTGCGAGCTAAGCAGGATGTGTTAAAAATGTTTAAGGATCATCCCGGAAGATTTACTTTCTGGCATATAAAAGATATCCGTAAAAGTGATAAGACCAAAAATACGGAGATTGGAAATGGAACCATAGATTTTGGAGTGTTTTTACAGCATGCTAAACAAGCAGGGTTGAAGTACCCAATTGTAGAGCAGGAGAATTTTGAAATAGATCCGTTTGAGAGCATAACGCGAAGCGTTAAGTATCTTGAGAAAATCTAAAATATAAAAAATACTGCTTAAGAGTTTCTTGTAATTAGGTCCTTAAGCAGTATTTTTGAAACATGTTTACAGTCAGGCGACTTCGGTTTGTAATACTTGTTTTTTTTCTGAGTCCTCTACAGAAAGTACAAGCAATTAATCTATCATTAACAACCGATGCCACCTTTTATATAGACTCTATATTTAATACCCAAAAAAGAGCGGTATTGGTAGGCGAAGAACTCAAATACCTTACTCTCGATAATAAAGCATTAGGTATAGCGCCACTCGACCTCAATGTTTTTCTGAGTAGCATCAGTTATATTGAAGATAACAACGCAGTGGTTAATTTGTCGCAAACGTTAACCTTGCTGTCCTTTAATCCCCTGATTACAGCAAAAGTACAACTACTTAAATATCTGGCTATCCAAGATGTTTTAAATAGTCAATTAAAGTTTGCAGAACAAAAATTAGAATCAGCGCTGTTTATCTGTCAGCTTAAGCGTGAAGACAAAGAAGCCGCAATGATTTCATCTGTCCTATCGCAAATAAATTATATACAACTGGAAGGTAATATTGCGCTGTTGAATAACCTGATCACGATGAACGCTTATAAGCATATTCAGGATGACGAACAACTGCTGACGGCATGGCTTTGGAGAGCAAAGCTATATTTGGCTGTTGGAGAATACAAAGCAGCAGAAGATTTACTTATGAAAAAAGCTTTAATGAAAAGCTATAAATTTGGTGATAAAGAAGCGGAGATGAAGGTTTATTATCTATTAGGGCAAAGATATTTTATTACTGTAAATGATACCGAATCTTTGTGGTTTTATCTTCAGGCAGCCACTTTGTCAGAGAAATTAAGACAATATGATTATACCATTCAATCATTATTGATGGTGTCCGAAATAAAAATGAAGCGAAAAGATTATTCGTTGGCTTTGCAGGATTTAAGAAAAGTGGAAGATCTTATAGTTGCCAATCCAAAACAAATAAAATACGATGTAGATTTATGTGAGAAACTGGGTAAGATTTATCATTTGTTAGGACAAGAAGACAAAGCTAAGATATATCAGTTGCGATATTCGCAATTAAAAAAGCAGATTATTAATAAAGAGGAATAAATTGTTTTTGTTTTAACTGTTTGATTTTTTGTTTTTTACGAATATTTCAGGGACGATATTATAAAATGTGCTCTAAAAAGAAAAGGCATTTAATTGTTATTTTTTTAATAAATTAACATAGCTATTGTAATTAAAGAAAATAATGCGCTCTTTTGCATCTCAAATCAGCCTTAAGTGTCTGATGGATAAATGAAAATGAAACAACTACTATTAAATATTTCTACAAGCTTTACTGTTGTGAAAACGGTAAGTTTTCAGGTGTTGCTTTCTGAAATTTATACATCTATACGCATATTGCGACGAAGACCTCTCTTTGTTACCAGATCTTAATAGACTGGTAATATCCAATTGTGCTTTTTCTGTTTGTTGTAAACAGTTTTTAAATCAATTTTTTATTTACTGATTAAAATCCCTTCGATGGATTTATCGATTTCTAAAAATGCACATTAACGATTTTAATATTCTTGTTGCCGGAGTTCAACATGTAGGTTTTGCACAAACCATTGTTGATGAAATGGAGGCCTCTGCAAAAGTAAGAGGAACAGGCATTGCTAAGCGTTCGCCGGAATATGTAGCTAATAAAATGTTGGAAGGTAAAGCTGTGATAGCCTTACATAAAGACGGAACATGGGCTGGGTTTTGTTATATCGAAACCTGGAGTCATGGCGAATTTGTAGCCAACTCAGGATTAATTGTTAATCCTATTTACAGAAAAGCAGGATTGGCTAAAGCTATTAAATTTAAGGTTTTTGAGCTGTCAAGAACAAAATATCCTGATGCTAAGATTTTCGGATTGACCACTGGTTTGGCTGTAATGAAGATAAACTCCGAATTAGGATACGAACCGGTAACCTATTCGCAGCTTTCGCAAGATGAAAACTTTTGGAAAGGCTGCCAAAGTTGTGTAAATTACGACATTTTAATGTCTAAGGGCAGACAGAACTGCATGTGTACTGCCATGCTTTACGATCCTGAAGAAAAGAAAGCGCAGGAAGAAGAACGCTTAAAAAAAATCACTAAAAAAGCCACTTTGTTAGAGCGTATAGAAGCAAAGCTTCGTAATTCGTTAAAAATGGTAACTGTTAATTTGTTTAGAACCCAAAACGCATAATATAAAGATGAAGAAAAAAGTAGTTTTAGCTTTTAGTGGAGGTTTAGATACCTCGTTTTGCTGTATCTATTTGTCTAAAGATTTAGATTTAGAAGTACATTCGGTAATTGTAAACACTGGCGGATTTTCTGATCAGGAATTAAAAGAGATCGAAGAAAGGGCTTATAGTTTAGGTGTTGCTTCTCATCATGCAGTAGATGCAGTTAAAGGTTATTATGATGATTATTTAAAATATTTGATTTTTGGAAACGTATTGAAAAACAATACTTATCCGCTTTCTGTAAGTGCAGAGCGTGTTACACAAGCCACTGCAATTGCAAATTATGCAAAAGAAATCAATGCGGATTTTGTAGCACATGGATCCACTGGTGCTGGTAACGATCAGGTGCGTTTTGATATGATATTCAATATCCTGATCCCGAAAGTAGGAATCATTACACCTATACGTGATTTAAAATTAAGTCGTGAAGCCGAGATTGAATATTTGCATTCTCATGGTGTGAATATCAATGCGGAAAAAGCGAAATACTCGATCAATAAGGGTATTTGGGGAACTTCTGTTGGAGGCAAGGAGACTTTATCTTCCAGAGGCGTTTTACCAGAAGAGGCGTGGCCAACACAAGTAACCAAAACAGGTCAGGAAGAAGTGGAGCTGGAATTTGTGAAGGGGGAATTGGTCGCGGTTAATGGAACAAAATATAGCCATCCGACAGAAGCTATTTCAGTTTTACAGGAAATTGTTGCTCCTTATGGAATTGGAAGGGATATCCACGTAGGTGATACGATTATTGGTATAAAAGGTCGCGTTGGATTTGAAGCAGCGGCGCCAGTAGTGATTATTAAAGCGCACCATGCTTTAGAAAAACATACATTAACCAAATGGCAGCTTTCCTGGAAAGACCAATTGGCGATGTTTTACGGAAACTGGATGCATGAAGGGCAATTTCATGATCCGGTAATGAGAGATATCGAAGCTTTTTTCATTAACTCACAAAAAACCGTTTCTGGAAAAGTTTATGTTCAATTATATCCATACCGATTTGTGGTAGAGGGAATTGAGTCTGACCATGATTTAATGAGCAGCAAATATGGTACTTACGGAGAAATGAATGAAGGTTATACTGGCGATGATGTGAAAGGTTTCTCTAAAATATTTGGTAACCAAGTGTCTATTTGGCACAAAGTGAATGAAGCAAAGGGCTAAAAGTGCCAAAGGCATCCCTTCAGGGCAAAATGCTTGAGGCATTGGACGTAGAAATATATAGTAGTTTAGGGCGGTAAGTTCTAACCAACGGACAACTATCAACGAACAAACTAAAAAAATGGAAAAAATTAAAGCTGGAATTATTGGAGGTGCCGGATATACCGGGGGTGAACTTTTAAGAATATTGGTAAACCATGCGAAAGTAGAAATTGCTTTTGTACATAGTAACAGTAATGCCGGAAATTTAATTTCAGACGTTCATACTGATTTATTTGGGGATACAGATTTAAGATTCACCGATGCGATTTCGCAGGATATAGATGTCTTGTTCCTTTGCGTTGGTCATGGTGATGCTAGAAAATTCCTGGAAGCTAATCCGATAAATGATGCCATAAAGATTATTGATTTATCTCAGGACTTTCGTTTAAAGGCTAAAAGCCAAAAGCCAAAAGCGGAAAGCAATGGACAGGAAAATCAGCCTTCAGCTTTAAGTGTTAAGCCTTCGGCCTTTGTGTACGGTTTGCCGGAGCTGAACAAAGAATCAATAAAGAAGGCTCATAATATCGCTAATCCGGGTTGTTTTGCTACTTGTATACAATTGGCATTATTGCCTTTGGCAAAAGCTGGGAAACTGAATAATGAAGTGCACATTGCTGCGACAACAGGATCAACAGGAGCGGGACAAAAGCCGACAGCAACGAGCCATTTCAGTTGGAGAAACAACAATCTTTCGGTTTATAAAGCTTTTGAACACCAGCATTTGAATGAAATAGGAGAGAGCTTACATCAGTTACAACCGGATTTCGATAAAGCCGTCAATTTTATTCCTTACCGGGGAGATTTTGCCCGAGGCATTATGGCCTCTGTTTATTTAGAAACAGATTTGACATTGGAACAAGCAGAAAAAATCTACGAAGATTTTTATGCAGATGCTCCATTTACACATATAAGTAAGTCTAATATAGATTTAAAGCAAGTTGTAAATACAAACAAATGTCTTCTGCATTTGGAAAAACATGGCAATAAGTTGATGGTGTTGTCCATTACAGATAATTTGTTGAAAGGAGCTTCTGGTCAGGCAGTTCAAAATATGAACCTGATGTTTGGTTTTGACGAGAAAGAAGGATTGAGGTTGAAAGCCTCGTGTTTTTAGCTAAAAGTGTAAAGCTTAAGGCTGAAAGCTAGATACTGAGTGGAATAAATATATTTTATGAGAGATTTTAAGAAATATGACGTTTGGCAATTAGCACATGAAAATGTCCTTTTTATATACAAAGTCATATTACCTACAATGCCTTCATCAGAAAAATATGATTTGTCCAGTCAAATAAAAAGAGCAGCTTACTCTGTGCCCATGAATATAGTGGAAGGGGCTGGAAGAAATACAGATAAGGATTTTGCTAGTTTTTTAGATAATGCTTTAGGTTCTGCGCAGGAAGTAGAATATTGCTTATTGTTACTTAAGGATTTAGAATATATTTCTTCAGAAACATTCAATGAGGCAAATCAAAAGATTAACACTATCAAATCTAAACTAATTAATCTTATAAAATCAATAAGGAAGCTTTAAGCATTAAGCCTTTAGCTTTTCGCTAAGAAAATTATGAAGTTATTCGACGTTTACCCAATAAATGATATTGAAATCGTAAAAGGTCAGGGAAGCCTTGTTTGGGACAATAATGGTCAGGAATATTTAGATTTATACGGTGGTCACGCTGTAATATCTATCGGACATACACATCCTCATTATGTATCGAGGGTCACAGAGCAATTGAATAAAATAGGTTTTTATTCAAACTCGATTAGAATTCCTTTGCAAGAGCAATTGGCAGAGAAATTAGGACAGGTTTCTGGAAAAGAAGATTATCAGCTTTTCTTGTGTAACTCTGGGGCAGAGGCGAATGAAAATGCTTTTAAATTGGCTTCATTTGCTAACGGAAGAAAGAAAATTATCGCTTTTTCTAAAGCATTTCACGGAAGAACTTCTTTAGCTGTTTCTGCGACGGACAATCCAAAAATTGTAGCGCCAGTTAACGAAACAGATAATGTAGTTTTCTTACCTCATAATGATATCGCGGCTTTAAAGCAAGCGTTCGCTGATTTTGGAAATGAAATTTCTTCGGTTGTGATTGAAGGGATTCAAGGAGTAGGAGGAATAAGAGTTGCTGATGTTGAGTTTTTGAAAGCTATTCGTTCATTATGTGATGAGTATGGAGCATATTACATTGCCGACGCTGTACAATGTGGTTACGGAAGAAGTGGTAAATTCTTCTCTCATGATTATGCAGGAATAGATGCGGATATCTATACCATGGCAAAAGGAATGGGAAATGGTTTTCCTATCGGAGGAATCATTATCTCTCCTAAATTAAAGCCTTGGCATGGTATGCTGGGAACAACTTTTGGAGGAAATCATTTAGCTTGTGCAGCGGCTCTGGCAGTTTTGGAAGTTATTGAAAAAGATCAATTGATAAAAAATGCAGAAGAAATAGGGAATTACCTGATTTCTGAGTTAAAGAAGATTGACAAAATTAAAGAAGTTCGTGGTTTAGGTTTGATGATTGGAATTGAATTACCGGAAGAATTAAGTCAGGCAAAAAAGCAATTGCTTTTTGATGAGCATATTTTTACCGGCGAAGCAAAACCGAATGTAATTAGACTATTGCCAGCGCTTAATTTAACAAAAGAACATGCCGACAGGTTCTTAACAGCATTGAAGAAAGTAATTGATTAAGCATAGAATCCTTATATTTGTGTAAAAGCTTATTTTATAATTACAGGTCATGATAAATTATAAAGATTACATAGTTATAGATTCGCAAAAAAGGTTTGGAAAACCCTGTATTTATGGAACCCGGATTTCAGTATATGATGTGTTGAACTGGTTAGCAAACGGGATGACCACGGAAGAAATTATAGAAGATTTTCCAGAACTATCGCAGACTCATATACAGGCATGTTTGGCTTATGCAGCAAATCGTGAACACAAAATACGCGTAGCCTAGTGAAGCTGCTTTTCGATCAAAACATATCTTTTAGGGTCATTCGTAGAATTTCAGAACTATATCCCAAAGCAAGACAAGTAAGAGAGCTTGAACTTGAAAACTTTTCGGATATGCAAATTTGGGAATATGCCAAGTCTAATGGTTATACTATTGTAACCTTTGACGCGGATTTTTATGAAATTACAAATTTAAAGGGACATCCTCCTAAAATTATCTGGTTAAGGTTCGGCAATATGACTACAAATAATATTGCCGTTTTTTTTAATAAGGAATCGATTTTAATAAAAGAGTTCTTGGATAATATAGATCTGGCATGTCTTAAAATAGATAAATATTAAGAGAGCTTTTGAGGCTCAAAATCTCTAATACTAAAAAAATGAAACTATTCTCTTCTGTACACGATGTTAATGATGTAAATCAACTGGTATCAGAAGCTATCCAGCTTAAGGCATCTCCATTTGCATTCGAAAATCTAGGAAAACATAAAACAATAGGTTTAATTTTCTTAAACCCAAGTTTAAGGACGCGTTTAAGTACGCAAAAAGCAGCCATGAATTTGGGAATGCAAGTGATGGTGATGAATATGGATAAGGAAGGTTGGGCTTTGGAAACCAGAGATGGCGTGATTATGAACGGCACAACCGTAGAGCATATCCGCGAAGCAGCAGGTGTAATGGGCGAATATTGTGATATCATAGGCATCCGTTCTTTTCCGGGATTAAAAGACAGAGAAGAAGATTATTCGGAACTGATTTTTAACAAATTTGTTCAGTTTGCGGGTTGCCCAATTGTAAGTTTAGAATCAGCAACCAGACACCCGTTGCAAAGTTTAGCAGATTTAATCACCATAGAAGAATTAAAACAAACTACAAAGCCAAGAGTAGTTTTAACTTGGGCACCTCACGTAAAACCATTGCCGCAAGCTGTAGCTAACTCATTTGCAGAATGGATGAATAAAGCCGATTACGATTTTGTGATTACCCATCCTGAAGGATATGATCTGGCACCAGAATTTGTAGGAAATGCCATTGTAACTAATAATCAGGACGAAGCTTTAGCTGGGGCTGATTTTGTTTACGTGAAAAACTGGTCTTCTTATAATGATTACGGAAAAATATTGACTGATGGTGATGGCTGGATGTTAACGGACGAAAAATTGAAATTGACCAATAATGCAGGTGTAATGCATTGTTTGCCGGTAAGAAGGGGCTTAGAACTTTCTCATGAAATTTTGGACGGATCGAACTCTTTGGTCCTTAATCAGGCAAATAACAGAGTTTGGGCAGCTCAGGCTGTTTTAAAACAAATGTTGGAGGGCTTGTAGGATGAAAAAAGCACTATGGGTGATAAAAATAGGAGGTAATGTAATAGACAATCCTAATCAATTAGCATTGTTTCTTCATGATTTTGCGCAGTTGGAGGGAGGAAAGATACTCATACATGGCGGAGGGAAAATAGCCACACAAATGGCTGCTCAATTAGGCATAGAAACCCAAATGGTAAACGGAAGACGGATAACAGATGGAGAAATGCTGAATGTAGTAACCATGGTTTATGGAGGTTTGGTAAATAAAAATATTGTTGCCAGATTACAGGCTAATGGAGTTAATGCTATTGGGATGACAGGAGCCGATGCTAATGCTATTAAAGCGGTAAAACGCCCGGTTAAAGAAGTGGATTTTGGATTCGTTGGTGATTTAAAAGAAGATTCTGTAAATCAGGAAATTTTGAGTAAGCTCATCGAAAGCGGGTTGATTCCGGTTTTTTCAGCTTTAACGCATAATGGGCATGGTCAATTGCTAAATACTAATGCAGATACTATAGCATCGGCATTGGCTGTGGGTCTTTCCTCTATATATGAAACTAAACTGATTTATTGTTTCGAAAAAAACGGAGTATTAAAAGATGTTAATAATGATAATTCAGTCATCCAAAATATAAATCCTAGCTTTTTTGAAGAGCTAACTAAAGAAGGGATTATTGCTGATGGGATGTTGCCGAAGCTTCAAAATGCTTTTGATGCAATTTCGAAAGGAGTTAAAGAAGTATATATAGGAAATGCCGCAAAATTATCAGATATTCATCAAGGTGATAATTTTGGAACCTGTTTATCACTTAACTAAACGTGGAGAAAAGTTAATATAAGCAACATTTAGAGCATGTCAAAAAACTCAATAGCCATTTTAGGAACAGGAAATATGGGAGCCTACATTGCCCTTGGTTTATCTAAATCAGGAATGTATGAAGCTTCTTCTATTACTTTAACCAGAAGAAATTTAGCAGCTTTAGAAAGCTACAAAGCGCAAGGATTTAAAGTTCGTAACGATAATATTGCAGCAACTAAAGAGGCAGATATTATTATCTTAGGCATATTACCTCAGCAACTGAATGAGGTTTTAGATCAGATCAAATCGGAAATAGACGAGTCCCGACACTTGATAATTTCTATTATAAGCGGTGTAAGTTCTGCTGATATCAAAAAAAGGCTCAATAAAAATATAGAAGTGATTCGCGTAATGCCAAATACAGCGATAGCGATAAATCAATCTATGACTTGTATTGCAGGAGACCAAGCGAGTGAGGAAAATATAGAGTTGGTTAAAAATATATTTAGCACAGTTGGTGTTGCTATGGTGATTAAAGAAGATTTAATGCCTGCAGCAACCGCTCTTTGTTCCAGCGGAATTGCTTTCTTTTTAAGAACAATAAGAGCAGCGACAGAGGCAGGAGTGCAGATGGGGTTCCATGCGCATGAGGCATTAGAAATGGCTTCGCAAACTGTAAAAGGAGCGGCAGATTTATTAATTCAGTTAGAATCGCATCCAGAAGTGCAGATCGATAAAGTAACTTCACCCAAAGGCTGCACTATTGCAGGGCTTAACGAAATGGAGCATAATGGCTTTAGTTCGGCATTAATTAAAGGAATTACTTTGGCAGGACAGAAAGCAGGTAATTTATTAAATCAAGAAAAATAATTAGAAATGTCTGTAGATAATTTGTTCGAAGATGCATTTCAGCTGTTGAAACAGATGATTGCAATACCTTCCTTTAGCAAAGAAGAAGATAAAACGGCTGATTTGATTCAGGCTTTTTTAATCGAAAGAGGAATTACTCCTCACCGAAAAGGAAATAATTTATGGGTGTTTAATAAATATTTTGATTCTCAAAAACCAACTATTTTATTGAATTCTCATCACGATACCGTAAAACCGAATAAGGGATATACAAAAGATCCATTTAGTCCAGAAGTTTCAGACGGAAAGTTATTTGGATTGGGTAGCAATGACGCAGGCGGATGTCTGGTTTCTTTAATTGCGACTTTCAGACATTTTTACGATAGACAGGATCTGAAATATAATTTTGTATTGGCTGCCACTGCAGAAGAGGAAAACTCGGGAAAAGGTGGGTTAGAATCTATCATTCCCGATTTAGGAGAATGCAATTTTGCTATCGTAGGTGAGCCAACCCAAATGCATTTAGCGGTTGCCGAAAAAGGCTTAATGGTACTGGATTGTCATGCCAAAGGAAAAGCAGGTCATGCCGCAAGAGACGAAGGTGATAATGCGATTTATAAGGCATTAAACGATATACATTGGTTTAAAGATTATCAGTTCGAAAAGGTTTCTCCTACTTTAGGTCCGATAAAAATGTCGGTAACAGTAATCAGTACAGGAACCCATCAACATAATGTAGTGCCGGATTTGTGCTCTTTTGTAGTCGATGTACGTGTAACGGATTGCTATACAAATGAAGAGGTGTTGGAGGTTATTAATCAACATGTGGAATGCGAGGTGGTTCCAAGATCTATCCGATTAAAGCCATCATCAATCCCGATGGACCATCCTATAGTGAAATACGGAATTTCTTTAGGCAGAAATACTTATGGTTCGCCCACCACATCAGATCAGTCATTATTAAATATTCCATCTTTAAAATGTGGACCTGGAGATTCCGCCAGATCACATACAGCAGATGAATTTATCTATGTTGATGAAATCAGAGAGGGAATTGAGATGTATATCAAATTATTGGAAGGAATTAATTAGTGTTGAATGATTAATTCTTGATTTTTAATGATACCGATTGGTATGTAATTAAAAATTTAACATTAAAAATTAATAATTAGAAAATGAAGTTGTGGCAAAAAAACACATCAGTAAATAATCAGGTAGAAGTATTCACGGTTGGTCAGGACAGAGAAATGGATCTGTTTTTGGCTGCTTTTGATGTTTTAGGATCATTGGCGCATACCAAAATGTTAAATAGCATTGGACTTTTAGAAGATGCAGATTTAGCTTTGGTTCAAAAGGAACTGAAAAATATCTATCAGGAAATTGCCGATGGAAAATTCGTTATAGAAGAAGGAGTAGAAGATGTACACTCTCAGGTTGAGCTATTATTAACGCAGCGTGTTGGAGATGCAGGAAAGAAAATACATAGTGGACGTTCTAGAAACGATCAGGTTTTAGTGGATTTAAAGCTGTTTTTTAGACATCAGATCGAAGAATTGGTCAAATCTTCCAGAGAGCTTTTTGATCTTCTGATAGAACTGTCAGAAACACATAAAGACAAGTTACTACCAGGATATACGCATTTGCAAATTGCTATGCCTTCGTCATTTGGCTTATGGTTTGGCGCTTATGCAGAAAGTCTTATTGATGACTTGGAAATGATGTTAGGCGCATTTAAAGTGACTAATAAGAATCCTTTGGGTTCTGCAGCAGGTTACGGCTCATCGTTTCCATTAAACCGTCAAATGACTACAGATTTATTAGGTTTCGAATGTTTAAACTATAACGTGGTTTATGCGCAAATGGGACGTGGTAAAACAGAAAGAATTTTGGCGCAGGCAATGTCTTCTATCGCGGCAACGCTCAATAGAATGGCGATGGATGCTTGTTTATTCATGAATCAAAATTTTGGTTTTGTTAGTTTTCCTGATGAGTTGACTACTGGTTCTAGTATTATGCCACATAAGAAAAACCCGGATGTTTGGGAGCTGATCAGAGGAAGAAGCAATCAGTTACAAGCTTTGCCAAATACGATTTCTATGCTGACAACCAATTTGCCGTCGGGCTATCATAGAGATATGCAGTTGTTAAAGGAAAATATTTTCCCTGCTTTCCAAAGTTTAATGAGTTGTTTGGATATGGCGAAACTGATGTTGAAAAATATCAAGATCAAAGAAAACATCTTAGATGATGAAAAATACACTTACTTGTTTAGCGTAGAAGTGGTGAATAATTTGGTTTTAGAAGGACTGCCTTTCCGCGAAGCTTATAAAAAAGTAGGATTGGATATTGAGGCCGGTCAGTTTGAAACAGATAGAAAGGTGAATCATACACACGAAGGAAGTATTGGTAACCTGAATTTGAAGGAAGTAAAATCTATGATGGACGGACTGCAAACTCAATTTAATTTTGATAAAATTGCGGCGGCTATTGATAGATTGGTAAAATAGAAATTGGGCCGTTTGTGGTTCAGAAAAATAAAGAATTAGAATGAAAGTATCCGTATTAGCATCAACCTTAATTGGTTCAGAAATTATAAAAATTGCTGGTGAAGTCAATGAGATGAAAAGCAGAGGAATTCAGGTTGCCAATTTAACTATTGGTGATTTTGATTCTAATGTTTATCCAATTCCTCAAGAGTTAAAGCAAAATATTGTTGATGCTTATGCAGAAAATCAAACCAATTACCCTCCGGCAGATGGCGTAATGGCACTAAGAGAAAGTGTTTCCCGTTTTCTAAAAGATAGAATGGGCTTGGAGTACGCTGCAAAAAATGAGATTTTAATTTCAGGAGGTTCGAGGCCTTTGATTTATAGTACCTTTTTGTCTGTGGTAGATCCGGGCGATAAAGTTATTTTTCCAACCCCATCCTGGAACAATAATCATTATGCGCATTTACTTTCTGCCGAAGCTGTAGCTTTGCCCGTTAGTGCAGAAAATAATTTTTTACCTACTGCAGCAGATTTAGCTCCACATGTAAAAGGAGCAACGTTAATTGCCGTTTGTTCTCCTTTGAACCCTACGGGAACTATGTTTAGCGAACCTGCACTAAAAGAAATTTGTCAATTAATAGTAGATGAAAATAAATCTCGTAAAGAAGGAGAAAAGCCTCTTTATTTGATGTATGATCAGATGTATGCTCATTTGACTTACGGAGATCATGAACATGTAAACCCTGTTTCATTAATGCCGGAAATGAAAGATTATACCATTTTTATTGACGGCAGCTCTAAGTGTTTTGCAGCAACGGGAGTACGTGTAGGTTGGGGATTTGGTCCTGCCGAAGTAATGGATAAAATGAAAGCTATCGTTGGACATATGGGAGCCTGGGCACCAAAAGCAGAACAGGTTGCTATGGCTAAATATCTGGATCAAACAGAAGCAGTAGATACATTTTTAGCTTCTTTTAAAGCGAAGATAAAGTCAAGTTTAGATTCGCTTTACGAGGGTATAATCGCTTTAAAGAATGAAGGTTTTGCCGTAGATGCCATTGAACCTATGGGCGCTTTATACCTAAGTCTTAAAATTGACTATTTAGGGAAAACTACCCCAGATGGTCAGTTGCTTCAAAAATCTACAGATTTGAACTTCTACTTAATCAGAGAGGCTAATGTAGCTTTGGTTCCTTTCTCTTCTTTTGGTACAGATGATATGTGCTGGTTTAGAGCTTCTGTCGGTGCTTGTTCTAAGGAAGAAATAGTATCAAAATTACCTGCTTTGAAAGCTGCTTTGGCCAAGTTGAAATAAGAATTAATCGCTTTAGCGTCAGATATCTTTAAACCACATACGGACATAGTTTATGTCATAATCTATGTCCGTATGTGGTTTTATTTTTGGAGTCTATGCGGACTTAGGTTCGTCTGTTTAAGAAATCTTGAATTTTGTTTAACGAAGAATGAATAACACTATTCATTTCAGGAGAAAGTTTAAACCAATAAACCAATCCAATATAGATAATAGAGATTAATCCCGATCTTACGATAATATCAAATATAAACCATTTTAAGGAGGGCATTAATCCGATTACAAACAGGATAGTTACACCAATAAAAAGAATAAATAGGTTATTCCAGGATAAGGGTTGTATTTTAAACTTTTTCCAAATGAATAAATAGCGGAATAGGTTAAATAAGAAAGTTGTTAAGGCACTAGCGATAGCTGCGCCAGTAATACCGTATATAGGTATAAAAAGAATGTTTGCGCCAATAGTTAATAGAATAAGAGCAAGGAAAAAATATGTGTCATATTTGTAATATTTGGATGTAGCCAATATAACGCCATTTAAACCTGTCGACATTTCTATTAAACCTCCTAAACTAATAAAGAAAATAACATACTTACCAGCCTCGTATCCTTCGTTTTTCGGCAACATTTCAAATACATTGTCAATATTGGCCCATATCCCAATAAAGATTAATAAACCAATAAGTAACTGATTGATACAACTTTTTTTATATACCGACGCAATACCTGCTAAATCGTTCGACTTCCATTTTTCTGCTACGATTATACTGCCTATACGGTACATAACTCTTGATGGCATAATAACTACCGTCCCAAATATTGCAGTTATTCCGTAAATACCGGTCAAAGAAGTGTTAATCATACCATCTATCATGATCTTATCTATGTATTGAATAATCATGGTTGTAAATCCGGTAATAACGGCAAATAGGCTTACACTGCTTAACATTTGTATTTTCTCTTTATCCAAGAAATCCAGATTTGGAGAGAAATTCAGTTTTTTTTCTTTCTTTAATTTATAAAATATAATAATTGAGGGAATGGTATTGGCAATTAACCATATTGTCAGAAATAAAGAGAAAGGCATAGAAAAGAACAACATTAAGCCCATAGCTATTGCTGTTGTAACTTTTAATACAAACTCTTTTAAAGTTGCGCCGGTTACGGCATCAAAAAAAGCGTTTCTGTTGTAAGTATCAAAAATATTGAAGATCAGATTTGCAACAGTTAATATTAATATAGGAATTGCGTATTCATTTAAGAATGATGTATAGTTGTTTTCGGGGCTGATGGATTGTATGATTAGATACAGTATACAAAAGAATAACGTCCCTACTATTGGAATGGAAGAAAGCAGAAAGAGAAAACCATGATGATTTTTATCTACATTTCTAAAGTAAGGAAAGCATCTGGAGCTGGCCATGAAAATCCCCAAAGATCCCAACTGAACCAAAATCATAGCGTAAGATGTAATTAATTCCAGTACGCCATTTTGTTCGGTAGATAGCCCATGCGAGCGTAAAAGGGTAACACTAAAAAAGCCAACAATTACTCCTAAATAAGAATAAATGGTGCCTTTTATGGTTTGTGCTCCGATTTTACCCATTACGCGTTTATGTCCTCCCAAGCTAATCTAGTGCCTTTCTTTAAATCTTGTTTTACTGTTTTACCCAAAACTTCTTTATAATATTTAGGATGCATTCCGAATCCTGGTCTTATCGATCTTACATTTTTGGATGTAAGAATTTCTCCAGACTTAAGATCTTCAACAATATATAATGATCTGCTAAAATCTCGTCCTGCTTTCTGTTTCTCTGTTAGTGTATAATCTGTTTTTCCAATCGCTTTCTCTGCTTCTCGTACCGCCTTTACCATATCGGTAAACTCTTGTTCATTCATAGAAAATGAGGAGTCTGGACCTCCAATAGAACGGTCTGTGATGAAATGTTTTTCAATAATCTTTGCGCCAAAACACACAGCTACAACCGGAACAGTACTACCCATTGTATGGTCAGATAGTCCTGATATGACTCCAAATCGGTCAATAAAATCTTTTACCATTAGCATATTTGCCTCTTCTATTGGAGCAGGGTATGAGGAAGTACACTTTAACAAAGCAACTTCTTTATTGCCCATGCGATAACAGGCATCTAAAGCTAGGCGAATATCGGCTTCTGTAGCAATACCTGTAGAAAGAATTACGGGTTTTCCTTTTGAGGCTACCAACTCTATCAAAGGAATATCTGTAATTTCAAAAGAAGCAATTTTGTATGCAGGTACATCTAGTTTTTCCAAAAATTCAACTGCAGTAGGGTCAAAAGGAGAAGAGAAGCAAATAAGATTTTCTTCTTCGGCTACTTTAAAAAGTTCTGCATGCCATTCCCAAGGGGTGTAAGCTTGTTGGTAAAGTTCATGAAAAGTAATACCGTCCCAGATAGAACCTGATTTTAATATAAAATCCTCCTTATCGCTTGCAATGGTAATGGTCTCTGCAGTGTATGTTTGCAATTTTATTGCATCAGCGCCAGCTCTTTTTGCTGCTCTAATTGTTTTTATGGCTGTATCTAAACTTCCATTATGGTTTGCAGAAAGTTCCGCTATAATGAAAGTCTTACCCGAATTCAGGTCGAAATTTCCTATTTTCATATACTTGATGGGGTTTTTAAGTTTGGACTTTCCAGTATATCCCCTGGATTTAATATTTCCAGATTTGATCTGGCTCTATCTATAGATATTGCTCCGTTAGGTGTTTTTACAATAACAATTTCGTTTTCGCTCTTAAGGATGAGTCCATTGGGCATCTTGTTGTCGAAGCCAGAATTGTTATAGCTAATTCTATCAATGATAATTTTTTCTTTTCCGAACAAAGTAAATGCTCCCGGGTAAGGATATGTTTGTGCTCTAACCCAATTAAATATACGTTCTTTTTGCCAGTTCCAATCAATTTGCCCATCTTCTGGCGTACGTTTATCAAAATATGTAGCCAAGGAATGATCTTGATGTTTTAGCATTAAAGTCTGATGTTCTACTTCATGGATAATGGATTGCACCATTTCTGGATATATTTCTACATATTTTTCTAAGAGCGATTGCCCTGTATCTTCAACATTAATTGTTACTTTTCTTTGTAAAACAATATCGCCAGTATCACATCCGGAATCAATCAAATGAGCAGTAACGCCTGTTTCTTTTTCGCCATTAATAATAGCCCAAACATGTGGTGTACGTCCGCGGTATTTTGGCAATAAGCTGCCATGAAAGTTAATGGCGTATTTGAACAAAGAGATGGTGTCTTGTTCTATAATAAAAAGGTAATTGATAGATAAAGCAATATCAGCATCAAAACTTTTCGAAAATTCACTTAGTTTTCCATTTCGGGGATTCCCTTTAAATAATGGGATATTGTTTTGAAGAGCAAAGCTTACAATACTTTCTGACTTTGAATCTGTTGCAATGAAGCTGATATCAATTTTGAGATAGATCAACTTCAGTAAAGAATAACCTAAACCTCCAGAAACAAATAAAGCATATTTCATATTATAGTTCCTTAAATAATTTTAATAGGCGTTCTCCTGAAAGGCCGTCGATTAGCTGCCCATTATTTTTCCGTTCAAAATTACCAATATTTTTTAGTAGCTGGCTTATATTTGAGAAATCTCCAGCTTTATGAATGGCGTTTATTTGATGAAATCCCTCATGGATATCCTGTTGATTATCAATGTAATATCCGGAAATGGATTCGCAACCGCAGGCCAGTGCTTCAAATAAAACTCCACTAGCCGGAACAATAGCCCAATCATTTCGGCTCATCACCTTGATCATTTCTTGTTCATTAAGGTTGAAGCTCAGTTTTATTGTTTTTGAAGAAGTATCCAGTCCAGTAATAATTTGATTTAGGCTTTCATGAAAAAGATAAGAGGGGCCTAAAATGACTTCTATCGAATTGAAAAAGCTACTCTGAGCGACAGCTTGTAAGATAGTTGCACTTAGATTTTTTGGGTCAGCGCCGCCAAAGCATATCATAATACTGCCTTGTTTTTTTGGAGATTTCTCTTTATTGGCTTCTTGTAAAAAAGCAGGTCTCAATAAAGCGTAAGGTAATCCCAAAGCAAATTTAGTATATGGCTGTGCTTGATAAAGCTTTTCTGATACATTTGGTGCATGGTTGATAATTAAGTCTGCATAAAAAATTTTATCATGTAAATCGTCGATACAAACTAGTTTATTGCCATTATTTTTAATGCGCAGCTGAAAATCAGAATCTAAATTATAATGATCCAGAACAATGATATCATCGGGATAGATCTGTTGAAAAATATCCTGCTCTTTTACAATTTCTAATAGAGAGAATTTGGTTTTGGCAAGTTCGTCAATAAAAGAGCTGGGAATAGATTTACAGATGAACAGTATTTTAAAATGCTGTTTGAGCGTTTGAGCAAGTGCAAAGCAACGGACCAAATGTCCCATGCCAATATTTGCTCCGCCGTCACAGCGTATAACTATTCTTCTCTTCACGGCTAAACTTTCTTTTGTTCTATATGAGCGTTAATAGCGATCAATTCGGGGTGCTGAAGTAAAATCTCTTCAATCCCATTATAAGGTAAGAGGTCGGCGTCAAAAGTTACTATTAGCTCTTGAATGAGCTGAAAATCTTCCGCAGTATCTACGGTTATCCTTAAATCATTATGATTTTTGGATTGCTTAATATCATAAAACTCGGTATCACCTTTAATGTTTTTTCTGATGTAAGGCGTTACATGTTCCAAGTCAGCGGATTCGGTTGCATTTTTATAGGCGTCTTCTAATAAGCGGAAACTGAAAATTTCAAAATCAAATCCCCGGGCAAAAGTTCTGTCTATAACGTTACTGACATAAAGATTTTCATTATTAAATTTCAGATATTTTTCCATACTGTTTCTGATGAGGTGTGGATCAATCAATGGACAATCAGACGTTACCCTAACAATAATATCTAAATTGTTTTCAACAGCTGCGTTATAAAAACGGCTTAGTACATTTTCTTCACTACCTCGGCTGTAAGGGATGCCTTTATTAATACAGAAATCAATAACCGGATTATCTGTTTCATTGGTTGTGGTAGCCACAATAACCGGAAAACCACTGTGTTTTAGTCGTTCTATGTGATAAGTAAGCAAAGATTTCCCTTTAACTTCCTTCAGAATTTTTCCCGGAAGTCTACTGCTGGTCATTCTTGCTTGGGTAATGATGCCTATATTCAATTTGGATAGTATTATCGTTCGGTAAAACTTAAAACAGTATCAATGACAAATTGCTGATCTTGTTCAGTTAAGCTCTGATACATAGGCAGACTTAAACATTCATCATAATAAGCTTCGGCTAAAGGGAAATCTCCTTTTTTAAAACCTTGTTCCTGATAATATGGCATTAAATGAACAGGAACGTAATGAACTTGAGCAAAAATTTGATTGCTTCTTAAATGCTCATATAAAGCCAGTCTATTTTTTACTTTAATCACATATAAGTGATAAGCATTTCCTTCTACAGAAATAGGTGTGGCTACAGTTGAATTTTTAAAAGCCTCATCGTATCTTTTGGCTAATTCTCTTCTTCGGCTTAAATTATCATTAGCTCTAGTCAATTGAGAAACACCTAAGGCTGCCTGAAAATCTGTTAATCTGTAATTATAGCCCAAAGTTTGCATTTCGTAATACCAAGGTCCTTGAGCTACAGTTTCTTGACTGTTTTTAAATTCAGTAGCATTTTTTGTGATTCCGTGGGTTCTCAGAAGAGTTAGTTTATCAAAAAGATCCTTACTGTTAGTCGTAATCATTCCACCTTCTCCAGTGGCAATATGTTTTACTGGGTGAAAAGAAAATATGCTTAAATCGGCAAAATTTCCATTTCCACAATATTGATCGATATTATGACTATCCTTGAAAAATCCACCAGGGGCGTGGCAAGCATCTTCAACAATCCAAAGATTATGTTCGTCTGCTAATTTTTTGAATTCTTCCAAATTTACTGCATTTCCTGCAAAATCAACCGGAATAATGCCATGAAAATATCCCTTAGGCTTAGATTCGATAAGTTCTTTTACTTTATTGATGTCTAAAAGGAATGTTTTAGGATCTATATCGGCAAAATAAACTTCACCACCACAGTATTTTATACAATTTGCTGAAGCAGCAAAAGTAATTGGAGTAGTAATTACTCTTGTTTTCTCATCAACACCTAGTGCTAAAGCACATAAATGTAATGCTGCTGTTCCGTTAGAAACCGCAACGGCATATTTAGAACCTACATATTCGGCAAACTTTTGTTCAAAAGTTGAAATATGAGGACCTTGTGTTAAAAAATCAGATTGTAAAACATCTACAACTGCTTTTATATCATCTTCGGTTATGGTTTGACGACCGTAAGGAATTGATTTCATCTTTTTTATTTCTATTAAGCAGTAAAATCCGGATATAAATGTTCTTTTATTAATGCTCTTAATTCTTCCGCATTTACCCATTCTGTATTTTCGCCAGAATTATATTGAAATCCTTGTTCTACTAAAACTGCTTTATTTGTTTCGATATATTCCTGTAGATTAAAGTTGGGAAGTTGAGGAAGAATAACATAGTATTTTCCTAAATCGTAGGTAGTAAATGAATCTGATGAAGTAATCATCTCCTCATGAACTTTTTCACCTGGGCGAATTCCAATAATTTCCTGCTTACAATCTGGTCCGACAGCTTTTGCAACCTCTGTAATTTTGTAAGATGGAATTTTAGGAACAAAAATTTCTCCGCCCCACGCAGTTTCCATAGCATGTAAAACCATGTCTACACCACCTTGTAAAGAGATGTTGAAACGAGTCATGTTTGCATCTGTAATAGGAAGTACACCTTCTTTTTTCTTTTTCATGAAAAAAGGAATTACCGAACCATTAGAACCCATTACATTTCCGTAACGTACTACAGAAAACTTGATTTTTTGTTGTCCTCTAATATTATTTGCAGCTACAAAAAGTTTATCAGAAGCTAATTTTGTAGCTCCGTATAAATTAATTGGTGCACAAGCTTTATCTGTAGAAAGTGCAACAACATTGCTAACACCTGTTTCTAAACAAGCATCAATTACATTTTGAGCCCCATGAATATTTGTTTTTACACACTCATCTGGATTATATTCTGCAATAGGAACGTGTTTCATGGCTGCGGCATGAATCACGTAATCGATTCCTTGCATAGCTCTTTTTAAACGATCGTAATCCCTAACATCACCAATAAAATAGCGAATTCCATCATGTTTTGATTTCGGAAATTCTTGTGCCATTTCAAACTGCTTTTGCTCGTCTCTGGAATAAATGACCAATCGTTTTACGTTCGGAAACCTATTTAGTATATTTTTTGTAAGGTGCTTACCTAATGATCCGGTTCCACCAGTAATTAAAATCGATTTATCGTTAAGATCTAACATAATTATTGTTGTTTCTGATGGGCATATTTATCCATCAGTAATTCTATATTCGTAAATAAATCCTTATTCTCTTTAAGCCAATATAAGTCTTTTTTCCACCATTTGAACTGATTTAAAAAGGCAATTTGTTCTTCTGAAAATCTATATTTCAAATGTTTTGCCGGTATCCCACCGACAACGCTATAAGGAGCAACATCTTTAGTTATTACAGCCCCAGAGGCTATAATAGCGCCATTTCCGATGGTGATTCCTGCTTTGATAATTGCATTGGCTCCAATCCATACATCATGACCTATCGTCGTTTCTAAATATTCATCAAACAGATCTTTGTCTAAAATAGATAAACCTCCAGCTTGCCTTTTCGTTGAATAAAATAACGGATGACTGGACACAAATGTTGTACTGGGGTGCGCTCCCAAGCCCAAGCTAACATTAGGGCCTATACAGCAAAAATTTCCGATGTGTGTATGCTGGATCAGGCTGTTTCTAGCGACATAGGTGAAATCTCCAAAGCTTGAGTTACGTATTTTTGAATATTTATATATGGTATTGTAATGTCCAAAAGAACAATTATCAATCTCAACCATATATTCTATTTTAAGGTGTTTATTCCTGTTTTTTAGCTTATAAATCAGTTTTTTATACAGCCAACGAAACCACAATGTAAGAGGGTTAACTAATAATGTTTCCATCAAGAAAGTCTCCTCCTTTCAAAAGCATCTATAAAAGATATTTTGCTGGCATTATAGACTTTAGCATTCAGTGTTTCTGCATATTCGTTAATTGTTTCGTAGCCTTTAAAAACCTTTGTCCAAGCCTCAAATATCTCAGAAACTTTAAAAGTTTCATCTAAATGTAATCCTTTCTTAAAGGGTCTCAGATTAATTTCGACACCTTCATCATAATAATGGACATCTTTTACACACAAAATATTCTGATCATTTACACTAATATTCTCATGCCAGGTATGATCGGATCCGAGAATATAAATGGTTTGGGTTCCCATGTTTAGCGCTAAGAATAAACAGGCGACCAAAACATTCTGGCTTTGCGGCATAGCAAGGTTTTTTTTAAAAAAATAATGTTTTAAATTTTTAAACCCCTTAAATATAGTGTAATTGTAGAAGATTATTTTGACTTTCTCCGATTCCAAATCTCTTATAGCGTTGGATTTTTTTGCCTGAACCGGAAAGAGCAATGTAAGAGGCCAGTTCGTTTTTTCTGTTATCGCTTTATAAATCTTAGAGGATAATTCATTTTCTGAAATCCATAATCCCGGATCATGCATAACGTAATAATCTGGCTTTAATAGCTCATACTCTTTCGTTAAAGCAAAACTGTTTACAGCTATTAGTTGGTATTGACGCAAAATCGAAGCATACTCTGCTAAAGAATCTGCCAAAGAAGGTCCGTTCCCTAAAATGATACATTCTTTACCACCTTTAGGAAGGTTTTTTTTGTGACTAAAATCAGATTGTAGCAAGATTTTTACGATAGAAACAGAGGAGCTTATAACATTCGTTAAAAAACTGTCTATAGTATTGTACACTTGTTCTAGCCGTTTCATTTTCTGCAAATTTATTAAATAAATGCTTTATCTTGTCTGGAGCATCAAATAAAAGCCTGTAAATTTTTTAAGTTTGGCTTATATTTCTAAAATAGGGAAAGATGTCTCAAAAATCGCCAATCCTTTCAGTAATAACAGTTGTTTATAACGATGAAAAAAACATCGAACGTACCATTAAATCTATTTTAAGACAAACTTATCCTCATATTGAGTACATTGTTGTTGATGGAGCTTCTAACGACAATACCCTTAATATTATCAATAAATATAAAGACCAGATAGCTAAAATAATATCCGAACCAGATAAAGGAATTTACGATGCCATGAATAAGGCATTAAAGATCGCTAGTGGAGATTATCTGCTTTTTATGAATTCTGGAGATGAAATTTATGCAGATAATACTGTTTCTGATTTATTTTCTTTAATACCGGATGCAGATATTTATTATGGGGAAACCGAGATGATTAACGATAAGCTTGAGAGTTTAGGAAGAAGAAGGCATCAGGCTCCTGATAATTTTACGTGGAAAGGTTTTAAATATGGTATGAGCATTTGCCATCAGGCAATTTATGCTAAACGATCTTTAGCGGATTATTATGATAACGAACATTACCAACTAAGTGCCGATATTGATTGGATATTAAATATTGCTAAGAAATCTAAGAAAATTGTAAACGCAAATGTTTATGTGGCTAAGTATTTGGTAGGTGGAATGTCCAAGAAAAAACACTGGCAAAGTTTAAAAGAACGCTATCGTATACTTCGTAAATTTTATGGAGTGATTCCTAATTTTTTCAACCATATAATAATTGGTATGAATTTAGCGTTTTATTGGCTGAAACATCAAAAGACAAACGACTAAAAACAACAATCCCAGCTTTTGTGGAGCCGGGACTTAGGTTTTTTTGGTCGGTTTAAGCTTTCTGCTCTTGCGATTTTTGTCTAAAAATTGCAAAAGCAAGAATTAAAGATAATAATACTGAACCAATTAACGAAATATTTTCTCCAAAATAATATGATTTTGGTTCAAATTTCCATTCAATAGTATGGTTTCCGCCTGGTAATTCTGCTGCCCTTAATACATAATTAGCCCTTATATATGGCGTCTCTTCTCCATCAACGTACATTTTCCAACCTTTTGGATACCATATTTCAGAAAATACGGCAATCGATTTTTTGCTCGTACTATATTCATATTTAAGATGATCGGGGTGGTAGCTTACCAGTTCAATCTTAGCACCCTCGCTTGTACCTAGTTTATTCAGATCTAAAGAGGTTTTAAATTCATCATTAATAATGGCTTCTTTCTTAGGGTCGAAAGAACTAATAGCAGCCATTTCTTCATCATTGTTTTTGACAAACTGTATGTTATCTACAAACCAGGCATGCCCACAAGCGGTTTGGTTTATTTTCATCGAAACGTTTTGACCTTCTTGACCAGAAGTAATAAAATATTTCGTATTTAACATATCCAGTACATCTTGATTAATACTTCCTGAAAATTGTTTTTCTATTAATTCCTGCAACCTTTTCAGTTTAGCAGCATGATATCCGCCAATCGTTTTATGAAAATAGGTAGCATTGGCACTACTGAAAGTGGGGATAGTTAAATCCAATACTCTAAAATCGGGATCTTTGTCTCTTAATATAAAATCATCTACCTCTCTGGCTTTCCATTGCTGGCTTAGAACAGACTTAGATACGAATTTTTCATTGTTTAAATATCTTTTGTCCACAGTCCACATATCGGCTAGAATAACTACGCCCATTGCAATAAGTGTGGTATTTACATTAAGTTTTTTGGTTATGATAGCCCAAACGGAAACAAATGCAATAATTACAAATGCCAAAGATCTTAATGCATCAGCTTTAAATAAGGCTATTCTGTCGTCTATTAATGCTTGGGCAATACTGTTTGCAAAACCAGTATCTCCTACTAATTGGTTGAGTTGATTAATAAAGTCTTGATGATTTTCTGCTCTGAAATTAAAGAAAAGTGTTGGAATTAGCCAGAGAACAACCAGGATTCCACCTATAATATAACCGGATAATTTCAGCTTTTTTATAAGCCATTGTTGGTCGTTTTTAGGTTTTAAAGACTCAACGATAGCCATAATTGCTAATATGGGGAAACATAATGAGGCAATTACTAAAATAGACTCTACCGCTCTAAATTTATTGTATAGAGGGAAATAATCAAAAAAGATATTAGATATCAGGTCAAAATATTTTCCGAAAGAAAGTACAATACTTAATAAGGTTGCGCTTAAAAGCCACCATTTTAATTTCGATTTTACTACAAATAGCCCATATATGAATAAGAAGAAAACAATTGCTCCAAAATACCATGGTCCCGAAGTAAATGGTTTTGGTCCCCAATATGTAGGCATTTGTTGAGCAAAACCTTCCGCTTGTTGTACATCTACTCCTTTGTCTTTTAATACTTTTGCTACATGCGAGTTGCCATCAAGTGTTGGACTGGAGGCTCCTCCATAAGCATTCGGAATAAGAAAAGTAATACATTCTCCAATGCCTTGACTCCATTGGTAGGCATATTCTTTGTCAAGACCAGTGCTTTTTTCTGTTGGCTCTTGCGTAAGGTTAGCCTTTCCTCTAATAGATAACTGCCCATATTCATAAGTTGTCCAAAGCATGCTGAAATTTACAGCTATAGCAACAATAACAGCTATAATCAGAAAACCTGTGGATTTTAAATATGTTTTAAAGGTTTTTGTTTTATAGGCATGGATGAGGTAAATAAGCATTAATATGAGAAGAGCAATAAACAAATAATAAGTCATCTGAATATGATTGGCTCTTATTGCTAGCGAAATAAACAGGGCACTTATTCCGGCTCCCAGCCAGTATTTTCCTCTTAAAGTAAGTAGTAAACCTGCTAAAATAGGGGCGAAAAAACCTATGGCAAGTGCTTTATTACCATGTCCTGCTTCAATAATGATGAAATTATAAGAAGAAAATGCAAAAGCAAGTGCACCTATAACAGATAAGATAATACGAGTAGGTTTACTGAGGGTTTTAACCGGTGCCAAAAGAACGGTAAATAAAAAATAACTTCCTATAAGATATAGCATTACCATATCTACAGGATTAGGAAACATAGCTCTAAATCCGCTTAAAATGTATGTGGTGATGTTTTTTGGGTATGTTGCCCAGATCTGATACGAAGGCATGCCACCAAACATCGCATTTGTCCATAAAGGAGCTTTTCCGTCTTTTTCTTTAAAAGCCATGATTTCTCTTTGCATAGCCTCTGCCTGAGAAACATCATGTTGAACCAATACCTTTCCCTGGAAAGCTGGAGTGAAATAAACAAAGCAGAGTGCTACAAAAAAAACGATGATGGCTAAATGAACGCCATTTTTCTTAAACCAGTTATTCATTTGTATTAAAAAGTTGAACACCAAAAATAGAAAAATACGTGATATATATACCTTTATATAAAGGTTAAATTTTGCTTTTATAAGTTTTTAGAAAATGGCAGCCCGTATTTTTTTAGAAATTACGACTTGTAGAATCAAGGTTGAAAATAAAAAAGCTACCAGAAATAAGTGTTCTGATAGCTTTTACAATATTCTTGATCTTTTCGGTGAATTATTTAACCTCTTCGAAGTCAATAAATTCTCCGCCTTTATCTAGGTTTGGAGCCTTTTTATCTGCTGGAGGAACGTAATCTACCGTAATTTTACCTTCAGGTTTTGAGTTAGATGTCCCACCTTTATAATTATATTCTCTATATTGAAAACCTCCGCCACCGTATTGTTTTCCCATTTTTTCTACAGCTTTCTTAAATAAGAAAGGAAGAAATATTCTGGCAAGTACCCTTAATAAATAAAGGATACAGATTGTTATCAATAAAAACTTTAATAATGCACCCATATCACAAATATAATTTTTTCACATTAATTAGAGTGTAATTATAACGTAATGTTACAACTTACAGTGTAATTTTAGCCTTTACTAAGCCCAAATTTCTCCGCCATAATTTTTTCTAAAGCATACATCTCGTCTCTTAATTTGGCAGCCAGTAAAAAATCCATATTTTTTGAAGCAGCCAGCATATCTTTTTTCGTATTCTCTATAGATTTCTTTAACTGAGCTTTAGTCATATACTGTACAACAGGGTCTGCGGCTATTGTGGGCTCTATATTGTCTATGTAAGCATGTTGTACTCCTCCTTTGAAGTCAACAACGGAAGTTTGCTCAATAATAGCTTCTTTGGATTTTCCCACGGTTTTAGGAATAATGCCGTGTTTTTCATTGTATTTAATCTGCTTTTCTCTCCGGCGGTTAGTTTCATCTATGGTCACACGCATAGAAGCCGTAATAGAGTCAGCATACATAATAACACGGCCACGGTCGTTTCTTGCTGCTCTACCTATTGTCTGGATCAAGGATCTTTCCGAACGTAGAAAACCCTCTTTATCTGCATCCAAGATAGCAACTAGCGAAACCTCAGGTAAATCAAGTCCTTCTCTTAGTAGGTTAATTCCTATTAATACATCAAACTCGCCCAGTCTTAATCCTCTTAAAATTTCTACACGTTCCAGTGTTTTAATTTCCGAATGTATATATCTGACTTTGATATTCAATCGGTCCATGTACTTTGCCAACTCTTCAGCCATTCTTTTGGTTAAGGTGGTTACTAAAATCCTGTCCCCAAGTTTTATGGTCTTGTCAATTTCATCCAATAAATCATCAACCTGATTGGTTACGGGTCTGACTTCAATAATCGGATCTAAAAGTCCTGTAGGTCGGATAACCTGCTCAACAAATACGCCCTCGGTTTTTTCCAGCTCGTAATCTCCAGGAGTTGCACTAACATAAATTGTTTGAGGAGCCAGACTTTCAAATTCCTGGAAGTTTAAAGGACGGTTGTCTAAAGCTGCGGGCAATCTGAATCCATATTCTACTAGGGAAATCTTTCTGGATCTGTCTCCGCCATACATCGCTCTTATTTGTGGTACGGTAACGTGACTTTCGTCGATAACCATCAAATAATCGTCCGGGAAATAATCTAAAAGACAGAAAGGACGCATTCCGGGTTTTCTGCCGTCAAAATATCTTGAGTAATTTTCTATACCTGAGCAGTAACCGAGTTCCCGCATCATTTCCAGATCATAGTTAGTCCGCTCTTCCAATCTTTTAGCTTCTAAAAAACGACCTTCGGATTCCAATTGTTTCTTTCTGGCCTCCATATCTTCACCTATTTCATGAAGAACGGTCACGAATTTTTCTTTCGGAGTGACAAACAGATTGGCAGGAAATATAGTAATAGCCTGTGTTTTTTCGAAACTTTTTCCACTTATCGGATCTATGGCTGATATTTCCTCGATATCATCTCCAAAGAAAGAAACACGGTAAGCAAAGTCAAGATAAGCGGGGTAAATATCTACAGTATCTCCTTTTACTCGGAAAGTACCTCTTTTGAAATCCGCAGTTGTTCTTGCATATAGAATCTCTACCAAGCGATGTAGAAATGCATTTCTGCTAATGCGAGTACCAACTCCAAAACGAAAAACGGAGTTGGAAAAGTCTTCCGGATTTCCCATACCATAAATACAAGAAATAGAAGAAACGACAATTACATCGCGGCGCCCCGACATAAGAGCGGAAGTGGTCCGGAGTCTTAGCTTTTCAATTTCTTCATTAATCTGAAGATCCTTTTCTATATAAGTATTAGTTGTGGGTAAAAAAGCTTCGGGTTGATAATAATCGTAATATGATACGAAATAGTTTACGGCATTGTCTGGGAAAAACTGTTTAAACTCTCCATATAATTGAGCGGCCAGCGTTTTGTTATGGCTCAATATTAGCGTTGGTTTTTGGGTTTGTTCAATTACGTTGGCAACGGTAAAGGTTTTGCCCGATCCGGTAACACCTAATAAAGTCTGGTAATGATCGCCTGTTTTTACCCCTTCGACCAGTTGTTTGATAGCATTGGGTTGGTCGCCGGTAGGGTGGTATTGAGATGATATTTTAAAATCCATTTTAAACAAAGATACTGTTTAGAGAATAAAAAAAGACCTCCTTCTGAGGGTAAATCCCTCTGATGGAACCTTATGACATACTGTCGATATTCTAATAAATATTCAACATTGATTTGAGAGGAATGTTTGTCTCCTTGTTTTTCATGGAGAATTAGTTGATCAAAATAATCTTCTTTGAAGCACTAATAAGTTTACGTTCTGTTGGTTCTTTATACTGAGGGCTTGCGATACTTTTTTGAAGCTCCTGATCTGAGTTGTGATAACCAATATTAGCCAGGTCTAGCATAGTATAAAAGGTGGTGTTGGACATAGCTTTCTTATCTTTATTATTGAGTATGGCCAATGTTTTTTCACTGTTTTCCTTTTGGTATTGGTTAGAGAACCATATAAATAAAGGAATATGATATTCTTCTTTACCAGGGTTTTCAGTACCATGCTGTATAAGTCCTCTTTCATCATCAAATAGGTTTTCTCCATGGTCTGATACATAAGTTAGTGTGCACACTGCTTCTGTATTTTTGAGCTCTTTTATCAATAAATCAAGGAAAAAGTCGGTAAATAAAATACTATTATCATACGAGTTTATAAACTTTGTTTTATTACTAATATGTATGTTATCAAAGCCAACTCTTGCTAGAGCCGGTTTAAATTTTTCAAAAGAAGGAGGATAGCGTTTTGAATATCTAAAATGACTGCCTAATGAATGAATGACGATGAATTTTCTATTTCCATTTTCTTTCAATACTGTTTTGAAGTTAGAAATAATGTCCGTGTCATAAGGACTATTATTATCTAATCCTAATTTTGATGAATGAAAATAATTGGTTACACCTCTTAATCTTTTTATAGCGGGGTCATTTTCATTTTGTGTACTAATCCAGGCTGTATAAAACCCTGCTTCTTTGAAGGCATCTATTATTGATTTTTCTTCAAACTGTAAGTTTAAATTGTCGGGTGTGGCTCTGGTGATAAGCTGGGGTAAAGACATAAAAGTTAGGGTAGCAGGGCTGAATACATTTGAAAATGATATTAAGTTGTCCAGGTTGTCTAAATTAGGGCTAGTTTGTCTGGAATAACCATTTATGTGAAAGCTGGAGTATCTTGCCGACTCCCCAATCACCAAAACATATATTTCTTTTTTTTGGGAGCTTTTGTATTGCTTTGCCTGGAAGGAGAATTCGTTAAAATTTTTACCAAAATTTTGTTTATTCCTACTGTTATAAAAAATTTTGTTTGTGTTTAGGAGTAAATCAATAGGATAAATCTTTTGATACTTCATTAATGTTATAGCTAAAGTATAATTGGCTTTAGAAGAGAAACTACCAGAATCTGCTTGAAAAGTGTACATTTTAAAAATGAGAATCACGTTCAATATCAGAAAAAATGATAGAATAAAGTACTTTGATTTATTATCAATTGATTTGAGTGTTAATTTTGATGTTAGTATATAATATAAGCTTGCAATTATTAAAACAAAGATTATAATTTCTTTATTTGTAGAGAGCTGTTCTAATGTTTCCTGAAAATTAGTATTCAAAATAGCTTCCAAAAAACCTTCGCTTATTGGGGCGCCCAGGCTTTTTACCGACCCTATTTCGAGTCCTGAAAGTAAGAGAAAAATCCATCCTATTTTAAAGAACGTTTTTATTCTAAGAACAACAAGTGGAAGTAAAAGAACAGAGAGGCATAAAGCTATGTAAGAGATACTCATAAGCCAGTTGCCTTTGAGATCAGTATAGTGAAGTAATGTATAGAGGTTAGGTATAAGAAGAATTAGTATTAAGCAGCAAAAAATGACTTTTTGTTTAGCATCTATTTTGTTTTTTAATTGCTTCAACATGATTTAGATAATACTCTTAGCTTTTAGTTAATCTTTGTGGCCTTGGATAATGTTTTTATAGAATGTGAATATAGTTTTTTTAGATTTCACCAACACCATTATTTACATATATTCGTTTTGTGGAACAATTACTTATATATATCCCCGAAAAAAGTCACAGGCAGACTTATGTTTTTAACTTTGTTTTTAGGGGTGTTTTAGGTATTGACTACCAGGAAACTGGTGACTTTTCTTTCTTTTCCAATAGTCAGTTGCCGAAACTGATGTATAGTGACGAAAGATTAAATGTTGAGGGGATTTATATAAAGAATAACGGATTCCTTTATGAGAAAGGGATGTGTAAAACCAACTGTGATTTTACGATTGGGTGTAAATCTGATGCGCCTTTTACCATACAAAATACAGATGTTTTTGCAGCCACCTTTTTTCTGATAACCCGTTATGAAGAATATTTTGCCACAGAAAAAGACCAATACCAAAGGTTTTCAGGAAAACAATCAGTTGCCTATCAATACGGATTTTTAAAACGCCCGATTGTAGACGAATGGGCTTTCTCCATTTTAGAAGAGCTACTGAAAAAGTATCCCTCGCTTTCTTATAAAAAGAGAAGCTACCAGTTTATTCCTACGCTGGATATCGATATGCCGTATTATTATCGGTCAGAAGGTATTTTTAGGAGAATTTTAAAAAAAGCAAAAAAACTCATTGAAGGAGAGTTTAAATACATTTTCAGAGATCCTTATGATGTGTATGAACAGGTGAAAAAATGGGATGTTCAATTCCAAATAAACACAATTTATTTTTTATTAATGGGAAATAAGCATCAGTTTGATAATCCACATCATAAAAATAAACAGCCTTTGAGGGCACTTATAAAAACATTGGCATTATCAAACAGAGTAGGTGTGCATCCCTCTTATTACTCTAATAACCACACATCGCAAATTGCGACTGAAAAAAATGAACTTGAAAATTATTTAGGTAAAAAGGTAGAACTATCAAGGCAACATTATTTGAAGTTGACTTTTCCAGATACTTACAGATCACTTTTAGCAAACGGTATTAAAGAAGATTATACCATGATATATGCTGATGAGCCAGGCTTCAGAGCATCAACCTGTACCCCATTTTATTGGTATGATCTGGAGAATGATAAGGTTACTGACTTGAAAATTTACCCTACAGCGGTAATGGATCAAACCTTAAAAAGATATCAACAGCTTAACAGAGAAGAGGCATTAAAAGAAGTTTGGAATCTAATAGAAAACGTGAGAAAAGTTAATGGAACTTTGATTACGTTGTGGCATAACGAATCGGTAAGTGATTTTGGTGGCTGGAAAGGCTGGAAAAATATGTATATTCAAATGCTTGAGATGGCAACGCCATAATTAAGAAGGTTTAATAGTAAAATTATTGTTTGTTAACATAAATACAGTATCATGTTTGTTCTTGAAGAAAATAACAGTATTGCCAATCATTTTATTGCAGAGTTAAGAAACGTAGAGGTACAACAAGACAGTATGCGTTTCCGCAGGAATATGGAGCGAATAGGTGAAATATTTGCATACGAAATCAGTAAGAACCTAGTGTATGATGAGTGTGAGATACAAACACCGTTAGGGTTAACAAATATCAATTTAATAAACCAACAGC
This sequence comes from Pseudopedobacter beijingensis, assembly GCF_042678145.1. Lineage (NCBI taxonomy): Bacteria > Pseudomonadati > Bacteroidota > Sphingobacteriia > Sphingobacteriales > Sphingobacteriaceae > Pseudopedobacter > Pseudopedobacter beijingensis. Next base: position 556,290 of record NZ_JBHUDG010000003.1, on the reverse strand, counting down.
CTATTCTGGCAACTATATTACGGGCTGGTTTGCCTTTACATCAAGGTTTGTTAAACTATTTTGACCATGCAGGAAGTGCTTTTATTTCGGCCTATAGAAAAGTTAAAAAACAAGGCGATTTTATAATACAAGCCGAATATATTTCTGCTCCCGATTTAACCGATAAAGTTGTTATTGTTTCAGATCCGATGTTGGCAACAGGGAAAAGTATGGTGTTATGCTGCAAAGAGCTGTTAAGCGGGTATAATATTAAAGAATTGCATATTGTTAGTATTATTGCCAGTCAGGAAGGAGTTAACCATGTTAAAGCAAACCTGCCAAAAGCAAAACTTTGGATTGGAGCTATTGATGAGGAGCTGACCTCAAAAGCCTATATTGTTCCTGGTCTTGGCGATGCCGGAGACTTAGCCTACGGGGACAAAATATAGGTTATAGAATAGAAGAAAAGAGCCTTTTTAATGTCAGAGTACAAAAAAGTTTAGAAATATCAGTTTCTTTGTATTTCATAATTATGAAATATCAAAATATATTCTTTGATCTGGATCATACTCTGTGGGATTTTGATAAAAATGCGCAGGAAACTATTCACGAGTTATATATCACTTATGATTTTAAAGGTTTGGGTGTTGATTCCGTAGATCTTTTTATAGAAACCTACACTAAAAATAACCATCGTTTATGGAGAGAATATCATTTGGGATATATCTCAAAAAGTGAACTTAGGGAAAGGCGGTTCAAAGAAACTTTTGTAGAATTGGGTTTGGATGCGCAAGTGTTTCCAGATTCTTTCGAAGAAGATTACGTGAAAATATGCCCTACAAAAACCAACCTGTTTCCTCATGCACATGAAATTCTGACTTATCTTTCCGGTAAATATAACCTTCATCTTATCTCCAATGGCTTTAAAGAGTCTACCGAATATAAGTTGAAGAACACAAAATTGGGTAATTACTTTTCTAATGTGGTTATATCAGAAGTTGTTGGTGTAAATAAACCGGACAAAGCTATTTTTGAATACGCCTTGGGCTTAGCTAAAGGTAGGGCAGAAGAAAGTGTGATGATAGGAGATAGTTTGGAAGCCGATATCAGAGGAGCTAAAAACTTAGGAATGGATGCTATTTACTTCAATCCCAATTTTTTAGAAGTTCCGCAAGACATAGATCAGCAAATTAACAACCTTTTCCAGTTGCGAGAAATCTTGTAAGAATTATTAAAAGATAATCTTAATCCATAATATCGCTAGTTAACATAATATCAAGTTAATAATAAGTTCACCTTTGATTTTTATCTTAGTTAAAAAGTAGATAGGGTATGAATCAATATACCAGATCCATCTTTCTTCAAAGAAGTTGATTATGGATAAGAAAGAGTTGGACATTGTGGTCATCTCAGACGTTCATTTAGGAACGTACGGTTGTCATGCAAAAGAGCTGCTAACCTATTTAGGCAGTATAAAGCCCAATAAACTAATCTTAAACGGTGATATTATAGATATGTGGCAATTCAGTAAATCATATTTTCCTGAAGCACATATCAAGGTTTTGCGAAAAATCCTCAAATTCGCTTCCGAAGGTATTCCAGTATATTATCTGACAGGAAACCACGACGAGATTCTTCGAAAATTTACCAATGCCAGTATGGGAAACCTGCACTTATTGAATAAACTAGTGTTAAATTTAGAAGGAAAAAAAGCATGGTTTTTTCATGGAGATGTATTTGATGTTACCATGCAACATTCTAAATGGTTAGCGAAATTAGGCGCAATAGGTTATGATAGTTTGATTTTGCTGAATAGTGTGGTAAACTGGATGTTGGTGAAATTGGGAAAGAAAAAATACAGCTTTTCGCAAAAAATAAAGGCAAGCGTAAAAAAAGCAGTAAAATTTATCAATCAATTCGAGCAAACAGCGGCAGATATTGCGATAGAGAAAAAATACGAATATGTTGTTTGCGGACATATCCATTGTGCCGAAATGCGTGAAATAAGTAATAATGAAGGCAAAGTGATGTACCTAAATTCTGGCGATTGGGTAGAAAGTTTGACTTCCCTGGAGTACAAAGATGGGCAATGGAGCGTTTATAGCTATAATCCACAGGATTTTGAAAACCGTCAGGAAGAAGAACAGGAAGATCTTAAGCAAATGATGAACATAGAAGAACTCCTCTATAAATTGTCCACATAAAAGGATAATGTTTTTTATACTTTTGTGAAGCAGGAAATGATTTAATAAAATTGTGTAGCTAGAGCAGAAAAATGAAGATACTTTATGCCATACAGGGAACAGGAAATGGACATGTAAGCAGGGCTAAGGAAATAATTCCTTTACTGTCTAAATACGGGAAGCTAGATATTCTTGTAAGTGGGACACAGGCAGATATCGAACTTCCTCAGCAACTGACCTATAAGTTTCATGGTTTCAGTTATATCTTTGGCAAAAACGGCGGTATAGATTATTGGAAAACCCTAAAACAAGTAAAACTATTTAGATTTTTAAAAGATATGAGGTCTATCCCATTAACAGAATATGATCTTATTATCAATGATTTCGAGCCCCTTTCTGCATGGGCATGTAAGCTCAAAAACAAAAACTGTATAGCATTGAGTCATCAAGCTTCCTTTCTATCCAAAAATACACCACGCCCCAAAAATAAAAGCTTTTTGATGGAGCAGATATTAAAATACTATGCTCCAACAACCACTCAGGTAGGCTTTCATTTTGATAGGTACGATAAATTTATTTATACACCGGTGATTAGGAGTGAAATAAGAGCATTGAGTCCGGTAAATAATGGACATTATACTGTTTATCTGCCGGCCGTAGATGATAAAATATTGTTAGAACATTTTCATAAACTGAAAGATGTGAAATGGGAAGTTTTTAGCAAACACCAAAAAACACCTTATCGTTATGCCAATGTATTGGTGAAACCTATTCAGAATGAGAGCTATAATAAAAGCCTGGAGTCATGTGCCGGTTTACTAACTGGTGGAGGTTTCGAAGGGCCCGCAGAAGCTCTTTATCTTGGTAAAAAAGTTTTATTGGTTCCTATGCCCGATCAGTTCGAACAGGTATGTAATGCTGAGGCAGCAAAAAGGCTTGGTGTTTCGGTGATCAATAATCTTAGCGATAACTTCTTTAATAAACTGAAGAAATGGGTTGAAGAGGAAAAACCTATTAAGGTAGATTTTCCGGATGAAACATCAGATATCATCGAAAATATCATTTCAGTCCATCAGCATAAAAAACAACATTAAATATGTTTTTAATTAGGACTGAATATGCTTATTATTGTCGGCAAAACAAATGAGCAGTTTCTGCTAGTTAAAGACAATAACAATGATTCAGCAGTTTAGAACGCTAAACTTCTTTAATGTCATCATACTTTTTTTAGCCGTATATGTGCTAAGGATAGGGTTATTGATAGACTTGCCCAATGAAATTAATACCGGATTTTCAGAAACAGCCAGCCGACTGCTGATACGGGATGCCCACACTCCCCTTTTGTCTCCTTCGTCTAATATTTTAATTGCGGGGCTCGTACTTTTTATACAATCGTTACTGTTCAATCGCGTTCTGAACGAGTATAATATTATGGGCAAAACAACCTTCGTACCTGCTTTAGTGTACATAACGGTGTGTTCAGTATTTACTCCGTTTCTTTTATTATCACCGCCCTTAATCTGTAACTTTCTCCTGTTGTTCATCATCTTTAGGATTTTGCAATCTTATAAAGACAGTAGTCAGATATCAACTATGTTTGATTTAGGAATGGTGACAGCGATAGGGACAATTATTTATTTCCCGTTTGTACTTTTTCTGCTTATACTTTGGGTTGCGTTAATCATTTTTAGGCCATTTAACTGGCGGGAATGGGGCGCTGTTTTATTTGGTTATATAACTATTACATTTTTGCTGGGAGTTTATTATTTCTGGAATGATAAATTAGGCTCCTTTTTTGAAATTTGGAAACCGCTAACTGTTGCTTTGCCGGTTTTTATCAGCATAGAGCCGTTGGATTATATCGTATTATTACCCATAGTTATTGGACTTATATTGGGGACAATACAACTAAGAGAGAACTTTTTTAAAAGCTATATACAGATTAGAAAGACCTTTATTTACATGTTTTATGTGTTTTTAATAGGTCTTGCGTCTTTTTACCTGAGGTCAGATTATAGAATAAATCATTTTTTGGTGTGTGCTATTCCGGTATCTACTTTGTTATCATTTTATTTTTTGAATGCCAAGCGACGTTGGTTTTATGAGACGCTTTTTCTACTCATTCTGGTTTTTATAGTTTACTTCCAGTTCGTTTAAAATGCATCTGTCTTTAACTTTTTTTAACGGTTGCCAGATTAAAACGAAGTAAAAGTTTAATAGATTTGTTTTAAATAGGGGATTTTGTAGGTATACTTAATGGTGAATTTGATTATAGATATAGGAAATACATTTTCGAAAATACTTGTTTTCAGAAAAGAAGACATTATCTATATTCAGAAGCAGGAACAGTTTTTTCAAGACGAAATAGAGGCGCTTGTAAAAAGGTATAATGTAGAACGTATATTAGTATCATCTGTAAAAGGAGAGAGCCCGTTGCCTGTTTCGTTTGTTTCAGGAATAGAAGTTGTATATTTTGATTATAAGACCCCTGTTCCGATAAAAAACAAGTACGGAACTCCGGAAACTCTAGGGGTTGATAGATTGGCAGGAATTATAGGAGCTAAAAATATTTTTTCGCAAAAAGCAGTTCTGGTATTCGATTTTGGAAGCTGTTTAACGGTAGATTTTGCAGACGAAGAAGGTAATTATTTTGGAGGCGTAATCTCTCCCGGTCTTAAAATGAGATTTAATGCCATGCATAGTTTTACAGACAAGTTACCTCTTATAGAAGTAGGTGAGTCATTTTACGAGTTTAATAAACAAATAGGTGAGAATACAACAGAATCATTAATGGCAGGAGTAATTAATGGAATGTTGTTCGAAATTCAGGGCTATATTAAAAAATATAACGAAAAAAAAATAGATTTAGGCATAATACTATGCGGAGGAGATGCATCGTTTTTTGATAGTAGATTGAAAAATAGCATCTTTGCGCACCAAATACTATTAGAGCCAAATTTGGTGCCAATAGGATTAAATACAGTTGTTAGATACCAACATGATAAGAAAGACAAATAAATACATCTTTATTTTCGCATTTTTTGCCTTTGCGGCGGTTAATGCAGCAGCACAAAGTATTATTAATTCCCCGTATTCAAAATATGGTGTAGGTAACCTGCAAGGAACATACTTACCGCAAAATCGCTCTATGGGTAATCTTGCTTATGGTATCAGTTCAGTGGGCGTTTATAATAATATCAATATTGCTAATCCTGCATCCTATTCGCAAATTAGGTTAACCGCTTTTGATTTTGGTCTTGGAGGCGGTGTTCAAAGCTTGAAAAGAGATAATCAAGTTGAAAATAATTTTAACGCAAGTTTAGAGCATTTGGCTATTGCTATACCAGTTTCAAAAAAATCTGCTTTAAGCTTTGGATTGTTGCCTTACAGTACCTTAGGTTATTCCTATAAACAAACAGTAGGTTTAGATACGCTGTCTGCAGATCATGTTTACAAAGGCGAGGGAGGTTTGTCAAGGGCCTATTTAGGTTATGGTTTTGGAGTAGGTAAAAACTTTAATTTCGGTTTCAATATGTCATACCTTTTTGGAAACTTAAAAGACGTGAGTTCTGTAGAGTTCCATAACAGGTATATTGGATTCAACAATGCAAAAAAAGAAGTTAATAATAGTTTGGGTGGACTTAGTTTTGATTTAGGAACGCAATATGTAGCGCCGTTAGGAGAGAAAATGAAACTTACTTTGGGTTATACCGCTGGATTAGAGTCTAAACTTAAAAATAATTATTCCACACTGACTTCAACATACGTAGTATCTAACGATACTGATTATACCACAGATACGATATATAACAAAGAATCAGACAGGGGAAAAGTAACCATCCCGCTACAGCATAATTTTGGTATAAGTATAGCAAGAGTGAATAAATGGTTAGTGGGAGCCGATTTTCGTATGGCTGACTGGAGCGATTTCAAAATCGATAATGTTAACCAAAACCTGAATAAAAGTTGGGGTTTTTCTCTAGGAGGACAGTTGGTGCCCAATATTAATTCAGTAACTAATTATTTTGCCCTTATTGATTACCGATTGGGAATTAATTACGATAAATCGTATGTAAAGGTGAACCAGACAGATATTGATGTAAAAAGTATCAATTTTGGGATGGGATTTCCTTTAGTCGCCTCTGCTAACAGATCTGCATTTTACAAAATTAATTTCGCTGCGGAGATAGGGCAACGGGGAGTATTAAAACCAGGATTGGTAAAAGAAGGCTTTTATAACTTCCATATCGGGTTTACCATCAATGATAGATGGTTTCAGAAATATAAATACGATTAACCATGTTTAAGCTCTTCTCTGCTTGGTGTTTTGTGCTGGTGGGTATAATCACTCTTTTTGCTTGTGGTAGTGGCGATCTTAAAAAAGCAAAGAAAATTACTTTACAAGAAGAAATACAGGTAGACTCAACAAAAGGAGCCGAAATTGTATACAGCGACTCAACAAAAGTAAAAGCCAAATTAAAAGCTCCCTTATTGCTGTATTTCAAGACAAAAGATCCGTATTATGAAATGCCTAAAGGTATAGATGTCGTTTTTTACGACGAACAATTAAAACCAACCAGCACCGTAATATCAGATTATGCAATAAGAAGAGAAAATCAGAAAACGGTAGAGTTAAGAAATAATGTAGTGGCAAAAAACTCAGAAGGGAAAACTTTTAAATCAGACGAATTATTCTGGGACGAGAACACCAAAAAGTTCCATTCCAATAAAGTCGTAACTATTATCACCGATCAGGCAACTATATCGGGGACAAGTTTTTGGGCTCTTGAAGATTTTAGTTATTATGAGATTAAACAAGGTGCGGGACCTATACAATTTAATACAGGGTTAGATGGCGAGGGAGAGAATTCTCCGCAATAGTGTTAACTGAAAAATTATTACTAAGTTAGAAAAGGCGTTAGATAAGATAAAAGGTTAAATTGTAACTGAAAATCAACAATTAATTAACTTTTAACTTTCAAAATTGATTTTGTATCTTGCGCCCTCTAAAAATAAAATTATAGAAGAATCATATGGGAATTATGAGTTTTTTGCGAGAGCGCGCAGGTGCCATCATTGTAGTGGCAATAGGTCTTGCAATCGTAGCGTTTCTTTTGGGCGATGCAATAAGAAGCAGTAGCGGTTTTATTGCTGATGCAAATAGCGAAATTGGCGTTATAGACGGACACAAGGTATCTTACCAGAATTTCAACGAAAGAGTAGAACAAAACTCTCAGCAGTTTAGAGCACAAATGGGAAATTTAAATTCTCAAATGCAATCTTACATTGTGGAGAATACCTGGAATCAGATGACTTCTAGTATAATTTTAGAAAATCAAACTGCTAAGTTGGGACTATCTGTAGGAAACAAAGAGTTATTTAATCTTTTGTTTGAAGAGCCGTCTCCGCAAATGCAGCAGATCTTTGCAGATCCTCAAACAGGTCAGTTTAACAGAACTAATGCAATTTCTTCCAGAAAAAGTGCAGAAACAGAACCTACAGGTCAGCTTAAACAACAGTGGATTGCCTTGGAGGAAAGTATAGAGAAAGACCGCGCTAACCAAAAATATCTTTCGTTAATCAGAAATGGTATCTATGCCAATTCTTTAGATGCAAAAGACGAATACACTAACAAAAATAAGTTGGTAAACTTCGATTATGTGGTGTTAGATTATTCAAGCATAAATAATGCGGATGTAAAACCTACCGATGCAGATTATAAAGAATACTACGATCAAAATAAGTACAGATTTAAAAGTAATACAGATACCAGAACTTTTGAATATGTAGCATTTGACGCTTCTCCTTCAAAACAAGATACTGCAGATGCAAAAACAAAAATTGAGAAAATAGCTGAAGGCTTAAAGGCTACAGATAATGATTCGTTATATGTAAGTATTAATGCAGATACTAAAACACCTATTTCTTATCAAAAGAAAGGAACTTTAGAACCAGCGTTAGACTCGGTAATGTTTAATGTTTCTAAAGGATACGTTTTTGGTCCGTATTTATCAGATGGAGCTTATAAAGTTGCTAAACTAGTAGATACCAGAATAAGTCCGGATTCAGTAAAAGCCCGTCATATCTTAATCAATCCTGCAACAGAAGGAGGAATGGGTCAAGCAAAAGCAAAGGCAGACTCTATTAAGAACCTGATTCAAAAAGGAGCAAGCTTTGCCACATTAGCATCTGAATTTGGTACAGACGGATCAAAAGATTCAGGAGGCGATTTAGGAACTTTTGCAAGAGGATCAATGGTGCCTCAGTTTGAAGAAGCTGTATTTAATGGTCACCCAGGTCAGTTACTTACGGTAGAAACTCAATATGGTGTACACGTTATCGAAATCCAAAAGCAAGTAGGTTCCTCTAAAGTTGTTAAAGTTGCAATCGTAGATAAGCAGATTGCGCCAAGTTCTCAAACAGAACAATTAGCTTACCAGAAAGCGCAGTCTTTTATTGCATCCGTTAAAAATCAGAAGCAATTTGAAGAAACAGCACAAAAACAAGGTGTTAATAAGCTTGTAGCTGAAGATGTAACTCCTCTTCAAGGCGGTGTACCAGGTTTGGATGATGCAAGGAACGTTGTACGTTGGGCTTTTAAAGCAGACAAAGGAGACGTTTCAGACGAAATCTTTAACGTTGGAAATAAATATGTTGTTGCTGTATTAACCGAGGTTAAACCAAAAGGAACTTTAAGCTTAGAAAACGTTAAGAAAAGTATCGAGCCGGCTGTAATAAATTTAGTTAAAGCAAGAATGCTAAAAGAAAAGGCAGATAAAGCTTTAAATGGAGCAACTAATATAGCCCAGGTAGCACAAAAGTTAAATGTTACTGTAAACCCGGTAGAGAATATTGTGTTTGCTAACCCTATTATTCCTGGATATTCTCAAGAAAATAAAGTGATAGGTTCTATCTTTGGCTCTCAGCCAAATAAAGTATCAAAAGCTATTGATGGAGAAAGAGGAGTATATGTTTATGCGGTGAAAGGCTTTACAAATCCGGCTGCATTCACAGGAGCTAGCGTTGCAAAAAGTAAAGAATCTTTAAGTCAGTCACTATCCTCTCAGGCAGAAGGAGCAGTTTTTGAAGTTCTAAAAGAGAAAGCCAAAATAAAAGACAATAGAGCTAAGTTCTATTAAAATAGATAGCTAAAAAATAAATTATGACCGGAGTTTGTTAAAAACAAGCTCCGGTTTTTTTATTTTAGTACATCAGCTCGGTGATTATATTTATTGTGTAGTTTAGAAAACTGTAGCGTGTTAAAAATTAATTGAAATAATATTATGGATATTCAAGAGAAAATAGTGAATAAGGTAGCATTGAGCGGTTTGGTTTCATATGATTTGGAGACCATAAAGCCTCAGGGAGAAAGAATACTGTATGATATCAAAGATAATCTTTTCCATGGATTAATGCTTAAAGAAAAAGATTTCAGAGAATTTATAAAAAATCACGATTGGACACAATATGAGGGGAAACATGTGGCCATAACCTGTTCAACTGATGCCATTGTCCCAACCTGGGCTTATATGTTGCTGACGACTAAGTTTTCTGAATATGCGCTTACCGTTATTTTTGGTTCGTTAGAAGATTTAGAAGACCATTTGTTAAGCCAAGCCATAGAGAACTTAGATGTTGAACAATTTAAAGATCAGAAAATCGTTGTAAAAGGGTGTGGTGATGGTAATGTGCCGGTTTCAGCGTTTGTAGCATTAACGGCTAAGTTGAAACCAGTTGTGAAAAGCCTGATGTATGGCGAACCATGTTCCACAGTACCGTTATATAAACGGAAAGACTAATATTTTCGTTAAATTTTTATGTAAGTTAGTGTTATGGCAAAATTTATAGCAACATTTTTCCTGATGTTAGTAGCTTATGCCCCGGTTTTTTCACAAACACTGGCTTATGTTAAAAACTCGTCATTTGATGCAGGAGAGGTTTTACGTTATAAACTTAAATATGGGTTTATAACAGCAGCCGAGGCGACATTACAGGTGTTTGATAGTGATATTAAGTTTGGAGGAAAACCGGCATATCACTTAGTCGCTTTAGGGCGGACCTATAGTGCATTTGATTTCTTTTTCAAGGTAAGAAATCGTTACGAATCTTATATAGACAAAACAAACTACACACCGTTTATGTATGCCGAGGATATTAAAGAAGATAATTATAGGCGGGTAGACAAAGTCAAATTCAATCAGACAGAAAGAAAAATAACAGGAAACGAAGGTACATTTACATCACCCGTAAGTCAAACCTTTGATATGGTTTCCGCATATTATTTTGCAAGAAATCTGGATTTAACGGGAATAAAACCAGGAGATCAATTAACGCTGACTTATTTTCTAAAAGATGAAGTTACTCCGCTTACCATAGAATATATTGGAAAAGAAGTCATTAAAACTGCTAAAGGAAAAATACGGTGTCTGAAATTTAGTCCATCTATATCCCCTGGTCGTATTTTCAAGAAAAACAGTCAACTGTTCCTCTGGATTACAGACGATGAAAACAGAATACCTGTTAAAGCTCAGGCAGAGGTAATTGTAGGTAACGTAACTATGGAAATTGCAGATGCCACCGGTTTAAAAAGACCATTACAAATAGTGAAGTGATTCTTTGAATTTATAACTAATAAAATTCTATTTTAGTTCTAAATTAAAGGATGGTAGAAAATAATCATATTGCGGTAATAGGGCAAGGTTACGTAGGTTTACCGTTGGCGGTTGAGTTTGGAAAGAAGATAAAAACAATAGGTTTTGATGTTTCGGTAAATCGTATAGGGGAATTAAAGAGAGGTATAGACCGGACTAAACAGATTGACAGCGATGAATTCACAGCCTCAAAGTTTCTTAGTTTTACAGATTCAGTTTCCGATATAGAAGGTTGTAACATCTACATCGTAACAGTGCCTACACCTATTACAGTTTTTAAAACTCCGGATTTAAGCTTTCTTATCTCAGCATCTCAACTGATTGGGCAAGTTTTAAAAAAAGGCGATTATGTGATATACGAATCTACAGTATATCCCGGGTGTACAGAAGAAGAGTGTTTGCCAATACTCGAAAAAGTAAGTGGCTTAAAGTTAAACAATGACTTTTTTCTGGGATACTCTCCGGAAAGAATTAATCCGGGAGACAAAGTTAATACACTGACAAAAATAAAAAAAGTAACTTCAGGCTCAGCCCCGTCAGCCGCAAAATTTATAGATCAGCTCTATCAGCAAATTATAATAGCAGGTACACATTTAGCGCCTTCCATAAAAGTGGCAGAAGCCGCAAAAGCAATAGAGAATGCCCAGCGAGATATAAATATTTCGTTTGTAAACGAATTATCGCTGATTTTTGACAGAGTAGGCATAGATACTAATGATGTTATTGAGGCTGCAGCAACCAAATGGAATTTTTTGAAATTTAAACCGGGGTTAGTAGGCGGCCATTGCATAGGCGTAGATCCTTATTATCTGGTACATAAAGCAGAGTCTTTAGGGTATTATCCGCAGGTTATCCATTCCGGAAGGCGGGTTAATGATAATATGGGTATGTTTGTAGCCAATAAATTTATCAAGTTATTAGTTAAAAAAGACTATGCCATAAAGGGTAACAAAATCCTGATTCTTGGATTTACATTTAAAGAAGACTGTGCGGATACCAGAAATACCAAAGTGATTGATATATATAATGAACTTAGACAGTTTGAAACAGAGGTAGATATTTATGATCCTTGGGCGCATGTGGAGGAAGTGAAAGAGGAATATGGAATCAGTTTGTCTGCGTCTCCCGTTTATGAAAACTATCAGGGTATAATAATAGCGGTTGCACATCATCAGTTTTTGGAAATAGATTTTAAAAAACTAAAGGAACAAGGAGTAGTTATCTTCGATACAAAATCAATTATAGACAGAGCGTACGTAGATGCCAGATTATAATAGAATAAAAATGATGGATTTACCTTTGGAGTATCAAACGCACAAAGGTGAAATAGATGCTGCTATGCAGGCAGTATTACAACGTGGTGATTTTATTAAAGGAGAATCTGTAAAGCAATTTGAGAAAGCCTTTGCTAATTATTTAGGTGTTTCAAATGTAGTTTCCTGTGGTAATGGAACAGATGCTCTTCAATTGGCTTTAATGGCACTTGGCATCGGAGAAAATGATGAAGTTATTCTGCCTGCGTTTAGTTATGTAGCTGCTATAGAAGCAGTAAGTCTATTAAAAGCCAAACCAGTTTTGGTTGATGTAGATATGAAGTATTTTCAAATAGATACCGATAATCTTAAACAGAAAATAACCAGTCAAACAAAGGCGATAATAGCCGTACATCTTTTCGGTCAGTGTGCAGATATAGATGTTTTGGCCGATATTGCAAAACAACATCATTTATATTTAATCGAAGATTGTGCCCAATCAATAGGGACAACTTATTCGGGAAAACATTTAGGAACTTTTGGAGCTATTGCCTGCACCTCGTTTTTTCCAACAAAAAATCTTTCGTGTTATGGCGATGGTGGTGCTCTTTATACGAACGATGATGATCTGGCCAAAAAAGTACGAATGTTAGCGGCGCATGGACAATCAGAAAAATACCGGCATCATATAGTGGGGGTTAACTCAAGATTAGACTCCTTACATGCGGCATTATTAAACGTTAAACTAAATTATTTAGAGAAATATCTGGCCAGAAAAAAGGAAATAGTAACTCTATATAAAGAACAATTAGATAGCCTTCAAGATATCCAGTTACCTTTAATATATAGGACTGTTAACCATTCGTGGCACCAGTTTACCATTTTGGTGCAGCATGGAAAAAGAGATGAGTTAAGAAAATATCTCAAAGATCACGGAATAGATAGTATGGTTTATTATCCTTTGGTGTTAAATCAGCAGGAAGCCTATAAGCATATTGTTGGATATTGTCCCAATTCAGACTCCTTGATAGACAAAGTTTTATCTTTACCTATTCAACCCTATTTGAAGAACCATGAAGTCAGTTATATTTGTGAAATAATTCATGAGTTTTATGGAGGATAACAATCATATATTTGTGCATGAAACAGCTGTGGTAGATAAAGGAGCAATAATAGGCAAGGGCACCCGTATATGGCATTTCTCCCATATTTCAGCTTCTGCCATTATTGGCGATAACTGTATTATAGGACAAAATGTATATGTAGGGGATAGGGTGCGGGTTGGTAATGGAGTGAAAATACAGAATAATGTTTCAGTATATGAAGGAGTGTTTATAGAGGACGATGTTTTTATAGGTCCGTCAGTAGTATTTACCAATGTAATTAACCCAAGAGCATTTATAGAACGTAAATCAGAATATAAAAATACTATTGTACAACGGGGGGCAACATTAGGGGCAAATAGTACTGTAGTCTGCGGAAATAATATTGGGAAATATGCGTTGATAGGGGCAGGATCTGTAGTGACCAAGAATATCCCTGACTACGAATTATGGTACGGAAATCCGGCAGAAAAAAAAGGAAAAGTAAATAAAGAGGGCGAGATTTTAGATAAATAAGAATAATGTTAGAAGTTAGAAATACGCTGATACATGAAGATGTTTTACAACAGAAATTTGTGTGTCATTTAGAAAAGTGCAAAGGGGCCTGTTGTGTAGAGGGAGATTCGGGAGCACCATTAGAAGAAAGCGAACTGGATATTTTAAAAAAGGTATACCCGTTGGTAAAACCTTATATGACGGCAAAAGGTATTGAGGCCGTAGAGCAGGATGGAGAATATGTTATTGATGAAGATGGCGATTATACAACCACCTGCGTAGATAAAAATAAAGAGTGTGCTTACGTTACATGGGAAAATGGAATTACCAAATGTGCTATAGAAAAAGCGTATGAAGAAGGGGTGGTGGATTGGAAAAAACCCATATCATGCCATTTATACCCAATCAGAATAACGGCATACCCTGAGTTTGATGCATTATATTATGATAGATGGGGAATTTGCTCTTCTGCCTGTAGCTTTGGTCAAGAATTAAACGTAAGGGTTTACGAATTTTTAAAAGAACCTTTAATAAGAAAGTATGGAAAAGCCTGGTATGAAGAACTTATCCAAAAGCTAAACGAGCAATAATGTTACAATACTAACCAAAAGTTTATAAATTTGCAGACCTTACTAAACACTACCGAGATTTGAAAGGAATAATATTAGCAGGGGGATCGGGAACACGCTTACACCCTCTGACTCTGGCCGTAAGTAAACAAATGATGCCGGTTTATGATAAGCCGATGATTTACTATCCCTTATCTACATTGATGTTGGCAGGGATAAAAGATATTTTGATTATATCTACCCCACATGATTTGCCCGGGTTTAAAAAATTATTAGGCGATGGTAAAAGTTTAGGCTGTAATTTTTCTTATGCAGAACAACCTTCACCAGATGGTTTGGCTCAGGCCTTTATGATAGGTGAAGATTTTATAGGGACCGATAAAGTAGCACTAATCTTAGGAGATAATATTTTCTATGGCGATGGTATGGCCAGATTGCTTCAATCTAATACTAATGTAGAAGGAGGAGTGGTTTATGCTTATCCGGTACACGACCCCGAGCGATACGGAGTAGTGGAGTTTGATAAAGATAAAAACGTGATTTCGATAGAAGAAAAACCAACCGAACCTAAATCAAACTACGCAGTTCCCGGATTGTACTTTTACGATAATGATGTAGTGGAGATTGCTAAGAATATAAAACCCTCACCAAGAGGTGAGCTGGAAATTACGGACATAAACAAAGTATATCTACAACAGGGAAGGCTAAAAGTAGGGGTTTTGAGTAGAGGTACGGCATGGTTAGATACCGGTACGTTTGATTCTTTAATGCAGGCGGGGCAATTTGTGCAGGTTATTGAAGAAAGACAATCCTTAAAGATAGGCTGTATAGAAGAGATTGCTTTCCGTATGAAATTTATTGATGAAATCCAATTGAGGACATTAGCACAACCTCTGTTGAAAAGTGGTTATGGTAAGTATTTGTTGGATATTGCAGATAAGAAAATTTTGTAGTCTTTTTTAGAAGATTCTGAGTATTGGAGAGAAAAGGGAGGAGTGGAGTCACATTGAGCGTAGTCGAAATGTAGAGTAAGTGTATAAGAAATGAAATATTATTATGTTTA
Source organism: Pseudopedobacter beijingensis (assembly GCF_042678145.1). Classification (NCBI taxonomy): domain Bacteria; kingdom Pseudomonadati; phylum Bacteroidota; class Sphingobacteriia; order Sphingobacteriales; family Sphingobacteriaceae; genus Pseudopedobacter; species Pseudopedobacter beijingensis. The sequence goes on along the minus strand of NZ_JBHUDG010000003.1, from coordinate 540,994 downwards.
TATCTTAAAATGTAGTGATAATAGTTGTTATACAGGAGTTACTAATAATATAGAGCGTAGAATGTACGGATATTTAACAGGAGAGAGTACTAATAAAAAGGGGCTTCGACTCCGCTCAGCCTGACAAAGACGGTAAATCTGAGATATTACATAGGTTCTTTAGTATGTTGAGGGACTTGAAGCAGAAGAATTAACTCTATCGGAAAGGATGTCACATTGAGCGTAGTCGAAATGTAGAGTAAGTGTATAAGAAATGAAATATTATTATGTTTATATCTTAAAATGCATTGATAATAGTTATTACACAGGAGTTACTAATAATATAGAGCGCAGAATGTACGAACATTTAACAGGAGAGAATACTACCTGTTACACATATAAGAGAAGGCCGATAACACTAGTGTTTTGTGAAGAATTTAATGACATTAATCAAGTAATAGCTTTTGAAAAACAAGTTAAAGGTTGGTCAAGAAAGAAAAAAGAAGCGATTATTTTAGGTAATTGGGATAAATTAAAATATTTAGCTACATGTAGGAATAGCAGTCATTATAGTAATAAATGAGGCTTCGACTCCGCTCAGCCTGACAAAGATGTAAATATATATGTCACATTGAGCGGAGTCGAAATGTGGTGTTAGAAAAGCGCGAAAGATTGAGTAGCATATTATAGATAAAAAAATGAAACCAATAGATGGTATAACTCTTAAAATATGGGTGGTTTGTGTTAAGTATCATAGGGTTATTTGGTGAATAAAAAGATTAAGGAAAAAAATGAAAGTAGCATTAATAACAGGTATTACAGGACAAGACGGAGCTTATTTAGCCGAGTTCTTATTAAAAAAAGGATATGAGGTACACGGTTTGAAAAGAAGATCTTCCTTGTTCAATACCGATAGAATAGACCATTTATATCAGGATCCACATGAGCAGGGAGTAAAACTCAAGCTACATTTCGGAGATTTAACAGATTCAACCAATTTAATCAGGTTAATTCAGGAAATACAACCTGACGAAATATACAATCTGGCTGCAATGAGCCATGTTAAAGTGAGTTTCGATACTCCTGAATATACAGCAAATGCCGATGGTATAGGTACTTTACGTATTTTAGAAGCTGTAAGATTGTTAGGCTTAACAAAAAAAACTAGGGTTTATCAGGCTTCCACTTCAGAGCTTTATGGATTAGTTCAGGCTGTTCCTCAGTCAGAAACCACCCCGTTTTATCCAAGATCACCCTATGCTGTAGCTAAAATGTACGCTTACTGGATTACGGTAAACTATAGAGAAGCCTACGATATGTATGCTTGTAACGGAATATTGTTTAATCACGAAAGTCCTATAAGAGGAGAAACTTTTGTGACAAGGAAAATAACAAGAGCTGCCGCCAAAATTGCTTTAGGACTTCAGAACTGTCTTTATTTAGGAAATCTTTCTGCACAAAGAGACTGGGGGCATGCTAAAGATTACGTAGAAGCCATGTGGTTAATTCTACAACAAGAAAAACCTGAAGATTTCGTTATAGCTACGGGAATTACAACTACGGTAAGAGATTTTGTGAGAATGACTTTCGCTGAACTGGGAATAGAAATTGAATTTAGTGGAAAAGATGAGCATGAGCGTGGAGTGATTATAGATGTAGACCAAAGTAAAGTGCAGGAGTTAGGTTTGGATGAAGCATCATTGAAAATCGGACAAACAGTAGTAAAAGTAGATCCTAAATATTTTAGACCAACGGAAGTAGAACTCCTTTTGGGAGACCCTACAAAAGCAAAGCAAAAGCTGGGATGGGAACTGAAATATGATTTACCGGGACTGGTGAAGGATATGATTCATTCAGATTTACACCTGATGAAAAAAGATCAGTATTTGAAACAGGGAGGTTACCAAACTATGAACTACTTTGAGTAAATTACAACTGCTAATAAATGTAGCTGATAGATAGTTGATTATAACCATTAAAAAGAGTAATAGTAAAGTTAATGAATATTAAGAAGGTTGTTCTATTATTAAGTGTGCTAATAATGTTGTTCACTACATTTTCAGTGAAAGCACAGAACATTAATCAGCAAAATTTCAGTAATATCAGGGTTGATGAGCTTAGTGATGAACAGATAAGGCAATTTATCCGTCAGGTAGAGTCTTCCGGGATGTCCGAGGCCCAATTGGAGCAAGTTGCTACAGCTAAGGGAATGTCCTCTACGGAGATTCAAAAGTTAAGACAAAGGGTAGAGAAAATCAAAACTCAAACTGGTGGAGCAGCTACCGGTTCTGCAACAAATAAGCAGGCTACACTAAAGAGTAAAGATGGTAGTCGTAGCCGATCTTTTGAAGGAGAGGTTGATTCTCTGAGCAAATCCGACAATAAAAAGACCGAGACAGAAGCGGAAATAGCATTAGCATCTCTACGTTCTAAAATTTTCGGGAAAGAGCTGTTCGCAAACTCCTCCACAACTTTTGAACCTAATCTTAAACTGGCTACTCCGCTTAATTATGTGATTGGGACGGGAGATGAAATTCTATTAGACATTTACGGCTACTCGGAAGTCAGCCATCAATTAACCGTTAGTCCCGAAGGAAATATTAATATTCCCTATGCAGGAGTAGTTCCTGTATCCGGTTTAACCGTAGAAGCTGCTACTTCAAGAATTAAATCTAAATTATCTTCTATATATAGCGGATTAAACAATGGAACCACCAAGTTAAGCATTGCCATTGGAAACATCAGGAGTATAAAAGTTATTCTTACCGGAGAAGTAACCAAACCCGGAACTTATACATTGCCGTCTTTAGCCACCGTATTTAATGCATTATATTCATCAGGAGGACCTACCGAAAACGGATCTTTTCGTGCTATAGAAGTTATCCGTAGTGGAAAGAAAATAGCCACTCTGGATGTTTACGATTTCTTGCTCAAGGGAGATTTGAAAAACAATGTCCGTTTGCAAGATCAGGATATTATCAGGATACCTACTTATCTGAACAGGGTAGAAATTGTAGGAGAGGTTAAACGTCCGGCCATTTTTGAACTAAAGAACGGTGAAAGCCTCCAGAATTTACTTGATTTTGCAGGAGGTTTTACAGAAAGAGCTTATCAGGCCAGAATAAAAGTGTTGAAAAATACAGCAACAGAAAGAAAAATATCAGATGTAGTTGCTGATGCTTTTTCAACTTATAAACCACACACGGGAGATAAATTCTTTGTAAACGAAATTTTAGACAGATTTGAGAACCGGGTTTCAGTAACAGGAGCTGTTTTTAGACCCGGACAATACGAACTTACTTCCGGTTTAACCGTTAAAGAATTGATTAAAAAAGCGGAAGGGCTAAAAGAAGATGCATTTAAAACAAGAGCTTATATCGTGAGGTTGACACCATTAAACGATACGGAGATTATTTCGCTGAATCTGGAAACCCTATTGAATGGATCAGGTCCGGATGTTTTGTTAAAAAGAGAAGACGTTTTACATATTTCCTCAATATTTGATTTGAGAGAGGAGTATTCTGTCACCATAGATGGCGAAGTAAGAAATCCCGGACAATTTGATTATGCGGAAAATATTAGTTTAGAAGATCTTATCATTCAGGCTGGAGGATTTAAAGAGTCTGCTTCGCCACAACGTATAGAGATTTCCAGAAGAGTTATCAATACAGATAGTGCAGCCATTTCTGCAACAGCCAAAACCGCTCAGGTTTTTCAGATAGATATTAATAAAGACTTAAGTGATATAGCATCCAGGTTTATATTAAAACCTTTTGATATTGTAGTGGTCAGGGGAACTCCGGGTTACGAAACTCAAAAGCAAGTTCGTATAGAAGGAGAGGTATTGTATCCGGGAATCTACAGTATAACCAGAAAAGACGAAAGAATATCAGATCTAATCCAAAGAGCCGGAGGTTTAACTCAGTTGGCTTATCCTAAGGGTGCTTCCTTAAAACGGGAAGGTAAAATGGCTAATCAGCTGGATCAAGAGAAAGAAGAACTAAAAATTCAGCAGTTTAAGAAAAACTCTAAGGACTCAACAGATGTACAGTTAGAGAATAAAGTCATCAGAAATAATTTTGTGGGAATCAATCTGGAAGAAATATTGAGAGTTTCCGGAAAGAGCAACGATTTATTTTTGGAAGAAGGAGATATTATTTCTATTCCGAAAGAACTGCAGACTGTAAAGGTAAGTGGGGAGGTATTATCCCCTAATACTATGCTATATGTAAAGTCGAAAGGATTTAAACGTTATATTAATAATGCTGGAGGATTTTCGCAAAAAGCATTAAAATCCAGAGCCTACATTATTTACGCCAATGGGTCCGTAAAAAGCACCCGGAAATTTTTGTTCTTTAACAATTATCCTGTTGTAACTACAGGCGCAGAAATTTTTGTGCCGAAAGCAGAAGAAAAACGTAAGATGACTACAGGTGAAACAGTGGGATTGATTTCGGGTTTGGCTTCTCTTGGAGCAATAGTTCTGGGGATTATGAATATGGTGAAATAAATAATGAGTTAATAACGAAGCTTGTTGTTAATGGCCTTTCGTTTTCATACCAACGAGCAATAAATAACGATAAATATTAGCAACTAGATTTGGTTGCATTGAGGCTTTCGAAATGTGATCTGTCAATATAAAATATGAAGAAAAAAAAGTGATTTAGAAAACCGTTTGTTATGTCGATTTTCGATAATGTCAGGCAGAGGCTCTCGATATGTCTGTTGAGCGGAGTCGAAACATCAATACAAGCTTAGCCAAAGAGCATGTCACTCTGAGCGGAGTCGAAGGGAATGTCACTCTGAGCGGAGTCGAAGAGAACAACGAAAAACAAACAATTAATATCAAAGAGGCCAATGGGAGAAACAGATAACATAGAATACAAGTCTGAGTGGAAAGACGATTTTCTAAAGGTTATCTGTGCTTTTGCTAATACTAGGGGAGGAATTCTCTATATTGGGAAAGATGATGAAGGAAAAGTTGTGGGGCTTAAACAAGCTAAAGAATTATTAGAGCAGCTGCCAAATAAAATAAACAATAGGTTAGGTATCATAAGCTCTGTTTCCTCTCAAAAGGATAGGGGGAATGAGTTCTTAAAGATAGAAGTACAGCAGGCATCGGTTCCGATTTCTTTTCAGGGCAGATATTATAAGCGGAGTGGAAGCGTTGTACTCGAACTACAGGGAAAGCAACTGAGTGATTTTTTATTAAAAAAATCAGGGGTAACCTGGGATTTTTTAACAATCGATGATGTTTCTTTAAAAAATTTGAACGAACAAAGTATAGAGAAATTCAAATCCTATGCAGAAGACCGTCTACCTTCTATCTTGTCCGAAAAGGATAATCTTTCAGTGTTGCATAAGCTAAATCTTGTAGAAAAGGGAAAGTTAAGAAGGGCTGCTGTAATGCTTTTTGGTAAATCTGTGAAACTCTGGTTTCCGCAGGCACATGTCAGGATAGGGCGTTTTCTGTCCGAAACAGAAATGATAGCCAGTGATATCGTCGAGGGGAATCTGTTCGAGCAGGTAGAATCTGTTTTCGATATACTACGTAAAAAATATTTTATCAACCGGATTCATTATGAAGGGATTCACAGGCGTGAAGTACCTCCTTATCCTATAGATGCGTTGCGTGAAGCACTCATTAATGCGCTTATCCATAGAAATTACCATTCTACAGCAGCTACACAAGTAAGAATATATAATGATAGGTTACAAATCATCAACGATGGGGGACTGGCAGAAGGAATGACGGTTGAGGATCTGAAAAAAACTCACCTGTCGCAACCCCGGCATATTTTGCTGGCTGATGTCTTTTATAAGGCCGGTTTTATTGAGAGCTGGGGCAGCGGTACATTAAAGATAACGGAGATCTGTAAAGAGCATGATTTAAAAGAACCTGAGTTTGAACAACAAGGTAATTACTTCTCTGTAACATTTTTTAGCAGTACTGTTGAAAATGAACCTGAAAATGAACCTGAAAATGAACCTGAAAATGAACCTGAAAATGGGCGGTATAAATTGATTATTTACGAGATTAAAAAAAATAAATTTATCAATATTGATCAACTGGCAACTAAAATGAATGTAAACCGGTCGACGATAAAAAGAGACTTGTCTGCACTAAAAGATAAAGGTGTGATCATGAGAACTGGTCCGGCAAAAGGAGGGTGTTGGGAAATATTAAAGAAAGAATAGTAATTTAGAAACCGTTTGTCGTTCCTCGTCTTTCGTCCATCGAGAAATGAATATAGAATAACTAACAACTTGTGAAAGAAAACCAATATATAGAATTTAAAAGCAGTTTTAACGATGCTGCTATAGAATCTTTGGTTGCTTTTGCTAACACCAGCGGCGGAACAGTCTATATTGGCGTAGATGCAAGAGGAAATGCCCTTTCGGGTTTTGCTATTGGAGAAGAAACTGTTCAACAATGGCTTAATCAGATTAAAATTAAAACCCAACCGTCAATTGTTCCCGATGCTAATCTAAAGGAATTGAAAGGAATAATAGTGGTCGAATTGGTCATTCCCGAATATCCCATAAAACCAGTCTCTTTTAAGGGGCGTTATTATAAACGGATCGAAAATTCCAATCACCAGCTTAGTTTACAGGAAATTTCAAACCTTCATCTTCAAACCTTTAATAGTAGCTGGGATAATTATTTTACCAATTCTTATACTCTGGAAGATGTCTCTTTAGAGAAGGTGAGGGCATTTATCAGGTTAGTCGAAAAAGTCAGGCAGATTCCGTTATCAGACGACCCGCTCATGGTACTCTATAAGCATGAGCTTATTAAGGAAAATCGAATAAGCAATGCCTGTCAGTTATTATTTGCAAAAAACGATGTTTTTTCAGCTACTGTTGAGTTGGGAAGATTTTCCTCACCGGATCTGATAAAAGACGGTTTTACTTCCAGATCAGATTTGTTTGGTCAGGTAGAGGAAATACTTTCTTTTGTCAGGAAGCATACGAATAAAGAATTTATTATTACGGGGCAAGCACAGAGAGAGGAACGTTGGCAATATCCCCCTGAAGCTATCCGGGAAATTGTGATCAATATGATTGTTCACCGGGATTACCAACATTATGGAGATTCCCAGATAAAGGTGTTTGATGATTATATCGAATTTTTCAACCCGGGAACTCTACCAGATAATCTCTCCGTAGAACAATTATTATCCGATCGGTATGTGTCACAAAGCCGGAATAAAAAAATAGCGGTACTATTTAAAGAATCCGGATTAATAGAAAAATATGGTTCGGGTATCAGAAGAATAAGGAATGCCTTTATTGCTTACGGTTTAAAAGAGCCTGTATTTGAAAATTTTCAGTATGGTTTTAGAGTAACTGTTTTTTCCAGGGTCGGAGGTAAGGTCGGAGGTAAGGTCGGAGGTAAGGTCGGAGATGTAAATTTAACGGGTAATCAGAAAAAAATTCTGGAAATATTGAAAGAACAACCCTCTCTTAGTGCTAAGGAGCTGAGCCGTATCATCGGCCTTTCACAAAGAAAAGTAGAGGAAAATATCAAAAAACTGAAAGAAAATGACAGGCTTATGCGTATAGGAAATAATAGAAAAGGATATTGGCAGGTAATAGAAAACAAGGTATAGTTAAAAACAGTAATTTAGGAGCTTGTTTGTCGCTCACCAGTTAACAAATATCGAGAAACAAGCAAAGACAAGGCCTGTTTGTTGAATGTTTTGGCAAGCTCAGTACAGGCTGTCAAAACATCTAATAACTAGCGAAAAAACATTAACAAATAGATCCAGTCACTTGGATACTCTAGAAATACGGTATCCCGGTGAAATATGAAGAAAGAATAGTAATTTAGCAATCAGTTTGTTACATTCATTTTCGATAATGTCATGCTGAGGCTCTCGATATGTCATGTTGAGCGGAGTCGAAACATCAATACAAGCTTAGTCGAAGAGCATGTCACTCTGAGCTTAGTCGAAGGGAATGTCACTCTGAGCGGAGTCGAAGAGAACAACTAAAAACAAACAATTTAAACATTAACATCGCCAATGGCAGAACAAAAACATATCAAAACATCACAGCAACCGGAACAGCAAACAGCTCGAGTAGGCGAAACCTATTCCAATACTGCTGACGACGAAATATCTTTAAAAGACCTCATTCTTAAAATTAAAGAATGGATTTCTTATTTATGTTCTAAAAAATGGACTATTATTATTGCTGGACTTATTGGAGGAGTTTTGGGATTAACCTATTCTTTGATTAAGAAACCAATTTATACGGCCACTACAACATTTGTTTTAGAATCGGGCGAAAAAGGTGGTGGTTTAGGAGCCTATGCAGGTTTGGCTTCTATGGTGGGTATAGACCTTGGTGGTGGCGGTGGTGGTATTTTTCAGGGGGATAATATACTCGAATTATATAAATCCCGTTCTATGATAGAGAAAGCATTGTTGGATACAGTTACTATAGATGGTGAAAAAATGTCATTGATAGACCATTATGTTGATGTTAACAAATTAAAGGAAAAATGGTGTCAAAAGCCGGAAACTAAAGATGTAATATTTAATAAGCAACCAAATCGTATAAAAGATTCGTTGGTGACTGATATTATTAATGGAATAAATAAAAATATTTTATCGGTAACAAAACCGGATAAAAAGTTATCTATCATTAAAGTAGATGTGAAATCAGAAGACGAGCAATTTTCTAAACTTTTTAACGAAAAGATTGTGCAGACGGTGAATGATTTCTATGTGGAAACTAAAACTAAAAAGTCATTGGATAATATAGCCATTTTGCAGCACCAGACGGATTCGGTAAAAGCTGTGATGTATGGGGCAATTTATCAATCTGCTGCGGTGGCAGATGCTACGCCTAATTTGAATCCAATCAGACAGGTATTGCGTACACCGGCTGTGCGATCACAAATAAGTGCAGAAGCAAATAAAGCGATGTATAGCGAATTGGTGAAGAATCTGGAATTAGCGAAAATCACGGTGAGAAAGGAGGTGCCTTTGATACAGGTGATTGATGAACCGGTGTATCCATTGGAAAAATACAAATTTGGAACCATGAAGGGATTAATTAGTGGTGGATTATTTGGCGGGCTTTTGGTTATTATAATTTTATCGATAAAAAAACTATTTCAATATATTAACAGGTGAATAATTATAAAATTGCTATAATAGGATTAGGTTATGTAGGCTTACCTCTGGCCCTTGAGTTTTCAAAAAAGTATTCGGTTATCGGATTTGATATTGATATAGATAGGATAGATGAGTTAAAAGGAGGAAAGGACCGAACCCGTGAAGCAGACTTAAAAGATTTAGAGGGTGCTATCGCAAACGGAATTTCCTTTTCATCTGATCAAAATGATTTAAATAATTGTAATATATTTATTGTAACCGTACCAACCCCTATCAATGAGTTTAATTCTCCTAATTTAGCTCCTTTACTTCAGGCGTCTGAAATGTTGGGTAAAATATTAAAGAAAGGGGATATCGTTGTATACGAATCTACTGTTTATCCAGGCTGTACTGAGGAAGATTGTGTACCTGTATTAGAGAAATTCTCCGGCTTGAAGTTTAATCAGGATTTTTATTGTGGATATTCTCCTGAGCGTATTAATCCCGGAGATAGGGTAAATACACTAACTAAAATTAAAAAAGTTACATCTGGTTCAACGCCGGAAATTGCCGAAATTGTCGACCAATTGTATTCGAGTATAATAGTCGCTGGAACACATAAAGCTCCAAGTTTAAAGGTAGCAGAAGCGTCTAAAGCAATTGAAAATGCACAAAGAGATGTAAACATCTCTTTTGTAAATGAGTTAGCCTTAATATTTGACCGTATCGGTATTGATACTACCGATGTTATTGAGGCAGCCGGAACAAAATGGAATTTCCTAAAATATAAACCGGGTTTAGTAGGTGGTCATTGTATAGGAGTGGATCCATATTATTTAGCTCACAAAGCGGAGTCTTTAGGTTATCATCCTCAGGTTATTCTGTCGGGACGTCGGGTTAATGATAATATGGGGATGTTTGTGGCTAGTAAAGTCATCAAGTTGATGATTCAAAAAGGGCATAAAATACAAGGAGCCAGAGCTTTGATCTTGGGTATCACGTTTAAAGAAAATTGCCCAGATATCCGCAATTCCAGAGTGATTGATATTTATGATGAATTAAGGCAGTTTGGGCTAGAGATAGATGTGTATGATCCATATGCGGATTATTCGGAAGTGGAGAAAGTATATAAAATTCGATTGGTAAGTGAAATCTCCAAGCAATATGATGCAATAGTTTTGGCTGTAAGTCATCAAGAGTTTATAACATTGGATTTTAAAGAATTAAGAAATGGGCATAATTCAGTTATTTTTGATACTAAATCTTGTTTAGACCGTAATTTAATAGATGCCCGATTATAAGATGGATAAGATACAAATGGTTGACTTGAAAGGTCAGTATTTAAAAATTAAACCGGAAATTGATAATGCTTTATTAAAAGCAGTGGAAGATGCAGCATATATTAATGGACCCCAAGTAAAGCAATTTACTGAAAGTTTAAAAAGTTTTAATAAAGTAGCCGCAGCTATTACTTGTGCTAATGGAACTGATGCACTGCAAATCGCTATGATGGGGCTAGGTTTTAAACCAGGAGATGAGGTTATTGTTCCGGCATTTACTTACATCGCCACAGTTGAGGTAATCGCCCTTTTAGGGCTTATACCTAAATTTATTGACATTAGGGAAGATACATTTGAATTAGATTATACCCAACTAGAGGCGCTTATTTCTGATAAAACTGTGGGTGTCGTCCCAGTTCATTTATTTGGACAATGCTCAAATATGGAGGCTGTATTAGCTGTTGCAAAAGAATATAAAATTGCGGTAATTGAGGATACCGCCCAAGCCATGGGCGCACAATATATATATGGGGATGGCACAACTGCCTTTGCAGGTACGATTGGGGATATAGGAACAACTTCTTTTTTTCCTTCTAAAAATCTGGGTTGTTTTGGTGATGGAGGTGCTCTGCTAACACAAAACGTGGAATTGGGAGAAAAGGTTCAGATTATAGCCAATCATGGTCAGAGAAAAAAATATTATCACGAAACTATTGGTGTAAACTCTAGGCTCGATAATATACAGGCAGCTATTTTAGATGTTAAACTAAGATATCTCAATCATTACAGTGAGTCCAGACAAAAAGTTGCCGAAAAGTATGACGAATCTTTTAAAGATCTGACAGAACTCATTATCCCTAACCGGGCTAAATATTCTACTCATGTTTTCAATCAATACACTTGTAAAGTTAAAAATGGCAAAAGAGATAAATTGAAAGCCTATCTACATGAAAAGGGGATTCCTACAATGGTTTATTATCCTGTACCTGTACATTTACAAGAGGCTTACTTAGTGTACGGTTATAAAAAAGGAGATTATCCTGTTGCAGAGCGCATGTGTGATGAAGTAATTTCGCTTCCCATACATACCGAAATGAAAATTGAAGTTCAGGAATTTATCATAGAAAATATCATAAATTTTTTTAATAAGGATGGAAAATAATTATTTTGTTCACGAAACTGCGGTTGTAGATGAAGGTGCTGTGATTGGTGAGGGTGTGAAAATCTGGCACTTTTCTCACATCATGTCTAACTGCCAAATAGGTGAATATTGCAATATTGGGCAAAATGTAGTGGTATCACCGGGGGTCATTTTAGGTAAAAATGTTAAGGTACAAAATAATGTCTCTATTTATACCGGTGTAATCTGTGATGACGACGTATTCCTCGGCCCCTCAATGGTATTTACCAATGTAATAAATCCCCGGAGTGCAATAAACAGGAGAGATCAGTATGCTAAAACCCATGTGGGAAAGGGGGTAAGTATTGGTGCGAATGCAACTATTGTATGCGGCCATGATATTGGTAAGTATGCTTTTATAGGTGCTGGTGCTGTTGTAACTAAAACCATAGCTGATTTTGCATTGGTTGTTGGAAATCCTGCAAAGCAAATTGGTTGGGTGGGCGAATACGGACACCGGCTTAATTTTGATGAGTCGGGTTTTGCCATTTGTCCGGAGAGTAAACAAGAATATAAGTTAGAGTTTAATACGGTAATAAGAGTGAAGTAATGACACAAAATAAAAAAATCAGGTTTGCAGTAGTTGGATGTGGTCATATAGGCAAAAGACACGCCAGCATGATTCAGGGTAATCAGGATTGTGAGCTCGTCGCTTTATGTGATGTTAAACCAAAAGCCGATCTTGGGATTGAAGCATATTCAGAAGCGGCCTTGTTTTCGTCAATCGACAATCTAATTCAGTCAAATCTCGAATTTGATGTAATATCTATTGCCACACCCAATGGTTTCCATGAAGAACATGCGATTAAGGCATTGGATCGAAACTGTCATATCGTGGTTGAAAAGCCTATGGCACTTACAAAGGCTGGATGTGAACGTGTAATTTTTAAAGCCTTACATAAACATAAGCAGGTATTTTGTGTAATGCAAAATCGCTATTCGCCACCTTCCGAATGGCTTAAAGGAATTTTAGATCAGGGGATTCTGGGCAAAATCTTTATGGTTCAAATTAACTGTTACTGGAACCGGGATGACCGATATTATAAGCCTGATCCCCTCACTGGAAAACCAAGTACCTGGCATGGAACTAAGGCTCTTGATGGAGGAACACTTTTTACTCAATTTTCGCACTTTATTGATCTAATGTATTGGTATTTTGGTGATATAACCAATATCAATGCAAGGTTGAATGATTTTAATCATAAAAACTCTACAGATTTTGAAGATTCAGGTTTTGTGAATTTTGATTTTGTTGATGGAGGGATGGGCAGTTTAAATTACTCAACTGCTGTTTGGAACAAAAACCTGGAAAGCTCTATAACCGTTTTAGCCGAAAACGGGTCGCTTAAAGTTGGTGGACAATATATGAATGAAGTAGAATATTGTCACATCAAGGATTATGAAATGCCAGTTTTAAAAGAGAGCAATCCACCAAATGATTATGGACCTTACAAGGGGTCTGCAGCCAATCATCATTATATTTATGAAAATATAGTTAACGTGATAAAAGGCAATGGTAATATTACAACCAATGCACTGGAAGGCTTAAAAGTAGTGGAGATTATAGAAAGAATTTATGCTTCCAGTAGCAGTAAGTGAAAATACTAAATAAGTTTAATTTTAAGAGTAAAAATTTAATATTAGTATTAGTAAGTGTTTTAACTCAAGTTTTGCCAATACTAATATCACCAATTTTCTCAAGAATATATTCTCCTGAGCAATTTGGCGAATTTTCTATTCTCCTGAGTTATTCAAGTATCTTTGTGATTTTTTTCTCCGGAAAATACGAATTAGCTTTATTGTTGCCAAAGCACGAAATAGACATCAAACGTGTTTTTCAATTATGTTTGGCCGTTATTTCTTCTAGTTTCTTATTTACAACAGTGCTATGTATTGTTTATTATGTACTTTCTAAAATATTTAATTTAAAATTTGACCCAGTTTATTTGATAACCCCACTTTATGCAAGCTTAATTGCTATATATCAACTATCATGTTATCTTTTGTTATATCTGAAACTTTTTAGAGAACTATCATTAAATAGATTCATCAAATCATTCGTAACCATTATCGTAATTGCATGTTTGGGATGGTTTTTTAAAGGTGTAAATGGCTTAATTATAGGGTCGTTTATTGGTCAGTTTTTATCGATCGTGTTATGCTTTGATCTATTAAATAAAAAAAGCCTGCGATTCCGTCATCTTCAAATAATTAGAGGTTTTGCAAAGTTTAAATCGATTATGGTTGAATATATTAATTTCCCAAAATATTCTCTCCCCGCAGATTTAATCAATGCAGTTGTTAGCCAGGCACCAGTATTTATCCTCTCCATATATTTTAGTAAAACCATAGTCGGTTATTATGGCTTTGTTGTTACTGTAGTACAGGTCCCGATTTCGATTATAGCCTCAGCGGTTTTGGATATATTTAAAGAAATGTCAACAAGAGAGTTTAAAGAAAAAGGTAACTGCAAAAATTCCTTTAAAAAAACTTTTTTGCTATTACTTGGAATCAATATTATACCCTTAACCGTTATTCTTGGTTGGGGTCCATTAGTTTTTGAGTTTGTTTTTGGTACTAAATGGTCAATCGCAGGAAGTTATGCACAGGTAATGGTTATAATGTTTTTTATTAAATTTATCTCCAGCCCACTGAGTTATACATTTATTTTAATGGGAAGACAAAAATTAGATTTATATTTGCACCTTCTTATCCTGATACTTTTGATATTGTCATTATTCGCTGGTATATATTTTAATCTCAGCGCCTTTAATTTCTTAGTTCTGATTGCAAGTGTTTTTGGTTTTATTTACTTAATTTACTTAGTTAAATCTTATGAATTTTCTAAAGGTTACGGTGAAAAAATTTCTTAAAAGGCTTTACTTTGCGCTCCTTAAAAGTAATTCACTCACACGAATAGTTTATGAAACACGCGAAACCCAGACACCTGTATCGGTTTGGCAAATCGTTAAATATAAGATTTTTAGAAAAGGTATTTATTGGCCTGTACATCCGTCAAGCAAGGTTGCTAACTTTAGAAATGTTGTTATTGGAATTGAAACATCACCAGGTCTTATGCCAGGTTGTTACATTCAGGGAAATGGTAAAGTATATATAGGCGATTATACGCAAATTGGACCAGGTGTGGGAATTATTAGTTCTAACCATGATATTTACGATAATAGAATAGGGGTTTATACAACTGTGGATATTGGCAAATATTGCTGGATTGGTATGAACGCTGTTATCCTGCCCAACGTAACCTTAGGCGAGTACACAATTGTTGGTGCTGGTAGCGTTGTAACTAAATCATTCCCTGAAGGTTATGTGGTTGTAGGTGGTAATCCTGCAAAGGTTATCAAGAAACTCGACCCCTCAAAGTGCATAAAACATGTAAGTGAGTTTGAATACAATGGTTTTATCAAACATAGCAAATTTGAAAAATTTAGAAGATTAAAATTAAATGTCTAATGATAACAATAGTAGATTATGGTTTGGGTAATTTGGGCTCAATAAAAAACATGTTAAAAAAGATTGGGGTCGTTTCAGACATTACCGATGATCATGCTAAAATTTTCAATGCAGAAAAACTCATTTTACCTGGTGTTGGAGCTTTTGATGATGGTATGAAAAATCTTCGTGAAAAGGGATTGATAGAAATATTGAGCAAAAAGGTTTTAATAGAAAAAGTGCCAGTGTTGGGTATCTGTTTAGGAATGCACCTCATGACACAGAGCAGCGAAGAGGGTAAGCTTCCAGGATTGGGATGGATTGACGGACAGGTTGTTAAGTTTCCTGATAGCCATAATGAGCAGAAACTAAGGAACCCCCATATGGGCTGGAATGTAGTAAATCCAGTAAATAAGGCTGAAAACGGGATTTTTAAATCTGATTTTAAAGAATTGCGCTTCTACTTTGTCCATTCTTACTATGTACAATTATCGAATTCCGAAGAAGTGATCGGACAGACACAATACGGAAAGCATTTTGTATCAGCCTACAGGAAAGACAACATCATTGGGATGCAATACCATCCTGAAAAGAGTCACAAATTTGGTATGGCAATCCTTAAAAACTTTAATGAAATTTAATGTTAAAAGCAAGAGTAATTCCTGTATTGTTATTACACGATAACGGATTGGTTAAAACTAGACGGTTTACCGATCCCGTATATGTTGGCGACCCGGTAAATGCAGTTAAAATTTTCAATCTAAAAGAGGTTGACGAATTGATATTCTTGGATATCAATGCATCCAAATTAAATAAAGAACCCGATTATGAATTGATTTCAGATATTGCAAAAGAGGCGTTTATGCCATTTGGTTATGGTGGTGGAATCAATAAAATCTCACAGATCAGAAAACTGCTCCGTATCGGAGTGGAAAAGATAATCATCAATACAGCACTAAGCGATGAACATTTTGTTAGAGAAGCTGTGGCCACATTTGGAAGCAGTACGATAGTGGCTTCAATCGATATTGATCAAGAAAGCATCTACGTTCATACTAAAAAGAAAAAACAGCACTGCAAGCTCCTCGAATATGTACGCAAAATTGAGGAATTAGGGGTTGGGGAAATCATGGTCAATAGTGTTGAAAGAGATGGTATGTATGTGGGCTATAATATACCATTATTACTACAAATTGCCTCAGCCGTTAATCTCCCTGTTATAGGCTGTGGTGGTGCAAGAAATATCGACGACGTTAAAGAATTGATTACTCATACAGAATGTCAGGCAGCAGCTGCAGGTAGCATGTTCGTTTTTTACGGAAAATTTAAGGCTGTTTTAATAACTTATCCCGAAGAGTCGGAATTACTAAATTTAGGAGTGTCATAATGAAAAGGGAATATCAGATCTGTACAAAAACCATCATGGATACAAGCGATCCTGAAATCACTTTTGATACCGAAGGCGTAAGTAATCATGTACGCTTATATGAAGAAGCTAAAAAGCAACTGTTGATTCCCGATCATCTTAAAGATCAGGCCCTAGAAGATTTGGTAAAGAAAATCAAAAGCGATGGAAAGGATGCCGATTATGATTGTATCATTGGATTGAGTGGTGGGGTAGATAGCTCTTATGTAGCCTATCAGGTAAAAAAATTGGGACTCCGTCCACTTGCTGTACACTTGGATAATGGTTGGAATTCAGAATTAGCTGTAAAAAACATTGAACAAATTGTAAAAAAACTTGATATCGACCTTTATACTTATGTAATCAACTGGCAAGAGTTTAAAGAGTTGCAGCTGGCCTTTTTGAAAGCATCAGTAGTAGACATTGAAATGTTAACTGATAATTCAATATGTGTAATTATCAATATGTTAGCAAAGAAGTTTAAGGTTAAATACTATTTAGTAGGTACAAATGTTACTTCTGAAGCTATTATGCCCAGAAGTTGGCTCTATAACATCAAATACGATACCTTAAATATCAAAGCCATTTATAAGAAATTCGGAAGGGGAATAAAAATTCCGTCTTTTCCTATGTTTAAATTTATTCCTTTTATTATTTATAGGTATATTTCTGGGAGTAGAAGGTTTTCCAAGTTTGACTTTCTAGCCAAGATAAAAGTCTTATCATTACTTAATTATATCGATTATGATAAAGAGAAGGCTGCCGATCTTTTAGTAAAAGAGATTGGATATACCAAATATGCCGGTAAACACTATGAATCCAATTTTACCAAATTCTATCAGGCCTACATTTTACCGAATAAATTCGGCATTGATAAAAGAAGAGCTTTTTTGTCGTGTCTAATTCTATCAGGTCAACTTACCAGAGAACAGGCTTTGGAAGAAATCAAAAAGCCACTATATAATCAAGAAGAACTGGAAGAGGACATTGAATATGTTTGTAAAAAATTTAAGCTCACAAGAGTCGAGTTTGATGAGATTATGAAAAGTGAACCCAAGTCGCATTATGATTATTTATCATATGATGGGATACATCATAAAATCATGAAAATTTTTAGATGAAATTAGTATTTGTAACAAACGATATCAGTTACTATGGGGCCTCAAGAAGCTTAAGGTCTTTAATAAAAGGACTGCAGGAAGTTTATGGAAATAGTATTGATATTTATTTGGTTATTCCAAAGCGATTAAAATCAAAAAATGATTTTAATGCCATATCATTGTGGTTTGGTGTCCCGGTACCTAAAATACATGAATTCTGCTTGCCTTTTTATAACAACTATAAAGGTAAATTAGAATCCTATTATCATGTACTGTTTAATTTAAAATGGAAAATCAATAAAAAGAAGTTTTACGGCTTTTTGAAGAAAGAAAGGTTTGATTTTATTCAGCTTAACTCGTTAACGCTATTGGATGTTGCAAACAGCGGATTTCCAATGGTGTTACATGTAAGAGAAACCATTAATGAGCTTGATAAAAGTTCTTACATACAATATAAATTAAAGGAATTAAGAAAGATTATTTTTATAGATGGGACCACAAATTCTGCTTTAGAGAAATTTGAACTACCTGAAAAATGTATCTTAAATAACCCCTTTTCGATGAAGGAGCTTGCTTATGTTAAATCTTCAAAAGAACTTATTTTTTTACAGGACCTTTGCGCCGGAAAAACCGTATTCTCTCTTATTGGAAAGATACATAAGGACAAAGGGACAGAATTTTTTTTAAATGCTTTTAAACAAATAGAAGAAGATAATAAGATCTTATTGATTAAAGGAGGCGGCAATGCAAATTATGTTAAGTATTTGAAATCAATTGCACCTTCAAACGCTGTTTTCTTAGATGCAGGCCCCAACGTAGAAAATCTATATTTAATATCTGACTACATAGTGAGGGGCGAAGAGTTTCCTTGTATAGGGCGAACAACGTTTGAGGCGCTATATGCTGGCTTAGGTGTTATTCTCCCAGGTAACGAAAATTATTATCTGGAGCATCTAAATGATTATAGTAGATTTGGCAAAAGCGTGTATACTTACAATCCGAGAGACACTCATGAGTTAATTAGTCTGGTCCAAATGTTGAAACCGATTGATAAATTTGATAAAAAATTGCTCAGCAATATTCCGGAATACGTTAAGCAATTTTTTGATTTTATTAAAAAATGATAGGAACAAAAGTAATTCATAAGCTATTGAGGATTAAAAAGAAGATAATAATTAATCCTAAAGGGAAAAAGCATGCGTTGATTTCTTATGTGCTATTTCCTCCACGGCCGTTTAATTTTAGTTTCTTTTTTAACGTATCGCACAATCGGTACCTTAAATCTTACCTGATGGCAGAAACGCTAAAAAATCAAGGCTTTTGTGTGCATGTTTACGATTATCTGGATACCAAAATTGATCAGGCCATAAATTTTGACCTATTTATTGGCCATAATAAAACTTTTAACGAAATCTCACTTAAGCTAAATAAACAATGTAAAAAAATATTATTGACTACAGGCTCATCTCCTTTTTATGATAACGAAATGTTGGCCAGTAGACAAAATTATGTTCAGACACTGATGGGTACTAAGGAAAAATTTTATACACCTATGGAAGATATTGCCTACGTACCAAAAAATATAGAAGTTGCTGATGCTTTTTTTATGATCGGAAACAAATATATTAGTGATACCTGGAACATACCAGATCATAAGCATATTACTCATTTTTCTAATGTAAACAACATTAATTTTAGAATTAAGCAGCACAGAACTAACAATTTTATTTATTTATCAAGTGTTGGACAGTTGAGGCGTGGTTTAGACCTAATTTTAACAGTATTTAGTAAACGGCCCGAACGTATTTATATTTGTGGAGATTATAAAGGCCCTCTTTTTGATGAATTTCAGGATAAAATCAAAAATTCACCAAATATCAGACTAATGGGCTATGTTGATCAGACAAGTGATGGATTTCAAAAAATGGTAGATGATGCCGATTTTGCAATATTACCATCCTGTTCTGAAGGCCAATCTGGTTCTGTTCTAACCTTAATGAGTCATGGTCTCGTTCCGGTGATTACAGAGGCGGCAGGTTTTACGGATTTTAAGAAATACAGTGTGGCAATAACAGATTATACCATTCAAGAAGTTGAAAGTGCTGTTGAGAGATGTGTAAAAATGAAAGAGCAGGAGTTGTTTGAGAAGCGAAAATATTTGCTATCTCTACAAACGGAGCATACTCAAGAAAAATTTATAGAAAGATTTACTGAAGCCATTAATACAGTATGAAACCATTTTTCTCAATAATTATTGCTACTTATAACTCTGAGAGATATTTAGAATCTTCACTCCAAAGTATTGTAAATCAGAGTTTAAAAGATTATGAGATTATTGTAGTTGATGGGGGAAGTAAAGATGGAACTTTAGCTATTGTTGAACAGTACAAGAATAAGATTGCTATTGTAATTTCAGAAAAAGATGATGGAATTTACGATGCTTGGAATAAGGGGGTAAAAATGGCCACTGGTGATTGGATTTCTTTCCTGGGATCGGATGATGTTTTTTATCCAGATTGTTTGATAAATTATTACCAATATATTCAGGCAAACCACGGACTGGAATACGTTAGCTCAAAAGTGAATTTGCTGAATATGGATGGAAGTGTGCTTAGAACAATAGGCAAACCGTGGGATTGGAAATCTTTTCGAAGATATATGTGTGTGGCACATGTTGGGTCAATGCATAAATCAACATTATATGAGCGTTATGGATTTTATGATAGCTTTTATAAAACGGCGGGTGATTATGAATTTTTATTGCGCTCCAGAGAAAGTTTAAAAACTGGATTTTTTGATAAAATAACCGCCGGAATGCAGGTTGGTGGCGTAAGTACAAATTTTAGCGCTTATAAGGAAACTTATAGAGCTAAAATTACAACAGGTAATGTTTCAAAAGCGATTGCCTTGTATGATTGGTTAATTGCTTTTGGAATTTTTTATGGCAGAAAGATATTTAAGTTATGAAGAATTATATTTTGTACTCTTCATTATTATGTATATTTTGTGAAAGGTTTGTAATTCACGGTCTAATACCCTTTGATTTAAGGTTTTATTATTTCATATACATCATCAATCTTTTTATCATTGGTTTATCTAAACTTGCTTTGCGGATCAAGATTGGACACTTAATTGTCTATCTAGTTTTTGTATTATCCTCTTTGTATGGATTAATTAGAGGCACAAATACATTAGGTAGCCTTTCGTTTCAGGTAGTCGGTATTTTTTTTTGTAGTCTATATTATTATAATTTTTATAGAGCATTGGACTTTGATATTAAACGAATTTTTAGGCTCTATGTTGATATGTCCGTATTTTTTGCAAGCTTAGGCATATTTGCATTTGTTGTAATCCTCCCATTTGTGCCAAATATTGTGCATACCGTAGAAAGTACAATGAGTGAACCAGCCGTGTATTCCTATACAGTATTACCTGCAATGTATTATTGCATTCAGGTTTCCCTGAAGGAAAAGAAAGGTTATTGGAGAACATTTATTATACTATTGTCACTGCTGTTAAGTGGATCGAGTATAGGTTACTTGGGCTTAATTCTTTGTGTGGTTTTTTTGATCAAAAAGATTTCTTTTACAAAAGCCATCGTCGCAATATCGGTTACTGCTATATTGATTTCGGGAATTTATGTTGTTTCCGAAAAATTTAGGGTAAGGATAGACGACTCGGTGAAGGTAATTACAACAAAAAATCTAGCTGAAGCCAACCTAAGTACTTATGCATTATTAAGTAATGCATTCGTAGCTATAGAAAGTTTTAAAGAAAGTCCAATTATTGGCAACGGTCTAGGCTCTCACCCTACTTCACATGATAGATTTGTTGGGAATATCGACGGGGTAGATGAATTCGAACAGTATATGCAGTTAAATTCCAAGGATGCATCGAGCCTATTTTTGAGATTAACTTCTGAACTCGGATTAATGGGGATTTGTTGCGCCTTTTTTTTTATCATCAGATTTTATCCTAGTAGTAAAGTTGAAATAAAAAACTTTCCCGAATTGCACATTATACAAAAGGCAACACTTGTTTATTTTTTGCTCAAACTATTGCGGGCAGGACATTATTTTTCGCCAGAATTCTATTTTTTTTTATTTATATATTATTTAGCGTATGTTGTGCTAAAAGAAGATATGCATAAACTACAAACCAATGGCTGAAGCGATAGAAGGGCCTAAAGTTAGATCTATTCCAGAAATTGATGGATTACGCGCAATTGCAATTATTCAAGTGGTATTTTTTCATCTTTATATTTATATTAAATATAAAACTGGTTATGCAAATGACATTGACGAAAATAATATTCTAGTTTCGTTCGCAAAAAATGGTCATCAAGGAGTGGAACTATTTTTTGTAATAAGCGGATTTATAATTGCATTACCGTATATTAAGGGTAGGACATTACAGATTGGAGATTTTTATAAAAAAAGGCTTGTACGCATACTTCCATCATATTACATCACTTTAATTATATTTCTCATATTATATTTACTTCAACATCAAAAAGATCAACAACAACTTTTTGATCAATTTTTAGCTTCAATAACATTTTTATCTAATGTCATTTTAGGAAAAGCAACAAGTACAAATCCAGTTGGATGGTCATTAGAAGTTGAAATTCAGTTTTATTTGTTATTGCCATTGATTACTCTTTTGTTAAAACTTAAAAATAAAACTGTTTATATTTTATTGCTTGCTATCATCGCAATTGGCCCAATCCTCAATTACAGCTTGGCTACGAAAGAATTATATCCTTCTCTGCTTAACTACATCCATTTTTTCTTTTTGGGGATTCTAATCGCCAAATTATACATTTCCAAGCAAGCTATTTCTTTTGGAGCAATAATCGAACTGGTGATTGCTTTAGCTGCGCTATTATGTATGTTTATATTAGATTTTAGCTCAATACAACATATTTATTTACATTTGATATTGTTATTTATACTATTTTATTTAACAGTAAATAGCGATTTTCTAAAAAAGATATTTGGAAACAAAATTTTAGCAACTATTGGTGTGCTGAGTTTCAGCATTTACCTTATCCATTATCAATTGATCGCAATTTTTGGAGAGTTCATATTCAATCACTTCCTCGTAGCGCAAAATCCATTTAACGTTGGGATTTCAATTTTTTTGATCTTCTGCGTCGTAGCCTTAGGAAGTTATATGTTTTACGTTATGATAGAGAGAATGTTGATGAATTTGTTTAAAAGGAAATAAAAAGTATTTTGAAGAAGGTAATAATAATTAGTGGTGCAAATCTGTTTAGTGGTGGTACACTTTCTATAATTCAAGATTGCTTACAGTATATTGATGAAAATTTAACCGCCCTTTATCGGGTAATTGCCCTTGTAAATGATAAAACAAATTTTGTAGGCTTAAAAAACGTAGAACTTATCGAAATCCCTAAAGCTAGAAATAGCTATTTTCATAGGTTATATTACGAATATTTTAAGTATAAATCGTTGTCACGTAAGTGGAGGCCTTCTTTGTGGTTTTCTTTAAATGACATGTCTTCAAACGTCTTCGCTGATACGAGAGCTGTATATTGTCATAACCCTTCACCTTTTAGAAAAATAACTGCTAGAGATTTAGTAGATCAACCAAAATTGTTCTTTTTTTCTCTTTTTTATAAATACGTTTATCGCATCAATATACATAAAAACAGCTACGTAGTTGTACAACAAAAATGGATAAAAGAACAGTTCGTTCATTGTTTTAATCTCCATCGTAAAAAAGTTATAGTAGCAAATCCCCATAATTCTAGTGATATTACAATAGGAGATAGCTTTCGGCAGGAAGAAATAAAAATATTTTTCTATCCAGCTATGGCGAGACCATTTAAAAATTTTGAAGTTATAATTGAGGCAGTTAAGATATTGGAACGAAATGGAGTGAAAGATTTTACAGTTGTTCTAACGATATCAGGATTGGAAAATAATTACGCAAAACGAATAGTAAAACAAGCAGAAGGATTGAATAATATTAAGTTTACTGGTCTGCTAGATAGAAATGAAGTAGAAGAATATTATAAAGCTGCCGTATGTTTGCTATTTCCTTCAAAATTGGAAACATGGGGGTTACCGATTACTGAATTTAAAAAGTATAATAAAACAATTTTTTTAGCAGATTTACCATATGCAAAAGAAACCTTAGGACTTTATGATAAGGCGGTTTTTTTTGATCAGGATTCGGGAACTACATTAGCCGATCTAATGTACAAAATAATTAAAGGCGAACATATAAACTACTCATTAACTTGTCAGATCACATATGATTCTCCTTACTCTGAAAATTGGAAAGAATTATTTGACATACTGTTAGATGATAAATAAAACCGTAACTGGATCTATAGTGTTATACAACACTGATATTGACGAAATTACTAACTTAATCGAATTTATATTAAAAAAAATCGATTATTTATACCTTATTGACAATTCTCCAACAGATAAACTTAAGGATTTAGCTTCTATTGGTGATAATTTAGATTATTTTCATCTATCTTCTAATCCTGGCTTTGGGGTTGCACATAATGTTACTATTAGAAACAGTATTGAAAGCGGCTCAAAATACCATTTTATTATCAATCCAGATATAGAGATCAGAGAAGATGTTTTTACTCCGATGATAGACTTTATGGAAAAGCACCCGGATGTTGGAATGATGATGCCTAAGGTTTTAAACAAAGATGGTTCTGTACAAAATTTACCAAAGCTGCTACCTCATCCAGTTTGGATATTTAGAAGAAAGCTGAAAAAAATAGATCCTTTTGGTAAAGCATTTATAAATAATTATGAATTAAGGATGGTGCCGAAGGACCTAATATATAATGTGCCAATTCTTTCGGGATGCTTTACGTTGTTAAGATTAGATGCAATAAAAAAGGTTGGAATGTATGATGAAAATTTTTTTATGTATTTCGAAGATTTTGATTTTTCTAGAAGGATGCATCAAAAATATAAAACAGTTTATTTTCCAGAGGTTTCTGTGATACATGGATATGAGGGAGGTGCGAATAAGAGCTGGAAATTATTCAAGATTTTTATTAAATCTATGATTACTTATTTCAATAAATGGGGTTGGTTTTTTGACGAAGAAAGAAAGAAATTTAATAAAGAGACCCTGAAACAATTTAAGAAATGAAATTGTTAATCACTGGTTCGTCAGGTTTTGTTGGCCAAAATCTTTTGGAATATTTAGAAGGTTTTGAAATTTATAGTATTACTCGCAATCAATTAAATACACCCTCCCTTGAGCAGTTGAATAGTTGTGATACGCTTATTCATCTAGCAGGGAAAGCCCATGACTTAAAGCAAACTTCAAATCCCCAGGAGTACTATCAAGTTAATTTTGAATTGACCAAACAGCTTTATGATGCTTTTTTGCACTCAGACGCTAAGAAATTCATATTCATCAGTTCGGTAAAAGTGGCAGCAGATACAGTAGAAGGAATATTAAACGAGGAGGTTAAGCCGGATCCGCAAACAGATTATGGTAAATCTAAATTAATGGCAGAAGAGTATATTCAGTCACAGGTTTTGCCAGAGGGAAAATCATATTATATACTTCGTCCCTGCATGATCCACGGGCCAGGAAATAAGGGAAATCTGAATTTGCTTTATAGGCTGGTAGCAAAGGGAATTCCCTATCCATTAGCTGCATTTGAAAATAAGCGCTCTTTTTTAAGTATAGAGAATTTATGTTTTGTGATAAAGGAATTGATAGAACGTTCGGATATTTTTTCCGGTGTATATCATGTAGCAGATGATGAAGCGATTTCTACGAATGAATTGATAAATGTGATATCTGGAGCTTTAGAAATTAAACCAAGGCTTTGGAAAATTAATTCCGGCTCTATCCGTTTGCTGGCTAAAATAGGAGATACTCTTCGATTACCGCTAAATTCCGAACGCTTAAAAAAACTGACTGAGAGCTATGTAGTATCTAATAGTAAGATAAAAGGCGCATTGGGAAAGGAGTTTCCTGTAGAAGCAAGGGCGGGTTTGAGAAAAACTATATTGTCTTTTAAGGAGTAAATTGCCGGAAAATTAACTTTTGTTGATAGCAAAGCAAGAACGCAATTGGGGTGGAATCCCAGAAGGGTTTTGGATGTGGATTTTTTGAAGTAGAATCGTTGCTCGTTTTCCGTTGTTCGTTTATAGAGGGGAACAAACGAAAGACGAATAATAATTGACCATGAAGATATTCCCTCCGCATAGGTTTCGAGTCCTGAGGTTCTCGAAGGGCTCAACCTTACCCGCTCCTATAAGCAGGCTCCCTGTCACCCTGATGGTTCGAGAGCCTCACCATGACAAGTCGAAGGGGCATTTGCAGTGTAGGTTGTTTTTTTATTTCAAAGGTAATTTGTGATTCAGACCATGGACCCAAAAGAAGCATCTTATCGCAATACAACAATAGAAGCGTGGTTTCCTACAAGATAAAGTCATGATGAATCAATATGGGGATAATAACTCCCTGCTAAATCTTAATCTGTAACTTTTATTTATCAAAATATTGCATATTAAAACTAAAAATTAAATTTTAACCAAAAATATTTTGTTTTTATAGCTATAAAATTTATATTCAATGATTGTATTGGTTGTCTATGTTTCTTTTTGTATGTGAATTTGAAACATAAAATTAATTGTATGGCCGATATGGTATATATGCCGCAGCTGTAAATTAAGATTTCAGGTTGCTTTATAGTTACAGGTTTCTGTCCCGAAACAGATAATTGTTTCTTGTCTTATCCGATACGCTCAGGCAATCCGTCTTTTTATTTAACCGGCCAACCTGTCAAAAGTTTGGCTCCAATAACTGTTTACTATGTCTATATTAAATTTTAAGGTAGGTAAATTAGACTCGTTGGATTTTGTTTTAGCGGGAGCTTGCTTAAGAGCGACTTTTTATACCGAAAACTTTAATGAAAGGGTGGGAATATGCAGGTAAACTTTAAGATTATCGAGATTTTATCGAAGATAAACACAAATTTGGAATTGATATTGATCCACCTGACTCAAATTGATGATGAAAAAGAAGAAGATGTTTGGATGGATGCTTATGAGGTGATGCAATTATTTAATATCCATAGGAGTACGCTATATCGTTGGAAAATTGAGAAAATTTTACAACCCAGAAAGCTGGGAAAGAAAGATTTGTATCTGAAGTCAGAAATTGAAAAGGCAATCAGGGGATGAAAGTAATTGTTAATTTGGAAAGAGGAAATGATTTAATTCTTATTCAGGCCATAGACCATAGACCATAGACCATAGACCAAGAGATTGCCACTTCGCCCTTACGCAAAAAGTCTCTCTCTGCTCATCGCAATGACAAAATGTGTTGGTAGTTTCCGTGAAATCTTTTAATCCTTATAATCCGTGATTCAGACCATAGACGATAGACCATGGACCAAAAGATTGCCACTTCGCCCTTACGCACAAAGTCTCCTTTGGCTCATCGCAATGACAAAATGTGGTGATTCAGACCATAGACAATGGACCATAGTCCATGGACTAAGAGATTGCCGCTTCGCCCTTACGCACAAATCCTTTCTTTGCTCATCGTAATGACACAACCGTAACATGGAAGGAAGGCCATGAATCCGTGAAATCTTATAATCCGTGATTCAGACGATATTTGTTGTTCGTTATTCGACGGGCGATAGACGAAAAAAGATGGAGAATACTTCTCGTTTGTTTGAAGCATCTCCAAAGGAGCTTTAAAGCATCTCTAAACGAAGGATGCGTTTGGGTAATACTCTTGTCCATTGTAAATAAGTTTACGAGGGTATGAGTTGTAAATTCTTTTTTAATCTTTTCAGTCAAAATAATTCGGAGACAAAGGAATCTTCCCTCCCTATATGTTCTATTTTGTTCTATTTATGTTGCATTCTGTTCTATTATGTTCTTTTTGGTTTTGGGGTATATGAAATTAAAAATCAGCTATTTATGTTTGATCTGTCAATGCGAAAAATACCGGTATAAGACAAGCAAAGACAGGGTTTATTTTTTAACATTTAAATTTTTAAAAATGGCAAAATCGAAAAGAAACGTTGTAACTCATGGGTTGAGTGGACTGATCGGCGACCTGCTGGTTTTTAGGCAGAGAGCCGGAAAGACTATTGTAGCCAATCGGCCAAAGCCATCGGTAAAGCCTCCCACCACAGCTATGCTTAAAGTGAGGGGTATGTTTAGGAAAGCCGTGATTTATGCTACTAATATTATTCAAGACCTTACCCGGAAAGCTGAATATGAAAAGGCAGCAAAGAACGGTCAAAGTGCTTTTAATGTGGCATTTGCTGATTACCTGAAAGGGCCTGAGATAGAAGAGGATTTATCATTTGCTAATTACACGGGGCAAACAGGTCAAAAATTGGTTGCTAGTATTATCGACAATTTCAGAGTGGCGTCTGTAAACTTTAGTATTCGTGATGCCGGAGGAGACCTGATTGAAAGCGGTGAAGCGGAACAATCTGAAGATGGGTTAGATTGGGTGTACACCACTACTGTAGATAATCCATCGTTTGCGGGAGGTGTGGTGATTGTAAAAGCTTACGATCAGCCTGGTAATGAAACGCTGGTTCAGGTGATGGTGTAGTTTTGAGTATCTCGTAGCTAGTATCAATTATTTTGATATTACCGGGAAGATACTCAGGTTAATTTAAGGATGTCTAAAGTGCCGTTCTTTGTATTAGGTGGCAAGCGGAGGTTTAATCCTGATTCATCGGAAAATCAATATGAATGACGTTGCAGCAAGAGATTGCTTCGTCGTAACCTCCTCGCAACGACAAAAATTGAAGGCCATTGAAAGGCAATTAAGTTGTCTCATTGTCAGTTGTTTAGTCGATTGTTAATGGTAGACTAAGGGAGTTGTCATGCTAACTTCCCGGATCGAGTTCGGGACAAGTTGATTCAGCATCTCTGACTCAGAGGAAGGATGGAAAAGAATCTTGTTTTTTATCTTCCTTTAGTCAGCAGATCTTGCAAGGAGTTCAGAGCTTGGACCTTCTCGGGAATGACCCATCATGTATGGTTCTCCTTTGGTCTGATGCCTATGGGAAATACAGGGGCGGCGCTTAGACATCCAATTTCTTGAAAATTTAAATAAAATATCATGGCAAAAGTAAAACCGGGTAGCTTGTTTGATGGGCTGTCGGGCAAGCTGGGAGGCTTCGTGTTTTGTACCGGGGCAAATGGAACCATAGTAAAGGTGGCGCCTAAGGTCCGTTCGGTCCATAAACCAACGGTGTCCCAACAGGCAGCCCGGGCTCGTTTTAATATGGCTAACAAATTTTTGGTACGGGCAGGCCGACTCATCAGATTAGCCAAAGGTAGTGAGGAGAATATTAGCCCCGCATTGACTGTTAAAAATTTAATGAATGAGGTTATAAGGGGGCAATATCCAAACTTTTTTATAGACTATACCCATTTGAAAGTAAGTGCAGGCACACTGACGACCCCTAAAGCAGCTTCGATTAAACAGATTGAGGACCGAATTTTTGCTGTGCGCTGGGGCAATAGAAAGCGGTCGAGACCTGCAGAAGTAATTGTGGCTATGTACAGTCCGCTACAGGACTGCTGGGAAATAGAATCTTCTCCTTTAAACAGTAAATGTATGGTTATCGAAATTCCCCGTTATATCAACGAAGTTTTGGAGTGTTATCTTTTTTTTCGCTACAGAGATGGTACAAGGGTTTCGGATAGTATGTATCTGGGAAGTGTGGTTTGTGCCCAAAATAGCTCAATAAATTATTAATATGGCTGAGTCTGTGGGTTAGGAAGCAGGTAATTGGTGTCAGGTATTAGGATTGGTTTGGTAAAATGATAAATGACTTTTGGATATCCCAGGGTTATATCAAAATGACAACATTTTTATTGTTGACACAGTCCCTTATCAGCCCATAGCGAATATCGATCAACGACTAACCTATTGTCTCTGCCTCGGTTGTTAACTTTTAAATTTTTAGTATTATGCTAGTTTACAGTTTTAAAAAATGGGGTTTCCCAGAGGTTTTTTATAATAAAGAGAGGGGCTTGATTGTGCTGGTTTTATTGCTGTTTGTACTCTCTCCACAAGTATTGCGCAGTTTAGATTTTACTGCCGCTCCGGTAGATATAGGGATTTTATCTGCTGTTTTATTAACTGTACTGGCCTTTTTGTTATTTAAGCTACTTACATGGTGGTTGATAAATAACATCTGGCCGGTTTTGGGGGAATATTCCCGAGAACATTTTGAACGTAATTTTAAATCACTGTTATCATGGCAAAAAGTAATTATTTATCTTTCTTTTTATTTGCTCTTGTTGTTTGGCTTTGTTTTTACTTTTATAGCGGTTCTATAATAGATTCTGAGGTTTCTTCGGGGAAACAATGCAATGGTTCGGGAAACAGAAGTCTGTATGCTTCCGTTATATCAGGTTCTGACCATACGAAGAGAGAACTGTTAAGACAAATATACCTGAAAGAACTAGGGGTAAGAGAGTTTTCTAATCGGAATGATGGGGAACGTGTAGAAACCTATCTGGCTTATACCGGTAATAAAAAAGGAGACGCATGGTGTGCGGCTTTTGTTTGCTGGGTATTGGGTAAAGCCGGAGTGGTTAATCCGAGGTCTGCCTGGAGTCCGGATCTGTTTCCTAAAAACCGCATAGTCTGGCAATATAACCAAAACAAGAAAATGACCCCCGGAAAAGGTGATGTGTTTGCCATTTGGTTTGCAGATAAAGGCAGGATAGCCCATTGTGGATTTGTAGATGAA
Source organism: Pseudopedobacter beijingensis (assembly GCF_042678145.1). Classification (NCBI taxonomy): domain Bacteria; kingdom Pseudomonadati; phylum Bacteroidota; class Sphingobacteriia; order Sphingobacteriales; family Sphingobacteriaceae; genus Pseudopedobacter; species Pseudopedobacter beijingensis. Next base: position 510,724 of record NZ_JBHUDG010000003.1, on the reverse strand, counting down.
TGGAACGATAAATGGGTGGTGACTGTTGAGGGAAATACTACTGAAAGCGGTAGTAGGGAAGGTGATGGGGTGTATAGAAAACGACGTATGGGGAATACTTTATTTGCAGTAGCTACGTGGGTGGTGAGAAAGGAGGACATGCATGATCTTTAGATGTTGTTTGTTGATTCTTTTTTTGGGAGGTTCTTGTCGGTTGGTACACCGGGACTGGAAAAGGGAAAAACAAGAGCTCATGGAAAAAAGGGAGGAGGAGGTTTTGACATCCACAATTTATGAAAATGTACAGGAGTTGTTTAACAGACAAAAAGTGGTATTAAAGGATTGGGAAATGATGCTTAAGGATGTTGATTTTGGTAAAAATGATAGCACCTTGAGTTCTAGGTCAGGGAGCCTTAGTATGCATATGAAGGTGAGGGAATATACACAGGATGAGCTGGCAAAAACCAAAGACATGGTGGCACGTGATTCGCTGGTCAATAAAATCGAGAGGAAGGAACAAAGTGTACTGGTTACAGAAGAGTATAAGGAAAACTTCAGGCTTAGCTCCGCTTTATTATTAGCGTGTGGTGTGTTTTTAGTGTTGCTGTTATACTTTAAATGGCGATGAATGTTTTTTCTCTTTGTGATAGCTGTTTTTCTTTTGAGGCCTTTTTGATAGGGGGTGTTTCGCAGGCTAGCAATGACGCTCCATATTTGGACGTATCGTCAAGCATTTCGACAAACAGGAGAAATCTTTGTAAGAACATGTTATAATAAGATTCCTCCTGTGGTCGGAATGGAGAAAAACTGGTGGTTCATGATTTTTCGGACATCGTAGTATCCGTGAAATCTTTTAATCTGTTATTCAGGCCAGACCAGACTATAGACCATGGACCATGGACCAAGAGATTGCCACTTCGCTCTTACGCACAAAGCCTTTCTTTGCTCATCGCAATGACAAAATGTGTTGGTTAAGACCATGGACGATGGACCAAAAGATTGCCACTTCGCCCTTACGCCCAAAGCCTCTCTTTGCTCATCGCAATGACATTATTTAGCCTCTTTTCCGTTCTTTGCGAGCTCCTTTTCCGCTACAATTCTTCTTAATCCTGAACTGGAAAAACGATGGTCCCTTTTATTGTAGTAAAGCTCTATACCTCGTTCTTCGCAGTATTTGCGACCTGTAAAAGTTTTGTCCTGATATTCTTCGCCAATAATGCGTACATCAATTTTAAATGATTTTAGAATATCTTCCAAATCTTCTTCCGTAACATAAGGTACAATCTCGTCTACATATTTACAGCCTTTCAGCTGTATATATCTTTCTACTACGGTTTGTGTAGGTTTATTTTTTTCAGGCCTGTCTAAGGTTGGGTCAACCTGTAAACCTGCAATCAGGTAGTCACATTGTCTTTTTGCATCTTCCAGCATTTTTACATGACCTGCATGAAATAGGTCAAAAGCACTAAAAGTAATTCCAACTCTCATAGATATTCGTATAAAATTGAACAATCAAAATCAAATATAAGGCTTTAGTATTAACTATGGTAAAATATTATTATTGTAAATAAAGAGTAGTTTTAATTTAAGTAGTTGAGTTTTGGATAATTGAAGAAGGTATATGTTTTGTAATTAAATTATCAAGTGCTAATTTCGCTGCTACTGATAACCCGTTTGAGATGCTATTTTTATTTTTTGCTTATTTTATTTTGTTCTTTCTGCTTGAAAAGATTTATTTTAAGATTGCCGATAGGTACAATATCATAGATAAACCAAATTTAAGGAGCTCTCATACCGAAGTAACCCTGCGTGGAGGAGGGATAATATTTCCTATAGCCATTATTATAGGTATATTATATTACCAGCCCGATTTGTGGTTGGTGGCTTTAAGTATCTTTTCTATCTCGTTGATTAGTTTTCTGGATGATATTTTAACTCTAAGTAATAAATTGCGCCTGGGCGTACATTTTGTGTCACTAGCAATGATTGTGTTTGAATGCTTTGCTTCCTATACCAACTCTTGGGAATTGCGTGATATAATTTTATTGACCGTGACGTTTATAATAGGTATAGGAATAATAAATGCCTATAATTTTATGGATGGGATTAATGGAATAACTGTTGTTTATTCTTTTATTACTTTGTTGGGGATTTATTTTGTACAGGAGGAAAAAGGGTTGTTGCTGTTAGAGAAATCTGTATATGTCGTGGTGTTTTCGGCCCTGGTGGTATTTGGTTTTTTCAATATAAGAAAAAAAGCGAAGACCTTTTCCGGAGATGTGGGGAGTATAGCGATGGCTTTGTTTCTCTCTTTTTTAATTCTGAAATTAATTGTTTTGACACATGATCTTCGTTGGATTTTACTTTTGGGGATTTATGGAATAGATTCGGTAGCAACTATATTTTGCAGATTATTACGAAAAGAGAATATCTTTGAGGCGCATCGGTCGCATTTTTATCAGTACCTGGCGAATGAAACTAAATTAAGCCATATACAAGTATCCGTTATGTATGCCTTTACCCAGGCTATTTTAACACTTTTATTGTTGCAAGATAATGTGTTGTATGCGCTAACCTTTTTTCTGTTTTTAATAGCTGTTTATATCTATATCAGAATAAAGTTAGAGGGATTGAGTAGGTTGTTTAGTAAGTATTGATACTCCTGAGACTTAATGTTGCTTTATATTATTTTCTATCCCGATCAGATTGTTAACTTTTTAATAAACAATTAGGTATATTTGCTTCTTTAATAACCAAAAATAAACATTATGTTTAGGAGAATCAATATTGTTCCTCGTTGGTTAATCTTCTGCCTGGATTTAATATGCTGTGCCATATCTTTGGTGCTGGCGTATTTTATTAAGTTTGATTTTACCATAGCTTATATCGATGTACAGGAGTTGAGCCGGAATATGCTATTGTTGAGTGCGGTTAATTGTATTGTATTTTTCAATGTAAAAACCTATGCGGGGATAGTGCGTTATACCAGTGCCCAGGATTCTTTCAGGATTTTATTTAGTATCTCGTTCAGTAATGTGCTTTTGATCTTGTTTAATGTCATTATGCTTTCGCTGAACAAAGCTGTGTTAATACCCAATGTAATTATTGTTATTACCGGTTTATGTAGTTTTGTGATGATGATTACCTACCGGGTGTTGGTCAAGTATTTTTTTGTGTACGTAAAGAACCTGAGTCTGGATAAGAAACGTGTGGTTATTTTTGGAGCAGGTGAAACAGGGATTGCAACCAAAAGAGCCTTTGATACCGATCCGCGGGTAAATATGAGCGTTATCGCATTTGTAGATAATGATTATCGGAAAAATGGTAAGGTGGTAGACAATGTAAAGATTTACCATTCAGATTTTTTAGAGCGTATTATAAAGGTAGAGAAAATTGACAGCCTGATTTTTACTGCCTCTAAAATTAGTTCAGAGGAAAAAAATAAAGTGGTTGATCTATGTTTGGATAATGATGTTAAGGTGTTAAATGTACCTTCTGTACGGAACTGGGTGAACGGAAGTATTAAACCTACTCAGATTAAAAATATCAAGATTGAAGAGCTTTTAGAGAGAGAACCCATTGTAATTGGGGAAGAGAGGCTGACTACACAATTATTTGGAAAAAGGGTTTTGGTAACAGGGGCAGCCGGCTCCATAGGGAGCGAAATAGTAAGGCAGTTAACCAGATTCAATCCGCAACTGATTATTTTAAATGATATGTCTGAAACCCCTTTGCATCAGCTGCAACTGGAACTTCAGGATAGTGATTTGGGGCATAATTTTATAACGTTTATTGGAGATGTGCGGAATAAGGAAAGAATGGACTACCTGTTTCGTACCTTTAAGCCCCATTATGTTTACCATGCGGCAGCCTATAAGCATGTTCCTTTGATGGAGGGGAATCCTTCGGAAGCAATATGCACTAATGTAGGAGGAACAAAACTGGTAGCAGATTTAGCGCTTAAGTACAAGGTAGATAAGTTTGTGATGGTTTCCACAGATAAAGCGGTCAATCCAACAAACGTGATGGGAGCCTCTAAGCGGATAGCCGAAATGTATGTTCAGTCCCTGTTTTCGCATATTAGCAGTAAAAAGATTTTTGAAAACGGATTAAGTCATCTGAACGGACTGGATCACGATATAAAATTTATTACCACCCGTTTTGGTAACGTGTTAGGTTCTAACGGCTCTGTTATTCCCCGCTTTCAGGAGCAAATACAGCGAGGAGGCCCAATAACAGTAACACACCCGGATATCACCCGCTTTTTTATGACCATTCCTGAAGCATGCAGGTTGGTGCTGGAAGCAGGATCAATGGGAGACGGCGGAGAGATATTTATATTTGATATGGGCAAGTCTGTAAAAATAGTGGAGTTGGCCAAGAAGATGATTAAACTTTCGGGACTGGTACCTAATCAGGATGTGAAAATAGAATATTCTGGCTTAAGACCGGGAGAAAAGCTTTACGAAGAGCTATTGAACGATGCAGAAAATACAGTTCCTACCCATCATCAAAAAATAATGATTGCCAAAGTAGCTTCTAACGAATACAATAAAGTAAGCACGGACATAGAAAAATTACTAGAGATGGCGTACAACTATAAAGACACAGAAGTAGTACGTTTAATGAAAAAAATAGTGCCGGAATTTAAAAGCAATAACTCGGCCTATGAAGAACTTGACAGAGACTTAGAATCTATAGATGTTTAATAAAAAATCACCTCTCAGCTTGTGTTTGTTATGGAGTGTTTTTAATACTGCATATGCGCAAACAGCAAATAATACACTCCAATATTCATACGATAATTATCAAAAATATAATCGGGAAGTATATAATAATGAGACGCGCTTCCATAGCTCTATAAAGCCTTTTTATGCTGATGAATCTGTTTTGAGAAAAGCAACAGATTCGGCAGTCTTCACCGGAGATTCATTAAAAAAATCATGGGTTCTCAGAAAGATTTTTCAGCAACATCTGATAGAGGTAAATAAGGAGGATTTTAGTATATATGCAGATTTTCTGCCTGATTTTACCTTAGGATATGATAAACAATCGGGCAAAAATATCTGGTTAAATACCAGAGGGTATCAATTGGGGGTTAAAGTAGGAGAAAAGTTTTCTTTTTATACGAGTGGATTTGAAAATCAAGGAGTATTCCCTCAATATATAACCAATTATATCCATGATATTAAAGTTATTCCCGGTCAGGTAAACGGAAAATTGGGGACAACAGAACAGGATTGGGCTTATACTTCTGCCTTATTATCCTATACTCCTAATAAGTATATAAATTTTGCATTAGGCTATGACAAAAATTTTATTGGGGATGGCTACAGATCTATGCTATTGTCTGATGTTGCAGCAAATTACTCCTTTTTTCGTTTAAGAGCCAGTTTGGGAAATTTACAGTACCAGACTATTTATGCATACATGCTGGACCCCGGGGCACCAAAATTAACGAATGATAGAAGATTGGGGGACCGTGGAAAATGGGGAGCATTCCATTATTTAGACTGGAATGTGAGCAAGAGATTTTCTCTAGGCTTTTTTCAGGCGGTAACCTGGACAGATGCAGAGCCGGAAGGCAAACGGGGTTTTGATTTTAATTATGTGCATCCATTTATATTCTTACGTCCGGTAGAAGGCGCAAATTCTACCTCTCCAGATAAAATGAGGTTGGGTTTGAATACGAAGTATGAGTTATTGGACAAAACCGTAGTTTATGGACAATTTATGTTGGATGAGTTTACCGCCAAAGAGTTTTTTTCTAATAAAGGTTATTGGGCTAACAAATGGGGATTGCAATTAGGGTTTAGAGGGGCTGATTTATTTGGAGTGAAGAAATTGAACTATCTGGCAGAGTTTAATACCGCCAGACCTTATACCTATGCACATTATGATCGGGTATCAAATTATGGTCATTATAACCAGCCATTGGCACATCCTTTTGGTGCCGGGTTTAGGGAGTATATGGGGATGTTGAATTACAACTATAAACGTTTTGATTTTTCGGGCCAGTTGCTGTATGCCTTTTATGGTCTGGATCCGCAGGGAGAAAACTACGGAAAAAATATTTTCCTCTCTTACGAAGACAGATCCCTGAGTTACGGAAGCAAGGTGGGTAATGGTATTGCTACAGATCTGTACTTTGCAAAAGGAAAGGTTTCGTATGTGCTTAACCCGAAATATAATTTAAGACTGGAAGTATCTTCTACTTTTAGAAATGAAAAAAATGAGTTGGGTAAATCCAATACAGGAATTATTTCATTTGGCTTAAGAAGTACTTTCAGGAATTTTTATGATGATTTTTAGATGGCTGGTATCAGGTTGATTTTGGTAACACCACATTTAAGGGCAAATGTTACCAGTGTTTCCCGTTTTATTAGTATAGCAAAGCAGGCCATTGGTAAAGGACACGAGGTTGTTATTTTAAATTTTATATATCCCTTTAAGATACAACGAGGCCTTGGTGTTGTTGAAGACAAGGATATAAAATTTAGTGATGAAATAGAGCAATGTATATTGGCATTAAAGCCCGAATTGAATATCCTTCAGAAAATTATATTCTTTTTAAACGATACATTTAAGGTTCCTTTTTGGAAGGTTGCCAATCTAATTTATCAGATGCTATTTAAGGCTGACGTATTTAAAATTACAGATGCCAAATTATTATCTAGTTTACAAAAGAGGATTTCTTTAGATACAAAAAATATTATTGTGGGTTTTGGTGGACCATTTAGTGTTCTGGAGAATGCCTTTGCCATACATCAAGCTATTGAGGGGAGTTTATTGGTTTTGGATTATAGAGACCTTATTAATTTTGGATATCCTCCCCTCCAGAGTAATCTTTTTATTCATACGCTTAAAAAAAAATATACTAAAAGAAGAGAGGTTTATCTCTTACAGAATGCGGATTTGATTACCACTGTTTCAGTGACTTTAAAGGGGCTGTTGCCCGGACAGTACCATTCCAAAATAAAAGTTTTTGAAAATGGGGCTAGCTTTGATAGTGCCAAGGTGCGTCCGCAGAGAGCTACACATTTTACTGTTCTTTATTTAGGGACGTTATATAAAGAACAATTAATAGACGAAACATTTTTTGAAGCATTATCCTCTTTTTGTGCAGATAAATTTGATACAGTCAGAATTCTCTTTATTGGAGCGGGGCGTAACGAAAGGTTTAATTCTCTTCTGGATAAGCATTATTTAAATGATATTTCGATAATTACAGGTAGATTAGAAAAGGATGAGCTTATTTCGTATCTGAATAATGCCAGTGTTTTCTTACATTTAAAATATGGAGATAGAAATGAAATCATAACTTCTAAAAACGCTGATTATTGTTTGTTCAGAAAACCAATATTACTACCCGATAGTGATAAAGGGGACTTGGAAGATTTTCTATTGAAATATGATTTAGGATATATTTGCTATTCGAAAGCAGAGATAAGGGATACATTGTCTTTGTTATACCGGGAATACATGGAAGGGAAAGATTATGGAGGCAGATCTGCTTATAGTATGACAAGAGAAAGTATTGCCGAAAAGTTTGTAGCAGAGCTTGAACAGTTGTCATGAAAGTTTTTATAGACGATATAATCTATTCGTTGCAAAGGACAGGAGGGATAAGCACCTACTGGCGTGAGGTTTCTTCAAGATTAAAAGAGAGCTTAAACGTTGCTGTTTTATCTGCCGGTCAATCTCCATTTTGGAAATCTTCTGTAGGTAGAAAATTAGCTCTTGTTTTGCCCATCAGAAATAGGCTGCCGTCATATAGTCTTTTTCATTCAAGTTACCTGAGGTTTTCCAGCAGAAAAGATATCTGTAATATTGTCACTATTCACGATCTGGCAGGAGAAGAAGGACATATTACCGGGCTGAAAGCATATTTTAAGAAACAGGTTCAGGCAAGATGTATCCGAAATGCAGACGGAATTGTTTGTGTGTCCAATTATACCAAAAATATGCTTTTGAAGTTTTACAGGTATCCTGAAAAAAACATTAAAGTAATATATCATGGGTGTTCAGAGTTGTTTAGGCCTCAGGAAAAACAAGAAAAAAGCAATAAAATACTGTTTATAGGAAAGCGCGATTACTATAAAAATTTTAATGCTTGCATTGATGTTCTGGAAAGATTGCCGGATTATCAATTGCTTATAGTTGGAGGGGGAGAGCTAACGGCTAATGAGTATGGGATTTTGAATAGCAAAATAGAAGGAAGATTTACTCATTACCAATATGTTGAAGAAGAAGAATTGAATAGAATATATAATAGTTGCTTTTGTTTGATCTATCCTTCCACTTATGAAGGGTTTGGAATGCCTTTAATAGAGGCCATGAAGGCCGGTTGCCCGGTTATAGCGGTAGATATACCTGTAATTAATGAGGTAAGTGGCGGTAATGTACTATTGGTGAAGGATGCAAATAATACTGATGAATATTTAAAACAAGTCAATTATTTGACGAATCAGGAACTGAGGACAAACATAATAAAGAGAGGTCTGGAATATGCAAAGAATTTCTCCTGGAATCTTCATGTCGAATCTTTAATTGACTTCTATAAAGAAACGTATAAGAGGAAATTTACCCCACCAACCCCTTAGTAATTTTAGCAACAGACATTTCTTTTACGGCCATTTCAATAGCTTTTGCATCGTAGCCGCATTCAGCCCATAACTCAGCTTGTTCGCCATGTTCAATAATAGCGTCCGGTATACCTAATCGTTTTATAGCAGCCTGATAGTTGTTGTCAATCATAAATTCGAGAACGGCACTCCCTGCCCCACCTTGAAGGCAACCATCTTCAACTGTAATTACATTCTTAAACTTTGAAAATACTTGATGTAAAAGAGCCTCATCTAAGGGCTTAACAAATCTTAAATCGTAATGTGCCGGATGATAACCTTCCTCATTTAATACAGTTAGTGCTTTAGATACCTCATTTCCTATTGTACCAATAGATAAGATAGCGACGTCTTCACCTTCGCTGACTGTTCTCCCTTTACCTATCTCAATTTCTTTAAAAGGACGTTTCCAGTCTGGCATTACGCCGTTTCCTCTGGGATATCTAATGGAAAAAGGACCTCCATGATCTTTTAACTGGGCGGTATACATCAGGTTTCTCAGCTCTTCCTCATTCATTGGAGCAGAAACTATCATGTTGGGGATGCATCTGAAATAAGCCAGATCATACGCACCGTGGTGGGTCGCTCCGTCAGCACCAGCTACGCCGGCCCTATCCAGGCAAAATATTACAGGTAATTTTTGCAGAGCAACATCATGGATAACCTGATCGTAAGCCCTTTGCATAAAGCTGGAGTAAATATTGCAGAAAGGAACATAGCCTTCTGCAGCCAATCCCGCTGAAAAAGTAACAGCATGTTGTTCTGCAATGCCCACATCAAAAGCTCTGTCTGGCATGGCCTTCATCATAATATTTAGAGAACAGCCAGAAGGCATGGCCGGTGTAATACCTAATATTTTTTCGTTTTTTTCTGCAAGTTCTACAATTGTATTTCCAAATACGTCCTGGTATTTAGGCCCTTGCGGAATGCTCTGACTCGATTTTTTTATTTCACCAGTAATTTTGTTGAATAATCCAGGAGAGTGCCATTTGGTTTGATCTTTTTCTGCAAGGGTATAACCTTTCCCTTTCACCGTAACGCAATGCAAAAGTTTTGGCCCGGGAATATCTCTTAAATCTTTTAATACTTTGGTTAAATGATTGATATCGTGTCCGTCAATAGGACCAAAGTATCTGAAGTTTAATGCCTCAAAGAAATTGCTCTTATTGAGAAGGCTTCCTTTGATGGTCTTTTCAATAGTTTTGACAATTTGATGTGCATTTGGACCTAACTCAGATATTTTACTTAATACGGCCGAAACATCATCCCGGAATTTATTATATGTTTTACTGGTAGTAATATTGGTAAGATAGTCTTTTAAGGCGCCCACATTAGGGTCTATAGACATGCAATTGTCGTTAAGGATGACTAAAAGATTAGACTTTGCAATTCCTCCATGATTTAGCGCTTCAAAAGCCATACCTGCTGTCATAGAACCATCTCCGATAATTGCAACATGCTGGCGGTTGGTCTCTCCTTTCAGGTGCGAGGCAACTGCCATTCCTAAAGCAGCGGAAATAGAAGTGGAAGAGTGGCCTACACCAAAAGTGTCGTATTCGCTTTCAGACCTTTTTGGAAAACCACTAATACCCTTATAGATTCTGTTGGTATGGAAAACATCTCTTCTGCCTGTAAGTATTTTATGTCCATAAGCCTGATGCCCAACGTCCCAAACCAATCTGTCGTAAGGCGTATTCATTACATAATGTAAGGCAACGGTAAGCTCAACTACTCCCAAACTAGATGCAAAGTGCCCTCCGTTGACAGATACCATGTCTATAATATACTGTCTAAGCTCTTTACAAACTTCAACAAGATCCTCTTCTTTAAATTGCTTTAAGTCAGAAGGTAGATTTATTTGTGATAATAGTTTGCCCGCCTTTTCTTCCATGTTTTTACAATAAAAAGTACAAATTTAATAGATTTCCTGACTTAACCACATGATATCTTTTTGTTTAGTTATTCTTCTTTAAGATAAATTGTAAAAGACTAATAGGGGATTTTTGCAACAAACAATGTATACAGCCTATAAAGGCAGAGTTTAACAGTGCTTTTTAGGAAGATCATGTTTTAAAATGTTTTTAATGAATTTGTTGTGTTTTTAAACGGAGACTCGAGGCGGTCAATAAACCAAAAGAACTTATATTTGTACGGAATTGATGGAAACAGTAGAAAATTTCTCTATAAAACTGCCTGCTTTTGAGGGACCTTTTGACTTGCTTCTTTTTTTTATAGAAAGGGATGAGTTGGATATCCATAATATTCCAATAGCCAGAATTACAGACGATTTTTTGGATTATATCCATCAGATGAACTCCCTAAATATGGAGTTGGCCAGTGAATTTATTTTTGTAGCGGCCACTTTGATGCGCATTAAAGCAAAAATGCTTCTGCCAAGAATTGAGGTGGATGAAGAAGGAAATGAGATAGACCTAAAAGAAAATCTTATTCAGAAACTTATCGAATATAAACGGTATAAAGATGCTGTAGAAAGTTTTAAGCTGTTGGAAGAGGAGCGTTTTTACAAAGAGAAGCGCGGAAATATAGCAGAAGATCTTAAATGTTTTGAGGGGCTGAACAGTGGGGAGGAAGAGCTGTCCTCTTTTGACCTGTACAGATTACTGAAGATTTACCATCGTATGATGCGGAATTATTCTATCAGATCAGAGGAAGTTAAGCATACCGTTGAAAAATACCCATACACAATAGAAGAGCAAAAGCTGGTTATCAGTCAGCTCTTAAATATTAACTCGCGTCTGGATTTTAAACATATTGTCCAGAATTCGAAAGATAAAGTGCAGTTTGTTTACAACTTTTTGGCCCTATTAGAAATGTTGCAACAACAGTTAATTAATATTCAGATAGGATTAGGTTTTAATAACTTTTGGATTGTAAACAAAGAAGAGCCTGTTCAATAAAATTGATAACATCAATTTCATCCTGTAAACCAATTTCGGGTTCTCGTCCTTCTTTAATACATTCAATTACTCTTTTCAGAAATTCGTCATGCTTGTCTGCCGAACCTTTATAATATTTATAATTATTGGCATTTGAAATGTCCTGAAATACCGGAAGGTCAATTTTAGATTCCAGGTTAATATACTCTAAGCGTTCCATATATTGTCCGCCTACTTTAACATTCCCTTTAGAGCCAATAATGGTAATGCTACTTTCTATATTGGTGTCCCATGCAGCGGTAGTATAATTGAAAGAACCCTTTCCTCCATTTTTTAGGTCGAAACTGATGTTTCCACTATCGTCAAAATCAGTTTTTATGGCGGGATTAAGAGAAAATGAAGTCCCCCGTATATTTTCAGGATTTCCCGTAAGCCAGATTAAGAGGTCTATAAAATGACTGAATTGTGTGTAAAGAGGTCCCCCGCCCAGTTGATTTGTCGCTCTCCAGGGAGAGTCCTGATAGTATTGTGCGTTTCTATTCCAGAAACAGTTGACTTGCACATATAGCAAATCCCCTATTTTATTTTGGTCCAAAAGTGTTTTTAACCACATAGAAACCGGACTGTATCGGTTTTGCATAACGGCAAAAACATGTTTCCCAGATTGTTTCTCGGCCTCTATCATTAATTGTACCTCATGCGTGGTTAATGCAATTGGTTTTTCGCAAACGACATGATAGCCGGCTTTTAAGCATTTTATGGTATGTTCGGGGTGTAAACCGTTAGGAGTGCAAATACAAACAACGTTTGCAGGGATTTTGCTGGCAATAAAATCATCTATCGAGGTAAAAAAAGGAAGAAGTGCTCCCAGATTCTTTCTTTGGTCGAAATCTGTATCTACTCCTGCCAACAGGCGGGCATTGGGTAATGCTCCAATAATCTTTGCGTACTTTCTACCAATGTTGCCTACCCCTACAATTGCAAAATCCAGTTTGTTCATTTATAGTTTTTTATCCTAAAATTTAATATAAAATTTTAATTTTGCCTTTTAAATAGGGTCGATGATATTTTAATATCTAAAGGAACGTAAAAAAAATTAAAATATGAAAATATTTTTTACCCTACTGATAGCAACTTTATAAAAATTTTCATGAAAAAGGACGAAATTATCTTTGATTTAATCAACGAAGAATTACAAAGACAGGAGCAAGGTATAGAACTAATTGCTTCGGAAAACTTTGTAAGCAAGCAGGTTATGGAAGCTGCAGGTTCTGTATTAACCAATAAATATGCAGAAGGCCTTCCTGGGAAACGTTATTATGGTGGTTGTGAAGTAGTTGATGAGATTGAGAATATTGCTATCGAAAGAGCAAAACAACTGTTCAATGCAGAGTGGGTTAACGTACAACCTCACTCAGGTGCGCAGGCGAATACAGCTGTTTTTCTGGCCGTTTTAAAACCAGGAGATAAAATATTAGGATTTGATTTGTCTCATGGAGGTCACTTGACCCATGGTTCGCCAGTGAACTTTTCAGGAAAAGTATATCAGCCATTCTTCTATGGTGTTGAAGAAGAAACAGGTTTAATTAATTATAAACAATTAGAAGAAGTTGCACTTAGAGAAAAACCAAAATTAATTATTTGTGGTGCTTCTGCTTATTCAAGAGATTGGGATTATGCTTTTATCCGTTCTGTGGCAGATAAAATTGGAGCGTTGGTTTTGGCAGATATCTCTCATCCATCCGGGTTAATTGCAAGAGGCTTATTGTCAGATCCGCTTCCACATTGTCATATTGTGACTACAACTACCCATAAAACGCTAAGAGGTCCAAGAGGTGGTATCATCATGATGGGGAAAGATTTTGATAACCCTTGGGGATTGACTACTCCAAAAGGTGAAATCAGAAAAATGTCTGCATTGTTAGATAGCGCAGTATTTCCGGGGACTCAGGGTGGACCATTAGAGCATATCATTGCAGCTAAAGCAGTTGCTTTTGGGGAGGCATTGAGCGATGAATATATGGAATACGTTCTTCAGGTGAAAAAGAATGCTGCTACTTTGGCTAAAGAATTGGTCGCCCGTGATTATAAATTAATATCAGGAGGTACAGATAACCACTTAATGTTAATTGACCTATCTAATAAAGATATTACAGGTAAACTTGCTGAAGAAGCTTTAGGTAAAGCAGATATTACGGTAAATAAAAATATGGTTCCGTTTGATAAGAGATCTCCTTTTGTAACTTCAGGTATTCGTATTGGTTCTGCTGCGATTACAAGTCGTGGGGTAAAAGAAGCAGAAATGGTACAGATTGTTGGTTTCATAGACGATGTTATCAAAAATCATGATAACGAAAGTCGTTTAGAAGAAATCAGAGAAGAAGTTAATGCATTAATGGCGAAATTTCCGCTTTATAGCTAAGTCTTTAAGATATACAAATAGTACAAGAAGCCTTTGGTATATTGCCAAAGGCTTTTTTATTGTTGTTGAATTTGTGTTTAATAACGAAACATTTTTCCTTAAAACACAGTAGAAGGTTATAAACTATTGCTGATTATGGAAAAATTACCCTTTAACCTATTGATTGCTGATGATGATGAAATTAACAGGTTAATTTCCAATAAAATTCTGGAGGGGTATTTTAACCTTATAGATTTTGCTGCTAACGGAGTAGAGGCTTTGGATAAGATTTATACAAAAGCGTATGATGTGATATTAATGGATATTAATGGATATTAATATGCCTTTAAAAGATGGCTTTGAGGTAGTCAGCGAACTTCGTGATAGTGATGATCTATATTTTAAGACTTTGCCCGTGATAGCTTATACGGCTTCTATTATGTTTGATGAGGCAGAAAATATTTTAGAGTCAGGTTTTACTTCCTATTTGTCAAAACCAGTTAACGTGAATATTCTTATCAACGAAATAAAAAAACATTCTTTAGTGAGTGTCAAATAATACCATTCTATTGAATCATCACCAGGTACTTTCATGAAAAAATGGAAAAGACAGCTTGTTGGAAAGGAAAAGGAAGAAGCCATCTATAATCAGATAGCTTCATTCCTAATCTAAATTAACGCTCTCGGGTTCTTATACGAGAGATTTATAGTTAAGGTTCCGCTTTTTTTTCATAACATCCAACAGTGGACGGAAAAACACGAGAATAGCCTTGTAAATCAGTATCTATAAAAATAGAAGGTAAGCCAATAAATATGCTTTTTCCGTAATCGTTTGCTACACTAAACTCGTTTACCCTGAAATCACTAAATCTGGGATTTCTGAAGATAGGGTCAATATTAAAGATGTTATCCTGACTAATAGTGCTTTCAGTTGTTTTCAAAACATTTCTCTCGAAATTGATAGTGTGCGGTTGTGTGGTTTCTTTAATAATTTCTAGTTCATTTCTATTATTTCCCCAAATGATGTTGTTCCTGAAATCAATGTCTAGCAAGTATGATGATGTATTTGAACTGTTTTTATCTGAAAAATAAACGGAAGCATCAGTTCTGGACATATTAGGATTGTAACCTGCAAAAGTACTTTGGTAAAACTGATAATTCCCTCCATTAAAAACTCCCAGAAGGTATTTTCCACAATTGAATAAAAGGTTGTTAATTCCTGTGATATGTGTACGATATGCCAATATACCTGCTATTTGATGGTTTTTAATGATGGTATTGGTAAGCAGTAACTTTGGATTAGAATTGTTGCTTAACGAATCCACATATACGCCGGTGATGGCATTTTTAATAATGCAATAATTAAAATGTGAATCTTTTGAACTGGGGTTAAGGTATATACCCTCCCATTGTCCGGGCTCATCTCTGTAAATTCTTTCGGTACGGTCGCTGGCAAAAACAATTGAGTCTGTCAATGTTCCATTAGCCTGTAAAGTGCCGTTAACGGTTAGTTTAGATTTTTTATGGAAATATACTTTTGCTCCGCCATCAATTGTTAAAGTAGCATCCTTATCCACAACAAGGTTGCCGAATATAAGATAGGGTTTGTCTTTGGTAAATGTTGTATTGGAGGTTATTTGTTCAGATTTGATGTATACGGCATTTTGTCCATAAGCAACCAGCGGTATCTTTTGTGTTTTTTGGTTAAAGTTTATCAGGATAGAATCTTCAACCAAAAAAGTGCTGTTTTGAGCGTTGGGGTCTATAAAAACTTTTACAAATACATATATAGAATCATTCCCATCGATTTCTATGTTGGCCAGTTTATCGGTAGATACACCATTAACATTCATTTTGAAGGAGGATGAACCCAGGCCTGCTAGCTTAAGTTCGTTAATCCTGATTTTTTGCTTATTATAATTGAATATTTTAAGCGTTCTCATGGTGCTCCCCTGTTCCGTAAATACCGTGTCGAAAAATAGGGTGTCTGTTGAGAAATTTAATCTTGCAGAGGGGCTGTTATCAAAAGACTGCTCTTTATTGCAGGCTATTAAAAACAGAAAACTACAAATTGTAAGTAATCCAAAAACTTTCATCAAATGTTTAATATAATTTACCGTTGTACAAAATAAAGATTTACTCGGCATAGGCTAAACTTAAAATGCATATATTTTCTATACCAATGTTGTTTAATGCCAAAACACAAGCTTCTAGCGTACTTCCGG
This sequence comes from Pseudopedobacter beijingensis, assembly GCF_042678145.1. Classification (NCBI taxonomy): domain Bacteria; kingdom Pseudomonadati; phylum Bacteroidota; class Sphingobacteriia; order Sphingobacteriales; family Sphingobacteriaceae; genus Pseudopedobacter; species Pseudopedobacter beijingensis. The sequence goes on along the minus strand of NZ_JBHUDG010000003.1, from coordinate 494,598 downwards.
TGGTAATAGTGTCGTCAATAAGAATAACTTTATCTGTTTTCCCTTCTGGGCAATCTGCCAGAAAACACTCTTTTAGACTTTCTACCCGGTCAATTCTACTTTTACCTACCTGACTGCCAATTTGCTTAATACGTTTTAAGATGGTATTGTTAACCGGAATATTTAGAACAGATGATAAGCCTTCTGCTATTTTTTCGCTTTGATTGTAACCTCTTTTTTTGTGTTTTTGAGGATGTAACGGTACTGGAATTAATAAATCAGCATTTTTATAAGCTTCCTGAGAAACCAGGCTTTGCCCATAAAGTTTTCCGAGAAAAACTCCCAATTCAGCATTTCCATGATATTTAAGCTGGTGCATCATGTGCTGTACTTTACCTTTTTGTCTGAAAAATAAAAAGGCGGAGGCTGCTTTTACTTTTACCCTGCCCCAGAATATTTTCTCAATTGTATTTCCTTCATGTAAATGAAAGTCAGTAACAGGTAGATTATACAAACAGGAAATACATAAAAAATGCTCTTGAGGAGTTAAGTCGGTTCTGCAAGAGCTGCACAAGCGAGGAAAAAATAAAGAAGAAAAGTCAACAAGATACCTTTTTAGCACATTCATTCTTTTTAAAGAATAAATGTACGTATAAAATATTATTTAGAACCCTCTTTAACAGCAAGTTGTCCGCAAGCGGCGTCTATGTCTTTTCCTCTGCTTCGTCTTATGTTAGTGGTTATTCCCTGTTTTTTTAGATATTCTGCAAAAGCTTCTGTTTTGTCTTCCTCTGCATTGGTAAAATCGGCAAAGCTGATGGGGTTATATTCAATAATATTTACTTTGGAAGGTACATGCTTACAAAAACGGGCAAGTTCTCTGGCATCTTCAATTTCGTCATTAAAATTGTTAAAGATGATATATTCGAACGTGATTGGACTTTTTGTTTTTGCATAAAAATACTTTAATGCTTCTGCCAATGCACTTAGTGTGTTTTGCTCGTTTATGGGCATAATCTGATTCCTTTTTTCGTCATTTGCGGCATGCAAAGAAAGAGCCAGATTAAACTTCACGTTATCATCACCTAGTTTCTTAATCATTTTGGCTATTCCGGCAGTAGAAACGGTTATACGTTTTGATGCCATGTTTAATCCATCTTCAGAAGTTATTTTGTCAATAGATTTGAGCACATTGGCATAATTCAATAACGGTTCGCCCATGCCCATATACACAATGTTTGAAAGCGGGATGCCGTAATTTTCCTTTGCCTGTTTATCAATCAGCACCACCTGATCGTAAATTTCATCGGCATTTAAATTACGTTTTCTACCCATATAACCGGTTGCGCAGAACTTACAGGTTAAACTACAGCCAACCTGAGAGGACACACATGCGGTCATCCTATCTGGAGTAGGAATTAAAACTCCTTCAATAAGATGGCTATCGTGAAGTATGAAGCTGTTTTTTATGGTTTTATCAGCACTAAACTGAGAGTTGCTAACCTTTACAGCATTGATGACAAAAATTTCTTTCAGCTTTTCCCGTAAATCTTTGGAAAGATTGGTCATTTCGTCAAAACTGGTAGCCGATTTTTTCCATAACCATTCGTATACTTGAGTAGCTCTAAAAGATTTTTCATTTAGTTTTATAAATTTGTCTTTTAAATCTTCTAACGAAAGGCTTCGAATATCAGTTTTTTGTGATGGAGTGTTCATATAGACTGCAAAATTAAATAATAAAATTTGTATTATAATTGCCCTATGAACTAAACAATATCTTTATTTGAGTGTTAAGGAGATGTTATTGATTTAGTTAATTCTTTCGGATGAAAAAGTTTACTGCAGATTACGTTTACACTGTCGAGGATAAAGAGCCAATTCCAAATGGGTTGGTTGTAACCGACGATGATGGGAAAATATTGTCTATAACCAGTTATTCAGGCGATAATAATAAAGATGTTATTTATCATAAGGGGGTTATTGTTCCCGGCTTTATTAATTCGCACTGTCATTTGGAGCTATCTCATTTAAAAGGAAAAATAAAAGAAAAAGAAGGATTGCCCTCTTTTATAAAAAATGTTATAGCTATCAGAAATGTTGCAGAAGCCGAAATAGAAAAAGCAATGATTGCTGCCGATAAGCAAATGCAAAAGAATGGGATTGTGGGAGTCGGCGATATTTCAAATACGGTTATTTCGGCAGATATTAAAGCTAAAAGTCCCATCAGGTACCATACTTTTGTAGAAATGGTAGGGTTAGACCCTGCTAAATCACAGGAGTTAATTACAAAGGCAGATGCGTTAAAAAGCAAATTCGAACATTCGGGTTCAGCATCAATTACTCTTCATGCATCTTATACGCTATCAAAAGCTTTAGTCAAAGATTTGCGTAGATACTGTAAAAATGAGAAAAACCTGATCAGTCTCCATAGTCAGGAAAATGAGGATGAGAATGCATTTTACCGTTATAAAACAGGTGCTTTTGTGCAACTTTACGAAGATTTAGGAATTAATCTGGATTACTTTGTAGCTATGTCTAAGAATACTTTGCAGGCTATAGTGCCATTACTTCCGCAAGATCAGAATGTATTGTTGGTACATAATACATTTACCACTCTAAAGGATGTTTATATGTTAAGGCGTTTTAATGTAGATATTTTCTGGTGCTTTTGTCCGGGTGCAAATCTCTATATTGAAAATACGATGCCTAATTTTAAATTTTTTGAAAAATCAGGGTATTTGGCAACCTTAGGTACAGATAGTTTAGCGTCTAATCACAGCCTTAGTATTCTGGATGAAATGAAACTTGTTCAAAAAAGTGGAAGAGGGATATCTTTTGACGAGATGCTGGAATGGGCAACTATCAATGGAGCTAAATTTTTTGGGTGGGATTCAGAATTAGGAAGTATCAAAAAAGGTAAAACACCGGGGCTTAACCTGATCACCAATTTTAAAGATGGTCATATAACACCAAAGTCTGAGGTGGTAAAACTGATTTAATATTAGATTTGGCGATATCGATATAAAGTTTGACTTTTATCATCAAATTTAGGGTTTGACAGATGAAAGCTTTACAGATTATTGTTTCAGGAAAAGTACAGGGAGTATCATTTAGGGCGTCTACTAAAGCCGTTGCCGACCAAATGGGCATTAAAGGGACCGTTAAAAATCAAACAGACGGAACAGTATTTATAGAGGCAGAGGGAGACGATCTGATGTTAGGTTTTTTTACCGATTGGTGTAAAGAAGGCTCCGATGAGGCGTCAGTAGATCATATAGATGTCAGAGAAACCCAAATCAAGAATTATCTTAATTTTGCTGTCCTAAAGAAATAACAATTGTCATCAATAAAGAAATTTGCCAGTCAAACAGCTATCTACGGTGTAAGTACAATAGCATCCCGAATACTTAATTTCTTTTTAACCCCAATATATACAACAGTTTATGGCCCGCGGTCGTACGGTGTGTTTACCACGATGTATGCCTGGGCTTCGGTACTAAATGCCATTATGGCTTTTGGTATGGAAACTACTTTTTTTAGGTATATCAATAAAAAAGAAGACAAAGAAAAAGTTTACAGTAACACTTTCTTTGTAATAGCTTTTTTGACGGCACTTTTCTTGATTAGTACCTTCGTTTTTCTCAAGCCAATTGCTGCCTGGATGCAAGAAGGAAAAGAAACTTCTTTATCTGATTACGAAAAGTATATCAGTTACTTTGCGTTAATCTTGTCTTTTGATGCACTAAGTGTTATTCCGTTTGCGCGTATAAGAGCAGAGGGCAGGCCTTACAGGTATGCACTTATTAAACTGATAAATATACTCAGCTTTATTGGGCTTAACCTGTTTTTTCTCTTTGGCATATCATTCATCATAAAAAATCAATTGCCGTTAGGGAGCTGGTTTGCTTCATGGTATCAGCAAGAGTGGATTGGTTATGTATTTATCTCAAACCTGATAGCCAGTATACTTACTTTTTTACTGTTGACACCCGAGTTGTTAAAACTGAAATTTCGTCTGGATAAAGACTTGTTGTTAGAAATGTTCCAATACAGCTGGCCGGTGTTAGTGGCAAATTTGTCGTTTATCATTAACGAAAACAGCGATAAGATTTTTTTGGAGAAGTTGCTGCCCTCAGATATCAGCGATAAGCAAGTGGGTATTTATGGTGCCTGTTCAAAGTTGGCAATTTTTATGAACATATTTGTACAGGCTTTTAGGTTGGGAGCAGAACCGTTTTTTTTCAGTTCAGCAAAAGATAAAAATGCAAAGGAAACCTATGCTGTTATCATGAGCTATTTTGTGGTGGCTCTTGCTCTAATTTATGTAGGTTTAATAGTTAATATAGATTTGCTTAAGTATTTTATTGGCAAATCCTTCTGGGAAGGCTTAAATGTAGTACCTATACTTCTTTTGGGCTATTTAAGTCTGGGTATTTATATGAATCTGTCTATCTGGTATAAGCTTTCAGATCAAACCAGGTACGGATTGTATATTTCAGGTGTTGGAGCCATATTAACAGTGGTTCTTAATGTTGTCTTTATTCCGGTCTATGGGTATATGGCATCTGCATGGATTTCCCTTTCAGCTTACGCTACCATGATGGTGCTGTCTTACATTTGGGGACAAAAACATTATCCTATACCCTACCGTGTGAAACGGGACTTATTGTATATTCTGCTGGCAACAGCAACGGTTTATATTTCTTTTGTCTTATTAGATAGAAATATTGTCTGGGGAAATCTATTATTCGTACTTTTCGCAATATTTATTTTTTATCTTGAAAAAGATAATCTCAAAAAAGTATTTAGTAAGCGAGTATAAGGATGGAGGTAAGAGTTATTAATAAGTCAGGGAATGCCCTGCCGGGTTATGAAACAACAAGTTCTGCAGGAATGGATTTGAGAGCAGATATTACAGAAGCCATTGTTTTAAAACCCATGGAACGAAGGTTGATTCCAACAGGCTTGTTTATAGAGCTTCCTGATGGATATGAGGCTCAAATAAGACCCAGAAGCGGATTAGCATATAAATTTGGAATTACGGTGTTAAACTCGCCGGGAACTATAGATGCAGATTATAGAGGAGAGCTAAAAGTTCTCCTGGTCAATTTATCTACAGAAGAATTTAAAGTACAGCCCTCAGATCGTATTGCGCAAATGGTTGTGGCCAAACATGAAACAGTAGAATGGGATGAGGCACAGGAGTTAAACGAAACTGTTAGAGGAGCCGGCGGTTATGGCCATACCGGAGTAAAATAAAGCATGTATTAATATTGAAAATGTTGAGGTTTTTAGTTCAAGCAAGTAGTCTTTTTTTTAGTGCTGTAATGCTATCCTTATCGTTATACGCCCAACCACAGGGAAGTAAAACGCAGGAACTGGTTATAGTCACCGGTAAGCCACTTTCTGCCAGCGATAGCTTGAAGGTAAAAGATATTTATTTTGAAGGATTGAAACAAAAAATCTCCCAAAACACCAAAGAAGCCATTAAAAGCTTCAATAGTGTTGTGCAGATAGATCCCCAAAATCATGAAGCCTACTATGAACTGGCTCAGATTTATTTTGCAAATAAAGACCTTCTTTTAGCTAAAGAGAATATAGAAAAAGCGGTAGCTGTAAACTCTGCTAATGAATGGTATTGGATACTTTCTGCCAGTATTTATGAAGATATTAAAGACTATAAGCTGTTGAATTATGCGTTAGATGAGCTTATTAGTATTTCGCCGGATAGAACCGAATATATTCTGGAAAAAGCCAATACTTTAAATCTTTTAGGAAGAAGTCAGGATGCACTGAAGGTGTATAACGATTTAGAAGCTAAAGAGGGAGTGAGCACAGAAACCATAGAAGGCAAGCAACGTATCTATCGCAGTCTGGGTGATTTTAAAACAGCAGAAGCAGAGCTGAAAAAACTGATACAAAAAGAACCGGGAAATTATAGGTATTACATTTATCTGGGCGATTTATATTTCAATAAAAAAGAAAAGGAGAAAGCGCTGGAGGCTTATAAAAAAGTAAAAGAGCTGGAACCCGGCAATGGCTATGTGAATCTGGCACTTTCAGATATTTATAATGCAGATAAAAAAACAGAAGAAGCTTTTTTAGAACTTACACAAGCATTCCGTTCACCAGATATTAATCTGGATCAGAAGATAAAGATTGTGATTTCCTATTTTGCTCTGTTTCCAGATCTTAAAGCCGTACGGTATGCAGAAACGTTGGCTTATATACTTACAGAAGAGTATCCGGATGATGCCAAAGCGTTTGCTATATACGGCGATGTGGTTTTCCAGAAAGGTGAGTACGAAAAAGCAAAAGACGCTTACGAAAAATCCGTTGCTTTAAATAAAAATATTTATGCCGTTTGGGATCAGCTGATAAGAATAAAGCTTAATCTGAACGATTTGGAAGGGGTAATCAAGACGGGAGAAGAAGCTTTGATTTATTTCCCAAACAGTGGCACTTTATATGTATTTACAGCAATAGCATTAAATCAATCGAAACAAAGCGAAAAGGCCGTTAAATATCTAAATAATGCGCTTAATTACGATTTAGATAAAGTACTCAAGATACAAGTATATAGTAGCTTAGGAGACGCTTATGAGAATCTGAAGAAATATAAAGAATCTGCAAACGCCTATGAGAAAGCCTTGGAGCTAGATGCAAATAATGTTTATGCATTAAACAATTATGCTTATTATTTATCGTTAAGAAATGAGAACCTGGATAAAGCCGAGAAGATGTCATTGAAATCAAATCAGCTAAGTCCAAACAACGCATCCTTTCTGGATACTTATGCCTGGGTTTTATTTAAACATAAGAAATATAGCGAGGCAAAAGAGTGGATAGAAAAAGCATTAAAAGTAAGCGATAGAAATAATGCGGTATTATTAGAACACTATGGAGATATACTTTATCATCTCAATGATAAAGAACAAGCTTTAGAAAACTGGAAAAAAGCAAAAGAACTTGGAGAAGACAGTACAATACTTAACAGAAAGATCAATGAAAGAAAGTATTCTGAATAGATACCTTTTTTTACTGGTGGTGGTTCTACTGTCTTCATGTGCCGTGAAAAAAACATACCAAGAGGCAAAACAGGAAGTGCACAAAGAAACCGTCATTACTGTAGCCGATATTATATCCAAAGAAACGCAATATAATACCCTGAATTATAAAGCTAAGACAAACATGGTGATGGATGAGAAAAGCTATGATGTAAATCTTAACCTTAGAAATAAACAAGGAGAAGTAATCTGGATTTCGGTTACTTATTTAGGAGGCTTAGAAGCTGCTCGCTTGATGATTACACCAGATAGTTTGAAATTATTGAACAGGTTAACCAGTGAATATTTACAGCAACCATTTTCATATATACAGAATTATACAAGTAATCTGATAGATTATAAGGCACTAGAAGCTTTTTTAGTAGGAAACACACCTCGTTTTATGTTGATAGATGACTTACAGCTTAAAAAATCAGGAGAATTGTTTGTTCTGGAAGGAAAGGCTAACGATTTAGACTTTACAGGGCTGTTCTCTCTTCTTTTAAAACCTCAGAAATTAAGCGTTAAAAATACTACAGCAACGCAAAATTTAGATATAGATTATAGTAGTTTTGTAGATATAACAAATAAACGCATTCCCCTGAAAATAAATCTGAATTCTAAATTTGACGATAAAAACGTACGGATGAATATGGAAATCAGGGATGTTGTGTTCGATACCGAATTAAGTTTTCCGTTCTCAGTACCTAAAAGATTTACGGTAATAGAATAAAAAATTAGATACCTTTGTAAGGATGAAGCTTTTAAGAATAGCACTATTAGCAATAATTACATTTTTAAGCGTTGGCAGTTTATCTTATGGACAAACCCGGGCAGAGTTAGAGAGAAGAAAAGCACAGCTCAATAAAGATATTGAGATGATTAACAGTAGCTTGAAAAAAACTTCCTCAGATAAAAAAGTTACTCTAAAAGAATTAAATGCTTTAAAGGCTCAAATAAGATTAAGAGAAGAAAAAATTAAAACCATAAACTCAGAAATGCGCCTGTTAGATGGTGAAATTAATGAGAATATGAATAATATCAGATCGTTGCAGGCCCAGCTTACCCAGCTAAAAAGTGATTACGCCGCTATGATCCGTTTTGCGCAAAAAAATCAGGGAGCATACAGTAAGTTGATGTATGTGTTTGCCGCAAAAGATTTTAATCAGGCCTATAAAAGGTTAAAGTATTTACAGCAGTTTAGCGAGTATAGGGTTAAACAAGCCCAATATATAGAAGATACACAGACAAAATTAAAAGGTAAAGTAGCCTTGTTGAACAAAAACAAGAAGGAAAAAGACAATTTGCTGTCAGATCAGCAAAAGGAAAAAAACACTCTTGGAAAGGCAGAAACAAGTCAATCGAACGTCATTAAGCAATTAACCTCACAGGAGAAAAAACTTAGACAGGATCTGTCTCAAAAACAACGTGATGCAGCACAGTTAGACAGGGCTATTAGAGCAGCGATTGAAAGAGAGATTGCACTAGCTAAAAAGAAAGCAGAGGAAGAGGCCAGAGCTGCGGCAGCTAAAGCCAGAGCAGAAGGAAAGGAAGCACCTGCACCATCAACCAGTAAATCTTCTTCGGTGTTGGCAGCAACACCAGAAGCAGCAAAGCTTTCAGCAAGTTTTGTAAGCAACAGAGGAAAACTACCCTGGCCGGTAACCAATGGTGTGATTACAGAATCTTACGGAACACAAAAAATAGGAAATATAACAAAAGAAAGTAACGGATGGACCATTAGAACCAATGCGAATGCTCCGGCAAGAGCGGTGTTTGAAGGTACAGTAAGCAGGATAGTAGAAATAGCGGGTAAAAACGTAGTGATGATAAGACACGGGGAGTTTTTTACCATATATCAAAACTTAAAAACCATTAGTGTTTCCAGCGGACAAAAAGTATCAACCAAACAAACAATAGGTACTGTAGGGTCGGACGAAGATGGTGTGTCCGAAATTCATTTTGAGTTGTGGAAAGGGATGGAAACTCAAAATCCGGGATCTTGGTTAGCAAATTAAAATTTGATTAAATCTGCTAAAAAAAAGTATATTAAATTTATATTTGCGTAATGTATGTAATTATGTATCAGAATACTCTTTTATTTTTAAATATCGGTGCACAGGAAACAGTCGTTATTGTCTTTGCTATTTTGCTCCTGTTTGGTGGAAAAAAACTGCCTGAATTGGCTAGAGGTTTAGGACGTGGGATTAGAGAATTTAAAGACGCATCTGATGATGTTAAAAGAGAAATTAACAGAAATATAAATTCCCTTACAGCAGAAGAAGAGTTAAAGAAAGACGAAGAAGAAGATAGAAAAAGGAGGGAAGAATATGAGAAAGACCAAAACGTTGATTAAATAAAAATAAAAAAACAGAAAATATGGGATTAGGAGCACCAGAGATAATACTGATAGTCGTAGCACTATTGTTATTGTTCGGAGGAAAAAAAATACCTGAATTAATGAGAGGTTTAGGTAAAGGCGTTAGAGAGTTCAAAGAAGGTCAAAAAGGGGTAGAGAAAGACGAGAAAACATATAATCAGGAAGAGAAACACTAAAAGTTTTTTTTCAAAATTAATATGTGCTTACGGTTTCTTCATTAAAAGAGGTAACCGTAATTTTTGTTTATTATGCCCATCGATAAATATACCTACACTAAACTATCGGATATACGTTCCGATATACAATCTGGATCCTTATCAGTAAAACAACTGATAGGCTTTTATCTGCAACAGATAAAAGAAAAATCACACTTAAATGCTTTTCTGGAAGTTTTTGAAGAAGAAGCCTTAGCAAATGCTGCCCGGGTACAAGATAAAATAATGCTTGGTACAGCAGGGAAATTAGCAGGGATGGTTATTGGTATAAAAGATAATATCTCTTATAAAGGTCATCGGATGACCGCCGCTTCAAAAATGCTCGAAAACTATGTTTCAGTTTATTCGGCAACCGTTATAGAACGCTTATTGGCAGAAGATGCTATTATTATAGGGCGATTAAACTGCGATGAGTTTGCGATGGGAGGTTCTAACGAAACATCCTATTACGGCCCGGTAAAAAATTATATAGATCAAACCAGAGTTTCAGGAGGGTCTTCTGGCGGTTCAGCCGTTGCTGTGCAGGCTAATATGTGTTTAGCGGCTTTAGGTACAGACACCGGAGGTTCTATAAGGCAACCCGCAGCTTTTTGCGGAGTAGTAGGAATAAAACCAACATACTCCAGAGTATCACGTTATGGGGTAGTGGCTTATGCTTCGTCATTTGATCAGGTAGGGCCAATTACACATTCAGTAGAAGATGCTGCACTAATATTAGAGGTTATAGCAGGAAAAGACGAACATGATAATGTTTCTTCCAGTTTAGAAGTCCCAGACTATACCACCAGACTTCATGAAGATGCGCCCCGGAAAATAGCTTATATAGAAGAAACCCTCAATCATGAAGGATTAGACCCTGAAATTAAATCAGCTATTCTGCATAATATTGAAGAGCTTAAAGCAGAGGGACATATTGTAGAACCAGTTTCGTTTGCCTATCTGGATTATGTAGTGGCCACATACTATATTCTTACCATGGCAGAATCATCCTCTAACCTGTCTCGTTACGACGGTGTTAGATATGGGTACAGAAGCCCCAAAGCAACTGATCTGGAAAGTGTTTATAAGCTATCCCGAACTGAAGGATTTGGAGAAGAGGTGAAACGAAGAATTATGTTGGGAACCTTTGTGCTAAGTGCGGGCTATTATGATGCCTATTATGCAAAGGCACAAAAAGTACGTAGACTGATTAAGGAGCAAGTAGATGAGCTACTTACACAGTACGATTTTTTATTGACTCCAACAGCTCCAACCGTTGCATATAAAATTGGAACCTCAAAAGAAGATACATTAAAATCATATTTAGAAGACGTATATACCGTTATAGCATCATTAACAGGATTACCTGCTATATCGTTACCATGCGGAACAAATTCCGAAGGATTGCCTATAGGTATGCAATTAATAGGAAAGCGATTTGAAGAAGATAAATTGTTATCTTTCTCCAATCAAATTTTAAAAGAACGCCAGCTTTAGGTGGCAATTTTATAATAGGCTAATAGCCAAAAGTTAGAAGAATGGCAAAAACTTTCGCTCTAATTGCTTTGGTAACTTGCAGTATGTCGTTAAGTCTTACTGCGCAAACCACAAAAAACAAAAAAGATTCGGTTTATAGCAGCCGTTTAAGTCCAAGAGAATCAAGAATGATTCGGAATTTGGTGAATACGGATACCAGCTTTGTGCATCCGCAGTTAAACCTCAATATGGAGTTGTTCAAATTTGATGCAAACCTGTTGTATAAATATCGTTTAGATTCGCTGAACTCAGAAATATCTCTGGACTACAATCCGTATGTACAATCATTTATAGATGTTTTTATCACCGAAAGAACCAGACAGATTGGTAAAATGGTGAGCTTAGGCAACTACTATTTTCCAATTATGGAAAAAGCCTTACAAGAAAGAAATATCCCTAAAGAATTTAAGTACTTACCCATAGTAGAGTCATCCCTTGATCCTTATGCCGTTTCCAGAGCAGGCGCAACCGGATTATGGCAGTTTATGTTTACAACGGCCAAAGGATACGGACTGAATATAGATAACTATATTGACGAACGGAAAGACCCTATCAACTCCAGCTATGCAGCATGTAGCTATTTACAAGATGCCTATAGTCAGTTTGGAGACTGGTTATTGGCTTTAGCTTCCTACAACTGTGGAATGGGAGCAGTAAAAAGGGCGCTTGATAAAATTCCAGGAGATAAAAAGAAAACCTTTTGGGATATCAGGAATATATTACCCCGAGAAACAAGAGATTACGTTCCTAAATTTATAGCCGTAACCTATATGATGGAATACTATGATAAACATATAGATCCGTCAAAAATTCCGGATATCGATTTTAAGATAGGTATCGACTCTATATACGTTAACAGGAGTATTAGTTTTGATAAAGTAGCAGAAGCTTTGTCTATGGAAGAAAAAGAGTTGCACATTCTTAACCCTGCCTACAAAAAAAATATAGTAAATGGAACACCAGAACAACCCAAAAGACTGATTATCCCCAAAGTAGATTTTCCTACCTATGCATCCCTGTTTGATGTTCTGAATCCTGAGAAAGAAACCAAACTGGTGTATGCGATGAGCAGAAGTGCTGCGGAACCTAAAGTTGCAGCCAAAAAAGAAACAGTACATATTGTAAAAAAAGGACAAACTTTAAGTTCCATAGCTAAAACTTATGGTGTAGAAGCACAGGACTTGAAAGTTTGGAATAAAATGAAAACCTACACCATTGTTCCGGGACAAAAAATAACCGTTTACAAAGAAGTAAATACATCCAAAGAACCATCTAAACCTAAACAAAACTATTTATCTTATACTATAAAAGGGGGAGATACTCTGCAGGCAATAGCCAATAGATACAAAGGGGTAACGGTGGCTTCATTAAAAGAATGGAATAACCTAAAAGATTACAAATTAACAATAGGAAATATTTTAAAGATTTGGATTAACTGATTAACTTTCGGGCATTAAGCGGACTTCCGAAAAAATATATCTATGAGCAAAACAACCAAAAAACAGGACGCTCTTGATTACCACGCCCAAGGCAGACCTGGTAAGATAGAAGTAATTCCTACAAAACCTACAAGCACACAAAGAGACCTGACGTTAGCTTATTCTCCTGGTGTTGCCGATCCTTGTTTAGAAATATCAAATCAGAAAGAAGATGTTTATAAATACACGGCTAAGGGAAATCTGGTAGCGGTAATTAGTAACGGAACAGCAGTTTTAGGATTAGGAAATATAGGGCCCGAAGCCGGTAAGCCGGTAATGGAAGGTAAGGGGTTGTTGTTTAAGATTTTTGCAGATATAGACGTTTTTGATCTGGAACTAAATGTTAACGATGTAGATGGTTTTGTAAATATTGTAAAGGCATTGGAGCCTACTTTCGGTGGTATCAATCTGGAAGATATCAAAGCGCCAGAATGTTTCGAGATAGAGAGAAGGCTAAAAGAAGAAATGAACATTCCGGTTATGCATGACGATCAGCATGGTACGGCAATAATATCAGCTGCTGCACTACTGAACGCCTGCGAACTGCAGCATAAAAAATTAGAAGATTGTAAGATTGTGGTAAATGGGGCCGGTGCCGCAGCCATTTCATGTACCAGATTATATATATCCCTTGGAGCAGATAAAAATAAGGTAGTTATGCTCGACAGGAATGGCGTCATCAGAAATGACAGAGAAGAGCTTAATGCATTAAAAAAAGAGTTTGCTACAGATAGCGATGTCTTTACTCTGGAAGAAGCTATCAAAAATGCCGATGTATTTATAGGATTGTCATCAGCTGATGTATTGAGTGCAGATATGTTGCAGTCAATGGCACCAAATCCAATAGTATTTGCCATGGCTAATCCTAATCCAGAGATTGATTATGAGTTGGCTATAGCTACCCGGTCAGATATTATTATGGCAACCGGCAGATCAGACTATCCTAATCAGGTGAACAACGTATTAGGCTTTCCGTATATATTCCGTGGAGCATTAGACGTAAGAGCCACAGCCATTAACGAGGAAATGAAGATTGCTGCGGTAAGAGCCATTGCCGATCTGGCAAAACTGCCCGTTCCAGAATCTGTAAACCTGGCTTACAATTCCCGAAATCTTAGATTTGGAAAAGACTATATTATTCCCAAACCCGTAGATAACAGACTGATTACCATTGTTGCTCCGGCAGTTGCAAAAGCCGCTATAGACTCAGGAGTTGCAAAGTTTATTATCACAGATTGGGAGGCCTATGAAGATGAATTGAAGAAGCGTTTGGGGCTGGAGAATAAGATTATGCGAAATGTTTCAGACAAAGCAAAGTCAGCACCCAAAAGAGTTGTATTTGCAGAAGCAGATCATTATAAAATTCTAAAAGCAGCTCAGATAGTAAAAGAAGAAGGAATAGCCATCCCAATTTTACTGGGCGATAAAAAAGTAATCAACTCCATCATTCAGGAAAGTGCTTTGGACTTAGAAGGAGTAGAGATTATAAATCCGGAAGAAGAAAAAGAACTGACCGAAAAATTTGCACAATACCTGTACACCAAAAGGCAAAGGAGAGGGATTACGCTTACAGATGCCCGCAAATATATGCGAGACAGAACGTACTTTGGTGCAAGCATGGTGCAATTTGGTAATGCAGACGCATTAATTTCCGGATTAACCCGTAATTACGCAACCACAGTTAAACCTGCATTGCAAATTATAGATACCATGGAAGGGGTAAACCGTGTAGCTGGAATGTACATGATGATTACCAAAAAAGGCCCCGTTTTTATGGCAGATACCACCATTAATGTAAATCCAACAGCCGAAGAATTGGTTGATATTACCGTTTTGGTGAATAATGCCGTTAAACAATTCAATGTACAGCCTAAAATAGCTTTACTCTCCTATTCCAATTTTGGATCAAATGACGGAGCTATACCACAAAAAGTAAGAGATGCTGTCAATATATTGCATACTAAACATCCAGATATTGTAGTTGATGGAGATTTACAAGCTAACTTTGCTTTGAATGAAAATCTGTTGAACGAGAATTTTCCTTTCTCTAAGCTGGCGGGTGGAGTAGCCAATACTTTGGTTTTTCCAAATCTCGAATCCGGGAATATGGCCTATAAACTTTTACAGGAATTAGGTGAAGCACAGGCAATTGGTCCTATTTTATTGGGGATGAATAAGCCTGTACATATTTTACAGCTAGGAAGTTCGGTTAGAGAAATTGTAGATGTGGTGACCATTGCAGTGGTAGATGTACAGGAAAAGGAATTATCAAGAAACGATAATTAAGCATATATTTATCCCGTTTTAAGAGAGGAGCAATTTATGTACGAATATATCCAGGGAAAGTTGGTGTATAAGTGCCCAACCTATATTGTGATAGATGCAGGGGGGATAGGTTATCATATCCATATTTCACTAAATACATTTTCTTTGGTTAAAGACCAGGAAAATTGTAAACTTTATACGTGGTTACATGTTAAAGAAGACGGTCACACTTTATACGGTTTTGCAGATGAAGGAGAAAGAAGATTATTCCTGCATCTCATTTCTGTAAATGGTATCGGGCCAAGTACGGGTAGAATGATGCTTTCATCTATTTCACCAACAGAAATAGAAGATGCAATTATTAGAGGAGACGTCAACCTTATAAAAACGATAAAAGGAATTGGGCCCAAATCAGCTCAAAGATTGGTTATCGAACTTCAGGACAAACTGAAGAAAAGTGGAACAGGAACATTAATAGCTATTCCGCAAAACCATACAGCAAGAGAAGAAGCGCTAAGTGCATTGGTGATGTTGGGTTTTGTTAAAAACAGTGCCGAAAAAGCAGTAGACGTAGCTATTAGAAGTTCCGATAAAATTTTGTCAGTTGAAGAAATAATAAAAATTGCTTTAAAGAGTTTATAATTGAGAACTAACCAAACCTGCTTGAAAAGATTATCTAATAGTCTTATCTATAGACTTTGCATTTTTATACCCTCGCTTCTGATTACGCAAGTCAGCTTTGCACAAGAAAAAGAAGAAGCACCTAAGTTAAATTATCCGGTAAAGGACGATCAGGGGATATCTTTATCCAAACCAGGCGGAATATCTTTAGGAAATCCCAGCAATATAAAACGTACGGTAACTTATGATCCGGTAACCAAAAAATATATTGTAAAAGAAACCATTGGCAACAAAGAATACAGACCAACACAATACCTGACTTTTGCCGAATATCAGAAATTAGAGCAACAGCGGGTACAGCAAGAGTATTGGAACAATTTAGTGGTTTCTGGAGGAGAGCGTACCGAAAATGGACTGATACCTTCAGTAACAGTAAAAAGTAAATCCTTCGAGAAAATATTTGGAGGAAACACCATTAATATACAACCCAGAGGAACCGCAGATCTGACATTCTCGGGGCGTGTAAATAAAAACGAAAATCCGCTGTTTAACGAGAGACAGCGAGTACAAGGTAATTTTGATTTCGATCAACGGATTCAAATGAATCTGGCAGGTAATATTGGAGAAAAACTAAAAATAACAACCAATTACAATACAGAGGCTCAGTTTGATTTCGAAAACCAGGTAAAACTTGAATATACCGGATACAAAGACGAGATTTTACAGAAGTTTGAAGCCGGTATGGTTAGCTTCCCATTAAATACAACCCTTATTTCGGGAAGTCAGGCTTTATTTGGGGTAAAAGCACAATTGCAGTTTGGGCGTTTGGGGGTAACCAGTATCTACTCACAGCAAAAATCGCAGGCAAAAGAAATAAATATTACCAATGGTGCACAGCAAAACGAATTTAGGTTAACTACCGACAATTACGAAGCCAATAAGCACTATTTCCTAGGGCAATACTTTAGAGATAACTTCAATAAAGCGATGTCCAATTTACCTATTATGACCTCGCAGGTGAATATCACTAAAGTAGAAGTTTGGGTAACCAATAAAAGTAACAGTACGACAGACTCAAGGGATATATTGGCCTTTATGGATTTGGGAGAGAACGCACCTTTTAACAGTGTTACAAATCCCAATTTGATAGGAGGTAAATTTACTGGCGGAATGAGTGTATTACCCTCAGCTCTTAGTGATCCAAGTTTTCCTGCGCAGTCCAATAACCTTTTAAGTACAATTCCGGCAACCACAAGAAATACCAGTGACAATAGTTTGGATGCATTTTTTGCCACTACCAGAAAAACAGACAACTACGCAAAAATAACCTATGCCAGAAAACTAACAGAGAAAGAATATACTTTAAATCCCGTTTTAGGATATATTTCCTTAAATAGCTCGCTTAACTCTGATGAGGTTTTAGCGGTAGCTTACCGATATACCTATAACGGAAGGGAATATCAGGTAGGGGAGTTTTCAACTGACAGAGCAGTTAATTCTGCTAATCCAGAAGTGCTTTATGCAAAATTATTAAAGAATGAAACCATAAAAACCGATTTGCCGATATGGAAGCTGATGATGAAAAACATTTATTCCTTAGGAGCTTATCAAATCAGTAGAGAAGATTTTCGTTTAAATATATTTAGGTTAGATGAGTCAGGGGTAGAAAAACCATTGATGACGGAAGGGGCTACAAGCATTACCGGTAAAATGTGGATTCAGGCTTTAGGCTTCGATCGTTTGAACCAGCAAAACGATAAAAAACCAGATGGTTATTTCGACTTTTTAGAAGGCCAAACGATAGATTCACAAAACGGTAGAATTGTTTTTCCGTATATAGAGCCATTTGGTAACGACCTTGAGCAGATGTTAGGGAATGACGTTGCATTGATTAACAAATACGTTTATCAACCATTGTATGACTCCACCAAAACAATAGCCCAACAACTTTTCCCAAGCCTAAATCGTTATATTATTGCAGGAACATACCAGTCACAGGTAAGTTCAGAATTCCAGCTGAATGCAATTAACGTTCCCGAAGGTTCGGTAACAGTAACCGCAGGAACATTACAACTGACAGAAGGAGCCGATTTTACAGTAGACTATAATATTGGAAGAGTAAAAATATTAAACGATGCCTTGCTTAGTTCAGGTCAACCTATAAAAATCAGGTTAGAAAGTAACGAGTTGTTTGGTATCCAGCAAAAATCTTTATTTGGAACACGTTTTGACTATCGGGCAAACGAAAAACTGAATCTGGGAGCTACCATCATGAATTTGAAGGAAACCCCATTAACGCAAAAAGTTAATTTTGGAGAAGAGTCCATATCCAATACCATATATGGTTTTGATATTAACTATAATACCAATAGCCGTTTCCTGACAAAACTGGTAGATAAAATACCCTTAATTTCAACCAAAGAACAATCCTCGTTTACCTTTGGTGGTGAGTTTGCTAAATTTAATCCCGGACACCCTAAAGCATTAAACGGATCGGGAAGTAACGGCGGGGTAAGTTATATCGATGATTTTGAAGGTAGTCGTTCCATTATAGATCTGAAAAGTCCCATCGCATGGCAAATATCAGGTACACCACAGAAATTTCTGGAATCAAGCCTTAGTGATGATTTAGCATACGGATACAATAGGGCCAAGATGTCTTTCTTTACCATAGACCCTATTTTTTATAATAGAAGCGGAGGATTTACTCCTTCCAATATTGCCAATAATAAAAAAGAGCTTTCCAATCATTATGTAAGGGAGGTGCTAGAGACAGAAGTATTTCCTTTCAAGCAAATTCCTTCGGGAAGTTTGTTAACCTTGCCAACATTCAATCTCGCCTATTATCCAACTTTAAGAGGCCCTCATAACTATACAGCCTTGGATCTTAACCCCGATGGTACGTTTGCAAAACCAAAAGATAAATGGGGCGGTATTTTTAGAAAAATAGATAATAACGATTTCGAATCGCTAAATATTGAGTTTGTAGAAATCTGGATGATGGATCCTTTTATCTATAAAAAAGGTCAGCAAAATACAGGAGGAGAGCTGTACATCAATCTGGGGAATATCTCTGAAGATATATTAAAAGACGGTTACAAAAGTTTGGAAAATGCTCTGCCTGCAAATGGAGATATGAGTAAGGTGAAAGCTACCAAATGGGGACTTGTAGGAACAACCCAACCCGTTATACAGGCATTTGATAATAATCCGGAAATAAGAAAAAAGCAGGATGTTGGTTTAGATGGCTTGGATAATGAGGGGGAGCGACAGCATTTTGCCGGCGAACTAAATAATATTCTGCCACAATTAAACTCTGACGCTGCAGAAAAACTCAGAAATGACCCCTCTTCGGATGATTATGTTTATTACCGGGGGCCTCAGCTGGATCAGATGAACGCAGGTATCCTGAAAAGATACGAAAACTATAACGGTACAGAAGGAAACTCTAAAACCAGACAACAGTCTATGGACGAGTTGGGGATAGAAAACTCTGCTTCTACCTCTTTACCTGATGGCGAAGACATCAATCGCGACAACAACCTAACTCGGGCAGACGAGTACTATGAGTACAAAATAAAGCTTGATCCAAACCAAATGGAAGTAGGTCAGAATTATATCTCGGATAAAGTTATTGCAAAAGTTAAACTCGCAGACGGAAGTACAGACGAAGTAACCTGGTATCAGTTTAAAGTGCCTATAGCGCAGTACGATGATAAAAAAGGAGACATACAGGATTTTAAATCAATCAGGTTTATGAGAATGTATCTGACCAATTTTGCTGATACTACCGTTTTACGTCTGGCCAAATTGCAATTATTACGTGGGGAGTGGAGAAGATATAATGCCGAGAATAAAATCGATAAAGTACTGGTTGATGAAAGCATGGGCGCGCAACCTTCAGACGGGTCAACTATAGAAGTCACCACGGTAAATATAGAAGAAAACGGAACCCGTACGCCAATCCCTTATGTGGTGCCGCCGGGTATTGAGCGGGAAAGAGATTTCTCAAACTTCAGAGGAGATACCAGACAAAATGAGCAATCGCTGTCCGTTATTGTAAAGGGACTGAAAAAAGGCTATGCTCGGGCAGCATATAAAACAACAGTAAATGACGTGAGGGCATATAAACGATTAAAAATGTTTATTCACGCCGAAACTGCAGATAGAAACAATCCGCTGCATGATGGAGATGTTACAGCGTTTATCCGTCTGGGATCAGACTATCAGGATAACTATTATGAGTACGAAATTCCGTTGAAGATAACCCAGGATGGAACCCGTGATCCAGAACTGATATGGCCTCAGGAAAACTACATGGATTTGGAGTTTAGCCTATTGCAAAAAGTAAAGACAGAACGGAACAACGCCTTTAAAAATGGGGCTCCCTGGTCTCCGGCAGAACCATTTACCTATCAGGATGGTAAATATAAAATTACGATCAAAGGTCAGCCAGACTTAAGTAAGTTAAGAACCATTATGTTAGGGGCCAGAAATCCCCTGAGTGGAAATGGCTTAGATAAATCGGTAGAAATCTGGTTCAACGAATTAAGGCTGACAGATTTTGACGAAAGAGGAGGCTGGGCAGCTACAGCAAGAATGAATGCCAAGCTCGCCGATTTTGCCGATATAACCATGTCGGCAAGTAATAAGTCTATTGGTTTTGGTGGTTTAGAAACAAGAGTTAGTGAGATCAACCGTTCAGACGATCGGTATTTTGACCTGGCATCTAGCTTCGAGCTGGGTAAGTTTTTCTCCGATAGGTCGGGTATTAAGATTCCGATGTATTTCAACTATTCCAGTCAGATCAGTACACCCATGTACGATCCGAGGAATCCCGACATCGAGTTAAAGAATATACTGTCACAGCTTAACAGAGTGCAAAAAGATTCCATAATGGATTATGCACAAACACTAACTACCCGCAGAGGAATAAACTTTACCAACGTCAGAAAAATAAAAACCAATCCCGAATCTAAAGCCTATTTGTGGGATATAGAAAACTGGAGTTTAAGCTATGCTTATACAGAATACGATCATAAAGATTTTATTACTAGAAGTGCTAAACAAAAAACATACAGAGGAGCCCTTGCCTATAACTACAGCAAGCAGGCCGATTTTATGTCGCCTTTCAGTAAAAGCATCAAAAATAAAAACTTAACGCTGCTAAAAGACTTTAACTTTAATGTTTTGCCCAATGTGCTCAACTTTAGGGTAGAGGTAAATAGGTTGTATTCAGAAAATACGTTGCGGGATAATGATCCAATGAACTTTATTCCAATTAATACCACATTTAATAAAAACTTTAACATCAATAGGATATATGGTATCAGCTGGGATTTAACAAAATCCCTGAAACTGGATTTCAATGCGACCAATTTATCTGTTGTGGACGAACCGGAAGGTCGTATTACCGGATTAAAACGCGATACGGTATGGGCAAACCTGAAGAAACTGGGAAGAACCACAGACTATAATCACAATATAACCTTAAGTTATACCGTACCAATTAATAAACTTCCTTACCTGGATTTTATCAATCTGGTAACACGCTATCAGACTCAGTTTAACTGGATGACAGAACCTTTATTGAGCATGAATGATCCCGATCTTAACTTCGGTAATACCATTCAAAACTCAAGAGCAATACAGGTGAATCCAACGTTAAACATGAACACGTTATACAATAAGTTTGGGTTTTACAGAGAGATGAAGAAAAATAATGCAACGGGAATAGGCGCAGCCTTAACCAATGTATTATTCAGTATAAAAAATGTAAGCGGATCGTACATCAGGAACGATGGTACTTTCTTACCCGGCTATTTACCAAAAACCAATGCCTTTGGAGTAGACTTTTCTATGAATGCACCTGGTTTAGGCTTCATCCTGGGCTCTCAGGAAGACATAAGGTACAAAGCAGCAATGAATGGCTGGATAACAACGGACACCACCATGAACCAGCTTTACGTACAAAATCTAAATGAAAAACTAAACCTTCGGGGAACTTTAGAGCCTTTCAAAGATTTACGTATTGAGTTGACCATGTTGAAAAGCCAGAGTAAAAATTACACTACCAACTTTAGGTTTGATAACGACAGACAGGATTTTTACAGCTTAAGCCCAATTACCAGTGGTGATTATAGTATTTCTATCATTTCATTAGGAAGTGCATTTAAAGATAAGAATACACAGCATTCTAAGCTGTTCCAACAGTTTTTGACTAACAGAGAGGTCATATCTTCCAGGCTGGGACAAGCTAACCCTAACAGTACCGGTGTAGATAGCGAAGGATATGCTGACGGATATGGTAAAAACTCGCAAGATGTTTTAATCTCCTCATTATTGGCGGCATACTTAAATAAAGATGCCAATAGCATTAACTTAAACAGCTTTAGAAAAACGCCTGTTCCAAACTGGAGAATTACCTATAATGGCTTAACCAAATTACCTTATTTTAGTGACTTGTTTACTTCGTTTGACGTATCACACGGTTATAATTCAACATACAATGTCAACAGCTTTAGCTCACTGGTAAGGTACAGAGAAACCAATGGCGCCTCATCAGTAAGAGATATAAACGGAGACTTTTTACCGTTTTATCAGTTCTCACAGGTAACCCTGTACGAGCAGTTTGTGCCATTAATAGGTATAGATATGCGTTTTAAAAGCAATGTCACCATGAATGTGGAGTACAGAAAGTCCA
This sequence comes from Pseudopedobacter beijingensis, assembly GCF_042678145.1. Lineage (NCBI taxonomy): Bacteria > Pseudomonadati > Bacteroidota > Sphingobacteriia > Sphingobacteriales > Sphingobacteriaceae > Pseudopedobacter > Pseudopedobacter beijingensis. The sequence continues at coordinate 472,396 of NZ_JBHUDG010000003.1, read as the reverse complement.
GATCGTTAAGCTTTAGTATGGCTAACAGTCAGTTAGCGCAACAGAAAGACCAGGCGTTTGTCATCGGTTTTGGTTACCGTACAACCAATTTCCGTTTCCCGTTTGGACTGTTCAAGAGTGTGCTGCTTAAAAACGACCTGAATTTTAAAATGGATGTAGCTATCAGAGATAATAAAACGGTAATTTACAGGGCAGATGTAGACGATGCGGAAATTTCTGGAGGTTCAAAAAATATTACCTACAGGCCAAGTATTGACTATGTGGTCAATCAAAGGCTGAATATCCGTCTTTATTATGATACAAATATCACCAAACCATACACATCGCAAACGTTTAATACAGCATTCTCTAATTTTGGTGTAAATCTAAGATTCACCATTCAGTAAATAACAACAGATAATTTCTAATTTTGACGGATATAAAGGCAACAAGATGAGTAATAACGAAATATTTAAAAAATTAAGAGTGGCGTTGCAACTTAGGAACGACGAAATTGTGGATATTCTTAAGTTGGTGAATTTTAATATCTCGAAAAGCGAACTGGGAGCCTTTTTCAGGGCAGAAGATCATCCTAATTATAAAAAATGTGGAGATCAGGTTCTGAGAAATTTCCTGAACGGATTGGTAATCCATCTGAGGGGGGAAAAACCTGAACAAGACAAAAAAGAAGTTTCCCAGTCAGGTAATTTTAGCTAATTTTACATTTTGAAATAGACGATTATGAAATTTCCAAGCGAACTTAAATATACCAAAGATCACGAGTGGATTAAGGTTGATGGTGATGTAGCCTACATAGGTATAACAGACTTTGCCCAAAGAGAATTGGGAGACATTGTTTTTGTAGACATTAATACCGTAGGTACAGAAGTACAGGAAGGTGATGTATTTGGTACAGTAGAAGCCGTAAAAACAGTATCTGATTTGTTTATGCCCGTTACTGCTGAAATATTAGAAGTAAATGCAGGGTTAGACGCAAGTCCGGAATTGGTAAATACAGATCCTTATGGTGATGGCTGGATGGTAAAAGTAAGCCTGCCTTCATTAGATGGTGCTAACTTATTAACGGCCGAGCAATACCAGGATTTAATAGGAGCATGAGATGTTGAAAACCATAAAGTACCAACTTCCTGCAATTATCTGGAGTATTGTAGTGTTGGTACTTTGTAATGTTCCACCTTCCTCTTTCCAGACTGCACCAAAATTTTTCTTTGAAGGATTTGATAAAATGGCCCATCTGGGCTTTTTCTATGTATTAGCCGTACTGTTATTTTACGGGAAAATAAGACAGCAACGTAGCTATGAATACAGCTGGCTTACCATTATCAAAATAGTAGTGCTGACAGCCTGTATAGGAGGAGGAATAGAAATACTACAATGGAAGGTTTTTACTTACCGTTCTGCAGAATGGTGGGACTTTTTTTCGGACATGATTGGTGTCGGAATGGCTATCTTTAGTTACCTGTTATTACATAGAAGATTTAATCATGTTTAAAAGAACCGTACTATTCTTGTTTTTAACAACAGTGTCATTATTCATCACGTCCTGTTCCGTTCTTAAAAAAGATTGCAAGTGTCCTAAATTTTCTAATAGAAATGTAAATTTCTGATGACATGGAGCAAAGAAGAACAATCCTAAAACAGCTTATTTGGATTTATTATAAATAAGGTGTAATTTCGGTGCTGTCATTTAAGAAATAATATGAAGCTTTCTCAATTAAATAAAGGCGAACAAGGCATTATCAAAGAATTTACAGATTTAGAAATGTCTGTAAAATTAATGGAAATGGGATGTTTGCCCGGAGAGGTTATAAAGGTAGAAAGAATAGCTCCTTTAGGCTGTCCTATAGCTGTTAGCGTTTCTGGTTATCAACTATCATTAAGAAAACAGGAAGCTTCAACTATTGAATTAATTTAGAAAGTATTGGAAAGAAACTTGAAAGTAGCTTTAGTAGGTAATCCAAATACCGGTAAGTCTACTATTTTTAACGCACTCACAGGATTAAATCAAAAAGTAGGGAATTTCCCGGGTATCACTGTCGACAAAAAGACAGGTATCAGTAAACTTCCAAACGGAAAAACAGTTGATGTTATAGACTTACCCGGAACTTATAGTCTTTATCCTAAAAGTGCAGACGAAAGTATTGTATTTGAAGTTCTGTCAGACAAAACTAACTCTTCTTTTCCAGACCTGGTAGTGATAGTAGCAGACGCTACCAACCTCAAAAGAAATCTATTATTATATACGCAAATAGCCGATTTGAAAATCCCGGTTATTATTGCGTTGAATATGATGGATCAGGCAGAGAAGAGTAACATTGAAATAAATGTAGATGCCTTTTCCAAAAAATTAAATGTACCTGTAGTGCCCTTATCTGCAAGAAAGGGGCAGGGTATCAATAAGCTTAAAGAAGCTATATCACATTCTACACTACTGGCTTTGCAATTACCCACCATCAATGTGGCCGATATTGCACCAGCATTAATAGCAGAAATTCAGCAGGAGCTTAATGTAGAAAATCAGTATGCCGCTTTACAGATTGCCCATCAGCATGAGCATCTGAAATACCTGAGTCAGGAAAAAAGCGATCGGGTGGAGGAACTGGAACAAAAACACGGTTTCCATTCACAAAAAGCCCAGGCGAAAGAAACTATTGAGCGCTATAACTTTATTAACGAGATACTTGCAGATACAGTAAAATATAAATCAGTAGCTTTAGAAGAGAATATAAGCAACAAAATAGACCATGTGCTTACCCATAAGATATGGGGTTTTGTTATTTTCTTCGCAATCATGATGTTTGTGTTCAATGCCATCTTCTCGTGGGCAGAATATCCCATGGAACTTATAGAGAACCTGTTTGCATGGATAGGAGAAGTAGGTCATGAAAAACTTCCGGAAGGTTTATTCACCAGCTTATTATTGGATGGTATAGTGGCCGGATTAGGTGGAATAGTGGTCTTTATCCCACAAATTGCTATTCTTTTTGCATTTATTGCCATTTTAGAAGATACAGGATATATGTCCAGAGTAACTTTTATGATGGACAGATTAATGAGGAAAGTAGGACTTAACGGAAAATCAGTAGTTCCTATGATTGGAGGTCTGGCCTGTGCCGTTCCTTCTATTATGGCTGCCAGAAATATAGAAAGTTGGAAAGACCGGATGATTACCATTATGGTTACCCCTTTAATCAGCTGTTCGGCCCGTTTACCCGTTTATACCTTGCTAATTTCGTTGGTAGTACCAGATGAGAAAGTCTTTGGTTTCCTGAGTATGCAAGCATTGGTGTTAATGGCACTTTATTTAATAGGGTTTATCGCCGCTTTTTTAATCGCCTGGGTTATGAAAGTGATTATAAAAGCAAAAGACAGAGGATATTTTGTAATGGAGATGCCTGTTTACCGTATGCCCAGATGGAATAATGTGTTATTAACCATGTACGATAAGTCCAAAACATTTGTTTTGCAGGCAGGTAAGGTCATTATTGCAATTTCTATCATTTTATGGGTAATGGCAACTTTTGCCCCTGGCGACAGGTTCGAGAAAATAGACGAAAAGTATGCTACAGAATTAGCAAATGCTGATGATGAAGCCAAAGAGCATATAGAGGTTTTAATCTCTACCGAAAAATTAGAAAACTCTTATATAGGGTTGTTAGGGCATGCCATAGAACCTGTTATCCGCCCATTGGGATACGATTGGAAAATAGGGATTGGGTTAATAACATCTTTTGCAGCCAGAGAAGCTTTTGTAGGTACTATGGCAACCATTTATAGTGTAGATGGGGGAGAAGAAGATACCTCGACCATTAGAGAGCGTATGGCCGCTTCTATTAATCCCAATACGGGAATGCCGGTATATACTTTAGCGACAGGTGTTTCATTAATGCTGTTTTATGCCTTTGCTATGCAGTGTATGAGTACCGTAGCTATTGTACAGAGAGAGACCAAATCGTGGAAATGGCCATTGATACAGATTGGCTATATGACTTTAATGGCTTATGTGTGTGGGCTTATAGCCTATCAGTTATTAAAATAATAACAACGGTAACTCGTTCCACAAAAAATATCAATTCCAGATCATACAAATTCAGGGAGTTCTGTAAAAGAATCCTTTGGATTTGTATGTTGGAAATTATAATTTAGATAAATGAGAGGTGACGGAAATACGGAAATTTTATCTAACTATATGCCCGCAGAGGCCGCTCAAATTATTTCTGGCTGGATAAATCATTATCATTGCGAGTTTAAAATTACCAAAAACAGAAACTCCAAATTTGGAGATTACCGACCTCCCTATCAGGGAAAAGGGCATCGTATATCGGTAAATCATACCCTAAACCCTTATGCTTTTTTAGTAACTACCGTTCATGAATTTGCCCATCTGGTAACTTTTAACCAGTGGAAAAATAAAGTGAAGCCACACGGACAAGAATGGAAAGATACTTTTAAGAGGATGATGCTTCCCTTTTTTGCGTTAAATATACTTCCCAGAGATGTAGAAAGTGCTTTGGCTAAATATCTCAAGAATCCGGCAGCCTCCAGTTGTTCAGATGCCAATTTGTTTATCACCTTAAAAAAATACGATCAGGAAAAAAAGAGCGATAACGTATTGATTTCCGAAATACCAGAAAACCATAATTTCCAGATAAGCACTGGTCGGGTATTTAAGAAACTAGCTAAAAACAGAACACGTTATCGTTGTATAGAAATCAATACAGGAAAGATCTATCTGTTTAGTCCTCTGGCAGAAGTTTTACCCCTGAGTGGTTAATCAGAATTTGCAAATTCCATGTTCATTTCGACCGTAGCGGAGCGTAGTGGAGAAATCTGTTAGTTATAGAGGTAGGAACTGCTGAAGCTAGTGATAAGTTATAAATGATTAACGATGAACAATGAACGATGATCTGATCATGAAAAAATTCCATGTCATTTTGACCGTAGCGTAGCGGAGAAATCTGTTAGCGATAAAAGTAGAAACTATTTGAACTAGTAATAAATTATAAATGATTAACGATGAACAATGAATGATGATCTGATCATGAAAAAATTCCATGTCATTTTGACCCTAGCGCAGCGGAGAAATCTGTTAGTGCAGTTACCTCAGAAAAATAAAAAACAATCAATCTAATAACCTGAGTTCGATTAATATTTCATTGTTTTTGAGTGATTTGGACATTATTTCATGTTTAGTTCCGAAATAAATTCGGAAGACGCCCCTATTTTTGTCATTGCGAACGGAGTGAAGCAATCTCTTTTGGCATTACTCTCATAGCCTTTTTATAATCGAACTCAGGTTAATACATATAGTACCACCAAGTCTCATAACGGAATGGTTCTGCATTCAGAGTGGCATGAAATACCCATAGAGTATTGTCAGCAAAATAAAACGCAAACTGTTTTTAGGAGTGAGAAATCCAGATTATTTGATGTTTATAGTTTTTAAAATCAACGCCTTACAGTAAGGGTCAGGATCGGTTATCCTGTTGATGCGTTTCCTTCCATTCCTGACTAAAAGACTTCTTTTCTACCTGTGGCAAGCTTCTGTTTTTACCCCAAAGTTTTGCAAAAAAGTTGTTCAGGAAAAAGTTTTTCCACCTGCCACCAAAGAAATCCATCAGCTTCCTGCTAGACATACCCTTTCGCCAGAAGAACCAGCCAATATTTTCAGAAGTAGTAGAAAGTTTCTCATTAACAGCGTCCCTACGATTCAATAGTAACATTTTATGAATGTCTATTTTTACGGGGCAAACCTCAGAACATTTACCACATAAACTAGATGCGTAACTCAAATGTTTAAAATCTTTCATGCCCTGTAAATGAGGCGTTATAATAGAGCCAATAGGTCCGCTATAAGTAGTTTCGTAAGTATGGCCACCAATATTTTTATAGATAGGACATCCGTTTAAGCAGGCACCACATCTTATACAATATAGGCCTTGTCTTTGTTCTTTCTGGGCCAGTAAATTAGTACGTCCGTTATCCAGTAAAATAACGTACATTTCTTCCGGTCCGTCTGTTTCATCCGCTTGTTTTGGGCCGCTGATGATGGTATTGTATACCGTCAGGTTCTGGCCGGTTCCATGCGTAGAAAGCATAGGCCAGAATAAGCTCAAATCAGTAAAAGAAGGTATTAACTTCTCTATACCCACAATAGCAATATGTACCTTAGGAAAAGTAGTGGTTAAACGGGCATTCCCTTCATTTTCTGTCAGAGCTATACTTCCCGAGTCGGCAATTAAAAAGTTAGCCCCAGTAATACCTACATCAGCCGTCAGGTATTTATCTCTTAAAAGTTCCCTAGCTTTGAGGGTCAGTTGCTCGGGAGTCGAATCTATTGGCGTTCCAAATTTACGATGAAAAAGTTCTGCTATCTTTTCTTTATTCAGGTGCATAGCAGGTGTAACAATATGATATGGTTTTTGCCCCAGCAGCTGCACTATATATTCGCCCAGGTCAGACTCCAACGACTCAATGCCATTCTCTTCCAAAAAATGGTTAAGGTGTATCTCTTCGGTTACCATAGACTTTGACTTGATTACCGTTTTGGCATCCCGTCGTTTTAAAATCTCCAGTACTTCCCGGGTAGCCTCATTTGCATCGTTTGCCCAGATTACTTTTCCGCCCTTTTTCTGAAAATTGGATTCAAACTCAAGTAAAAGCTTGTCCAGGTTTTCCATCACCTTCCATTTAATCACATGCCCTTTGCGTTTAGCATGTTCCAGATGGCTTAATTTAGAAAGACCACGCTCTACTGCAACATCGTATTTGCCTATATTATAATTAATAATATCCCTGTGCTCTTTGTCAAAAGCCTTTTCTGAAGAAGTATTAATAAAATCCCTGGCAAACGTAGTCATATTGCAAATGTATGAATAAATGTGCTTTTTAAAACAGCATATCCCACTGCAATGAGTATGTTTTAGCCTTTATTTTTAGATATTGATGTATTTTATCTATTTTAGATAACTTCTAAACCAAGTTTATGTTCAAACCGGTTACTATAAAAGATATTGCTAAAGCGCTCAACCTATCTACTTCTACCGTATCCAGGGCATTAAGAGGTGGATATGAAATAAGTGAGGAAACAAAAAGAATAGTACTCGATTATGCAGAGAAAATCAACTTTCAGAGAAACCCCATTGCACTTAGTTTAAAAGAGCGAAGGAGTTACTCTATAGGTGTGGTGGTTTGTGAAGTAGCCAACCAGTTTTTTTCGCAGGCTATTGATGGTATAGAATCTATAGCCTATAGCAAAGGCTATCACGTTATTATATCACAAACGCATGATAAATATAACAGAGAAGTAATTAATACGGAACACTTGGCGCATCGTTCTGTAGATGGTCTTTTGATCTCTTTAAGTGCCGAGACCAAAGATTACAGCCATTTGGTTAAGCTACATCAGCAAGGTTTGCCTATTGTGTTTTTTGATAGGATACTGGACTCGATACAAACGCATAAAGTTACCAGCAACAACTTTAAGGGGGCATTTAATGCTACCGAATATTTGATAGAAAGCGGTTGCAAACGTATAGCCCATCTGGCCAATGCTGCACAATTGTCTATTACCTCAGAAAGGCAGTCGGGATATGAAGAGGCGCTAAAAAAGCATAATATAGAGATTAAACCAGAGCTTATACGCTATTGCCAGCATGGGGGAAGTAATGTACAGGAAGTTGAAGAAGCGGTAAGGTATTTTCTGGATATGGACGAAAAACCAGACGCTATTTTTGTGGCGAGTGATCGTTTAAGTACCGGTTGTTTGGCAGCCCTGAAGAAATATAACAAAACAGAAGATTTATTGATTGCCGGTTTTAGTAATTCTGATGTTGTGGAGCTTTTAAAACCCTCTTTATCTGCCGTTAGACAACCCGCTTTTGAAATGGGGCGAAAAGCGGCAGAGATGCTGATTAGCCTGATAGAAAGCAAATATCCGGTAGAAGAATTTGAAACGGCTATTCTGGAAACAACCTTTAAGAAAAACGACTAAAAGCGGTTTAATTTCTATAAAATAAAAAGTCCCCAGCCAGAAAGTTAACCTGAATGAGGACCATGTTTTTTATGCTGAGACTCCGTACTTATACAGGATATTTCCCAGACCTATTTAAGATAACTTTTTCAGGATATCCTCTAAGGTTTCCTGAGTTTGCTCGCCCGTTAGCATGTTTTTGAACGTAAGCTTTCCGCTGGTTACCTCATCACCACCTATCACAATCACAAAAGGTATGTTTTTGTCGTTGGCATATTGCATCTGTTTTTTCATTTTGGCTCCGGCGGGATAAAGCTCGGCATTAATCTGTTGCTGTCTTAATTTAGCCAGGACAGGAATAGCGTAATCTTCTTCGGCCTTACCAAACACACAAATTAAAGCTTTGGTAATTTCAGAAGATGTTGTCGGGAAAAGGTTCAATTCCTCTAAAACATCGTAAATACGGTCTGCGCCAAAAGAAACCCCCGCTCCGGTCAGATTTTTAAGACCAAACATTCCCGTAAGGTCATCGTAACGACCACCGCCACCAATAGAACCCATGGCCACCTCATTGGTTTTTACCTCAAAAATACAGCCCGTATAATAATTAAGTCCCCTAGCCAGCGTCAGATCCAGTTCTATTTTAGCTGTTTTTATTTCGAAATGCGAAAGGTAAGCAAAAACAGTTTCTATTTCCTCTATGCCCTTTAAGCCTGTTTCAGAACTGTTAAGTATCGTTTTTAATTGAGCCAGCTTATCCTCATTGCTGCCGTTTAGTAAAATAACCGGTTTAAGCGTTTCCAGATCGGCAGGGGTAAAACCTTTGGATAATAATTCCTTTTCTACACCCTCTAAGCCAATTTTATCCAATTTGTCTATGGCTACCGTCAGGTCTACAATCTGTTGAGGTTTACCTATCAGCTCGGCAATACCCGTCAAAATCTTACGGTTGTTAATTTTTATGCTAAAGTCTTTGAGTCCCAAATTGGTCAAAGCCTCATCGTATATACAAATAAATTCAGCCTCGTTTAATAAAGAATCAGAACCTACAACATCTACATCGCATTGGTAAAACTCTCTGTACCTTCCTTTTTGAGGGCGGTCTGCTCTCCACACAGGTTGTATCTGGAACCGCTTGAACGGAAATGTAATGTCGTTCTGATGCATCACCACAAAACGAGCAAACGGAACGGTTAAATCGTAGCGAAGCGCCTTTTCCGAGATCAGCGGTAAAATAGATTTGGAGTTAAAGTCTTCCGTGTTTTTTCCAGAAAGAGCTTTCTCGTAAAACTCTCCGCTGTTCAATATCTTAAAAATCAGTTTGTCGCCCTCATCACCATATTTACCGGTTAAAGTATCCAGATTTTCCATGGTAGGAGTTTGTATCTCCTGATAGCCATACTTTCTGAAAACTCTTTTGATGGTGTCGTATATGTAGTTTCTTTTTTGTGTTTCTACCGGACCAAAATCTCTGGTTCCTTTGGGGACTGAAGCTCTGATATTTGCCATGGGGCAAAAATAGCTAAATGAAAGATATTTTTAGAATAGACTTGTTGTTTTGCTTAGACGGAGGGAGTAAAACTCTCTTCCGAACATAAAGTATATAGCGGAAGAAAGTTTTGATGAATATGTATACCCCTGTTTTAATGTTTACAGGGACCTTTGTGATGGATTAAACCAGGTATTTATTTTTTTGCTGATTCATCAGCATAATACCATTTACTGATGATTTTCTGCCTGTCTGAAACACTTAAATTGCCAAACTGAGGGTTTTTCTTGATAAAAGTTTTCAGCGTAGTCAGCTGGTTAAACCAAAGAGAAGCATACTCGCCGGCATTGGCCATACCATGTTTACTTAAAAACTCGGCATAGGTACGCTCATTTTTCATGATCTTATCTCTGTTTTTCTCAATCTCTTGCACTGCTTCCGGAGATTTGGGAAGCTTAAACTCATCTCTTTTTTCATCAAACTGCCTTTTAGCCTTAAGGTAAGCCATAAAAGTAGGTTCTTGCTGAGCCGAGTTATAGTAATAATCAGCGTCTTTGACTTTCTTTTGGGCAAAGGTGCTTAAGCTTATTGCACAAAACATCAAAAGGAGTAGTTTTTTCATCTGTTTATTTATTTAAAGAATCTAAAATTTGGTGGCACCTGTCTTCTATCAGCCTGAAAACCGGATCAAACTGCGTGTCATCCCAATACGGATCAGGTACAATACTATTGGGGATAAACAGTTCAACTTTACTGGCCTGCGTTTTATCTCCGGCTAATTTAACGACATCTTTATAGTTATTGTTGTCCATCACAAAAATTTTGTCAAAAGCATCAAAATCCTGTGCAGAAAACTGTCTGGCTCTTTGCTTGCTGATATCTATACCGTATTTTTTAGACACGGCAATAGAACGTCGGTCGGGTGGGTTACCTACATGCCATGAGCCTGTTCCGGCAGAGTCTACTTCTATAACCAATCCTTTTTCTGCTGCTAAATGTTCGAAAATACCATGAGCTAACGGAGAGCGACATATATTTCCTAAACATACCATAAGTACTTTCATATGCTATTCTTGATTGTTTTTACAGTCAACCCGCTGTTTCAATATTACTAAATGTGTGATGCCTGTTAAGGTATTCCGGAGTTCAAGACTATCTGTCCCTTGCTGGCTGATCAGAAATTTTTCCTCGTATTTGCCAAAACGATAGCAAGATCCTTGTGGTTTATACCTGTAATGTTCATTCACAAAAGAACCTGTCAAATATAAAAAGTCATCTTTACGAACGTAAGTACCCTTTACATATTCGGACCATTCCTGCCGACTATAACATTCGCCCGCATCAAGGTTTACCCTGGTGTGGCTTTTAATATCTAAATAAAAAGAGTCGCAGATAAATTTTAACTTATATTTTTCTACAGAAGCCAGTTTTTCTTCAAAAGGTTTTTTATCCTCATCCCATATCCCTTGTAAAGTGCTGTCTCCGGTATTGTCTACCCGGGGATTGAATTTGCAGGAGCAGCATAAAAAAGCCAGAAAAACCGACAGGAGTAATTTGTGTACCATATCTCAAAAAGCATCATCCGGACAAAGATACTCTGGACAATGCTTATTGTTAACTTTTATTTTTAATAACCACGAAGATCGCTAAGTTTTCAAAGATTAAAATTTATCTCCGTGTTCTTTGTCTTTTGTGTGGTTAATTTATTTTTATTTAATAACCACAAAGGTCACCAAGTATTCAAAGAATAAATCTCTCTGTCTTCTTAGTAATCTTTGCGGTTAAAGTACTTTTCTATTTTAAAGAACCCACCATATCCTCAGGTTTTACCCATTCGGTAAACTGTTCATTGGTTACCAATCCCAATTCTACAGCAGCTTCTCTTAACGTTTTATTCTCTTTATGTGCTTTCTTGGCTATTTTAGCAGCATTCTCGTAACCTATATGGGTGTTTAATGCCGTTACCAACATTAAAGAGTTTTCTAAATGTTGCTGAATAACAGGTAAGTTAGCTTCAATGCCCACTGCACAGTTATTGTTGAAAGAAACGCAGGCATCGCCAATTAAACGGGCAGATTGCAGTACGTTTGCCGCAATAACCGGTTTAAAAACGTTTAGCTCAAAATGACCGTTAGAGCCACCTACAGAAACAGCCACATCATTACCTATGACTTGTGCACAAACCATGGTTAGTGCTTCCGGCTGTGTTGGGTTTACCTTTCCAGGCATAATAGAAGATCCCGGTTCGTTATCAGGAATAATAATTTCACCAATACCACATCTTGGGCCAGAGCTTAGCATTCTTACATCATTGGCTATTTTCATTAAAGAAACTGCCGCTCTTTTTAAAGCACCAGAAAGCTCAACCATAGCATCATGTGCGGCCAGAGCCTCAAATTTGTTAGGTGCCGTTATAAAAGGAAGTCCCGTAAGCCCGGCAATATGTTGGGCCACCAAAACATCGTAACCTTTAGGTGTATTTAACCCCGTGCCTACAGCCGTACCGCCCAAGGCCAATTCTCTTACCACCTCAAGTGCATTTTTAATAGACCTGATGCTGTTGGTAATCTGTTGGGCATAGCCAGAGAACTCCTGCCCTAAAGTAAGCGGCGTAGCATCCATAAAGTGTGTACGACCTGTCTTTACAATATTTGCAAATTCTTTCGCTTTGCTCTCTAAGGTGCTTTTTAGTAATTCCAGACCGGGAATGGTAATTTCTACCGTTTGTTTATAAGCAGCAATATGCATTGCTGTAGGAAACGTATCATTAGATGATTGAGATTTGTTAACATCGTCATTCGGATGAAGCACTTTGTCTGCATCGTTTAACGAACCGCCATTAATCACATGTGCGCGGTAAGCAATAACCTCGTTAGCGTTCATGTTAGATTGCGTACCCGATCCCGTTTGCCAGATTACCAATGGAAACTGGTCATCAAGCTTTCCGGCAAGTATTTCATCACAAGCTTTGGCAATTAAATCTTTTTTTTCGGTAGGTAGAACTCCTAAATCAGCATTAGCCATTGCTGCGGCTTTCTTAAGATACGCAAAAGCATAGATAATCTCTTTAGGCATAGAAGCCTCCGGACCTATCTTAAAATTGTTCCTTGAACGTTCGGTTTGGGCACCCCAGTATTTTTCTGCAGGTACTTTCACCTCTCCCATGGTGTCATGTTCAATTCTGTATTCCATTTTTACTGATTTTTGATTAATAACCAAATTTATGATTTTTTATATGACCAAAGGTAGATTTTTACGTTTCTTAACCATTACCAATGTGTTATTTACATACCGGTGAATAAAAGTGAAAAATGCATGGCTACAGACCAATATGTTTATAACTAAGCTTCCATCTTGATGATTTAATTTTTATTTTGCCGGCTTTATAATTTTTGGAAGCGAAAAACGATATTATTAGATGACCCTTTTTAAAACTATTTCATTAGCTGCACTATCTGTTTTGTTTTATGTGTCCTGTTCTTCATCTGGGAATGACAAGAAAAACACCAAGAAAAGAACCAAAAAAGATGAGGTTTCCGATAGCTTGATGTTGGTTTACGACAAAAAAAACGAAGATCCCTACATCGCAGAATTTATGCAAAACCTGCATAAAAAATACGGCTTTAACGGAAATGCCTTAGTGGCTAAAAAAGGGAAAATCATATTTGAAGGCAGTTTTGGATGGGCAAATTACCTGTTGCGCGACAGCCTCAAAGTAAAATCGGAGTTTGAGCTGGCATCCATCACCAAAACCTTTACCGGAGTAGCCATTATGCAACTTTTAGAAGAAGGTAAGATAGCTTTGGACGATGATGTTAAAAAGTACTATCCGGATTTTCCGTACGACGGTATTACCATAAGGCTGTTGCTTTCTCACCGCAGCGGGATGATGAACTATGTTTATTTTATAGATGACATCTGGCGTAAAGAAAAAAGGGACATGCGCAAGGGCGTAACCAATGACGAAGTAATGCATATTATTGGGCAATATAAACCCGGTCGTTACACTGCACCAGATAAAACCTTCCATTACAATAACTCAAACTTTATGGTGCTGGGAGCCATCATAGAAAAAATAACAGGGAAATCTTATGCCGAATATGTGATGGAGCATATTTTTAAACCAGCCGGTATGAAAAACAGTCATGTGTACTCGACCGCTGTTTACGATAAAATTCCTGTTGATGTGGTTGGCCATGATAGAACCTGGAGATATTCCGTAGCCCAAAATTTTCTGGATGGTCCCGTGGGCGATAAAGGTATTTACTCTACCTTACATGATCTGGTATTGTATGACCATGCTTTAAAAAACGGCCGATTGCTTACTCAACAAAGTATGGATTCTATGTTTATGGGACGTAATAAGCCACTTAACGGTCATTTTAACTATGGGTTTGGATGGCGTATTTTTGATGGCAATAACGGAGAAAAAGTAGTTTACCATACCGGATGGTGGCACGGTTTTAGAAACATCTATGTCAGAGATTTAAACAATGATATTGTTGTTGTTTTTCTGGGGAATTTAACCAACGGTAGTTTGCTGCATCTGGACGACCTGTATAAGCACCTGAACATGCCGGTTATCAGAAGAGGAGCTTATGGAAGAGACGGAAATACAGATCTGGATTAAGCCGTGATAACTGTTTTTTTCCCTTTTAATGAACTTTATATAAATTAGTACTCTAAATAAAAAACTATGTTCGATAAATTATTTGAAGCTCAGCAAAAAGCAGACGAGATGAAAAAACGCCTGGATAGCATCAGCGTTAAGGGCGAAGCCGAAAATGGGGCCATAGAAGTGGTAGCTTCGGCTAATAAAACTATCAAAAGTATAGCAATCAACGAAGAGTTTTTTAAAGAAGCCGATAAGGAGCAGATAGAGGAATTGCTGGTGGTAGCGCTGAACAAAGCATTTGAACAGGCAGATAATATTACTCAATCAGAAACAGCAGCCATGACCCAGGCAATGCTGGGAGGTATGGGCGGACTTGGAGCCTTAGGTAAATTATTTGGTAAATAACAGCCTCACTTATGAAAGTAAACTATTTTGGACATTCTAGTTTTTTGCTGCAGTTAGCGGGAAAAAACATATTAATAGATCCTTTTATTGCAGGTAACGAGCTGGCTAAAGGAATTGATGTTAACCAGATTGCATGTGATTATATCCTGGTTTCTCACGGGCATTTTGATCATGTTGCTGATTTAATCAATATCGCAAAAAGAACCGGGGCAACCATTATAAGTTCATTTGAGCTCACAGAATGGGCTACTAAGCAGGGAGCTAAAAAGGTGCATCCTATGAATCTGGGAGGTAGCTGGAACTTCGATTTTGGAACCGTAAAAATGGTGTATGCCGCACATTCTAACTCTTTGCCCGACGGGAGCTATGGTGGACCCGCTGCCGGATTTCTGATAAAAGCGGAAGGTAAAACTTACTACTATTCCGGAGATACCGCCTTGGTTGCTGATATGAAGCTACTGGGTGAGCTATACGATATAGACCATGCTTTTTTATGTATAGGCGACAACTTTACCATGGGCATTGATGATGCTATACTGGCTGCCAAGTTTGTGAACTGTAAAAAGGTAATAGGCATGCATTACGATACGTTTGGCTATATCAAGATTGACGAAGAACAAGCTAAGCAGAAGTTTGAGGATGCCGGTTTAACCCTGCAACTGCTAAAAATTAGTAACAAGCCGGAAGATGCGGTAGAGATATAAATGGAGAGCTGTAGAATGTTGAGTTTTTAATGCTCAATGTTTAATGATGAACTATGAATTAGGAAGCGATGAACTAGTGAATGATGAATTAATAACTATGGACCATTGACCATTGTCCATGGACCATAGTCTATCGTCGACTGTAGAGGAACGGAATGGAGACATCTGTTAGCTATGGCAGTAGGAATTACTGGATTGCTTCTGTTTTTAGGTTGGAGATCTTTCGACTCGTAGGCTCGCTCAAGAGGACGGCGGAGTGGGGAACTTTCAACTTTTTACTCTCAACTCTCTACCAATCTTCGCTTCCGTCTGTTAAAAACAGTATGTTCCATTCCGGATTTGAAGCAGGGAGGAAGGATACGAAAAAGATTAATTTCGCTATCAATACCCCTGTATTCAGCCGTTAGATTAAGACTGATAACCTCAAGATCACTCCTCGGGGGACGTCTACGCTGGAAGGGTAACTGTTGGTCTGTCGATATTTTTCTTAAAACTTCCAATATTCTTTCGTGATTTGCTCTTAAGTTGTTCATTCTAAATCGTTTTGTATTTAAAGTAATTCGCCGATTATCAGTATAATGAATAACTTATTTCTGTCTTAAATCATAATGTACAACAGTGTGTGAATATATTATTTTTATCACTTTTTGAAAATTCTTCTATTTAAGAATATCATATACGGAAGGTAGGTAAGCTATGTTTCAAATTGTTAAATGAAAGATTTTAAAACAAATGGAGATAAGTGAATTTTTTAGCTCTATTGTCTGTTAAATTAAGCTGAATAAAGCATCTTTATTTTGTTTTTTTTATTTAAATAAGTGTAGTTTAGTGTTAAATTATCAGTTTTTATTACGTAGAACTAAATTTAATATTCTAAAGAATCAAATATGATGCTTTCTTTACCCCTTATCTTTTGCAAAAGCTATAAGTATGCTTTTTTATTTGTTTGTTTTTCATTTTTTTCTTTATTTACCAGTGCACAAAATATACGTTATGTTAAGGCTGGTGCAGTGGGTAATGGTACAGCTTGGAATAATGCTTTAGGCAATATACAATCGGCCATTGATTTAGCAAGTGCCAACGATGTAATTTACGTGGCTGCAGGAGAATATCAGCTGTTTACTGGGCTAAACATAAACAAAGCAGTAAAGGTATATGGAGGTTTTGCAGGTACCGAAAATAGTTTTAATGATAGGAATATTGCCTTGCTACACAGCGTTAATGCTACTAAAATAACAGCTGCTATCTCATTACGCACAAGTTTAATCACCATTAACTCAACAGTAAACACCAGTATTGTTTTAGATGGATTAAACCTAGGTAATGCCCTTTATGGCGCTGTTACTGTTGAACAAGGCAACCCTCAGATTAACAGATGTAAGTTTGAAAACAATAGTGCAGTAGTTGGCGCTGCTTTATATATCACTAAGGGTGAGGCGAGTATAAGCAATAGTATGTTTCACCAAAACAAGGCGAGTGCCGAAAGTCTTTATGGTGTAAACTATCCGATCCCTTCTAATTGGACCCTTCAAAACTATTATACTGGAGCTACGGTTGGAGCAGATGGCTGGATAAATGGTATGAATATTTATTTGGATAAGGAAAAAGCAATGTACTTTGATCTTTCTGCAAGAACTGACAAATACTTGTATTATATTTATATCGGTTTTGGCATGGCGCAAAGTAACAATCCAAATAAATTGGTTCCTATTAAAATTTACGACGGTACCAGCGGTACCCCTGGAGCTTTGCTAGGTAGTCAAAATTTAACCATGGCCTCAATTATGGCTGATGTTCAAGGGGCGAGCTATAGTGGGGTTTCTTTTGATACACCGTTAGCGTTGCCAGTGTCAAAAAAAATATTTATCAGTATAGATTTAAGTAATTTGAAATGGGGTACATCAGAGAAAGATATATTGAACGTTACTAGTAACAAAGACGGAGATACCAATCCTAGTCTCATTTGGGAAAAACAAAGCGACAACCTGTGGTACCGTTATGGGACAACGGGTAGTTGGAACTTAAATGCTTCTTTACTAATACATCCATTTTTAAGTTCGATAGGTATTAAAACTGATTTATTGGGTGCGGGTGGTGCCATTCATAATGCTACTACTGGTTCGTTTAAAGTAGTTAATTGTTTGTTCTCGAATAACAAAGCCGATCGTGGTGGGGCGATATATAATTATGGGTTGGACAACCCTTCAGTAGGTGCAAATCTGGTTAATAATACTTTTTACAACAATGAAGCTTCTAAGGGCGGAGCCATTTTTAATGATGGATACAGTGGCAGTACCTACGCCACCATTTACAATAATATTATATGGGGTAACATTGCCGATATTGATAAGGACGTAGCGGATAATGGTAATGCCAGTATTGCTAAAAATAATATCACCCAGGGTTTTAAAGCTGGTGTAGATTTTAACCAAAACATAAACCCATTATTTACCAATGCAGCCAGCGGAAATTTTACGCTACAGGTAGGTAGTATGGCTATTAATGCTGGCAATGCTAGCTTTCTTAATGGCATAACCTTAGATTTGGCAGGTACACAGCGTATACAGTATAATGGCTTAGATTTAGGAGCTTACGAAAGCAGTTTTGCGTCGGCTAATGCTTTGCTTACTAGCTTGAGTGTTAACCAAGGCACTTTAAGCCCAATATTTGATAGCGGCATATTTAATTATGAGGTAACAGTTGGTAATGCCATTTCTACTATTATACTTACGCCTACGTTAAAAGAGCAAAATGCAATAATTACCATTAACAATATTACAGTTAATAATGGGCAGGCTAGTAACGCCATTAACTTAAATGTAGGTCAAAATAGCCTGGAGGTAAAGGTAACAGCACAAGATGGTGTTAGTGTTAAAACCTATATACTAACCGTTAAACGCGAAGCAGCACTCCCTGTTGAATTGTTAAGCTTTCAAGTAAAGGCTTCTGGACAAAGTGTTAAACTTGAATGGCTTACGCAACAAGAGAAAGACAACCTTAGGTTTGATGTGTATAGAAAGGGCGATACAGGTGAGTTTGTATTTTTAGGCTCGCAAAAGGGGGCAGGCAACAGTAACTTAAGGCAACATTATGCATTTTATGACAGCAATCCGTTGGTGGGTAACAATTATTACCGTTTGGTACAAATAGATTTAGATGGAAAAGAGAAAGAGTTAGGTGTCGAGCCATTTACTTTCGATACGACCATTGCTAACTTAGAGGTTTACCCCAACCCTACTACACAATGGAGTATGGTTAGCTTTAAAGCTGGTGAATATCAAATGGCGGTATTGAGTGATTTAAACGGCAAAAAATTAATAGAAAAGAGGCTGCAAAAAGCCGATCATTTTTTGAAATTAGACTTTAATAAGTATAGTATAGGTTATTATGTTTTAACGCTTGTAGGACAGCAAGAAAAGGTTAGTAAAATTATCATTAAACGTTAAAAGATGGTTAGGAGTTAAGCCGCGGCAATTTGATACTTACGACGCTCAATCACACAGATTCTGAAATAAATTCAGGATGATGGGGGAAAGGAATGGAGGCATCTGTTAGCTATGGCAGTAGGAATTACTGGATCGCTTCTGTTTTTAGGTTGGAGATCTTTCGACTCGTAAGCTTGCCCAAGATGACCTTAGGAAGGGGTTTTTATCCCATGAATGTCATTGCGAGGAGGTACGACGTGGCAATCTGATACTTACTACGTTCAAATACACAGCCCCTGAAATAAATTCAGGATGATGAGGTGAGTTGGGAACTTTAAACTTTTTCCTCTCCACTCCTTACCATTTTTCCTTGTAGCCAATCCTTTTTCTTTCCTGTTTAGGTTCTGCTACTTTTTCCTGTAAACGGTCTATATATTCAAACAGTAGGTCAATATTCTTGTCCTGCCCTTCCTGTTTTTTTGATATTTTGTTTATGGCTTGCCTAATTTCTGCTATTTCCAGTTTAACAGAGGTATTATCAGATAGCATTTGGCGTAATCGGGTAAATATCCGCATAATCTGGATATTCACCTGAATGGCCTGTTTGCTCTTAAGTACACTGGACAACATGGCAACGCCTTGTTCTGTGAAGCAGAATGGAGCATATCGTAAACCTTGCTTATCTTTATCGGAGGTCACAAATTGTGATCTCCAATTTGTAAATTCCTGTTCAGACATTTCAAACATGAAGTCTTCAGGAAAGCGGTCGATGTTTCTTCTAACGGCCTGTTTTAAACTTCTTGTATCCGTTCTGTATAATACCGCCAGATCTCTGTCCAAAATTACCTTTTGCCCACGAATCATGTAAATTTGATTGGTAATCACATCGTCTGCGATACTAATCTCCTGATTTTTTGTAGTAGTTTCAGTCATAAGCAAATGCAGTTGTTTAGGTTTATTAATAGTTAAATATAAGCTAAAAAAGTAAATGAGGGGGAAGTGAATTATTGATCATGGACTATCTTTCTAGGTTGGAAATCCCTCCGCTGTGGTCGGGATGACGGGGGGACGGAATGGAGACATCTGTTAGCTATGGCAGTAGGAATTACTGAGGTTAATAGGTGCTTTTAGGTTAGAGATCTTTTGACTCTCCCGAAAGCGTTCGGGATCGCTCAAGATGACGGCGGAGTGGGGGTTTTATCCCATGAACGTCATTGCGATCGGAGTGAAGCAATCTCTTAAACGTTATCTCTATTGAATTAATGATTAGTTCTGGTTGTTAACTATGAATGATGAGCTGTAGAATGTTGAGTTTTTAATGCTCAATGTTTAATGATGAACTATGAATTAGGAAGCGATGAACTAGTGAATGATGAATTATAAAACTATGGACCATTGACCATTGTCCATGGACTATCGTCTATCGACCACTAACTAACCCCCTCGTCATGTCGGCTGGAGAGGAACGGAATGGAGACATCTGTTAGCTATGGCAGTAGGAATTACCGAGGTTGTCAAGTGCTTTTAGGTTGGAGATCTTTCGATTCTCCCGAAAGCGTTCGGGATCGCTCAAGATGACGGTGGAGTGGAAACTTTCAACTTTCAACTCTCCACTTACTACTTCCATTCCTACCACTTGTCCTTATACCCAATCCTCTTCCTTTCCGGTTTCGGTTCTTCCGCTTTTTCCTGTAAGCGATCTATGTATTCAAATAGCAGATCAATATTCTTATCCTGACCTTCCTGTTTTTTGGCTATTTTATTTACGGCCTGCTTGATCTCCGCTATTTCCAGTTTTATTTCTGTGTTATCTGACAGCATTTGGCGCACTTTAGTAAATATTCTCATAATTTGAATATTAACTTGTACGGCTCTTTCACTATTAAGGACACTGGAAAGCATTAATACGCCATATTCTGTAAAAACATACGGTATGGTTCTTCTTCCCCCTCTTCCTGTTTTTGATATCGCAATTTGCGATGTCAAAGATTCCCATTCTTCCTTTGTTAATTGAAACATGAAATCTTCAGGGAACCTCGATATATTTCGTTTTACCTGCTCGTTTAAACGGAATGTTTCCACTCCATACAGCTTAGCCAAATCTCTATCCAACATCACCTTCTGTCCACGAATCATATAAATCTGGCTCATGACTGTTTCATCAGTCACGCTTACTTCCTGTTTTTGTATAGTAGGTTCAGTCATACGCAAGTGCAATTGTTTAGGTTGTCCAGGATAAATTAGCGTATAAGATAAATATTTTTAAAGAAATAAGGAAGAAACAATAGCTACATTAAGGCAGTCATGTCGACTGTAGTGGAACGAAATGGAGACATCTGTTAGTTATGGCAGTAGGAATTACTGAGGTTAATAGGTGCTTTTAGGTTAGGGATCTTTTGACTCTCCCGAAAGCGTTCGGGATCGCTCAAGATGACGGTGGGGTGGAAACTTTCAATTTTCAACTCTCCACTTACTACTTCCATTCCTACCACTTGTCCTTATACCCAATCCTTTTCCTTTCCGGTTTCGGTTCTTCCGCTTTTTCCTGTAAGCGGTCTATGTATTCAAATAGCAGATCAATATTCTTATCCTGACCTTCCTGTTTTTTGGCTATTTTATTTACGGACTGTCTGATCTCTGCTATTTCCAGTTTAAGCGCTATATTCGTAGATAGTGCCTTTCTAATTAAAATGAATGTCTTTATTAATTTGATACTCATTGCTGTTGCAATATTACTTTTTAGTACGTTAGCAAGCATAAGGACACCGTGTTCAGTAAATGCATGAGGATTTACAGTCGAGTGTTTGAGAGAACTGAACCGGTCACAATTTGTGACCAGTTCGATCTTTTCTTCATTGGTCAGTTGAAATCTAAAATCATCAGGGAATTTTTCAATATTTCTTCGAGCCGCTTGATTTAAAACTTTAGTTTCTACTTGATAGAGTTCGGCCAGGTCTCGGTCAATCATAACCTGTTGGTCGCGAATTAGGAAAATTCGATCTTCAATTGATATTGACAAATTGCTGTAGTGTCCTCCAAGGTTTTGTACCGTATTTTCAGTCATATGCAAGTGCAATTGTTTAGGTTGTCCAGGATAAATTAGCGTATAAGATAAATATTTTTAAAGAAATAAGGAAGAAACAATAACTACATTAAAGCAGTCATGTCGACTGTAGTGGAACGAAATGGAGATATTTGTTGGTGATGAAGGATGGGAGGTTGTTGTGCTATGATGTTAGAGATCTCTCGACTCTCCCGAAAGCGTTCGGGATCGCTCAAGATGACCTTAGGAAAGGATTTTTATCCCATGAATGTCATTGGTAGGAGGCACGGCGGCAATCTCTATAATATAATCCAATATTGACTAAAGTCAGATTGAGGCCCTCGAAATCTGGTGCATAGGACATTTATATGCCTTTCACACTTTACCCATCTTAAGCGAGTAATATTCATTGATCAAAAAACTATTTTATTAGTTCGCCGACCCAAATGTAGCCTCTTTGCTTATAAAAAAGTCGCTCTTCAGTATCTGGAATCATTTTATAGGGAACATTATCTTTTAACAACTTTTTGTAGAATCTCTTTTCTGCATAAAAGTCTTCGGGGCTTAGAAAACGATCAGGATTTAGATTTAAATAGTCGCTTTCCGAATAATAATCATAATCGTAATAGGTTGTCCAGTTAAAGCGTTTTATTCTCAACTCTTCATTCCTAAAGGCTGAAATTGGAAAATCAGGCTGAGGATCACAGGATTCAAAAATATCGTTATAATAGGGTATACGTTCCCCTATCGCACAAACAATTTGCGAATCAATAAATTTTGGAAAACTTAACCATATTTTTAAATAATAGGAATCAAATTCTTTATCCAGTGTCTCCTTCCAACTCGTGTAGAAGTCTAATAGACAAGAAAATAATACTCTCCGGTAATTACTCGGATATAAGGGTTCATTGAAAAGATTAGCCCATGGGGCAATTTTAGCCTTTGCATATACAAAACCATTTTCTTTAAGTCTGGTCATGTCTAGTTCCTCATGGAATTTAACCCAGGATTCTAATTCCCTGTGTCTCCGTTTTAATCCTCGTATTTTTTTAACTCGCATTAATTCTACTGTGTAAATTTATGGATTAGAAAGTAGTAACTCCTTCACCACCGGCACATCCGCCTCCGCCCAATCATAAGCCTCTAAATTAGCTAAAGATTCCCATTTTACCTGTGCATGCTCTCTGGCTACTAATTTACCATCCAGATAGGCACAAACAAAAGGGTAGAGGTTTAAGGAAAAATCAGGATAATGATGTTCAACTGGGCTAAGCGCTTCTACAACCGATATATTAATATTAAGCTCCTCCATAATCTCACGCTTTAAGCCTTCTTCCAGGGTTTCGTCGGTTTCTATCTTACCGCCGGGGAACTCCCATTTTAAAGGCAACTTCATGCTTTTGCTGCGTTGGGCAATTAGCACTTTGTTTTCTTTAAATATAATGGCGCAGGTGACTTGTAGCATTCAGCGTGAGATGTTAATCAGTTAATATTTTCCAGAAACCTGTCGTTTCTCCTTCTCTTACAATGGCTCTTTTTTGTTTTAGTGCATCAATGTGTTTCTGTATGGCAGATTCATTGATTCCGAGTTTAAGTGCGAGTTGTCTTCGGGAGATATCAGGGCTTTGTTTGATTAATTCAAATACTTCTTTTTGCCTTTCTGTAAGTATTGTTTTATGAATTTGACCACCTGCTTGACCACCTGCTTGACCACCTGTTAATTTGGGGAATGTCATACGAATAAAGTTGGGAAAGAACTTAAAACAGCTTTTGTCATATGCTTTCAAAATACGTGGTATTCCAGAACCCAATTGTTCTACCAATTCCAGATCGCGGTAAATTCTCATGAGTTCTTTGTTACGAGGAGCTGATATGTAATTGTTGCATCATTTTGAGGATGTCTTCGAAATGGTGATAAATGTTCAAAATTAGGAAAGATTTAGTACGAATAGATGTGTTCTAAGAATAGGTTAGAGAACCCTATTAATGTATTGCATCAAAGCGAAGGACTTGGATATATACAAAAAATGAATCAAATATTAATAAATCGTATAATATTATGCTTTTTTTTGGGACGGTCACAATAATGTACTGAAGCCGGGAATCGAACTTGTGTAATTTTTTCTTTTGTAATTTGGTGTACGATTATTTAAAAAAGAACTTTCAATATGTCGTACACAGCGTTTTGTAGTAGACTTTCTGCCCATTCTGTATAATCCATAGGTTAAAGATGCAAAAAAGATGGTAATTCAATTATAGGGTTTCATTTTTTTATAACCTATCGTCTCTTGTTATAAACTATATTTTTAAATCAGTTTTGCTAAATAGGGAGGGAGGTACAACAATCTTCAACTTGATATTACAATTGTGATTTAAGATTGTCCCATTTGGGGTTTTATAAGCTGAAATCTTCTGATAAACTATAAATTTCTGATGGCGAATTGGTTAAGTATATGAGGATTTACTTCCCACATTTCGATAAATCACTGTCCAGAACTTCCAACTTTTCTAATTTCCTTGCAAAATCCTGTTAAAATCTCCATTATTGCCTAAGCATCATGCAGGAAACACTAAACAAATACCTTCACGCTTTTACTCGTCTTAAACGGGGTAATACACCATTAGGCATAGCACCGCACAAACCGGTGTTATTAATTAGCCTAATAGAGCTAATTGAAAAAGGACTTGTTACAGAAAACAAAGTGTATGTGAATGCCGATCTGGTGGGTACTTTTAAAGAAAACTGGCAACTGCTGGTTAATACCTTACATCAGGCAGATTTTACCCAACCGTTTTATTATTTGCAAAGTGACAAAGCTGCGGGTAAGCCTTTCTGGTTTCTGGTACCTTATCCCGGATGCCAGATCAATGCGCATATCAAAAGTGTGAACACATTGGCGACAACAGTGGCTTATGGCTGTTTTGCAGAAGATTTGTTTCTGCTGTTGAATGATGCTGTATCACGGCATACGCTTAAAGCAGCATTACTCAATATCTATTTTCCAGCAACGCAGCAACATCTACGGGATAGCGAAAAACAGGATGGCTACATTCATCGATTGGAAGATTATATACTTAATGAACCTCAGGCGCGCTATAGAACCATAAAAATAGAAACCGAAGAGGATGTTTTTGTACGTAGCGGATTGTTTAAAAAGCTTATGCTGCTACCTGTAGTTTTACAGGGATGCGACTGAGCAGCACTTATGGGCACCATTTTATAGATGCCTGTCATATTATACCTTTTAGCCTCACACATGACGACCGGATAACCAACGGCATTGCCCTTTGCCCTAATATGCACCGGGCTTTCGACAGGGGGTATAGATACTCAACACCGTATCATTGTTTCAAAAAGTATTATAGAAGAAGATAGAAACCATCCTTATGGTGTAAAACAGTTGGAAGGAAAACGTATTCACTTACCAGCTGCAGAAAAATATTATCCCATACAGGAGAATCTGGAATGGCATAGGGAGAATGTTTTTAAGGGGTGAATATCCCTGTTATTAAATACTTGTTTAGGTATGTTATTTAGCCTTAATATTTGTTCAATAAAAAAAGTATAAAATGCTAATGGAGCTGATAGAATATTTATTCTAGTTGTTTTTTATATTTTTCCAGGTGGTTCCAGGCGATGTCGATATATTTGTCTTTAAATAATTTATCCTTTCTGGAAGACCAGTCTTTTACTTTTATTTTTGCATTTGCCAGGTCTATTCCAGGATTTTCTTTTCTGATAAAGTCTACAGAAGCAAGTATTTCTAAAGATAATGCGGATTGGTAGCCGTCTATAAGCTTTATCATCTTTTTAATAATGCTATGTTGCGAGGGGCTAAGCTCTCTTTTAACATAGTCGCTTACTTCCTTTAGGCTGTCGTACTGAAGCTCCAAAGGCTCAAATGCTTTGGCCTGCATTTGTTCTAATCCTTTAATGAATTTTCCGTTTAGATTATGTATAATATGTTCTACCTGTACACTATAGGGGCCATAGTGGTAAGCCTCAAATTTCAGTTTATTTAAACTTGACTCGCCCAATCTCTGAAGAAAATAAGCCAGCTTATTTGCCACAAAAAGACTGGTGTTTTCTCCGAGCGAATCGTAATAAAACATAGCATATAACAATAACGCTTTTGCAGGAGTTAATTTGGTGTCTTTTTGTAGAGTCTGATTTTTTAACAATTGCTTAACCTGTTCATTTGGCTCGTATACAATAACGTCAACATGCTGTAATCCACCTAAGTGATTTTCCATCATCGGTTTTACCTTGTTCCAGTCTAACCCTCCGTTTCCACAACCTAAAGGAGGAATAGCAATGCTTTTTATACCGGTATCAGTAATCAGCCTGGCAAGCTCTTGTAAGCCAGATTCGACGTATTCATACTTAGATTTTTTGAACCACTCTGTTTTGGTGGGAAAATTAATAATTAATTTTTCACCTTCCAGTGTATGGTCTTTTACAACCAGTAGCTTTCCTGGTGTAAGCTCGCCGTTTTTACAGGCTGCTTTGTAAACCTTAAAGTTATTTGGAAACGTTTCTTTAAATTGTAATGCAATACCTTTACCCATAACACCAACCGTATTTACAGTGTTAACCAGCGCTTCTGTTTGTGCTTCAAGTAAATTGCCTTTTTTAAATTTCATCAATAATAAAATCTACCAGATGGGTTAATATGTACCTCTATCTCTAATTCTAAATTTTCAACTAAGTTACGAATCTTTTCCGCTGCCTTCTTATCATAAACAACAATATTCCTGATACAGTTTGCCGGTATATGGTATTTCACCATAAACTCGGCCTGTTTTTTTCGCATTCTGTCAAAGTCGTCATCAGTATTATTCCAATATCTCTGTTTTGCAAGATCCAGATCAATAAGGTTTATATGTTCCAGATTATTATAAAATGTAGTTATTGCATTTTTAGCATGTCCGTCGGTAAAGCACCATTCGTTACAACAATCTGTAATATCTTTTAAGTTGCAGCAAATGTAGACTATATCTTGTTGCGGCCTCCTGGTAACTCCTCTGTATCCTGTATAGATATTGTATAGCATAGGAGAAAGTGGACCAAAATAAAATGGGATATATTCGCCCAATAATCCATTCGGAGGATTAATGTCTACCGGATAATCGTTCCTTTGTTGTATAAGCGTTTGGTCTCCAATATTAATATATCCTGGATCTGCCTTTTCATGATTTTTATGGTACAGTCCATTTTTTAATGTATACTCCATATTGTTTATATGAAGTATTCTGTATAACCATATTTTATCGAGTTTCTGATGTGGCATAGCTATCACAATATTATGAAATTTTCACATAAGCAGATGTAATTTACTTCACTCTACGTGTAATTAGTTATATATCCCCGGTCTTAACCTCAATCTCAACTTGCTTTTACCCCGCTACCAGTTTAGCCGAATCTTTCCATAAATAGTTAGGGATAGGTTCTTTCAGCTCCCAGGTAATAGACATGGGTTTAGAGCCTTCATATTTCACAAAGTTAGCTTCTCCAATAAAGACATAACCGGCTGTATTTCCGTATTGATTGTATTTCGCTTCTCTTACGAAAAGGAGAATTTTTTTATTCAATTTTTGATGGTTGATATAGGTTAAACCTTTGCCAGAGTCGCTACGCGTTTCGTTTTGTGACTGCCAGTGGAATAAAATATCGTTGATAGCATAATCATCATACATAGTAGAAGGGGAGAAGTCCTCTTCCGATTTGTTTAGATTTACAAACAGAAGTTCTGTATTCAGCTCTTTGTTTTCTGCTACGCCTTCTCTATTGCTAGATTTACTCGATAAACTACTCAATCTAAAAGCGGCAAGTATCTGGTCTCTGGTATAACGGGCATGTAGTTTTAAAGGCACCGTGTAAGGCATATCTTTAAGTTCGTACTCTTCAAAATCTATCTGTGCTATGCGAAGCTTTAAGAATGATATGACTTCAGCTACGTAAGTTTTGTTTTTGCCTATTTGCTCAATGCTATTTACTAAGTTATCATCTGTTGCTTTTTGCCAAAAATCATAATGTAACATCACTAGCATTAATGACTCTTCCTCTGTTAAGGCTTTGCCCTTAACGGTAAAGCCTTTTTGAGCTAATTGGAGTAAGAAGCTAAAGTAGCTATACGAGTTTGTGCTAAGCCATTTGTTTTTCAGCATGGTAGTATATTGCTTCTCGTTAGAAACATTATAGTCTGATATAACACCCGCTTCATAACATAGCTTAGACCAGCTGTCTCTGGCATAAATCACATGTACATCTAAGTGGTAAATATGTACAAAATTCTCTAAGGTAAGTGGTAAGTCTGTTTGAAGGCTGAAATTCCTTATTTTCTTAATCAGATCTCTGCGCTTAGGGTTTGTGGCACTCTTGATATTTGATAAGATGATGTCCTTGGCCTGTTTTTCCAGAATAATGGAACAACCTAAGGGCAGGTGCGGAAAATCACTCTCAATTTCTTTTTGTACCGTAGTATTCGTCTTACCAATCAGTGCCCTAAATTTAGTTTCAAAATCATATTCTGCATTTGCGTTACCAACAAAGTCTAATACGGTTAAGGCTTCTTTGCCGTCACATAATCGCAAGCCACGACCTAATTGCTGCAAGAAAATTGTTAAGCTTTCAGTAGGCCTCAGGAATAGTAAAGTATCTATTTCTGGAATATCTACACCTTCATTTAAGATATCTACTACAAAGAGGTAGTTAATTTCTTTAGTCCTCAATTGTGTTAATATCTTCTTACGTGTTTCGCTAGCGGTATCGCTTGTCAAAGCGCTGGCTTTTAGACCTGCCTCTACAAACTTATTACTCATAAAAAGGGCGTGTTCTTTTGATACACAAAAGCCTACAGCTATAACATCATTAAAGTCTTTGGTGTATTGTTGAAGGTTATGGATAATATCCCGTACGCGAATATCATTTGCAGTATAAAGTTTAGTAAGCTCACTGCTTACATATTTGCCTTTTTCCCAGCGCACATTGCTTAAATCCGTATTGTCCGAGATTGCAAAATATTGGAAAGGGCTAAGCAATTTATGATTCAATGCTTCAGGCAAGCGTATTTCTGCAGCAATATGCCCATCAAAATAGGGAAGAATACTTTCTCCGTCCATGCGTTCCGGTGTAGCGGTTAGGCCCAATAAAATTTGAGGCTTAAAATAAGTCAAAAATTTACGATATGTATTGGCAGCAGCATGGTGCCCTTCATCCACAATGATGTAATCATAATAAGAAGGACTTACCTGTAAACCTTCTAGATTGTTGTTTAAGGTTTGTACTGAAGCAAACAGATGCTTTTTATCGTTAATCTCATTTCCATCTACCCAAAGTTCAGCAAAATTGCCATCTCTTAAAATATTTCTAAAGGTATGCCAAGCTTGTATCAAGATTTCCTTTCGGTGGGCAATAAATAGAAAAGTAGCCTTTGGCTGCTGCTGCCTAAAAGCTTTAAAGTCGAAAGCAGAAATAACTGTTTTTCCTGTACCCGTAGCGGCAACTACTAAGTTTTTGAATCTGCCATGAATATTCCTTTCTACTTGTAGCTTCTCTAATACTTCTTTTTGATAATGATAGGGTTTAATATCAAAGAAATTCAGTATACCCTCTTCGGTTTTTCCTATTTTATTATTGCTTAATGCCTGGTGTAGTCTATCATAATGTAAACTGTCTTCATAGCTTTCGAATTCTGCATTCTGCCAGTAAGATTCAAAGGTCTTTTGAAATTTGGTAATTACATGCGGAATCTCTTTAGTAGTAATTTTAATATTCCATTCCAATCCATCTGTTAGTGCAGAGCGGGAAAAGTTAGACGAACCAATGTAGCCCGTGTGGAATCCCGAGTTCCTATAAAATAGATAAGCTTTGGCATGTAGTCGCTCTCTATCTAAATTGTAAGAAACCTTAATCTGCGTATTGGGTAATTTAGCCAGTTCCCTAATAGCTTTGGCATCTGTAGCTCCCATATAGGTAGTCGTAATAATTCGCAGTTGGCCCCCATTCCGTGTAAACTCTTCAAAAGCATTCCGTAAGATTACCACCGCCTTCCACTTGATAAAAGAAACCAGGAGATCAATACGGTTGGCCGACACGATTTCCTTTTTCAGCTCACTATCTAAAGAAAGTCCTACGTTGCCTCCGGTAAACAGTTCGCTCTGTGTGAGTCTTGTATATGGGGTGATTTCTTTTAAACGCAGATCTAAATCACTATAATCGTTGTCAATAGTGCTAAATACAGCTTTTAAAAGTTGTGCTTCGGTAGCTATAATATCCTCGTCAAAATCATACTTTTCTATTTCTTGCTTAAGTAGGATGACAATTTTATTTGCAATCTCAATTTGCTTGCTAATGTCAGCTTTAATGAGTTCAAAAGCTTGCTTAATGGCAGAACCCAGATGTAAGGATAATACCCTGGAAGCTTCTTCCTTATCTATAGGAGCTGTATTGATGTAAAAAGACTTTCTATCTAAAGCTTCTAGCTTTTCCCTAAGTACAGTAGTAATCAGTTGCTCGTATATTCCTAAATTCATTTTAATAAACTATAAACGTAGTTAGCGTCATGGTGAGGTACTCGGAACCATCAAGCTAATAACATCTTTTATCCAAACATTTTTATCAACTCCTTCACCACCGGCATATCCGCCTCTGCCCAATCATAAGCTTCTAAATTAGCTAAAGATTCCCATTTTACCTGTGCATGCTCTTTGGCTTCTAAGTTACCATCCAGATAGGCACAAACAAAAGGGTAGAGGTTTAAAGAAAAATCATGATAATGATGTTCAACTGGGCTAAGCGCTTCTCCAATTGATATATTAATATTAAGTTCTTCCATAACCTCACGCTTTAAACCTTCCTCCATAGTCTCGTCGGTTTCTATCTTACCACCGGGGAACTCCCATTTTAAAGGTAATTTCATGCTTTTGCTGCGTTGGGCAATCAGCACTTTGTTGTCTTTAAATATAATGGCGCAGGTGACTCGTAGCATAGTTATTTAAACTCTATAGATTTTACTCTCTCAAATACAGTATCCACAATATATTGAATATAATATTTTGGCTTTAAAGGATTAGAAAGAGCTGTCCAGTTTACTTTTACCAGATAGCCATCATTATTCCGTTGAGCACCAGTAGCACCAAATTCTGGGGGAATAGCTGCTTCTATATAATTTTTCTCCACTACACCAATGGCTTTTATAAAAGTACCTGTATAGGAAAATACAATATCTCTAAACCCGAGCCAAAGTAAGATTGGTATAAGATTGATTATAGCTCCCGTTCTTGTTTACCATAGGCGATTATATATAGCCTCCCTCAAATTCATTTTTAAATGTTTGTTTATGGTTTACCCACCAAAATGCTATGTGTTATTTTAAAGTTGCTGTAAATATAGATATATAGTTGTCTTTTGTGAGAAATCAGTACTCAAATTTTAATGTTGTTTTAGAAATATAATTTATCCTTAACTTTATCAGTACGAATACACAGAACGATATTTAATAACTGTGTTAAGTAAATAATGCATTAAAAAATCTAAACATGAGAATTTATACTTGTAATCAAGACTTAATAATGGTATTAGAGAACCAAGGTTTTGTAGATGTTACTCCTAAAAGAGACAAGCAAAGAGGAAAGAGAAAGTTTAGTCTATCTAAAACATCAAGAAGTTATATCTATTTTAACTACAAAAATTTTGAGTTTTTTGAAGGTAAAGGCTGTAACTGTTTTAGTGGTTCGCAAGTTGTTGAAGAAGAACTTAAGCTATTATTTTGGTATTTAAAGAGTTCAACAGCTGATAAAAAAGCAATATCCAATGGTTGTTTCCATTTAAAAACAGCAAAAGCAAATTTAGGATACTTCGTAAATGAACTTAGTTTTTATAAAGAAAATGGTTTTGTGAATAGAAGTATTCCTAAGTTAGAAAGATTAGTATATTCCTTTAATTCGCTTCAAATTTAAACTTTTTATGATACACATAACTGCATTTATTATAGCGCCTGTTTAGGGAGTCTATATGAATACTAAGATTTACCAATATGTTAACAGAAAATACTTGTGTACTTTGTGGGGATCAAACAACTCTTACCTTCGAACATATCCCTCCTCAATGTGCTTTCAATAATACACCAATTTATGTGCAGAATTATGAGCATTTATTCAATGAAACGGGATATTTATTTGGCAAAAAGAGTGTAAGTAATCGGGGTTTCGGTAAAAAATGTCTTTGCGCACATTGTAACAACTCTACTGGAAATTGGTATGTAAAAGACTTTTGTGAATTTACTAGGCAAGGAGTTAAGATTTTGGAACAAAATGTTAATCCTTATATTACGTCTGGTAGTTATATGATTAAACCTCTAAATGTCCTAAAGCAGATATTGCTAATGTTTGTCTGTGCTGACTCATCCGGAGTTTTAAATAAACATTCAGGTGTAACCGATTATCTGCTCAATCGAAGAAGCGAACTCTTCCCCCAAAAAATAAATATTTATCTGTATTCAAATTCATCCCCCGTTAAAAGGATGATTGGATATAGTTTCGCTTCCAACATTGAAACAGGCGAGAGATTTCAATGGTCAGAAATTAATTACAAACCATTTGGATATTTTTTAACCTATGATTCTTCGCCTCCAAATAATTATATGGTTAATATCACAGGCTTTAATGAGAAGCCGTACGATTATTTATGTAATGTTAATCTGAATATAGCTCGCTTAAAGGTCTCAAATCTTGCAATAGGTCATTACGACAATGTATCAGTGAGATAGCCTAATCTAATACTGACCTGTGATTAAGGAGATATTGAGTTTAGATTGTAAAAACTAAATTTTTGGTTTTGTTTTATAAATTATCTTTCAAATAAATATTCAATCATTTGATATTCGTTCTCATCGGAATGATCTTCTTCAATGGTTGTTTCAAGTCTATAATCATCCTCTTCATAATTATTATTTTCCAGTATCTGATTTAATACATCTTCGGCATCTATATCTAATTCATGATTAAATTGATCATAATGACTGCCTAAACCACAATCTTCAAAAAAGCTCAGATAGGAGTTCCAATATTTGTTATCAATGTAAGACACGGTATAACCTTTATCTACAGTATGATATGTATCTAATACGTCACTCTCTTTTACAATCATGTCGTAATCTTTGGAATACTCTTCAAATAACTTGCCTACTTTTGTTTCTATTTCAAAGTTAATATCGTCATTTTCTATAGTTTTGGATAAATCGATAGCATATAAATCATGAAGTTTTTCCAAACCAGCTAAGTCATCTCTATCATAAGCATTTCTTATTAACAAAAGCATTAATTTGGTCCAGTTTGAAATTACTAAGTCTTTTATATTGTTTGGGTATCTTTTATAAATGCTGTCAAGTACTTTTATAAGTTTTCTTGATGTCACATATCCTCGACCATCGGTTTCTAATAATTTTTCTAGATAAGACTGAAAAGCGGAATACTCTTTTATAGTACCATTCAGGAAAAATTTGTCAAGACAATATAAAATATCAAGAATGGTAAAAGTATAGTCTCTTTCTTCAAGATTTTCTAAGAGGTTTAAGAAAATTGAATAATAATTCTTTAGAAAATCATCTTTAAGTATTATTTTATCTTTTCTTTCGGTATCAAAATAGCCGATTAGTTGATAAAGGTAGCAGATGGAGAATAAAACTCTATTTCTTTCCTCCTTACTGTCTCTAAGATAATTCAATAGGAAATCTGCAATAGAAGGATTTAATAATTGATACTCATTTTCCCTATCTTTTACTTTTATAGATATTATAAAACTGTCTAATATTTTCTTTAGCGACCTGTTAAAAGCGTTTATTTTTTTACTAACGCCATTTTCTTTAATTTCATAATTATAGCGGTTTGTGAATGCATTTTCTAGTTTTCCATGTGCTACACGTGTTTGCGCAAATGAAAACAATGATAATAATAGGAAACGGTCTTCGTCCTCAAGTTGACGTTCGAAAGCCATTTTCCATATTTCACTGGGATTCTCTAAGTTTTTAAAAATAAATTCATTAACTGAGTCATAGTATTCTTTGTCATAATTATGTTGGTTAGTGATAAATTCGATTAAGCGTGGGAAGTAATTTTTATGTTCAATGATTTTTAGATAGTTCTTGTTTTCAAAAAAGCTGTTCTTAAATTCTTCTGGAATATCATTGAAGTAAAGGTGATTATATACTATTCTTGCTTTATTAATAAGAGAATAGTCATTTAATATGAGTTCATATTTTGATCGTTTGTCAAATTTTTGACGGGCAAAATGTTCGTAATTGTCCTTTGCTTGATTTAGGATAGTTGTTCTTGAAGTGAGTATAAGAAACTTATTCTTTGATACTTCTATTTGTTCAATAAAATTCACAATTTTACTTTCTGTGTTTTTCGGATTTAATATTTCATTAATATTAGCACCTAAAAAATCATCAAAGAAGAAAACTTGTTTTACATCAGGATTAGGTGAGAGTAAATTTAGTGCATCATTGATTTTGTCATCAATATTGATCAGTTCATATCCATTACCTAGCAAGTCACAGATTAAAATATAAGCGATAGTAGTCTTACCTACACCGGGTTCGCCTGAAATGATCACAAACTTATTTTCATTTAGTTTATCAATAGCATCTTGAAGGTTTTTTGTAGGAACATAAAGACTCGCTTTTTTTAGTATTTTATCTTTATAAAATTCAGATTGAGACCTTTGTCCATTGTGTAGAATAGTTTCTAATATATTAGTGCTTGTTAACCAGAGTTTGTAGTATTTCTTTTCAACGTCATGGTGATTACTTATTAATGATTCCATACGATCTCTTCCATAAATATCTTGCGGTGATAAAATATAGGGATGCATGACATCTACTATCTCATTTACTTCTTTTGGAGAAAGCGCACAAGTTGTCGTTAAAATATATCTTTGGGGAGAGGGAAAAAGTTTGTCCATTTTTACTCTCTCTTCTTTAAGGGCTCTTTTTAGGTTTGTATATTTAGATTTTGTATAAGCTTTTGCTTGGATTATTATCTCATTTAAGTTATAGGATGAATATCTTAAATCTATCCCATCATCCTTTCCAGTCTTAAAATTTTGTAAGGGGGTATCGAGCACTCTCTCAAGTAGGTCTTTAGAAAGTAATTCAAATTCTTTATCATTTAGAACCTCTAGGTTGTAATTCATTAATACAGTTGAAAATATATTTCTAATATAATTGGAGTTGTGTGCAATATCAAATTTGTAATAATTCTTAGCCAGTTGAGCATGTCTCAAACGAAGAGAAAATGAACTAGCTAGACATGTTTGATAAATGGCGATTTTTAAAGAAAGTAATTAGCATGAACTAGTTTCTTATACTCCTCAAACAACTTATTGAACTTTAAGTGTTCCGAAATAGAAGAGTCAACATTAGAATAAAAGTGAGACGGAGGGATACTTTTAGAATCACACAGTTCTTTCCATGAACTATCCGTTATAGCCTTTAGAAATGGACTGGAGATCTTGTTTATTAGATAAACATATCCTTTGTCTTCTCTCTGGTGCCATAATTCTCCATGAATCAAATCGCCCCTTAATTTATCAGCTAAGCTATCAAAACTTCTAATTTCTATGTGGTTTTCGTTTGCGATTTGGTTACGCTTTTCTAGACTGATTTGTTCATCTCTTCTTCCAATAACTATTTTGAATTTTATTTGTGAATCACTCAAAACTCTAGTATTTACTGTGGGTAGAAATTTTTTAAAATAGCTTTTATTTTCAATTAACCATCTACGCCAGTCTCTTATTTGTTGCAATGAAGTGTTAAAATCCTTAGAGGGGATTCCATTCTTGGTAAAGAGCCGGCTACCTGGCTTTTCAATTTCAATAAACTCATAAATAGTACCGGCACTGAAACCGTCTTTTACAACAACAAAATCGCATTCCAATTCCGAACCCATTTTTAGTTTTGAAATAACAAGTTTTGCATTCCAATCAGAAAGGAAAAAACCTGCATGTTCTGCTAAAAAGCTTTGGTAGTATCTTTCTTGTTTGTTTTGCTCAATAAGATTGTCCCACTTGTTACACAGTTGGTTTACAATTGATATATGTTCGGAATTAAGACTTCCCCAGTCATATAGCTTCTTCATAATAAACTCACTTAAAACTTCCTATATTTAATCATTTGCCGCTTTTCTTTTGATACCATTTCTCTATTATAATTTAATATTTCGGTAATCATATCGGCAGTTTCATCCAGATGGTGTTTTACCAAAGAGTTTGGAATCCTAAGGGTAAGGTAACCTTTTATGAAAGAGTAATAAGTTCTTTTAAGATCAGCTAAGGCTTGCCTGTCACTGTAGTTGTGATGCCCGCCATCAACTTCAATGTTTACTTTAGCCTGCGGTATGGCGATGTCTATAGTTTTATGACCGTCAAACTTTTCTAATTTTGCGGGAACACCTCGCCATTTCAATGCAAAATATAAAGATATAGCTTCATAAGTACTCATGTACTCTTGTTGTTTTATCCAATCTTGATGGGGCATACATAATGGAATACCAAAATAATCATTGGAATAATTAAATACTTGTTTGCTTATAGGGTGACTACATTCTAGACAACATTGGTTCATAATTATATTATTTATGTATTTTTTTCAATAGTGTACAATATTCAAAATTTCACAAAACTAAATCCAATAAAGACCATAGGCGTACCAATTAAAAGGAGAGTATACCAGCCGTATATTGCCCACCATCTTCTAAATTTTATGGATTTAGTTTTTGCTTTATATTCGCTGAAATAATCTGGGTTTAAAAGCCTAAAAGTATCATAGTCAATAGCGGAGTGGTTTTCATATTTAGCAAGTATATCTTGGTATTTTCTTGAGGTGTCTTCACAGAAAGTTCTGCACTCTTCGTCAGTAGGGTGTTTAGAAAGTGTTTTAAAGATTCTAATCTCATTGTATATTTTGCTAAGTTCCAATGCACATTCATGAAATTTAACAGCTCTCATTTTATAGTCTTGAGAGCTTTCATATTGAGATAAAACTAATAAGATAATAGAAAGAGAGGTTACAAAGTAATTTATGATCTGAAAATTAAGCTTATAATTACCTACATATACCGAAATTAAACTGGCTATAATTAGGTAAGCAGAAAATACGGAAAGACTAATATTCGACATCTTAGCAGTTTTCATTAATCGCTCGTCTGCTTTAAATCTAGCACCCTTTGTAGACCAAACCTTGTAACTTAATTCCTCTAAAAAGCTTTTTTCCAAATAGGCTTTTGAACCCGTGAATATTGATTTTTCTTGCATTCTTTTTAATTGAGTGAAGAAGTTTTTTTATATAAATCTATAAGATGAGAAATAGACATATCAATGAGAGGTTCATACATAAAAGCATTAATGTGTATGTTTTCCGGCGTCATTAAATTAACTCTATCCAATGTTTCTAAAGAAGTACTTTCAGGAAAGGTTTTAGTATATGTTTTATATAATTTTTGAGTTTGATTTGAAGTTATAGTTTGTAAATCTAATTGTGGCAACTTTTTAATTAGATATTCTTCTGCTTTTAGGCGGATTGCAATTGCTAAAGCAATTTTGTTCTCAAGTAATATTTCATCTATATTTTGCTCATCACAAATAGAATCTGCTGTATTCGTAATAAACTGCATAAGATTTTCAGCTCCAAAATCTATACTTTTTCCCTGAAGCTTTACTAGCCTATTTGTGTAAATTTTAAAAACTTCTTCAGCTGTCAAATTCTCACTTAATTCTTTCCTATGAAGGCAACTCGTAAGGGTTAAATATTCCTCACAATCATCTGATTCACTATATTCAATTAGATTTCTAACGAATGCAATTAAACTGATGAATACTCTTGGTTCGGAAAATCTGTCAATAAAATGAGCAAATACATCTTTTCTGTATTGTCCATCATGGAGCGTGATTTCTTTTGAGTCAGATTTTGTAGCCATGTAAACTACTGTTCTGGGGAGGCCAAGTCTGGACGCTACAGTTCTGTAGAAATCAAAATTGTGAGTTAGGATTATCGTTCTGAAAACATCCAAATTATGAAGATCTTTTATATACTCTATAATAGCGAATTTATTCTTATAGTCAAAAGAGTCTGCTATATCATCAAAAATCAATAGATGCTTTTCATTCCCTAGTTTTCTGGATTCTATTTCGAACAAAAATTGTAAAATAAAATAAGCTCTTTGTTCTCCTTTGCTTAAAATGCTAATCAGATTTTCCTTTTTTTGTCTAACAGGTTCTTCATCTCTATCAGAATATTCAAATTCTAAATTTGCAGTATCTTGTTTAAGAATTATATCTTCTTGATTTGCTAATATTACCTTAAAAGGAACATAGAATCTTGAGTTAAAAGTGTTTATAATTTTTGCCCATAATGCAAATTCCTTCTTAGATTCATTAATGATTTTTTCAAGTTCTTTTTTCTTTTCTTGGTAGTGTGTTGCTAATTCGCTAGTATCAGTTTTTATCTCAGATAAATAGTTTATCCAAACATCTTTTTTGAATTTTTCATAGTCCTTTAAATTGACTAAAATCAAGTTGTCCTTTTCTATTACTTTTTGAAAAGCTCTAAGCTCAACATTAGAACCAATTGCTTTATCTACTTTATCAAATGCCTGTTTTAACTTTTCATCATTTAGTATTGTTTGTATTTCTTGCTGAACAAGTTGTTTCAACTGATCGGAATTCTCAATTTCAGTTCCATCTTCTAATATAAATTTATGGCCTGCTTCAAAATATGAATTATCTTCAATTGATTTTAGTATTTCATTGGCTTGATAAGTTCCAAATGTATTAGTGTTAGATTCTTTAAAGAACTTAGACTTAGAAATGATGTTCTTGTAGTTGTTTATATATTGGTCAAGAATGTTTTGGTTTTTATCAAGAAATTTTTTAACATTTCCTTTTTTGTCAAAAACATCGTTGTATTTAAAATTTGGTTTTTCGAATTTATCTGTTAGGTTATTTATTTGATTTAATAATGCTTCAAAAAAAGTTACGTTGGGATTTTCAGAAAAAGTATTAACAAATTCTGTTTCACAGTCTGTACTTTGTGATATTGCCTTTAGCTTTTTAATGAATTCAGATTTATTATTATTTAGATCTAAATAGATTTCATCGTATTTATTCTTTAATTCTTTGCTTGCGAGAAAGGTACTAATCTTGTTTGAGGCATCGAAGTTACTGTCTTCTGCATTTACAACTAAGATGTTTTCTTTAGTAATTTCATCTCCGTCTATTAAAATCTTATATTCTGTAACTCGTGAATTATAAATCCTATCACAAGGGAGATTCTTTGAATCGTTTTTTGATATTAGGTCCAAAGTTCTTGAAAACGAAGTTTTCATGGTTCCATTTGGAGCATATATCAGGAATGTTTGACTTTTTGTAAAATCAAACTCGTGGTTTAGTTTTCCTATTCCAAAACAATTTGTTAGAGAAATTTTAATTTTATCCATTTCGGAAGTGATTTGCTTTTTAGAAATTATTAATGATTTAGTATGCGATTATGTAATCTTAAGATATGTCATATTAGGTTTCGAATTCTTCTATTAACTTTTATATCGCATTTCTCAATTTATTTATTTCATATTGTAATAGCCCTTTCTTTCTTAAATCTTCATCAGATAATTGATTTATTAAGATGATAAGCATTTCAGGTGTCCTGTCTTGATTAAGAATTGATTTCAGCTTATTAATTGCCGATATAGGAATATCGTATTCCATTAATGCCGCTAAATTCGGTGACAAGAAGCCATGTTCTAAGCTGCTAGCAAAATATGTATAATTGCCATAAGGCAAATTATGTTTCTTTAATACGTATTCTTGTAACTCCGATAAAACGGATAACCATTTTGGTAGTTTATAATCGAACCAGTGTCTAGTAATATTTAATGTGAAGAAAGATAGTTTATTTATACGTTCTTGATCATTAGGTATTTGTTCTATCCAATAGTTATCATTAATCGAATCGTTTATTAATGCCGCAGTTGATTTTAATCTTGAATATTTATTTGTTAAAACACTAAGTTGTTTTGCATTTCTAATATCAGCTTTATTTTCTCCAGGCTTTAAAAGATGTTTCCAACATAAATCCAAAATATAAAGTAGTTGTTCATAAGTTGGATATTGATTCCAATTTAATAAATACTTATTTGAAGCAATATCAGCTTTTATCTCTTCGATAATCTTCTGTTGCCCCTCAATGCTAATACCTGAGTTCTTTTTCATCACCTCTTGTAGTTCTTCCGGGAGATTATGAAAGTCTTGTAACCGTTGTTTAGCAGTGTTTTCTAATTCTCCCTCTTCTAATGAGATTAATATCTCGAGAGGAGCATTCTCTTGGTTAAAAAGAGGGATGTCAACAAAAAGCTCTGTTTGTTCAGGTCTTTTTTCGAATCGGTATACATTTCCAACATAGTGTTTTTTCATTCTTCCAGAACGCCCAGCTATGTTCTTATAATCAAAGAAATCTATTTGTTTAGTTCCTTTTTCCTTATCATATAGAATCACGTTTTTTGCAGATGTGTTGACGCCTTCTATTAATGTAGAGGTACAAAACAACCATCTAATAGAACCATTGTTAAATGCATCGACAATGGAGCTTCCTAAGTGCCGAGGCAAGGCACCGTGATGAAACGCAGCTCCATGAGTTAACGAATCAATTAAAGACCACCTCGTATTTATATTTTGACCAATCCATTCAATCATTTCATTATTAGCAGACGTGTCTAGATCATTGAAGTCTTTTGAGTTGTTGATGAGATAATCAATATATTCTAAACATAGTACAGTTGCTTTATTTGGTGATGAACAATAAATTAATGTTTGTTCGTCAGTTTCCGAAAGTAAATCAAATAGCGCATTTTTTTTCAACTCCTTTCTTTCTTTGGCTTTCACTTTGTCCATAATCTCAAGACTTTTCTCATCCACAGCAACTGTTGCAAATTCAGTTGGAAACCAGGTCAGCTCAAATTTATTTTTGAAAGAAACAGGAATGCTCTTAATCATGGGACCCAATAAGTAGAACTTATTTGTCTGCTTCAGTAGCTTGTAAAAAGCCTGATTTAATGTTATCGCTCGATCATCGTCTCTATCGAGACTGAGTTTGTAAAATTCGTCTATTACAAAAAAGTCAATAGGAGGGAAGTCTGCATATTCTACAACACGTTCACCTGTAAACAGGAACACATTACCTTTATCGGTATCTGGAGCCTGATTTGTAGAAACGATAATTTTATACTGATCTCGATATTTCACTAATTTCTTTCTAGTCTCGTCGAGAAGAGCAAGCGTCGGTTGTATAATGACTATCTGCTTGTATATCCCACTCGCGATTACTTCCTCAATCAACAGACTCTTTCCGAAACTTGTTGGAGCACTTACTACTACAGAGCGTCTGCTTTGTAGTTCTACAGAAAGCCGTTGCTGTTCTTCATGGAGATATACACCATCAAGGTATGGAGATTTATGATATTCATATTTCAGTAAGGAGCTTATAGACAACTCTTCGTGATCTAAGTAAGGGTACAATCCTACAGCTTCCGTTAAGGAGTTCCATATAGGTTTAGTTGTTTCAGGAATTTTATCCCAAGCATCACGAACTCGAATTACAAGGTCTCTAGCTCCGCTTTCCGTTTCTTTGTTCGAGAGCTGAGTCGAGCAGAATCGAGAAAGGGCAAAACTATCGTCGTAGCTCAGTTCCTTTGCATCAGAGAGAAATTTTATGGCTCTATATATATCTGTAAAAATCATATTCTTTGCATTGCTTTTAATCTTGCATCTAGCTCCATATTTAACTCGTCTTTGTCAGGTACAGGCAAAAGAAGTAACATGATTTCTAAATTAGAAGCAGGTCGTTTTCTATTAAACTCTTCGTGTAATGCCATACATTCCGTTTTGAAATCATCAATGTATTGTTGCGTTTCATCATTGTGGTTTACAAATAGAGCGCTATTATAGGTGCAGACCATCGGGATTACAATGCTCGAAAAAATAACATCTAGCTTCTGGTGTTTATGCATCAAAGTTCTCCAATGTTCAATTTCAGGAGTTTCCTGGGGCAGCTTTCTTGTTATCAAACTAAACTGTTCTCTAAGATAGTCCGCATTAAAATGCTTTGATATATCATTTACTAAATCACTTATACCGCTTTTTCCAGCTTTATAAAGTTTGGATTCCCCTAACCACAATTTCTTTTCATCGCCATCTATAGTGATGTGTACCCCATCAAAACCATGTGCGGGCACATTGGGGGAATCACGGAAGTATATCGTAGATATCAGCGGGATCGAGTGGCAGAAGTCCCGCAAAAGGAGATGGAGAATAAGTTCCCCAAATTCTCCCCGTTGCTTGTACTTGTCTGTCGTGTATACTGTTTTGGCTGCATCATTTAATCGCTCAACCATCTCAGTCAATGGAATATTGTTTCCCTGATGATAGCCAAGAGCATATTCAGGTATTACATTCCTTATAGTATCAACTAATGGTTGAAGTCTAAACTTATTTTGGTCAAAGCCAACATGGAATGCCTTTAACGTTGATTCGCTTATACGTTCGTCTAATACTAATTCTGATCTAAAAGGTCTTTGCATTTATGATTAATTACTTTAAGAAATATTTATTCTTTACCTTTTTACCTTTCTTTTTTTAGAATTTACACTTTTCAGTTCTCCTGTTTTCCCTTGCAGCTACTTTTTCTTTTTAGTTTGTTTTAAGATTTTTTTTGCGTCATTATCTAATTTCCGTTGTACTTTCTTTATATCTTCTGCTGCAGGAAGATTTTCCGGTTTAACGCCTCTTTCTTGCAGTATCTTTCTAACAGCAATATTATTGTCTATATGTTCTTTAGAAATCTGAACTTCACCTTTTAGGTCTTTATCAGAAACATTATGGCTGGTTAGTTCTGCGGCAAAGTCCTTAGCTTTTATAGTTAGCGTAGGTAGGAAGTCAGCAAGAGGTCTCTTTTCTGGTACACTAAGCTTCTTTTTCATTTCATTTGTCGAATATCCTCCAAATAAAGCTTGATCTCCCTTACTTCTTATTACTGCAAAACTTTTCTCATTAACTCCACGTTCATAGATTATTCCAGACAGTTTCTTTTCAGATTGAGAGAGCTTTTCTCTTGCGGTTACCCTGGCAACATCTAAAAGCCTTTGTTCAATAATTTCCTGTCTCCTTGTTTGTACGGCAAAGTAAGTTTGTGCAAATGCAATAGCAGGTTTGGTAGGGTCTCCATTTTGAGCAATAAGGTAGCATCCCTATCTGGTAAGAGCAATATCATTTACCGCTCTTTGGGCCCCTTTAGCCAATTCGATCATTTTGCTGACATCAGCAAAATGATCGGCGACTTTTTCTCCTGCATTTGCGCATGCTATCCTTGCCTTATCTATTGCATTTTCAAAATTCCTCCATTGAGAATACCCGAATACTTTTTGCAATTCTCTGGCACTCCAAAATTCTACATCATTATAGATATAACATGCACCTTCAAATTGAAGTAATAGTTCAAGAATAAGTTCCTTTTT
Source organism: Pseudopedobacter beijingensis (assembly GCF_042678145.1). Classification (NCBI taxonomy): domain Bacteria; kingdom Pseudomonadati; phylum Bacteroidota; class Sphingobacteriia; order Sphingobacteriales; family Sphingobacteriaceae; genus Pseudopedobacter; species Pseudopedobacter beijingensis. The sequence continues at coordinate 429,182 of NZ_JBHUDG010000003.1, read as the reverse complement.
CATTTAGTTATTTACTATATCAGTAAGTATACTTTCCATTATTTATTTTCTAAATCTACTCTCTCAACCAACCTATAAAACACAGGCTTTGGCCCACGTCCTTCTCTTGAAGTATCCTTCTTATCTATTTTCTCTTTACAAGACTTATTGAAACGGTTTATAATTTCACTTACGGCGATGTTAATCCATTACTCTCATAGCTCTATCAATCTCTTTTACAATATATGTTTTGGCTATTTCTAGCTCATCTGGAAAATCAGACCAATCAAAACAAATTAAATCAGAAGCATGATTATGTATCTGAGTGAATTCAACTTGCTTACCATTAACTATCCCAGTCCAATGTATTGGAGCTTGCCATGTTGAATAATTAAAAGGTTGGTCTGCATTTAAATAAAAATATTTGTCTAAATATTTTCCTTCTACTTGATGCATAATTTTAAATTATCTAAAGTTTGAAACATATTTTAATTATTTATTTACCCCATTTACTTTTATGTAACAATTCCCTTATATCTACCTTCAAGAACTCAGCTATTTTATTCAATTCTTCTAATGATGGCTGTCTGTGATTATTGACCCATCTGGATATAGTTCCCTCGGATTTATTTAGATATTTTGCGATATCTCGGTTATATACATCTTTTTCTTTAAAAACCTCTTCTAAACGGTTTATACGGCTCATTTTAAAATTATTTATTAAAAAGTTTGACGTTTAATGAAAAACTTTTTGTATACTTGTATTAGTAATGCGACATAAAAAGCGAGGTTAGACCTTGTTTTAAACGATGTTCTCTCGTCTGTAAAAACGACCAAAATGCCAACGAGATAACCGTGAGTGTCGCCCTATAATTGGATTTTGCTAACTTTACAGCATAAAGTCCAAAAGGGCGGCTTCATGTTAGACTTGTATTGGCATTTCATATCCTCTTTGGATTTGAAAAGGTTACTTGGTCGTTTCCTGCAGATATGAGCTTTGAAGTTCGCCCTTTTGGTTTATACACCAATAAGGTTCACTCTCACGGCTTTACCGAGTACACATCGTTTTCATAAAGAAAAAAATAAAATATGAAGACGCTCTGTCACCCAACCCAACCAATTATTCCCGTTTGCCAGGGGCAAGCAGGAGCAGCCATTACCCTCGCAGTATTGGCCAGCAAGACTTTGTTAAACCCAATCCAAAACATCATGAAATCCCCAACGTAGCAAACCATACCATTTTCCATTAGCTTTTTATTCAACAGCACAGATGTGGCGGTAGGGGATATTGCTTTTTGAGTTAAAAATTATCCCTTAAAGCCTAAAAAACGGAACGATGCTTACCGTAGGGGACACCTATGTCCTTTAATTATCGCTTAAACCAAATATATAATAATCTTTCGTTAATGTTTATGCCTGTTGAGAATTATTTTTTTAACTCATTAATTAAACCAGTTGTACGCCTAAGATGGCCTGTTTTGTATGAGCGCAACCATTAACCCGCTGCTATTGCAGCAAACCGCAGAAAAACTGCAGGTACTTTTTCAGGATTTTTCGCCTGCCGAGAGTCGCGAGCAACTTTGGCAGCTGTTTTCGCTGACGATATCGGGTGCCTTTAACCATCAATCCGTAGCCGAGCGGCAAGACCTGCTGGTTTTTTACGGCCATTTGCAAGAGGTGCTGGTTACATTGGAGCAGCTGTTGGCCCCAACCATTACCCCGCAAAATAGGGGGGCACAGGCATTTTAAGTACCCTAACCTTTTAAAACAACAACCATTGTAAATAACAATCTATTTTAACAAACAACCTGAATTATGAACTTTTTAATGAAAACACATTTAAACCCCACATCCACCAGGAAGAAAAGTAAGCTCACATTTTTGATGACACTGCTGACCATGGCAGTCATTTTTATTTCCTGCTCCAAAAAACAATCGGAAGAAACAATGCCCCTTCCCGATATGGCGCAGCCGCCCCAGGTAAGCCTAAATGCCGAAGCCGTGAAACTGCAGACAGGGCAAATGGCCATAGTCTATGCCACTTTTCCCGAAGAGCAGCAAAACCTCGATTATACCTGGCGGATAGAAGACGCCAGTATTGCCGATATCGATGTACTTAAAAAAGATTCCGTGAAGATCAGAGCGCTGTCCGTAGGCACCACCAGGCTGTACCTGGAGTCGGCAGACAAGAGCATAACCAAAAACGTAGGCATCACCGTTACCGCACAGGGTACCATCAAGCTATTGTGCATAGGTAACTCCTATGCCGACGATACCGTTGTGCGGAACCTGTACGAACTGGCCCAGGAGCAAGGCATAGACCTGCTGATAGAAGTGATATACCAGGGAGGGACCTCTTTGCTGGACCATTGGAACAACCTGCAATCCAATAAAGCCTATTCCTGCTACAGGATAGAGAAAGGAGTGACCACCCGTCCGTCCCAGACTTTTAAAGAAGCACTGGCAAAAGAACACTGGGACTATATCAGCATACAGCAATTGTCCAGATATAGCGGGAAGTACGATAGTTACGAAGCACAGTTGCCCCCTATACTGGATTTTCTTAAAAAGAACGCCACCAACCCGGACGTAAAGTACGTTCTCCACCAGACCTGGGCCAACCAGGCAGATTTTATTTCTACGGTATTCGAACAATACTACGGCAGCGACCAGTCCCGCATGTACCGTGAAATTGCCGCCACCAGTAAAAAAGTGTACGAGAACTTTGGTTTCGATGTGCTGGTGCCCACCGGTACATCCATCCAGAACGCAAGGACCAGTGCCATAGGCGATTTCTATACCCGGGATGGTTACCACCTGCAATTAAGCTATGGACGCTATACCGGGGCATGCGCCTATTTCCAGGCCCTGTTCGGCAATCTTTACGGTCTGGATATCAGGCAGAGCAAGTACAAGAACAATAGCTCAGACTTTGAGGCACAGGTAGGGCGTGAGGCCGCTTACCAGGCCGTTCTAAACCCTTATGCGATAACGGAATTAACCGCATACCAGGAAGTTCCGGTTTCGCCAATCCTTTCTTTCGATAAGATAAAGATCTCTTTCTCTGGAACCTCTACCACCTATCCCGACTGGAACTTTATGACCTCATTGGCCAGCGGCAGCCTTCTGGATCTACATGATATAACCGGGGGCGAAACATCCGTAAAGCTGAAAATGGTCAAAGGCTTTAAGGGTAACAATAGCCAGGGGCCCGCCACCACTACCACAGCGCTGGATATGCCCTCGGTAGTTTCAAAAAACAGTTTTTTCCATGAAGGCAGCGGAACCTCCTCCATCGTAGAGATCTCGGGACTCAATAAAGACAAACGATATAAATTTGTATTTTTCGTTTCGTCAGCAAATGCAGTAGCCCCTGATGATATCAACAGGGAGACGCAGTTTGAGCTGACGGGGAACGGTACAAGTACCGCCGTACTGGAAAGCAGCAGGAATACCACCAATGTGGCAAGCATAGCAGAGATGCAGCCCGATAAAGACGGCACAGTGAGCATCCGGTTTTCGGCAAGTCCCAATAACACACAGGCCAATAAATATTATTATGCCTGTGCCATGGCCATTGAAGAAGTAAAATAAAACAGATAGCATGAAAAGAAAGAAGATTTCAGCAACCCTATTGTTTCTCCTGCTGTTAACCGGTATAACCGCAGGAGCACAGGTTAAGCACAAAGGCGCTCTTGAAAAACCAAAGCCCACAGAATTTGATAAAAATAAGTGGATAGAATACATTCCCGGAAATATCCCTCTGGTAATCAGTGTGTCGCATGGAGGGAGCTTAAAGATAGACAGCATTCCGTTCAATACCTGTAAAGGGCATAACCGGCATTACGATTACGGCACCATAGAAATTGCCCGGGCCGTACAGCAGGCCTTTGAGAAAAAATACCAGGTACGCCCTTATGTGGTGATCTGTCATTTGTCGCGCCAGCACCTGGATATGAACAGGGAGATGGAGAAAGCCACCTGTGGAAACCCGTATATGAACGAGGCCTGGAGCAGTTTCCATACCTATATAGACCGGGCGCTTAAAGAAGCCGTTAAATTGCACAAAAGAGCCATCTATACCGATTTTCATGGTCACCCGCATCAAAAGCAGAAAGTAGAACTGGGATACAGCCTGAGCAAGAATACGCTGATAGCCCTGCAAGAAGGGCAAGCAGAAAAAGGCATAGAAGAAGAGTCCAGTCTCCGTAACTTTTTTACGGGGAACTGGAAAAAAGGAGTCACTATTAACGATATGCTTACAGGTAAAAACTCGTTCGGTAGCCTGTTGTCCAATGCAGGCATGGCTACCGTACCCAGCATGCAGGATAAGGCCCCTTTGAGAGAAGACCCCTACTTTGCAGCAGCCACGGTGTACAACACACCTACCTATACTTCAAAGAGATATCCTGAGGTGATTGGCTGGCAGGTAGAGATGAGTGTTGATATCAGAAAAAACAAACATGAAGAAATGGCGCAGGCATTTGTTGCTGCGATGAAGACCTTTATGGAACAAAACACGGATATGAAAATCAAGTGGGGGAAATGATGAATGGGAAAAGGTTGGATTATGGGCTATCGTCTATTGACCATGGTCCATGGTCTGGGTTCGGTGTCATTTCATTAGTATGATGGTTCTTGATTTAAGTTGTTGATAATGAGATTGCTTCGCTGGCTCGCAATGACTAAGATAGGAGCGTTATAACCAACGGATTGAAGCAATCTCATACAGGTTCTTCCATGTTGAATTTTTGATAAAATAAGTTGATGAACTATGGACTATTGTCTATTGACCATGGACCATGATCTGGGTTCGGTGTCATTTCATTAGTATGATGGTGCTTGATACAAGCTGTTGATAATGAGATTGCTTCTCTGGATCGCAATGACTGAAATAGGAGGGGCATGACGACCGGATTGAAGCAATCTCATACAGGTTCTTGCATGTTGAATTTTTGATAAAATAAGTTGACGAACTATGGACTATTGTCTATTGACCATGGACCATTTAATTACGCTCTTATTTCTTTACGCATAAAACTAAAATAAGACAAAGCAAAACAAATGATAGTGGAGGCTAACAGGCCTGTTAGCTGGCTCCAGACAATTTTTACGCTTTCCCATATAGGTAGGGGAGATGGAATTGCTCCCTGAACCTGTTCCATACTTAAGGGGCCAAGGCTGCGTATAGAAGGCATGAGTAATATATTTGTACCGTCATCAAATAGCTGATTTGGTGCAAAGCGTGTTATAGTGAGTATAAAATCCTGATAGCTTTTAATTGCCTGATAAGAGGAATAGGGATCCGGCATCATACGCTGGGCAATTACGTTTACAATTAGCGGATAAAATACAGTGAAAAATAACCATATAGCAATGCCTATAAGAGCAGATGTTGCCGGGGATTTCCATAACACCGAAAAAAGAATGGAAAGATTAAGCCAGAATCCGACATAGATCATATTCAGCAGTAAAAACAAGAGCAGTCTGCCGCATTCTTGTAAGCTGGGGGACAAGCCGGTCCAGATAATGGCGATGCCGGTGGTAAGTAAAAATAAGGTGCTGAATAAACAGGCTATTATTACTATTGCTCCTGTAAACTTCGCGTTCAAGAAACTATCCCGGTGAATGGGTTGCGATAAAATCCTGCTGATGGTTCGGTTATTAAACTCGGAATTTACGGCATCAAAGCCTAAGCATATACCTAGAAGAGGACCTAAAAAACCTATAAACACATGAAACGGTGGTAAAGTACCATCTGAAGTGGTGAATATTTTTAAAAAGAAAAATATAGAATCCGGATCATTAGGTGTCGGTACGTTTTTTCTTAAAACGGACAATGAATTGTATAGGGATGCTATACAAGTAAGTAGCACAATGGCTAACAGGATAATGAATTTCCAGCTTTTTATATAATCCGATATTTCTTTCCGGATGAGTATTTTGAAAGATCTAAAATTGAAATTAGCTTTTTTCATAACTTATTTTCTTCAAAATAATACGAATAAATATCATCAAGGCCATACCCCTTTTGCAGCAACTGCATGGTTGGAATTTCCTGTTCTGCCAGTATTTTTATTAAAGGGGTATTGGATTTAAAGGAATGATGAATAACAATTTGTTTTCCGCTCATTTCGGTACGGTCTATGCCTTTTATATTTTTTAGCTTAGTTTGTATGGTGGCGATTTCATCGATGTTATTCAGGCCAGTATCCAATAATGTTGTTGAACTGCTGTCTCCGAAAAGTTGCCGGGCCAGGTCGGTTACTTCTCCTTTGGCTATTAAGTCTCCTTTTACAAAAATGCCTACCCGGTTGCAAACTTCCTGTACCTGATGCAAATGATGGGAAGAAAGTAAAACAGTAAGGTTTTCTTTTTTACTAAGGTTTTGTATGAGCGATAAAAATTCTTTAACACCGGTAGGGTCCAGCCCAAGTGTAGGCTCGTCCAGAATAATTATTCTGGGTTTTTTAATGAGCGTGTCTGCCAGGCCCAGGCGTTGCTTCATTCCACGTGAATAGGTCGATACTTTTTTGTTACCGACTTCTTTTAATCCAACGGTGGTGAGCAGGTTTTGGGCATTGTCCAAAGCTTCGTTATAGGTGTATCCATTAAGCTCGGCAACCAGCACAAGATTATCCAGTCCGCTTCTTTGCTCGTAAAAGCCGATGTTATCGGGTAAATAACCTACTACCTTCTTGACTTCAACGGGGTGTGTCTGCGGATTTATACCGTCTACCCGTACAGAGCCCGCTGTAGGTTCTGTTAAGCCCAGCATCATGAGAATAGTGGTCGATTTTCCAGCGCCGTTTGGACCCAGTAAACCAAATATTTCTCCTCTTTGTATATCTAAATCCAGCTGATTTACAGCTACATGGTTATGATATACTTTTCTAAGTCCTTTGATTGAAATAATAGAAGTATCCACACTTATTATCTCCTTCCATATTTACGAATCAGGTAATAGACAACACCGATAGCCAGGGCAATTAAAGTAATTCCAAACCATCCTTTAAGGATAGAAGTTTCTACGGTGATTCTGAACTGAGCCTGACCGCTTGTTTCCGATGACCTGACAGAGGCCGTTACAACATAATCGCCTGCTATGGCATTAGATGTTGGTTTTATATTCATATTTACCGTAGCGGACTCGCCTGCTTTTAGCGTAGTAATTCTTGTCGGTTCAAATATGACTTCCCAGTTTGAAGGGGCTTCTGACGAGAGGTTGATTTGGCTGAGGTCTGATGCTCCTGTGTTTTTTACTGATAATTGTACCTTCTTTACCGATCCGCTTGTGGCTGTAGTGCTGAGGGCTCCTGACGGAGTGGTGAGTTCTAGTTTATAAGACCCGGTGACTACAACTTCAAAAACAATTTCTGACTGATTGTTGCCATTGGTAGCTCTGACAGGTATTTTGTAGTTTCCTTTTTTTACTCCTTCAGGAGCGTTTATCTCCACAATGATGTCTTTACGCTGGTTGGGCTCGATATTTACGGAGCTTACCTGTTTGCCTTCTGATTTAAATACAATTCCCCATCCAGGAGCTATATTTGCCGATAATGCATAAACCTGATTGTCTGACGATCTGTTGAAGAGGGTAGCGTTGTAGGTGAAGGTTGAGTTTGCTGCTCCCTCCATATTGGTTTGAGAAGAGGTTAATTCTGAGCTTGAAACGCCTTCTTCAGTTATCTTTATTGTAAGCGGTAATTTTGCTTCGCCGGCAGATACATAAAAGGTGTACGATCCTTTGTTTTGTATGCCCGGAATAAAGAGCTTGAGGTTGAGGGGCTTTCGGTCTTTCGGAAGAACGGAGAGTCGGTCTATTACGTAATTTCCAGACTTAAGTTCGTAATGCCAGCCTTTAGGAAGCGAGGATATAGAGATATCGCTGGTCTTTACAGCATTGCTGTTGTTAATTAATTCGATGTTGTAATCGACTACCTCTCCTGGCGATACTGCAATTTTTGGATAAGTAGTGTAAAGTTGTACATTCTGGGCGTTTAATTTGGTGAAAACCATCAAAATAATGCCCAGAAAAATTAACCGGAGTTTATTTCCTCTGCTTGACATAAATCTTTTAATATGGTTTAAATAATAATTTAGTGTTTCTACACCGAATTTATAGAGGAGCTAAAACAAAACAAAAAATTTAACATTTTTTTGCAAATTACTTTAGACTAAGGGAATGAACTATAGAATGTTGAGTTTTTAATGCTCAATGATGAATTATACAGCTATGGACTATTGTCTATTGACCCTAGACCCTAGACCATGGTCAATAGTCTGGGTTAGGTGTCATTTCATTAGTATGCTGGTGTTGATGCAAGTTGTTGATAATGAGATTGCTTCTCTGGCTCGCAATGACTGAGATAGGAGCGTTGTAACCAACGGATTGAAGCAATCTTCTACATGTTCTTCCATGTTGAATTTTTGATAAAATAAGTTGATGAACTATGGACTATCGTCTATTGACCATGGACCCTAGACCCTAGACCATGGTCAATAGTCTGGGTTAGGTGTCATTTCATTAGTATGCTGGTGTTGATGCAAGTTGTTGATAATGAGATTGCTTCTCTGGCTCGCAATGACAGAGATAGGAGCGTTATAACCAACGGATTGAAGCAATCTTCTACATGTTCTTCCATGTTGAATTTTTGATAAAATAAGTTGATGAACTATGGACTATCGTCTATTGACCATGGACTAAATAATGTTGAATTTTTAATGCTCAATGTTTAATGATGAACTATGAATGAGGGTTGGAAAGCTATGGATCAAAAGAGGCGATTGAAATAATTTCAATCGCCTCTTTTATATGGTTAAACTTCTTCTCTTAGTGCTTCCAGTATTTTTAGAGCGGTAGCGCTTAATTCTTCCTGGGTTGGGCTAAGTTTTTTCTTTCCAAAGTCCATATCGGAGATTTTATCAATAGGGATAAGGTGGATATGGGCGTGTGGAACTTCTAAACCTACTACTGCAACACCAATGCGGTTACAGGGGATTGCCTTTTTGATACCTGCCGCTACAATTTTGGCAAAAATCATCATACTTACGTATAGTTCGTCTTCGATATCGAAGATATAGTCTACCTCTTTTTTAGGGATAACCAGAACGTGACCTTCTCTAAGTGGGCTGATGTCCAGAAAAGCCAGAAACTCTGTTGTTTCGGCTACCTTGTGCGCCGGAATTTCTCCGTTTACTATTTTGGTGAATATGCTTGCCATTTTTAGTTCTTTAGTATAATTGTGGCTTTAAGTTTTGAAGGAATGCTTTTAGTTTCCCCTACTATCTGCTGATATCCATAATTTCAAATTCCATTTTACCGGCAGGTACCGTTATCTCTGCTTTATCGCCTACAGATTTACCTAATAAACCTTGGGCAATTGGAGATTTAACTGAGATTTTTCCTGCTTTTAAATCGGCTTCATTTTCGGCAACCAACTGGTAAGTCATGGTAGCTCCGTTCTTTACGTTTTTGATTTTTACTATAGAAAGTGCCAATACTTTAGAGGTATCTATCTTAGATTCGTCAATTAAACGGGCATTAGCCAATGTGTTTTCCAGCTTTGCAATTTTTGCTTCATGCAGACCTTGGGCTTCTTTTGCAGCATCGTACTCGGCATTTTCAGACAAGTCTCCTTTATCTCTTGCTTCGGCAATAGCTTGTGCAATTTTTGATCTTCCTTCAGTCTTTAAATACTGTACTTCTTGTTTTAAGTTTTCTAAACCTTCTTTGGTAAAGTATGCTACCTCAGTCATGATTTTTATTTATTAATTCTGTTACTGAAATTATTTACTCATTAATTTAGGGCCTTCAGTAGGCTATAAAAAAGAAGCAAGACTATAACATTCTTCTCTTAAGAGTTATAGTCTTGCCCGATTTGTACGAAGATAATATTTTTGTTTTTAAAAATCCAAATTTTTCAATTTGAGTGCAAGTACTTCAGATATTTTGCGGTACGAGTCAAATGTCCAGCCGCCAACATGCGGGCTTAGTAATACTTTAGGCTCCTGGCTCAGGTCCTGATACCAGCTCTGTTCGCCCAGTTTAGGGAACTTTTCTACTTCTAGTACATCCAATCCGGCACCTAAGATCTGGCCGCTTTTTATGGCATTGAGTATGGCCTGGGTATTGGTAATTTCGCCTCTGGCCAGACTGATAAAGAATATTGGTTTTTTAAAATGTCTTAAATATTCGTCGTTTACCATTTGTCTGGTTTCACGTGTCAGCGGGATATGTAAGCTGACTACATCGGCATGTTTAACAACTTCTTCCATACTTACCTCTCTAACGTAATCGTCAGAAAATCCGGTTTTGTATTTGTCGTAAGCAATGACCTGCACACCAAATCCTTTTAGTCTTCTGGCAAAGGCACCACCGTTATTTCCGTAACCAATAATGGCTACTGTTTTCCCCATTAGCTCGTAACCTCTGTTGCCTTCTCTGTCCCAAACACCATTTCTCACCTGCATATCTGCCTGTCTCAGGTTGTTCATAAGGTTTAACAGCATTCCCATGGCATGTTCTGCAACGGCATCGCGGTTTCCTTCGGGAGCATTGATTAGTGCAATGTTTTTTTCGGCAGCATAGGCCTCGTCAATATTGTCCATTCCGGCACCGGCGCGGGCAATAAACTTAAGGTTGGGACCTTTATCAATAACTTCTTTGTCAAAATTAAATTTAGATCTTACGGCAACACCATCGTATTCATGTAAGATTTCCAATGCTTCTGCTTTGGTTATTTGGGGTTGGTAATTTACCTGGTATCCTAATTTCTCGGCCTCGGTCTGGAAGGTTTGTTCCAGATCATCTATAATTAATAATTTTTTCATCATCTCATGGTTATTCCTGACTGTTTCTTTCGTGAATAAGATTGGTTAAATCCACGAAATCTTTTACGGTAAGTCGTTCTGCCCGTAATGCCCAAACGGCATCATCGCCCTGTTTTTCTTTTTTGATTACTCCGGACAGTGCGTTACCCAATGTTTTTCTTCTTTGGTTGAAGCCGGCTTTTACCACTTGCCAGAAAAGCTTCTCGTCACAATCTAAACTAGGGGTTTGGTTCCGCGACAGCCTGATTACTGCAGAAAGTACTTTTGGAGGTGGGTTAAAGACTCCTGCTTTTACGGTAAACAGGTACTCGCATTTGTAATAGGCCTGTAAAAACACGCTTAATATACCGTATTCTTTACTGCTTGCTTTGGCCACGCACCTTTCGGCAACTTCTTTCTGGAACATTCCTACAACTTCCGGAACCTGATTTCTGTTCTCGAGAATTTTGAAGAGAATTTGCGAACTGATATTGTACGGGAAATTACCGATGATGGCGAAAGGTTCCAGGAAGATATCCTTGAAATTCAGGGCAAGAAAATCGGCATTAATCAATCGGTCGCCCAAAGTAGGGTACTGCTTGTGCAGAAACTCGAAAGATTCGGTGTCAATATCTATCAGATAGGTTTCAAACTCCTGCTTTTGCAATAAAAAGTCGGACAGGACACCCATTCCGGGACCTACTTCCAGTACTTTTTTGTATTTATCGGTATGTACAAGCGAGTTTACAATTTTCTGAGCAATGTTTTTATCTGTCAAAAAGTGTTGTCCTAGATGTTTTTTCGCTTTTACTAAACTCATTATTATCTAAATTGCATGCAAATTTAAGTAAAGATTGCCAAGGAATGAGCGAACATTCGGAGCAAAATCTTTAATTTGCAAAAAATAAGTTGAAAATCTATGAGTAAGAACTTAAAAGTAGGTATCTCTATTGGTGATATAAACGGGATTGGATTAGAGGTTATTATCAAAACATTGAGTGATCCGGATGTTTATAAATACTGTACTCCTGTAGTATATGGGCATACTAAGGTAGCTTCTTTTCATAGAAAGGCGGCCGGGATACAAGAGTTCAGTTTTCAGGTGGTTTCGGATGCGGAACATGCACATCAGGGAAAGCCTAACATGATTAATTGCTGGGAAGAGGATGTGAAGATTGAATTGGGAGAATCTAACCCAACGGGAGGTAAATATGCATTGCTTTCTTTGCAGCGTGCTACCGAGGACTTGGTTGCGGGCAAAATAGATGCTTTGGTAACTGCACCCATTAATAAGCATAATATACAAAGTGATGAGTTTAAGTTTCCGGGACACACGGAATATATTCAGGAGAAAGCGAAGGGAGGCGATTCTTTGATGTTTCTGATGGGCGAGGACCTGAAGGTGGGAGTGGTAACGGGACACGTTCAGGTAAAAGATATTGTAAAGGGAATAAGCAAAGAGGCTATTGTTTCTAAGCTGAGGCTGATGGACCAATCGTTAAGAAAGGATTTTTGGGTAGAGAAACCAAAGATTGCTGTTTTGGGGCTTAATCCGCATGCGGGAGATAACGGGCTTTTAGGTACAGAAGAGCAGGAGATTATATCGCCGGCCATAGAAGAGGCTTTTAATGAGGGGATATTTGCATTTGGCCCTTTTCCGGCAGATGGTTTTTTTGGTAAGCAGGCCTACAGTAAGTTTGATGCTGTACTGGCTATGTACCACGATCAGGGATTAATTCCCTTTAAATCCTTGAGTTTTAATTACGGGGTAAATTATACTGCTGGTTTAAATGTGGTAAGAACGTCGCCAGACCATGGCACGGGTTATGATATAGCAGGTAAAAATATGGCTTCGCCAACTTCTTTCAGAACGGCACTGTTTATGGCCTTGCATATTGTAAGACAAAGAAGAGAGCAGGAAGAGTTGCAGGAAAATCACCTGCCATTCTCTAAAATAAGTAAAGACAGAGATTGATTTCTGGAAACCCAAAGAGTCTCTGAACGGCTAAAAAATATGGACATTGCGAGCCAGAGAAGCAATCTCGGCTCGCAACGTTGTTTATTTACCTTCTACACCCTTACAGACTCCCGAAGGTGGAGGCAGGGAGGTTAATAGACGATGGTCTATGGTCCATGGACAATAACCCAAGTTCATAGTTAAAAAGTTCACAGTTCAACATCCTCCAGTTCATCATTCATCGTTAACTCAACATCCATCTTAATCTATAACACTAATTTCATAAGGTTTTTTAATGGCTAATCGGGCAGCGTTTAATCCAATGGCAGCACTTTGGCTGGTGATAGCGGTTTTGTATTTGCTGTTTCCGGTATCTTGACTGAGTGATGTATTGTCGGTGTAGGTAACCCCGTCAAGGTTAATACCAAAAACAGGAGTGAAAATACTTTCAAATACCGTACAGGCTGCTGCATAACGACCTACTCCTAAATCGGCAAACACACCATTTGTTGTCATATCCATTTTATGAGTGGAGTTTAGGGATGAGGTGCGCAGGTTTTGAAGTGTGGTACCCCAGGGAATTACAAATTCAAAAGGTATGGCCGCAATCATTCCCTGTGTATGCCCAATAATGGCATGATACATATTTATCTGTTTGCCTCCGAAACTATTGGTCAGTATATTTTTTGCATTAGTATTATATCCTGCCGGAACTTTATTAGGGTCTGCATAGGCCTGCCCCATAATACAGGCAAACTTAGGTTGTCCTTTCTGATCGGATTTTATTTTATTTATCAGCTCTTCAACTTCACTTTTTCTGGTGCTATTCCACTCCCAACCCTCCTGACTAACCGGGTTTTCCTGTAGCACGATCAGATCAAATTCGGTGCCTTTTAATACGTCCTGTAAACAGGCTTCGCCATTATCTCTTGTCCAGTCTGACGAACCCGGGGCATATCGGTGACGGTTATAAGATTTGTCTGTAGCATAAGTAGTGTTGTGCCCTTTAATGGTTAAACCAAACTTGTGCATCCAGGTAATTCTGACTTTATTGCGGACATCGGTCTGATGAAGTAGGTTCAGAAAATGTGTTTCTATTCCTTCCTGAGTATAGCTGTTACCGATGAAAAGGATACTGTAAAGTCCTCTGACCGTAATTTTACAGGTAGCGTATTTACTTTGGTCGGCAGTTAATGCCGTTATGATAGTTTCGCCTTCGCTGTGTGCTGTTACCTCGCCTTTGTTGTTAACGGAAGCAATATTTGGAGCGCTGCTGTTCCAATAAATTTCTTTGTTGTCGGCATTTTCAGGAGCAATGGTTGCAGTTAAAGAAATTGTTCCTTCTTTAAATAAGGTAGCCTCCTTTTGATTGAGGGTGATCTCCGACACTAAAACTGGTGGAGAAGTATTGTTATCATCGTTTTGTCCGGATGGTTCTGCGTCCGGAGATTTTCCGCAAGCAACTATGGCTGCAAATGCAAAAACTGTTAATATATATCTTAATGTTTTCATGTTTTTAATTAAAGACCTGACATGTCTGTTATTTCAAATGGCCTCTCAATGGCGTTTCGGGCTGCTTTAAGAGCAATAGCTGCATTTTCTGTGGTAACAGGGGTTCTGTAGTCTACAGTTATGCTTACTGATTGATCCGGATCTGTGTAGGACACGGGGACTTTTATATTAAATACGGGTGTAAAAATGCTCTCGAAAAATGTACAGGCAGCTCCATATCGGGAGATACCCTTGTCCATGTGGTAGCTATCCCGGGTAAGATCAGCGCGAGGAAGGAGAGCAGAGGTTTTGTTGTTGACAGAGGTGGTGCGCAGGTTTTGCAACATTGTCCCGGTCGCAATGACTCCATCAACGGAAGTTTCTGCTATTACTTTTTTAGCCCGGTTAACAATGGTATTATACATTAATAGCTGATTAGATCCGAAGTTGTTTTGCAGCACAGTTTGTTTGCTGGAGTAAGACTGGATATCGGGAAATGCCGGATCGCCGTAGGCTACAGCCATAACATACATAAATGCAGGGGCTCCTTTTTGGTCGTTTGTGATGTTTTTGATGAGGCTCTCTATAATGTCTTTATGATATTTGTCCCATTCCCAGGCATCTTTATTGCCGGTGTGTTCCTGAATGGTAACCAAATTCCATTCACACAATTTAGCGGTTTGTGGCAGAGGGGTTAATCCTTTATTGGTCCATTTTAACGTGCTGTAATTGGGAATGTTATAATAATAATCTGCACTCCCCATTATATATGCTGCGCTATGTTGAGCCATGGTTCTGCCGCCAAGGTGCATCCAATGGATGTTTATCTTCTCCTTTAAGCCTGTGGTGTTAATGAATGAAAGAAAATGGTTTTCTATGGCATCCTGGGTAAAGCTATTTCCGATAAAGAGAATATTGTATGTATCTGTAACTACAACATGGCAGGTGGCTGTTTTATTTTGATCTTCTGAGGTGGCAGTAATGGTAGCTTCTCCTGCGGCAATTGCAGTGACTTTACCGGTCTCATCAACTGTTGCAATATTTTGATCACTACTTTTCCAGCTGATTCTCTTATTTTCGGCTACTTCCGGAAAAATGTAGGGAATAAGATTGGTGCTCTTGCCTTTGAAAAGAGTGGTCTTGTATTTGTTAAGTGAAATTTGAAAGACAGACACAGGAGGTTTAACGTTATTGTCTTTGTTGCCTGCAGGTGGATCGGTCTCTTTATTGGAACATGATAATATTGCCATGATGGCCAATAAAGTGGTGAATAGTTTAGGTACTTGCATACTGTAAAAGGTTAAAAAGGATTTTGGGTTTTTAATGAAAGAGACAAGGCGAAATATAGAAAGTACTATCTAAGGCCTGAAAACCCATTTGTTTTAAATATGCAGCTACCTAACTTATACAAGGTTTTTGACTTTATTAATGGTTTCTGAAACCAGTTAAGAGATAGTAACATGCTGTAATTAGGAACAGGTATTGGGTCTGATTACTTATTTTATCCACCATATATGCAATACTTTTTTAAAAAAACTTTATACCTTAATTATTTTTTCTAAATTTGCAGGCTTAATTGTCGGACTTTGAAATCGTTAAAACAATATTCGGTACCTCATACAGGTTTAAAGCTAGGCAAGCATCACTTTAGTTTTGATGTTAACCGGGAGTTTTTTAATGAGTTTGAGTATTCTATTGTTAAGGATGGGACTGTTAAAGTAGCTCTTGTTTTAGATAAACAGGAAACAATGATGGTACTTGATTTTGAGATAGAAGGGAAGGTTATCCTTACTTGCGATCGTTGTTTGTCTGAATATCCGCAGCATATTGCGTCAAAAGACAGGCTTATAGCCAAATTCTCTGAAGATAAGGATTTGGAAGACGATACAGAGGAGGTGGTTGTTCTGTCTAAGAACGATACCGAAATAGATGTTTCTGAGTTTATATATGAGATGATTACGTTGGCTTTGCCTTATATCAACTTATGTGATGCTCCGGGTAATACATCTGTGTGTGACGAAGAAATGATAGCCAGGCTGAAAGAACTTTCGGTAGACGAGAGCGAGGAAGAAAAAATAGACCCACGTTGGGACGCATTAAAGAATATAAAAAATAATTAAAAAATAGGAAAAAATGGCACATCCAAAGCGCAAAACTTCAAAAGCTAGAAGAGATAAAAGAAGAACTCACTATAAGGCTGAGGCGCCTTCGTTATGGGTTTGTAAAGAGACTGGAGCAGTTCACTTACCGCACAGAGCATACAATGTAGATGGTAACCTTTATTACAAAGGAAAACTTATTATCGAAAATACAGCTATAGCATAAGTTTAGTTTTTTCTAAGCTGGAAAAACTGTTGTAAAAACAGGTTTTCTTTTGTCTTTTAAAAGCATTGATATAAATAGGACCCATGTGAACTGTCGCATGGGTTCTTTAATCACGAATAAATTGTTTGTCAATTTTAAGCGCATTAAAAGCAAACATTTAACGAAAAAACAAATCACTTGATGAAAATTGGCTTAGATATTATGGGTGGCGACTTTGCTCCTAAGGCTACGGTCCTTGGTGCAATTGAAGCTCAATCCCATCTAAAAAACGACCAAAACCTGGTTCTTATAGGAAATAAAGATCTTATCCTCCCTATACTACAAGAACAGAATTTCAACTCAGACCATTTCGAATACATACATACTACTGAGGTTATTGGTATGGGAGAACATCCCACCAAAGCGATTACCCAGAAACCAAACGCAAGTATATCTGTAGGATTCCAACTGTTAAAAGAAGGAAAAATAGATTCATTTGCTTCTGCTGGTAATACCGGTGCTATGTTGGTAGGGTCTATGTTTAGCGTTAAAACCATTCCCGGAGTGGTAAGACCAGCTATAGCTTCTATAGCTCCGCAAATTGCAGGCGGGCATAGCATTCTTTTGGATGTGGGCGCAAATGCAGATTGTAAACCAGATAACCTGTTGCAGTTTGGTATATTAGGTAGCTTGTACATTGAGCATATTTACGGTATTAAACATGGAAAAGTAGGTTTAATGAATATTGGGGAAGAAGAAGAGAAAGGAAATATGCTGTCTCAGGCCGCTTATTCCATGATGAAAGAAACCCCTTTACTCAACTTTATTGGAAATATAGAAGGTAGAGACCTTTTTAATAATACCGCAGATGTAATAGTTTGCGACGGTTTCACGGGAAACGTTATGCTTAAACTGGCAGAATCATTCTATGTGATTACCCGTAAGAAAGGGTTTAAAGACGAGTTTTTCGATCGTCTGAACTATGAAGAGATTGGTGGAAGCCCGGTATTAGGGGTTAATGCACCAGTTATCATAGGGCATGGTATATCATCTCCAAAAGCAATTAGAAATATGGTGATGATGTCAAAAGATATGATTGAAACAAGGCTTATAGAGAAATTTAAAGCTGCTTTTAATTAATAGAAGAAATTTATGGATAAGATTCATGCTGCCATCACAGCAGTAAATGGTTATGTCCCGGATTATGTGCTGACTAACCAGGAATTGGAGACTATGGTAGATACCAATGATGAGTGGATTACTTCACGTACAGGTA
Source organism: Pseudopedobacter beijingensis (assembly GCF_042678145.1). Classification (NCBI taxonomy): domain Bacteria; kingdom Pseudomonadati; phylum Bacteroidota; class Sphingobacteriia; order Sphingobacteriales; family Sphingobacteriaceae; genus Pseudopedobacter; species Pseudopedobacter beijingensis. The sequence continues at coordinate 411,363 of NZ_JBHUDG010000003.1, read as the reverse complement.
TCAAAGAGAGAAGAATATTAAAAGATTCATCTCTGGCAACTTCTGATTTAGCAGTACCTGCGGTACAGGGATTGCTGGAGAAAAGGGGCATATCTGCCAAAGAAATTGATCTGATTATTTTTTGTACTTCTACTCCGGATATGCTTTTTCCGGCAACGGCAAATATTCTGGCCAGTAAAATTGGTGCAGATAATGCCTGGGGATACGATTTGCAGGCTGCGTGTTCTGGTTTTATTTTTGGTTTAACCACCGGAGCACAGTTTATAGAATCTGGCCACCATAAGAAAGTTTTGGTTGTAGGTGGTGATGCGATGTCAAGAGTAATCAACTACGAAGACAGAGCAACCTGTATTTTGTTTGGAGATGGATGTGGTTGCGCACTGTTGGAACCTAATGAGGAAGGACTTGGATTACAGGATGCCATTCTAAAAAGTGATGGTGGAGGCAAAGACTACCTGAATATAAGAGGAGGAGGGTCTTTACACCCTGCAACCCATGCAACAGTAGACGAAAAACTGCATTATGCATTTCAGGAAGGTCCTACCGTTTTTAAGTTTGCAGTAACCAACATGGCAAACGTAGCGGCAGAGATTATGGAGAAAAATAACCTTACAGCCGAAGATATTAAATGGTTAATTCCGCATCAGGCAAATAAAAGGATTATTGATGCTACAGCTAGCAGAATGGGCATAGGTCCAGAGAAAGTGGCCATCAATATAGAAAAGTACGGCAATACAACCAACGGTACTATTCCTTTGTGTTTGTGGGATTGGGAAAGTAAACTGAGAAAGGGAGATAACCTTATTTTAGCTGCTTTTGGAGGCGGTTTTACATGGGGTGCAGCTTACCTGAAATGGGCTTACGACCCTAAAATTTAATCGCTTTTAGATATTATTACTATATTAGCTTTTTTTTAATTTACATATAAATATTAAAAACCTGAACCCATGGGAATGGATATTAAGCAAATTCAAGACCTGATTAAGTTTGTGTCTAAATCAGGAGTGAATGAAGTCTCGATCGAAGAACAAGATTTTAAAATAACTATAAAGACAAATCAGGAGCCAACTGTAATAGCAGCACCACAAGTAGTGCAGGCAACAGTTCCGGCAGTACCAGTAGCTGCGGCACCGGTAATTCCTGCAGCAGCGCCAGCGGCGGCATCAAATGCTCCAGTGGCGGCAGAAAACAGTAATCTGATTACGATTAAATCGCCAATGATTGGTACGTTTTACCGTTCTGCCAATCCAGAAAAACCATCATTTGTGAATGTTGGTGATGAAATTGCACCGGGTAAAGTGTTGTGTATAGTAGAAGCTATGAAGCTTTTCAATGAAATTGAGTCTGAAGTATCAGGTAAAATCGTGAAAGTTTTAGTAGATAACGCACAGCCAGTAGAGTTTGACCAACCTCTGTTCCTGGTAGAACCAATGTAATCGTCGATTTGCCAATTTGTTGATTTGTCAATATTATCAATTGACAAATTGGCTTTTTATATATCGCAAATTGAAATTATGTTTAAAAAAATATTAATTGCAAACCGTGGTGAAATTGCATTGCGTATTATACGTACCTGCAAGGAAATGGGAATTAAAACTGTTGCGGTTTATTCTACAGCAGATAGAGATAGCTTACACGTAAGGTTTGCAGACGAAGCGGTGTGTATAGGCCCGCCGGCAAGTAAAGACTCTTATTTAAATATACCCAATATTATTTCGGCAGCAGAAGTAACCAATGCGGATGCTATCCATCCGGGATATGGTTTCTTATCAGAAAACGCTAAATTTTCGGCAATCTGCGAAGAATACGGTATTAAATTTATTGGTGCCACAGCCCAGCAAATTAACGCCATGGGCGATAAAGCTTCTGCAAAATCAACCATGAAAGAGGCAGGAGTACCTACTATACCAGGGTCAGAAGGATTGTTAAGCAGTGTAAAAGAAGGTATAGAATTAGCCAATAAAATAGGTTATCCAATTATCTTAAAGGCTACCGCAGGTGGTGGTGGTCGTGGGATGCGTGTGGTTTGGAAAGATGAAGATTTTGAAAATGCATGGGATAGCGCAAGGCAGGAGTCTGGTGCAGCTTTCGGTAACGATGGCCTTTACATGGAGAAATACATTGAAGACCCACGACATATAGAAATTCAGGTGATTGGTGACCAGTACGGAAAGGCTTGTCATTTATCAGAAAGAGATTGTTCTATACAACGTCGTCACCAAAAATTGGTAGAGGAAGCACCGTCACCTTTTATGACCGAGGAACTTCGTCAGAAAATGGGAGATGCAGCTATAAAAGGTGCTTTAGCCGTTAGCTATGAAGGTGCAGGAACCATAGAGTTTTTGGTAGACAAACACCGTAACTTCTATTTTATGGAAATGAATACCCGTATTCAGGTAGAGCACCCCGTAACAGAAGAGGTTATCAATTTTGATTTGATTAAAGAACAGATTAAGGTTGCGGCAGGAATCCCTATCTCAGGAAAATCCTACACACCAGAAATGCATGCTATAGAGTGTCGTATTAACGCCGAGGATCCGTTTAATAACTTTAGACCTTCTCCAGGTAGAATTACGCATTTCCACTCGCCGGGAGGACATGGTGTAAGGGTAGATACGCATGTTTATGCAGGTTATACCATTCCGCCGAATTACGATTCGATGATCGCAAAATTGATTTGTGTGGCTCAAACCAGAGAAGAAGCAATTTGCACTATGGAGAGAGCTTTGAGCGAATTTGTTATCGAGGGCGTGAAAACAACCATTCCTTTCCACCAAAGGTTAATGAAAGATCCTAACTTTAGAGCAGGGAATTTTACAACCAAGTTTATGGAAAGTTTCGATTTGTCAGAATAATTTGATAAACTAATTCATATAAAATACCATTCTATTTAAACAGAATGGTATTTTTGTTTACACAGACTTCTGTACTTTTGTAGCCTTAGTAACTCACATAGAGAGCAGTTTAATAAATGAAAGAAAAAAAGAGCCTTGTAGAGGCCATTAAAGAAAAAGGAAAGACTCTGGAGGCAGAAATGTCTTTCTTTGATCATCTGGAAGTATTGAGATGGCATTTGATTCGTTCCGCTGTTGCCGTGATGGCAGCTACCGTATTAGCCTTCGTTTTCTACGATTTTATTTTTGATACCGTCATTATGGGGCCTAAGAATCCCAATTTTTTGACCTATAGGCTGATGTGTGCAATAGGTGAGAGATTTGATATGGGACCAGAATTCTGTATTACAGAAATACCGGGGAAAATTATTAATACAGAGTTGGCCGGACAGTTTACATTACAGTTGAACTCGTCTTTACTGGCTGGTGTAGTATTGGGATTCCCTTATTTATTATGGGAAATATGGCGTTTTGTTAAGCCAGCTTTACATGATAACGAAAGAAAGTCGGCAAGTGGATTTGTATTTTATGCATCTCTACTATTTGCCTGCGGAATTTCTTTTGGATATTTTTTGGTAGCTCCATTGTCGGTAAACTTTTTGTCTAATTATACCGTATCTCCTATTATAGAAAACACCATCACAGTTGATTCGTATTTGTCAACGGTGGCGACTTTAACCTTGGGGACTGGTGTGGTTTTTGAACTGCCTATTGTGATTTATATACTTTCGAGATTAGGCATTATGACACCGGAGTTTATGAGAGAGAAAAGGAGATACGCCATTATCATCATTTTGGTTATTGCGGCTATTGTAACGCCTACACCGGATATATTAACCATGCTGACGGTAAGTTTTCCACTTTTCTTACTCTACGAGCTAAGTATTGGAGTGTCTAAGCGGGTATACAAAAACAAACAGAAAGAGGAACAAGAAGAATATTCAAATTAATTGGTTATGGATAAATTAAAAATAGCGATAGGCTCGGACCACGCAGGATTTGATTATAAACAACTGCTGATTCCGTATCTTCAGGGAAAGGAAATTATAGCAGAAGTGAAAGATTTTGGTACGCATTCTCCTGATTCGGTAGATTATCCGGATTTTGCACACCCTGTAGCTTCGGCGGTTGAAAACGGAGAGTTTGATTTAGGGATTTTGATTTGCGGAAGTGCAAACGGCGTTGCTATTACAGCAAATAAGCATCAGGGAATTAGAGCGGCTATCTGTTGGGAAAAAGAATTGGCTGTATTGGCAAAATCACATAACAATGCCAATATTGTATGCATTCCGGAGCGTTTTATTCCACAGGAAACAGCTATGGAAATTGTGGATGCATTTTTAACTACACCTTTTGAGGGCGGCAGACATGCTAACAGAGTAGGTAAAATTGCTTGTAGCTGTTAGAACCATAATGTTTACAATATAGAGAAAGGTTGGAATTGTGAAATTCTGACCTTTTTTGTTTTTCGGAATTAATTAATGATGGACGAATGAGCAATGAATGATTAACTATGAGCTCTGAATGAGCAACCGATTAATGATGAATGGGAAACGATGAACTATTAAATTATAAACCATCAGCAATGGATTGTCTGCATCCTGATTAGAGATTAAATTCCTTACAAGCCATTTTTAATATTCCTGTACTGGCTTTCATTTCCGAGTCATTCATGCTTCCAAAGCCTAATCTCATCCCGGTAAGGTGGTGTGTTTGATAAAGTATAGTTTTAGGTATAAAAAGATTGGATTTTGCACACTGTTGACTCAATTTTAATAAATTCATAGGCTTCTTCCAGGTTAACCAAAAGGCCAGTCCACCAGCAGGTTTTTCAAATTGCAGATATTCTCCTAGGTTTTCAGTCAGTAAGTCAGTCATTAGCTCTCGTCTCTCCCGATATATCTTCAAAGATTTTTTCAAGTGCCGATGAATGACTCCGTCTTCTATCATTTCACCTAAGGCCTGCTCCATTAAAATATCACCCTGACGGTCAATAATTCCTAAATATTTACGCATTTCTCGCATCAGATTGTCAGGAGCAACAATAAAACCTGTTCTAAACCCCGGAAGTAACGATTTTCCAAAAGAGCCTACATAAATAACCATTCCGCCGGTATCTGCGGTAGCCAGAGGTAAAAGTGGCTGCTTATCGTATCTGAAATCGTAATCATAATCGTCCTCCACAATCACAAAGCCATATTGATTAGCCAGTTGCAAAAGCTCCATTCGTCTTTGTACGCTCAGGCTAACGGTAGTGGGGTAATGATGATGAGGAGTGACATACACCATCCTGATCTTCTGTTTTTCGCAAAGTGCTTTCAGGGCATAGGTATCTATACCTTCATGGTCTACAGGAACTGTTTTGATGGCTGCGCCTGATTTTTGAAAAATCATATTAGCAGAAAAATAACTCAATTCACCAACCACAACCGTATCTTCTGCCGACAGCAAAATCTCTGAAATAATAAATAAGCTCATTTCCGAGCTTCTGGTAATTAACAAATTGTTGGTAGATATAGGTAGTCCACGAGATAAATTGAGGTAATGAGCCAGTTGCGATTTAAAATATTCACTTCCATCCTGATTGTAATACCCCATTTTTTTACGGTTGCTGCTTCTCCTCATGTTTGCACTGTAAAACCGGGCAATGTCGTCTACCTGAGTCAGCCGGACATCCGGTACACCATCATTCAGCACATAGTCGCAACGGGTAATTTCAAATGGGTTGTCCAGTAAATTAGATCTTCTGAAGGGGAAACCTGTTTGTGAAGGGTAATGGTTGGTTAATACTGTTTTTTGTTGATTTTCATGCTGAGGGAGTTCAGCACTAACAAAAGTTCCCTGATTAGGCTTGATTTCCACCCAGCCCTGCGCATATAATTCATTGTACACTGCTGTGATGGTGTTTCTGTGTACGTGGAGCAAATCGCTTAAAATGCGTGTTCCTGGCAATTTTGTAGCTGGTAGAAGTAAATTTCGTTGAATAGCATAAATAAGCTGATTGGCAATCTGTATAAATACAGGGATTTCTGCTTTACGATCAATTTGTATAAAACTTTTAAACGGAATCTCAGCCGGACTAGTCATAAGATAAAAACTGGCATAAATAAACCATCCGGAAAGGTAATACTTTTGATCAAAATTGAAAAATCATGATTGCTATTCTTCAACAAATTGTAGAAAGCCCTCAGCTCCATGCCCGTTGGTTGAATACGTTGTCCTTTATGGAAAACATGGGCGCCAGAAAGATTTCGGCATGCGAGCATCCCTACACCACGGATATTATCCAGTTAAAACATGCTGCAGAAGAGCACAGGCATGCCTATTATTTAAAAAAGCAGATAGAGAAGGTAGCGCCAAACAGTTGTAAGTATTACTGTTTGGATGATCTGTTGGGTAAAATTCATACCCGGCAGTATCTGCATACTTTAGATGTTTTATGCAGCCGTTATTTGAAAACACATTTTAACGTAAGTGGTAACGATTTAAAATATGCTTCGTACCTTTTTGTAACCTATGCAATAGAAGTTAGAGCCGATGAACTTTATCCTAAATATCAGGAAGTGCTGACTAAAAATAACGCTAAAGTTATGGTGAAGTCCATTATTCTGGAAGAAGAAGGGCATCTGGAAGAAATGATCGCTCAGCTCGAAAAATTTCGCCCCGATTGGGAACAGCATGCACAGGCTATGCAGGCAATAGAACAAGATTTATTTGAACAATGGTTTGCTGCCATTTCAAAAGAGGTACTGGCTTTAGTAGACAAAACCATTGAACATACAATTTAATATAAGATACACATGGAAGATAATACATTACGTCACGATTGGACAAAAGAAGAGCTTTTGTTGCTATATAATAAACCCTTAATGGAACTGATTTATGAGGCAGCTACTGTGCATAGGAAATGGCATAAAGCAGATGAGGTTCAGATTTCTACGCTTTTATCTGTGAAAACAGGTGGTTGTCCCGAAGACTGTTCGTATTGTGGACAGGCGGCCAGGTACCATACAGATATTAAGGTTCAGGCTTTATTGCCTACAGCAACTGTAATTGCTCATGCGCAAAAAGCAAAAGACAGTGGCTCGTCACGTTTTTGTATGGCGGCTGCATGGAGAGAAGTCCGTGATAATAGTGATTTTGACCGGATTATTGATATGGTAAAAGGGGTGAATGATTTAGGACTGGAGGTTTGCTGTACCCTGGGGATGCTTACCGAAAGTCAGGCGCAGCGTTTGCAAGAGGCGGGTTTGTATGCTTATAACCATAATCTGGATACTTCAGAAGAGTATTATGATGAAATTATTTCTACCAGAAAATTCGATAATCGGATCAACACAATTAATCATGTAAGGAAAGCAGGGATTACGGTTTGCTCGGGTGGAATTATTGGTTTGGGAGAAACCAATGAGGATCGGATTTCTATGTTACGCACTTTGGCCAATATGGAAAAACATCCGGAATCGGTTCCTATAAATGCATTGGCAAGGGTGAAGGGGACACCTTTAGAAAACAACCCGAAGGTAGATGTTTGGGATATGGTTCGGATGATTGCTACAGCCCGTATTGTTATGCCTGCATCTATGGTTCGGTTAAGTGCCGGACGTATTGAAATGAGCGAGACAGAACAGGCCTGGTGTTTTATGGCAGGAGCCAATTCTATTTTTACCGGAGAACGGCAGACTTTATTGGTTACTCCCAATCCGGGAGTGTCTGAGGATATGCAAATGCTGAAAAACCTGGGATTAAAGCCGATGGTGAAAGAAAAAGAAGCCGCATGCAGCATGAACTGATAGCAAGGGACAAAAAGGTAAACTGGCATCCTTATACCCAGATGAAAACTGCGAAACACATTCCTATTGTCAGGGGCGAAGGGGCGTATATTTTTGATGCCAACGGCAAACGTTACATTGATGCCGTGTCGTCCTGGTGGGTTACTTTACATGGCCATGCTCATCCCTACATTGCTCAGAAGGTGTCTGAACAATTAAACACCTTAGAGCAGGTGATATTTGCCGGATTTACCCACCCAGTCGCCATAGAACTTTCGGAGAGGTTGTTGAAGCTGCTACCACAAAACCAGCAAAAGGTTTTTTATACAGATAATGGTTCTACCGCAGTGGAGGTCGCTTTAAAAATATGTGTGCAGTATGGCTACAATAAGGGAGGTAAGAAGAATAAGGTTTTAGCTTTCCGTAATGGTTATCATGGAGATACTTTTGGCGCTATGTCTGTTAGCGGTCGGGGACTATGGACAGCATCATTTGGAGAACTTCTATTCGATGTGCTGTTTATTGATGTACCTACAAAATATAATCTTCCTGATATAAAAGCTATTGTTGAACAGCATACAGATGAAATTGCCTGTTTCATATACGAACCTTTGGTGCAAGGTGCAGGTGGGATGTTGATGCATGAGGCAGATGATTTATCTGAGTTGATGAAGTTTTGTAGATCAAAAGGGATTTTGTTGATACAGGATGAAATTTTTGTAGGTTTTGGGCGTACCGGAAAACTGTTTGCTGCCAACCATTTGTCTGAACAGGCGGATGTCATGTGCTTTTCCAAAGGACTTACAGGAGGGACCATGCCATTAGGTGTAACCACCTGCACTCAAGAAATTTACGATGCTTTTTATGCTGATGATAAAACCAAAGCTCTTTTTCATGGCCATTCGTTTACTGGTAGTCCTTTAGCTTGTGCAGCAGCTTTAGCTAGTATGGATTTATTGTTACAGGAAGAAACCCAAAGCAATATTCAGAGAATTTGCAGACAACATCAGGGGTTTAGTATCATTTTGAAAAAACACCCGAAGATAAAAGATGTCAGACAGCAGGGGACTATTCTTGCTTTGGAATGGAAAATAGCAGCAGAAACTTCTTATTTTAGTGATATCCATGATGCGCTATATCCTTTCTTTTTGGAACGAGGTGTTTTAATGCGTCCCTTAGGGAATATTATTTATTTGGTGCCTCCGTATTGTGTTTCGCAAAAAGATCTGGAATATATTTATGAGTGTATTTTAGATGCACTGGAAATACAGGAGTGAGTATCAGGTTTATAAAAAAAGAGGGTATCTAAAAAGCATTAACGCTGTCACACTGAGTTTGTCGAAGTGTCCCTGCAATGGGACATAAAGGGCTTCGAGTGCCTCAGCCTGACAGAGAAATCTCTCTTTTTAGACACCTTCTTTTGTATGTTTTAAGGATTTCTTATCCTATTTGTGCTTTAATGTCTTCAGACATAGTTTCGTCCACTAAGATACGTCCGCAATGCTCGCAAACGATGATTTTTTTACGTTGACGGATATCTGATTGTCTTTGAGGTGGAATCTTGTTGAAACAACCAGAGCAAGAATCTCTTTCAATGGTTACTACAGCCAAACCATTCTTGTAGTTTTTTCTTAAACGGTTGTAAGCAGTTAGCAATCTCTCTTCAATTTTGCTGTTGTATTTTTCTGCGTCGTTTAATAAAACCTCTTCTTCTTTTTGAGTTTCAGAAGTAATGGTTTCCAATTCTACTTTTTTAGCAGAAAGGTCACCTTTTCTTTCCTCTAAGTTTTGAGAAGCTTTCTCGAATATCTCAGTCTTTGTTTTGATTTCATATTCGTGCTCTCTTATCTTTTTCTCGCAAACCTGAATTTCAAGACCTTGTATCTCAATCTCTTTTGCCAGTGCATCAAATTCGCGATTGTTTTTTACATTATCTTGCTGACCTTCGTATTTTTTAATCAAAGCCTGTGAGTCTTTGATCATGTTTTTTCTGGTAACGATGGCGTCTTCTAAATCGTCCAGTTCGTTTTTGATTTTTTGTATACGAGTTTCAAGGCCAGCCACCTCATCTTCTAAATCAGCAACTTCCATCGGAAGCTCTCCTCTGGTTTGACGGATCTTGTCAATCTTTGTGTGAATTGTTTGCAGTTCGTATAAAGCTTCAAGCTTTTGTTCTACGGTTTGTTCCATTAGGACAAATATTTTATTGGGTTCGTATTCTGTACAGTTAAACGGAGTGCAAATTTAGGAAATTTTTTTTGAATTATTTCCAATAGTAAATGTTGCGTAAATTGTTCACTTTCAAAATGTCCAATATCTGCAATCACGATTTTGTCTTCCGCATCAAAAAACTCATGGTATTTAAAATCGGCAGAGACGTAAACGTCTGCTCCTGCACGGATAGCGTCTTTCAACAAAAAGCTTCCAGCACCTCCACAGACAGCAACTTTTCTAATAGGTTTTTCCAATAGAGGGGTGTGTCTGATGACCTGTGCATTCATCTTTTGTTTCAGACTATGTAAAAATTCAAGGGCATCCATTTCCTGCGGTAATTCGCCAACCATACCTGCACCAACTTCAGAAAAAGCATTTCCCAATGCATAAATATCAAAAGCAGGTTCCTCGTATGGATGAGAATTTATAAGCGTGTTAACCAGTTTTCTCTCTAAATAAGAAGGGAAAATGACTTCAATACGTTTTTCCTCCTCGGTATGTCTTGTGCCAATATTGCCAACATAAGGAGAAGCTCCATCTTTAGCCTTGAAGTTTCCTAAACCATTGGTTTCGTAGCTACACTCTTCATAGTCGCCTATCTGTCCTGCACCGGCAGTAAACAAAGCCTGTTTAACTTGTTCCTTATGTTCGTTAGGAACAAAAGTCACCAGTTTTTTTAGTAGCCCTGTTTTTGGAGCCAAAACCCTGGTATTTATCAGACTTAGCCTGTCGCAAATTCTTTTGCTTACCCCAACATGTACATGGTCTAAATTGGTATGTATAGCATAAATGGCAATATCATGCTTAATGGCTTTGATGACCACACGTTCTACATAATTTTTGCCATTTAGTTTCTTTAAACCCTTAAATACAATGGGATGGTGAGCAATGATGATGTCGAATTGGTTTTCTATAGCCTCGTCAACAACAGCTTCTGTACAATCTAAACAAATAAGAGCATTGCTGATTTCTCTGTTAGGGTCGCCCACAATTAACCCGGCATTATCATATGATTCCTGATAAGCCAAAGGAGCAATTTCTTCAAGATAACCGGTCAGGTCTTTTATTTTCATTTAACAAAGATACAGAAGTACGGTCAGATTTATCCAAGAGACAAAATTCTGGCACTTTCCATCGCCATTTTGTAATTATACTCATTGGCCATGCTTTTGTAGTTAATCAAATCAACAATGGTTCCTATAAAACAAAGACCTACAGTAAAGAAATAAAGTATACCAAGAGCAATCTGGTTGGTCAAAAAACGTTGAATACCTGCAGCTCCAAAGAAGCCCAGCAAAGTAAACAGTAACAGATGCTGAGGATCTCGTCTTTTTCCATCATAAATAACAGAAAAAGTTTTTCTTTGTTCCTCATTCATATTCTTAGTGATCTCTTTCAGGAAAAAAAGTTCCTGGTCAGTAACATTGCTTAAATAGAAGAAATTACTATCCATGGTTAGTCTTAAATTTAGTTTGTAAGAACGTTTTCTTTGTTAGAGTGCAGATTCTGGAAATTATTACAAAAAATGCAAAAAAACCAAGAGGATGCATTTTCCATGATAAACTCCATTGGCCATGCATAAGGTAATGAATAGAGCGCCCCAGCCCGCAGCCCGGACAAAAACTAAACCCCAGCTGGTGAATAGGACATAAAGATATATGTTCCTCGGTAACCTTCATAAAATAAAGCAATAGCATCGCTCCCGAGAAAAAAAGAAGCTCTAATGGGATGTTTTTCAGTGTTTTTAGAGTAATTGGATAATTTTTCATCGATAAAAATATGCAGGTTAAGCATTCTGCTAAAATAACTATACAAAAGAAAAGAACGTTTGTTTGTCCCTTTATGTTTTAGATAATTATAGTCATTTCTTACAGTTTAAACAGGTTTGGCTATATTTGTAAAGAGGATAACGTTGTGAATATTAAGGATATTTTAAAAAGATACAAAGAAGACGAGCGTATAACCGGTTTGTCAAAAGAGCTTAATGGGGCAAAACCAAGAGTGCATTTAAAAGGACTAATAGGTTCTCAGGATGCATTTGTAGCGTCAGCGACTTATTTTATTAACCATAGAAACTTTATTTTTGTACTTCCGGACAGAGAGGAAGCAAATTTCTTTTCGGCCGATTTAGAAAATCTGACAGAAAAAGAAGTATTGCTTTTTCCTTCATCTTTTAGGAAGTCTGCCGATTTTACACAAGTTGATTCTGCGAATGTGTTATTAAGAGCCGAGGTTTTGAGCGAGCTTAATCATCATTCAGAATATGGGCGTTTAATAGTCACCTATCCCGAGGCTTTAGCAGAAAAGGTAATCAACAGAGCTGCTTTAGAAAAAAACACCCTTGAAATTACAGTAAATAATAAACTTAGTATTGATTTTATCAACGAGTTTTTAGTTGAATACGATTTTGAAAGAACCGACTTTGTTTACGAGCCAGGGCAGTTTTCTGTCAGGGGAGGTATTGTCGATATTTTTTCATTCTCGCATGACCTACCTTATAGAATTGAGTTTTTTGGAGACCATATAGAATCTATCCGAACTTTCGAAATAGAAAGTCAGCTTTCAGATGAGCAAGTTCGTTCAGTAACCATTGTGCCTAATGTGCAGTCTAAATTTCTTACCGAGAGTAACGTTTCTTTATTGGAATTTATAGATAGAGACGCCTTGGTTTGGTTTAAAGACGTACAATTTACAGTAGATGTGATTAAATCGGGATATAAGAAAGCGAATGAACTGTGGAAAGCCTTGCCGGTAGCAGATAAGGAAAAGAATCCCGAATGGTTAGATCCTAAATTTACGTTTATTGACGAACGGCTGTTTGCGGAACACATGAATGATTTTCCGGTGATTGAATTTGGAAAACAGTTTTTTTATACGCCTACATCAACTATATCTTTTGACTCTAAACCTCAGCCCTCTTTCAATAAAGATTTTAGCCTGTTGGTGCATAATCTGCATGAGAACGAAAAATCCAATATAGAAAACTATATTCTTACAGATTCACCTAAACAACAAGAGCGTATATTTTCTATACTTTCTGATCTGGATAAGAAGTTAAAGTTTACTCCCTTAAATACCTCTATCAGGGAAGGATTTGTAGATTATGATCAAAAAATAGCTTGTTATACAGACCATCAGATATTTGATCGTTACTATAAGTATAAGTTAAGACGAGGATATGCGAAGTCGCAGGCCATTACACTAAAAGAATTACGGGATTTAAAACCGGGCGATTATATTACGCATATAGATCATGGGGTTGGAAAATACGGTGGTCTGGAAAAAGTGGAGGTGAACGGTAAAGAACAGGAAATGATCAGGCTGATTTATGCCGATAACGATTTGCTGTACGTTAATATCAATTCCCTGAACCGGATCTCAAAATATTCGGGCAAAGATGGTCATATCCCTAAAATGAATAAGCTGGGTACCGAAGCCTGGGATAGATTAAAAAAGACGACTAAAAAAAAAGTTAAAGATATAGCCCGTGACCTGATTAAGCTTTATGCTACCAGAAAGGCACAGGAAGGGATGGCTTTTTCGCCAGATACCTATCTGCAAAATGAGCTGGAAGCATCTTTCATTTATGAAGATACACCCGATCAGGAAAAAGCTACGGCAGATGTAAAAAAAGATATGGAATCTCCGCATCCGATGGATAGGCTGGTGTGTGGAGATGTTGGCTTTGGAAAAACCGAAGTAGCTATCAGGGCTGCATTTAAAGCAGCAACAGATGGCAAACAGGTGGCTATTTTGGTGCCAACCACCATTCTGGCCATGCAGCATTATAAAACATTTACAGAGCGGTTGCAGGGTTTTCCTGTAAATATAGACTATATAAACAGGTTTAAAACAAGTAAACAGGTAAAAGATAGTTTAGAAGCATTAAGACAGGGAAAGGTAGATATACTGATAGGTACCCATAAACTGGTGGGGAAAGAAGTTAAGTTTAAAGATCTGGGCTTGCTGATTATAGATGAAGAGCAGAAGTTTGGCGTGACCGTGAAAGAAAAATTGAAGCAGATGAGGGCCAATGTAGATACACTTACCCTAACTGCTACGCCTATTCCGCGTACATTGCATTTCTCTTTAATGGGCGCCAGGGACTTGTCTATTATACAAACCCCTCCACCAAACAGACAGCCTGTATCAACAGAACTTCATGTTTTTAATGAATCGTTAATTAAAGAAGCGGTTGAGTTTGAGTTGGAAAGAGAAGGACAGGTGTTTTTTATCCATAATAGAGTAGCAGACCTACGCCAGTTAGGAGGGTTAATACAGAAATTAGTACCGAAGGCAAGAATAGCCATTGCCCATGGGCAGTTGGAGGGAGATAAGCTGGAAGATATTATGCTGGATTTTATTGATGGTAAATATGATGTTCTGGTTGCTACAACTATTATAGAAGCTGGTTTAGATGTGCCTAATGCCAATACCATTCTTATCAATCATGCCCACATGTTTGGACTGAGCGACCTTCACCAGATGCGTGGAAGAGTTGGTCGTTCCAATAAAAAAGCATTCTGTTATTTATTGAGTCCGCCATTATCAACTTTAACCCCCGAAGCCAGAAAACGTTTAAGTGCTATTGAAGAATTCTCTGATTTAGGTAGTGGATTTAATGTTGCGATGCGTGATTTAGATATCAGGGGAAGTGGCAATTTATTAGGTGCCGAACAAAGTGGTTTTATTGCTGAGATTGGTTTTGATATGTATCACAAGATTTTGGACGAAGCCATTCATGAACTTAAAGACGAAGAATTTAAAGAACTATTTAAAGACGAAAAGCCAAAACCTTTTGTAAGCTCTACTCAGATAGAAACAGATATGGAATTGCTTATTCCTGACGAATATGTAACCAGTATTCAGGAGCGTTATAATCTGTATACAGAGCTTTCCAAAATAGAAGACAAGGGCGCTCTGAAAGACTTCTCGAGAAAATTACAGGACAGGTTTGGGCCTTTACCAGGACAGGTTAAAGATTTGTTGAGAACGGTAGAGCTGCAATGGCTGGGGAAAGAAATTGGTCTGGAAAAAATCAGTTGGAAAAAAGGAATTCTGCGAGGGTACTTTGTTTCAGACAAACAGTCTAAGTATTTTGAATCAGAAATGTTTGGAAATATTCTACAGTTTGCCCAACAAAACCCCAGAAAGGTAAATCTGAAAGAAGTGAAAAATACCTTAAGGATAGCTGTGGAAGATGTGAATAATATTGATGAAGCCATCTGGGCATTAGAACAGATGAAAGACCCTGTGGTAATATAATAAAGCAAGAGAGCCGAAACATATGTTTCGGCTCTCTCACTTTATATCAAAATTATTTCTTCTATTTCAGGCTAAAAGAACCTCTGCCCATGGTAGCGCCATCAGCGTATAATATTACGCTATAAGTACCAGATTCAAAAGGAACCCGGTTGGTCCAGTCTAGAATATAAGATTTTGTTTCTCCGTTATATTCTACTGCAGTTTTATAAGTGTACTGGAACTCCTGATTGTTTGCGTTAAATATACCGCCTTCTCCAATGATTAAATTTCCGGCCGGATCTATAATTCGCATATAAATATCATGCATTCCCTTTGTGGCAATAGGGTTAGGGTTAATGGTAAAGGCAACCTTTATCTTTTGTGCCGTATTTGCCCTTGTTACCTGTGTCTCTTTTCCGTTAGATTTTACCTTAAAGCTGGCAATCTCTATAGAGCTGGTTTTTAAAGCAGCGCCTTCTCGTACTTTAACATTCAGCGAGTCATTTGCCTTAGAAAGATTTTGAGCCACTCTGCTTACGTTGTCTACCTGACTACGTAAACTGTCTCTTTCAGACGTGAGCACAGCATTCTTTTGTTCCAAAGTCTCTATGTCTTTGGTGTACTTCGTGACGAAATACCTAAGTTGTGTAACATCTTCTTTGGCCTTTTCCAGTTCGCGGGCTGTAAGCTGACCTTTGTTAAGTGCAACCCTAAGCTGCGCTATTTTAGCCTTTAGTTCCTCTTCTTTAGCCTTTAAATCATCAGAAAGATGTATGGTAGTAGTATTGGCTTGTTCCAGTTCAAGCTCAAGCTTTTCAAGTTCAGCCTGTAAAGCAGTTCTTTCCTCGCTTACAGTTACAATTCTTTTATCTGATTTGTTTTTTTGAAAGAACAAATAGGCATTGGTTCCCAATAAAGCCACAATAACGGCTATCAGGAAATAAATTTTACTCGTATCTTTCTTTTTTTGCTCTTTGGTTTCCATGTTAAAAATTTGTGCGGTTGTTCAGTTTAAAGCATTTAGCTACAAAAATTATTCCATTTGGTTACATAAGTGGCGAAAATAAAAAAAACGTTTGAATAAGAGGCAGAATAAAAAGTAATATCCTAAAAGTAATTGCAATGATGATTGCTTTTCCACGTTCTCATTGTTTGTTTATCTTTACATCCTTTAAAGACGAAGAATAGATTTTAATGAAAAATACAAGCAGGTGTCTAATCCTTTTTATAGTGTTGTTTTTTTATAGCACTTTAAGAAGCAATGCACAAACAGAAAACCCAAAAAGAGAATTCAGAGGCGTATGGATTGCTACCGTAGCCAATATAGATTGGCCCTCCAAAACGGTGAGAGATGCGCAACAACAAAAGCAGGATTTGATAGCTATTCTGGATCAGCATCAGAAACAGGGAATAAATGCAGTTATGTTCCAGATCAGGCCTGCGGCAGATGCATTGTATGCCAAATCAGAAGAGCCCTGGTCGCAATGGTTAACCGGAGTTCAGGGGCAAAAACCACAACCTTTTTACGATCCTTTGGAATTTGCAATTGCCGAATGCCATAAAAGAGGAATGGAGTTACATGCCTGGTTTAACCCGTACAGAGCTACATTTGACGCAACCAGTGCTATACACGAAAGTCATATTACCAAAAAGAAACCCAGTTGGTTCTTCTCTTACGGAGGCAAAAAGCTATTTAATCCGGGAATACCCGAAGTGCGGGAATACATTACAAAAGTTATCCTGAATGTAGTTGAAAACTACGATATAGACGGCGTACATTTTGATGATTATTTTTATCCCTATGCTATCAAAGGACAGGTAATTAACGATGCAGCGGCCTTTGCTAAGTATAACCCCAATAATCTTTCTTTGGCCGACTGGCGTAGGTATAATGTAGATGAGTTAATTAAAATGGTTGCCGATAGTATCAAGAACCATAAAGAATATGTGAAATTTGGTATCAGCCCTTTTGGTATCTGGCAAAATAAAAGACAAAGCCTAGAAGGATCGGAAACAAGTGGAGGCGATTCTTTCCATGGCTTATATGCCGATTCCAGAAAATGGGTAAAAGAAGGATGGATAGACTATATAAATCCCCAGATTTATTGGTCCTTTGCTTCTGCCCCGGCACCTTATGCTAAACTGGTAGATTGGTGGTCAGAAAATGCATATGGTAAACACCTGTATATTGGGCATGGTGCATACCGTATTAATGATGCCCGGGATTATGCATGGAGAGATCCCCGTCAAATTCCGGATCAGATAGAATACAACCGTAAAAATCCAAGAGTACAGGGCAGTATTTACTTTAGCTCTAAATCTTTAACCACTAACAAGCTGGGTGTAGCAGATTCGTTGAGTAATCATTATTATAAATATCCTGCTTTACCACCCGTAATGTTGTGGATAGACTCTATAGCGCCTTACAATCCGCAGAACCTGTTGGCACTGCAAACAGACAAGAGCGTACTGTTGTCGTGGAAACAGCCTTTGCCATCAAAAGATCACCAAAAAGTATATGGTTTTGTAGTTTATAGATTTAAAGAAGACGAAGATATTGATCTGGATAAGGCAGAAGCTATAAGAAATATATATTATTCAAATATTACATCCTGGGAAGATCTGGATGTGGTAAAAGGAGAAACTTATAAATATGTGATAACAGCAATAGATCGTATGAAAAATGAAAGTGAGTATTCCATACCAGTAGTTATTACTATTAAATAAAACACGAAAACATAATGAAACCGATAAAGACGGGGTTGCTGGCGTATGGTATGTCTGGCAAGGTATTTCATGCTCCATTTATAGAGCAGCATCCCGATTTTGAACTGACAAGTATTGTAGAGCGGTCCAAAGATCAGGCTATAAAGGATTATCCGAATATAAAACACCTGAAAGAAATAGATGATTTACTGGCCGATGAATCTATAGAGCTTGTAATTGTTAATACGCCTAACTTTACCCATTACCAGCTTGCTAAAGAAGCTCTTAATGCAGGGAAACATGTGTTGATAGAGAAACCCATGTCTGTTTTGAGAAGAGAAGCAGAAGATCTTTTTGCTTTAGCCTATCGTAAGAACCTGAAAATAATGGTTTATCAGAACAGGAGATTTAACAGTGATTTTTTGTCTGTTTCCGAAGTCTTAAATAGTGGACGCCTGGGGAAAATTGTTGAAGTACATTTTAGATTTGATAGGTACAGGACTGCTATAGGGCCTAAATATTTCAAAGAAAACCCAATGCCAGGTTCCGGTATTTTATACGATTTAGGAGCGCATCTTATAGATCAGGCGATCAGTCTGTTTGGGATGCCCCTGGATTTTATAAAAACCTACGGCTGTAACCGTCCAGATTCGCAGGTTGATGACTATGCCAATGTACATTTAAAATATAAAAACGGACTAAATGTATACCTGACGGCTAATCTTTTAGTTGCAGATGAAGGGCCTGCCTATATCATACACGGTACTCAGGGTACTTATTCTAAGGGAAAGACAGATGTGCAGGAAGATCAGCTTTTAGCAGGAATGAAACCTTTGGATAAAGGTTTTGGTATAGAAAAAGAAGGTTCGGAGGGAAGGTTGGTGACTATAGATGAAAATAACGAAAAACAGGTTGAAGCTATAAAAGCGCCATTAGGCAATTATATGGGACTGTTTGATGAAGTGTCTGCAACCATTAGACAAGACAAAGATTATTTTGTAAAACAACAGGAAATATTAGCCCAGATAGATGTTTTAGAAAAATAATTAGCTGATTATTAGTAGGGTTGTGCTAAACTTGTAGAAAAGCTATTGCAAATAGAAACAAATGTTTATATTTGCACTCCCAATCGCAAGGAAAGGGTTAAAAGGTCTGGTAGTTCAGCTGGTTAGATTATCCCGACATGTCGGGAGGGTCGCAGGTTCGAAGACAGTACCTTTTGAAAGTTTAGAATATTGGTCTGGTAGTTCAGCTGGTTAGAATACATGCCTGTCACGCATGGGGTCGCGGGTTCGAGTCCCGTCCAGACCGCTAAAGGTTAGCTTTTTAAGCTAGCCTTTTTTTGTTTATACCCCTTTATATTGCTCCAAGTGTTTTTCGCCTCCTTTCACCATCTTTTTTGTTATCTGACTTTCCCGAATAGGATAGATAAAGCCCTTGTTTTGTCAGCATATTTTGCTTATATTAGGTATTCCAGTCAATAACAACGTAAAAAGTAAAAGCCGTACTTTTTCTGTCAACCAGTATCGTATTTTCCAATTTATAAGTCCCACTCAAGTCCCACATAACTCCCAGTTAAGTCCCACTCAAGTCCCGGTTTACTATATACTTATTATATACTTACTTTACCCTTACTGTATACTTGCTATACTTATTCTTTACCTTGGGTATACTTTTTGGTTAGTGAGTCTTGGATAAAAGAGTTAATAAAGGGTAAGAAACAGCTAATAAAAGAGCAAATAGACTCCTAATGTGGTCAGTTGCAGGTAGCAAGTTTGTAGTAGCCCCAGAAAACTGACATAACAATATATGGGATTCTTTTATTTATGCTTGTTTCCTATTCTTGCCAAGACTAATATAAACTATAAGCCCACTACATGTTGCAAAAAACATAACGCCAACCATAGGTATAGCTGTGTTGTTGTGGAAATAGCTTACCAAAGCAGAGGTAAATGCACCTAGTGCCATTTGGATACACCCCAATAGGGCAGATGCACTGCCTGCCAGTTCTCTGAAAGGAGCTAGCGCCAATGCAGATGTATTGGGGAATATAAAGCCCTGACAGCAGAGATAAAAAAATATACAGCCAATGATTAAAGGAAGGGTAATGTAGCCGGATAGAGTGGCTATCAGCATGCCCAGAGATACAGCTACCTGAACATAGTTGGCTACTAAAGAAATTTGGGCGCTTGACCATCTGTTTAGCAAAAATCTGTTGATTTGCGTAGCTATAATTAAAGCTGATGATATAAAGGCAAATGCGGTACCGTATTGTGATGCGCTTAACCCAAAATATTCCTGCATAACAAATGAGGAACCGGCAAGATAGGCGTATAATCCGCTGGAGGCGAAGCTGCCTATCAGACAATATTTAAGAAAGTCCGGATTTTTTAATACTGACCAAAAGTTTTTGGAAACATCAGCAGGTTTTAAGGATAGCGATGCATTTCCCTGGTAGGACTCTGGAAGAATAAATAGAGTTCCCAATAAAATAATGAGGCCTATAAGGGTTAATATGATAAAGATGATGTGCCATTCGAAATGATTGAGTACAAATGCACCAACGCTAGGCGCTAAGATAGGTGATATACCTACTACAAGCATGAGCAAACTGAATATTTTAGCAGATTCTTTGGCATCATAATAATCTCTAACCATTGCTCTGGAAGCTACCATTCCACAACAACCGCCCAGAGCCTGTATAAGCCTGAATAAAATAAGATAATCTGCACTATTGGTAACTGCGCAAAATAATGAGGCGGCAATGTAGATGACTAAGCCTGCAATCAGCGGTTTTTTGCGTCCAAATTTATCCAGTAAGGGTCCATATATCATTTGACCTATGGCCACGCCAATAAAATAGGAGGTAAGCGAAAGTTGTATCTTTTCTACAGAAGTATTCAGGTCGCCTGCCATGTCCCCAAACGCCGGAAGGTACATGTCTATAGAAAATGGACTTATTGCTGTAAGGAGGCCTAAGAAAAGTAGAATAAGGAATCTTTGTGTTTTGCTCTTATCTTTCATACATAAAAAAGAGGCTAAGAGATGCTGAGATTTTGCAAAATGCAGAAAACCTGCTGGATGCCCCGTGAAATTATAAGTGGGCAAATTTACTTAAAAAATATGAAAGGGGTTTGGAACTGTGCTGAATTATTGGGCTGCGGTAAATAGTTCGAGAGCTTTACCCACCATTCTGTCTGAGCTATTGAGTACTTTATGGAAGCCTTCTTCTTTAAAATAATATCTGGCCATTAAGGCTTTGATTTCTTTTTTTAGTTTGGGTGTGCTTCTGGTAATATCACCGGGGCTGTAGTCAACTCCTTTTTCTTTTGCAAAAGATACAAATTTACCAATAACGTCATTAGATACGTTAAAGTACCTTTGGAAATCATCTGAAGAGCGGTATTTTACAGGTTGCTTGTTATTAATCAGAAACCTGTAGGTAAACTCAAGCAGAAGGTTATTTTCGTTGACCTTTCTATAGAATTCCGTAAGATAAGAGGTGTCTATCGGGATAAAATAATCGGGTGTAATACCGCATCCCGAAAATACTTCGCGGCCTTTACTTGTTTTAAATGCTTTATGGTCAGAATCTTGTTTCAGGGTGTCTTCAATAGAAAACTCGCCTTTGTTAAAACGGTTTAATAGATCCTGTTTGTATTCTGCAGAGCCTCTGTCGTATGATTTCTGTATAGACCTTCCTGAGGGGGTAAAGTACCTGGCAACGGTAAGGTTCATGGCAGAGCCATCCTCAAAAGCAAATTGCTCCTGAACTAATCCTTTTCCATAAGACCTTCTGCCAATAATATGGCCCCTGTCTAAATCCTGTACGGCTCCGGCTACAATTTCGCTAGCAGAGGCTGTATGTTCGTCAATCAGAATAGCTAATTTACCATTTTCGAAGATACCGTAATTAGTTGCTCTGTAGTCCGTTCTTGGTTCATGCAGGCCCTTTGTGTAAACAATAAGTTCATTGTCTCTCAAAAACTGATCTGCCATGCCGGTGGCTGCACTTAGGTACCCGCCTCCGTTTCCACGTAAATCAAGAATCAGGTTTTTCATTCCCTTTTTTTCCAGTTTACTGAGTTCGTTGGCAAAGTCTTCTTCAGTCCGTACATCAAATTTGCTGATTTTAACAAAAGCTGTTTCCGGGTTAATCATGTAGGCAATATCAATACTGCTTACTGTTATCTGGTCTCTTACAATAGAAAAACTCCGGGGAGTATTGCTTCCATAGCGTAGTACAGAAACCTCTACAGCACTTCCTCTTTTGCCTTTAAGCTTATTTACCAGATTATAGGCCAGTAGTCCTTTTCCGGTTAAAGCTTCTCCGTTTACGGCTATAATTTTATCGCCTTTTAAAAGGCCGGCTTTTTCAGAGGGGCCGCTGGGTCTTACTGAAGTTATAAATATGGTATCAGAAAGTAAATAGTATTCAATACCTATTCCTTCAAAGTTTCCTTCCAAACTTTCTGACTGTTTTTTGGCTTGTGTAGGTGGCAGGTAAATAGAATGTGGGTCTAAATGATCTAGTATTTCGCCAATGGCCAGGTTCTCCAGTGAGTCAACATTTACAGAATCTACATAGTTTTTTCTGATCAGGTTTAATACCCGGTTCACCTTGTTGTTTTTACCGAAATCGAAGTCCATAAGATTCCCTCCAACCATTTGTTGGTCGTATCTAACTCCTAAAATGAAGCTAAATATCATAACGCAAAGAAATGCGAGAATAATAAGGATGTTCTTATTGTGCGATTTCATAAAAAATTGACCACAAATTTAACAACAAGAATTTGATAAAACATGTTTTTATGGCTTTTAAAACATGATTTTTTATACTATTTGTTTTTTATAAAAAAATACAGCAATTATCTTTTAAGAATGGCTTGATCCTGATTAAAAGAACTTGCTGCGGATAGACTATTGATATTTGGAGGAAGAGATGTTCAGATAGTTTTAAATTAACCTGATCTCGACCATTATTCCTTATGTTTTATCCCTTTTTCAGCATCGACTGTAATGTAGTGCAACGGAGAAAACTCTGATGAAAGGGAGATGGAACAGACCTCTCGACTCGCAAGCTCACTATCATTGATGTTTTAATTAAGATTCTGATAATGAGCTTTTAATTGAGTTCGAAAGGTCTTTGATTTTTGTCATTGCGAGGAGGTTACGACGAAGTAATCTCTTGCTGTAACGTCATTCTATACTCAAGTCTACAGATCCTGAAGCAAGTTCAATATAATGCAATTATACAATGGTTCTCTTCTTACGTTGACGCTAATACGAAGGCTTTCGGATTCGGGAAAAAGGAAGAATCTTTTTAGGCAAGTTCTTTAATAGCATTAATTTGTTGTTGTTTTTGCTTTTAAGTTGTTAGTGATAAATGATATTCCTTTTTGCCGCAAGTTAGCAGGAGAAAGAGATCCGGACTCAAATTCAAAAAACATGATGTAATTTTCATTTTGAAAAACTATAGCGAAACCATTGGTTCTTGAACCAATATTATAGGATAATGTTTTGAGTTTTCCTATGGGCTCATCGTACTTTACATTTTGAAGATCTTTTCCTTTTTTGGTGGCTCTAAAATTGTCGCCAATATGTGTGTTGGGAGAGGTGAAATCATAGATAAATATATTCAGGTCTTCTTTTGATTTGAAAGCCATCTTTAGTGATTCATCATAGTTTTTCTGGAAATAATAATCTTTTGGACATTTTATTTTTGTTTGCAGATCAAAATTTATCAAAGAATCCTTTGTGACTTTTACAATCCCATACTTTTCTTTTTGGTAAGCAGGTAGTTGGTCTACGTATGCATAGCTATAATAGAATATGTTGTTAGAGATTTTTCTGGCCTCGTATTCACTGTTTTGTTGTTTTTGTTCGAGAAGCTGTTGTTGTTTGGAGGCTCTTTCAGCATTTATAATCTCATTTTGTTGTTTACGCTGGCATTTGTTGGCCATTTTAAACAATATCATTGTTATAAAAAAGATATATAAAAGTATCCTCCATATAGAAGGGGTTCTGTTATCTTGTTCTTCCATGTTTTTATACTGTTAATTGGTGGTAATTTCTCCCATTGTTTTACCCTCTTTGTCAACGTAAATGTATTTTACTGTTTTAATACCGTATTGTTGTATAGCTTTCAATGTGGCTTTAATGGTAGAGCTTCTTAATATTTCATCTCTAAGTATTTCACGGCTTTCATTGCTGGCCAATAATATAGTATAATCATCAGGAGCTTCAACGGTATACGCTAATTCGTTATCGGGGGTAATGTCTATTTTTAATATTTTAGTTCCTGTAGTTTTATCTTCAATAGGCAGGCCTTCATTAATAATTTTCAGTGCATCTGCCATTATTCCATGTGAAGGAGTTTGGGATTCTTTCAGGTTGTCTTTCCGATCTGTTTTTTGAGCTCGCAGTTCATTGAGTTTGGTTTTATTGATTTCAAATTCTGCAAAGCTTTCATTGTCTGACCCACATATTGCAAAAGTGATAGTTACGTCATTATTAATTAATTCGGTAAGTTTTGGGTTATCATTAAACATACTTTTGGTTAGGGGGCCGTACATTTGTTTGAAAAGATCCTGTTGGGTTTTGTCATCAGATTTGATGAAGGTATAAATCCATATTTTCATACTATTGGCAGAAGTAATTTCTGCCTTTGTACCTTTAATCATATCGTTTGAGATTGAAGAAGCATAGCGGTTATAACTATCTGCAAATTCTTTCATTTTTTGGGTAGTACTTTTACATCCGGTCAGTAATATTGTAACAGACACCAGTAATAAATACGACACTTTTTTGAATGTATAGGACATGATTTTAAATTGGTTTATTTTAAATTACAAATATAGTTTGTGTTTGCTAATTAAGAGAGTATTTAAAGCTTTAAAATAAAAATGTTTTCAGATATTTGCGGAAAGTAATAACAACAATAAAAATGGTTAAAACAACGGAGTCCGAATCAAAATACACCGATTTGGAGAAAATGTCGGTGTCAGAGTTGTTGGAAAATATTAACAGGGAAGACGCTACGGTTTCACTTGCTGTAAAAATGGCAATAAAATCTATTGAGAATTTAGTGGAGGCTATTGTTGCAAAAATGAAACTGGGCGGACGATTGTTTTATATTGGCGCCGGTACCAGTGGACGATTGGGGGTGGTAGATGCATCGGAATGTCCTCCAACATTTGGTGTGGATTTTAATTGTGTTATAGGGATTATTGCTGGTGGGGATGGAGCCATAAGAAAAGCTGTGGAATTTGCCGAAGACGACCAACAGCAGGCATGGAAAGACCTTAAGGCTCGTGGCATCACACAAAATGATGTGGTTATAGGTATAGCAGCATCGGGATATACTCCGTATGTTATAGGTGGTCTAGAGCGCGCCAATACCGAAGGTTTGGTAACAGGGTGTATTGTTTGTAATTCGGGAAGTCCTATTGCGCAGAGAGCTCAGTTTCCTGTAGAAGTGGTTGTTGGACCGGAGTTTGTTACCGGATCTACGAGAATGAAGGCAGGTACTGCTCAGAAGCTGGTATTAAATATGATAAGTACCTCGGTAATGATAAAGCTGGGGCATGTTAAAGGAAATAAAATGGTGGATATGCAACTCACCAATAATAAACTGGTAGATAGGGGTGTTAAGATGTTGATGCAGGAGATTAAGGCGGACGAGAAGACGGCTACTGATTTATTAAAGGAATACGGAAGTGTAAGGAAAGCGGCGGATGCCTACAGGAGGCTAAAAACAGAGTTATGCATGAAATAGAGCCTTTCTATAAATGGAGAGATGATTACGTGGCTGCGGAAGATGAGCGTTCGCCATTTTACGAAACAGAATATAGCGAGTTTTATTATGATAAACAGGTTTATAACTACCTGTTACATCCGCAATGGGACTTTTTTGGGTCAAATACATTGTACATTAAGGTGCTGTTTGTTGATTACGACCGTCAATATGCTATTATAGAGTTTATTGGTGAATGGAATGATGCTATTACCAATGATATTATGCTGTTGAAGCGTGAGATACTGGAAACTATTATGGATGAGGGGATCAATAAGTTTATATTGATAGGGGAAAATATCTTGAATTTTCATGCTTCTGATGATTGTTATTATGAGGAATGGTTTCAGGATGTAGAGGATGGCTGGATTGCAGGGGTTAATTTCAGACAACATGTTATTGATGAGTTTAAATCTATGAATCTGGATTACTATATAAATTTCGGAGGAGAACTGGATGAATTGGCCTGGAGAAATCTAAAGCCTTTACAGTTTTTTAAAAGGGTAGAGGAGTTAATGACACGACGTTTGAATTGAAAAATAAATCAGGAGATCTAAACATGATAACATCAAAAGTAAAATACCTGGGTTCTTTAAGAACAACTGCTACTCATTTAAGATCGGGAGAGACCATTATTACTGATGCTCCGGTAGATAACAATGGAAAGGGTGGGGCTTTTTCACCTACTGACTTATTGGCTACTTCATTGGCCAATTGTATGATGACCATTATGGGGATGGCTGCCAATACACATGGTATTGATTTAGGTGAAGTAGAAGCAGAGGTTACAAAAGTAATGGGTACTGAACCACGAAGGGTAACGGAAATTCATGTGAGTTTTAATTTTCCTAATCAATCAACTTATAGCGAAAAGGATAAGAAGATCCTGGAAAATGCTGCGATGACCTGTCCGGTGTTTTACAGCCTGCACCCAGATATCAGGAAAGAAGTTCAATTTAACTGGTAAGCGAAATTCAGTAAAATTTAAGCAAATTTACTTAAACTTCTTCTATACTGCTTCGGGGTTTCTTCGGGAAATACTCCCTGTTTCTCGAAGAAACCTCGAAGAAGCCTCGAAGGAATGTAAGAGATGCCGGCAGAACTCGGAAAACACTGGCAAAATGTAGCAAGTGATGCCGTTACCTATCCGAAAATAATGAGAGGTTTGTTGAAAACGCACTATTGAAGGTATTCAAAGGGAAATTGAGGGTATTTATTTACCCATTCTCTGACAATGAAACTACCCTCTTATAAAATTAAGGTTTAAATACTCCTAAACCTGGCTGTTAACCATTGTGGTAAATATATCTTTGAAAGAATAAAAATAAGTTGAGGGTATTTTGCTATATGTTAATTCTGTTTATATTAGATTTAATATTTTTTTCTGTTGATTTGATGAAAATACTATATCTATAAAAGATGGAACTACCGGCTACAGGTTTTGTGAGAGAGTTAGAGTCAGATAATTACCGTAACTATGTGCGCATGGTAGAGCAGATACAGCTGTTGTCTCCGGAAAACTTCATTACAGAGCTATTAAAGTACCATCCCGATGCAGATTATGATGAAATGAGGGGACGCATTCATATCAATACGGATATGATCAACACCGTGTTTAGATATATGAACCCCGAAGACGGATGTTATATTTTCAATTTTGACAGTTACAGCCCCATAGATATACATTATCACTATCTTCCTAATCCCGATACTGATTTTCTTTCAATAGCTCTTAATTTTATTGAAGAACGCGACAAGTTTCCACTTCATTATTATACTGCTGCCGGTTCTCATGCTACAGACAATCTCGGGCATATTTTTAACAATCTTTTTAGTGGAGATCTCTATATTAAAGCACATCAGAAGGCATTTGGTATAAGGATAGAGTTAGACAGGAACTGGATCAGGAATAATATTAACGAGCGTATTCTTCCACCTAAATCAGTGATAGATGCCATATTAAAAAAACAAAAAGAAAACTACTTCTTTATTGATGTTTTTAAGTACCGTTCTGTTGTGCAGGATATAAAGGCTTTGCTGGAGAGGCCTGACAATGCGTTACGAATTTTGCAGGTTAAAAATCTATGTTCTCAGCTTATTGCTGATCTCTTTACCGATGTCTTAAAAAACGAACTGTCATCCAATAATGCAGAAACAACATCGGGGGGCGAACTGGAGAAAGCGTTGCTCATTATTAGTGAATGTGCTGATGGGGATTTTCCGGGAATAGAGCGATTGGCTGCAGCTTGTAATCTTTCTCCCAGAACATTTATAACTCGTTTCAACAGTGTTTTTCATAATAGCCCCTATAATTATTATAAAAAAATTAAGATGGAATATGCCTGCACTGAATTAAAACGAGGAGTTACAGTAAAATCTGTAGCACATAAAGCAGGTTACAAAAATACCGCTTCTTTTTGCAGAGCATTTAAGCAGGTTTATGGAGAAAGTCCAATGACGTATTTAAAGCCCCAAACGGTTTAAGATAGAAGGCGAGACTTTTTTCAATATTTGCATATAAATTTTCAATATCTGTATATGTTTTCAAATTAATTTTGCTTTTCTAAGTGATTTGAAAACCAGATGAGGATGTCTAAAAGTACTAATACTGTGTACCCTGAATTTATCGGAGTGTCCTTATAATGGATATAAAAAACTTCGGGGGTCTCAGCCTGATAGGGCTCCTTTTTTATAACCTTATTCCTAACATAATATCAGATGAAAATGGATAAACCTTTACCTTTCTATTTAAAATCATTACTAACTGTTGCTATTCTGTCGCTAAGCCTTTCTGTCAATGCAGAAACCCCCGATGCCAACGGTATTGTCTATGTCAACATCAACGTTTCGGGAGGGAGTGGAAGTGGTAACAGCTGGGCAAATGCCACAACCAATTTACAAGGTGCTATTAATGCCTCGGGAGCATCAAAAGTTTTTGTAGCTATTGGGAATTACCCATCGCCAACTAATGGTTTTGTAATGAAAAACAATGTGGCAATCTACGGCGGTTTCGACCCCGATAATAACATAAAAACATTGGCCGATGCCCGTATCCTCCCCGCTTCTGGAGATGGTTTTGGCTCTATCCTTAACGGACAAAATGCAAAACCTGTTATTTGGAACGTATTTACATCTGCTACTGCAATGTATAATACAGCTGTTCTGGATGGATTTACCATTAGTGGGGGAAAGGTAACGGGAAATGGCGGTGGCATTCATAACGAATATGCTTCGCCAACATTAACCAATCTGGTAATCAAAAATAATAATGCAAGTAACAATGGTGGAGGGATGTATAATCTGTCCTCCTCGCCGATGCTCGACCACGTAACCATCAGCGAAAATACAGTTGACAATAGAGGCGGAGGAATGTATAATACTTCCACTTCTTCTCCTGCCTTAACTAATATGTTTATCAACGGCAATACGGCTGATTATGGTGGAGGAATGTATAATAACGGTTCTTCTTCTCCTACGTTGACCAATGTAACCCTTGCCGGAAATATGGCAGGCACAGGTGGCGGAATGCGCAATAGTGATGGAAGCTATCCCAAAGTATATAACACCATCATTCTCGGAAATCGTAATGGAATTGACAATGACGCTGCAGGACTTGATGCTGTAAGTAACCGTAATCTCATCCAAACAGGTAATGCAGCTTCAGGTGCCGAATTTGACGGAACGGCTACTGCCAATACTACTCCTGCAGATATTTTTACCGATTTTGCCAATGGGAATTACACGCTCAAAACAGGTTCATATGCTGTGGATGCCGGTAACAACGTTTTGTATAATGGTTTGGACGGAAACACCAAAGATTTGGCAGGCAATACAAGGCTTTACGGTTCTGCAATAGATTTGGGTGCTTACGAATACCAAGGAACACTGCCTGTAAGCTTAATCAGTTTTACCGCAAAAGCGGATGGTAACTACGCCAAACTGCAATGGACAACGGCTAATGAAACCAACAACAAAGGATTTATCATATATCGTAGTGGAAATGATGGGGTGTTTGTGAAATTGGGCGATGTACAGGCGAATGATTATTGCGCCCCTATATACTTACACCGACTACTCGCCCCTAAAGGGCACCAACTACTACAAACTGGTACAAACAGATAACGATGGCAAAACCACCGATTTGGGCGTTCGTATGGTAACTTTCAACCTTCAACTTTCTATTTTAAACTTATACCCTAACCCCACAACAGATGTAGTTATCACTACGTTTGCCACCGGCATTTACACCCAATTGGAAATAACAGACGTTACTGGTAAAACATTACAGCGCATGGCGATAAGTATAACGGAAAATAGTAAAACCGTTTCTTTAGGTAGATATCCGGCAGGGATGTATCTCATTAAATTAAAAGGAAACGGACAGGCAGAAAGGTATAAAATCATTAAAAAATAAGGGTGCTTTCAAACCAGCGGGATTGTTGCAAAATAGCCCATAGATTTTGAAAAACCAAAAAACGATTGATAAACAAAATGTACAGATCTTTATTCTCTAATCTCAAATTATTATTCGTTGCAATAATGCTATTGCTTTATATTAATGTAAACGCAGAAACCCCCGATGCCAATGGCATTGTGTATGTTAACATCAATGTTTCGGGAGGAGATGGTAATGGTAATAGTTGGCCAAATGCTACCACTAATTTGCAGGCTGCCATTAATGCCACAGGCGTTACCCAGGTATTTGTAGCCATAGGGAATTATCCTGTTGGTGCCAATAGCTTCATTATGAAAAACGGCGTGGCTATCTATGGTGGTTTCGACCCTGACAATAATATTCGCACATTAAACGATAGCCGTATTTTGCCCAATCTGGGCTCAGGTTCTGTACTAAACGGGCAAAATGTACGTCCTGTCATCTGGAACGTCTTCACCAGCTCAACCAAAATGAACGGCTCTGCCGTTTTGGATGGATTTACCATTATGAATGGCAGTTACAACGCAGACGGTGCCGGGATACGTAATATTTACGCATCGCCAACACTGCGCAATCTGGTTATCAAAAACAATACGGCAAACTATGGTGGTGGTATTGCAAATACAAGCAGCAGCAGTCCGGTACTTACCAATGTAAGCATTGTCGATAATACGGCTACTTCGTCTGAGGGTGCTGCGGGAATGTATAATACACTTTCCTCTTCACCTGTTTTAACCAATGTAACCATAGTCTATAATAAGGCAACCGCCTCCAATGCTGTGGCAGGTGGAGTGCGCAATTCAGGTGCAGCATCCACTCCGGCTTTTTACAACTGTATTATATGGGGTAACACCATCAATGGGAATGCTAGTACTTCGCAAGCCGATATAGGTGGCTCGGTAGCAGCACTTAAAAACAGTATTACCCAAAGCTATAATACAAACAACACGGCAGATAATAATTTGGTGGGTACAGACCCGAAGTTTACCGATGTAACCAACAAAGATTATACTTTATCTGCTGCATCTCCTGCCATTGATGCAGGAAAAAATAGTTGGTTTGTAGGTTTGGATGCCAATACCAAAGACCTTGTCGGCAATGCAAGGGTTTATAATTTTACAACAGGAGGTACTATTGATATGGGCGCTTACGAAAGCCCTTACGAAGCCGTTGGTCCACTACGGCCTGATGCTGCCGGCATTATATATGTAAGCCCTACAGGTGTTGGCAATGGTAGCAGTTGGGATAAAGCCACCTTTGATTTGCACAATGCCATTCACACCAATGGCGTACAAAAAGTATTTGTAGCCATTGGCAATTACGATGTAGGCGAGCACAGCTTTATCATGCAAAACGGTGTGGCCATTTATGGAGGTTTTGATCCCGGTCACAACATCCGTACATTAAGTGATAGCCGTATTTTGCCCAATCTGGGTATGGGAGCAGGCTCTATCCTTAACGGACAAAATGTACGTCCTGTAATTTGGAACGTTTTCGATAGCGGAACTAAAATGGATAATACTGCCATATTAGACGGTTTTACCATTACCAATGGTAAATATGATAATCATGGTGCCGGGATACGCAATCTTTATGCCTCACCAACGCTTACCAATCTGGTCATCACCGGCAATAACAATGTCACTACCGCTTACGACAGAGGAGGAGCCGGTATTTATATGTACTATTCCTCTCCGATTATAAGCAATGTACTTATCACCGACAATACATCCGGAGCACAGGGGGGTGGTGCTTGGGCTGACCAGTATTCGTTCCCGGTACTCACCAATGTACAAATAACCAGAAACAAAGGGGAATTTCAGGGTGGAAGTGGGTATTATAATGATAAAAATGCTTCATCCACACTCACGAACGTAAGCATTACCGATAATACATCATCCAACGGACAAACAGGGGGCATATATAATTTGGGGACGCTTAAATTAACCAATGTAACCCTTGCTGGCAATACGGCAAACAATACACCTACCGCTATTTATATGGCAAATAATAGTAGTATACAGTTTGATAATTCTATTGTTTATGGTGCTATTGCAGGTGCAGGCACTTATACAGCTCGATATTCTTTAACAGAAGGTAATACAGGTGGTATAAACGGTAATTTAGATGGCACTGCCATTTCGGCTACCCATGTTTTTAGTGATTTTTCCGCAGGCGATTACACCTTAAAATATACCTCACCAGCCATTAATGCGGGCAATAACACTTTGTTTTCGGGCTTAGATGCTAATACCAAAGACCTGGCCGGTAATGCCCGTGTGTACAATTACGCAAAGAGCGGTGTTATAGATTTGGGGGCTTACGAATATCAGGGGGAGCCTGTGTTACCCGTAACTTTAATCAGTTTTACAGCAAAGACCGATGGTGACTATGCCAAACTGCAATGGCAAACTACCAATGAAAAGGACAATAAAGGCTTTGTGATTTACCGTAGTGGAGATAATACGCTATTTACGCAGATTGGTGAGATACCAGGAACTTATAGCTTACAACCTACAACTTATAACTTTACAGACACAAACCCCTTAAACGGCAATAACTATTACAGGCTGGTAGAGGTAGATAAAGATGGTACCAATACAGACTTAGGTGTTAGAACAGCAACTTTTAACTTTCCACTTTCTACTTTCAACCTTTACCCCAATCCGGCAACAGAATATGTAAATATAACATTTGAAGCGGGTAGGTATACAGTTATTCAGTTACATAATGTACAAGGACAACTATTACAAATAATAGAATTGCAAGCTAATCAATCAGAATTAGGAATTTCTGTAACAGACTTATCTGGTGGGATTTATACTGTGATACTGACAGGGGAAGGAGGGCAGGTGGCAAAGAAATTGATGGTGGAACGATAGATAATCCTCAACCTAAAGATGTTGTTGTTTTTTGTCCATTATCTTGGTAAATACCTGATGCCCGAGCTGGGATATTTACGAAATCCTGATTATTTAAATGAGGATACTACTCCCTGAGAGAGATCAAACAGCATCCATTGTTTATTGAGTATATCGTTTTTTTTACTTTGCAGCAGGTTAATGAAATCTTTTACACCGGATGTTTCGTTGCCGTTTCCATGGATGAGTACAATACTCCCGTTTTTAGCTTTTCCTCCTTTTGCTAACCAGGCATCGCTACCTAAGGGTATAAGACCATATTGCAAAACTTTCTCAATAAGCTTTTGATCGGAAACAAGACCCGGGAACCGGAAAAAAACAGAGGGGACAATGCCATTTTTCAACAGTAGTTTTTCATTGTCCAAAATCTCTGCCTGTACATTTGTGCCTGGAGCCAGCATAAAATTTTGTGTTAAAGGGAGGTGGTTTACCTGATGGTTATAAGAATGATTAACCCATGTAATGGTGAATTGCTTTTTGTTCTGAAGTTGTTTTAACCATTCAAAATCAGTAGGGTGTTTGAGTAGCCATTTGCCAGAAATAGAGAAAGAAATGGGTATAGGAAGTGATGCTCCATTAAAATATGATAGCAGATTATTTATAATACTACGATCCATTTCTTTGTGTGCAGGGCATAAATCAACAGTTAGTGTTATTCCTTTTCTATTGGCTAAGGGAGTGTTTAGTCCCGAATTTTGTATGGGTTTGTCATTTAGTAAGATGCTTTCTATAGCTTTTATGTACGGAGAGGTTTTAAATATAACCCTGATGTTATTGAGTTCAACATTATTTAGCTGATAGTTTTCTGCGGGTTCTATGCGGTTAGTCAGGGTAAAGGGATCTGTCAAAAGAATATATTTTCTATTCTCTGCTTTAAAGCTTCTTATAGCGATGTATTTACCGGTTTGATTGGTAGCTAATGCATAAATGGTTTTATAAGAGTTAAGTTCGGCAATAGGTTGTGCATTATTTTTTAGGGCAAAGCAACAGCATAAGATAATTAGGTTTAGTTTTAGCAAGTATAAATTACCGGAAAACAGATGTGATAACATAAAAAAGGCATTCAGTGTTTTTACTTTGAATGCCTTAAATTAAGATATTTTCGTAAAATATTATGCATGTTCGGATGAGGGAGAGCCGGATTTATCAAATCTATCAGGGTAATTTAATGATACGGATATTGTCATGATAGGCAATTCGGGTAAGGGCATTGTCTGTTAAAATTACATTTCCGAGATCATCTTTACCTGCTTCACGGTATACACCCCACTTAAGATATCCTTTTTGACCTTTATTGAGCTGTGTGCCTGTATAAGTTCTGGCATTCAGGTTCTGTAAACGTAAGGTATAGTCTGTTTCTCCTTCGTATCGGGTGTATATCTTAAAATAACCGGTATTGTCTACCGTCCATTTTACATCTATTCTAAAATTAATCCATTTATTTATCTGTGGTCTGAAATCTGAAATGATGACACCGTTGCCTGTGGCATCATATCTTGCAGTAATAGTATTTCTTTTGGTTAATATCCTTATAGGTACAGGATCTCCGCCTGTTACTTTTAATTGAAAAATATTATCACCATAGGGCGGATTGGCAGAATTCCATTGCTGCCAGTCTTTTAAATAGACGCTAAATTCGTAACGGTATTCTGTTCCCGGGAAAAACAATGCGGAGGGAAGAGTAAGGGCATCTGATTCGCTGCGATAAGCGTCATTAGAGTAATACTCGGGAAGTCCCAGAGTTACCTTGTGGGCAATAGCATATTTACTGTTGAGTCCGGGGCTAACCATATAAGCGGCGTCTGCTGCGGAGGCTTTGGTTGATGTAATTTCAGGAATACCAGAGCTAAAAGTTCCCGATTCGTAATTGATGTTTAAAATGGTATCGGAAGCAGGAGGAATGGTACCTGTATCAACAACAGAAGTGTCCTTTTCGTTATCAGAGGGATTTTCGGTAGTTAGAGTGTCTTTTCTCTGATCTGGTTTGTAGGTTATACTTTCCTTTTTACCACAGCAAATAGTTGTTACCACACAGCTGCCTATTAACAGAAGGTTTATGAATTGATTTTTCATGAAATGATTGGCTTCTAATTGGTTTATTGTAAGAGAGTACCTGAAGATTAAATAAAAACGAGGTATGTTTTATTGTTTTCAGATACTCTCTTTGTTTTAATACAGTAAAGTAGTCAGTTTTTCTTTTTTACCGTTTACAACTATTGTAAGATCAATAATCCCTTTTTCGTAGTTGTTACCTTTATTCTCTATAACGGATACCTGCGGAGCCTGATCGGTCTCGAAAGGATAAAGCAAAGTGATAAAATACTGATTGTTAGCATTTGTTTTGGATTTTTCGAATGCAAATGCAGGTCTTTTCTCTTCTTTCTGGTATGCATAAGATACTTTTCCTTCTTCTTCTTTCAGACTTATTTTATCCGTGTTGAAGTTTTGTATCAGCAGGTTATTGTTGTCTGAATAAGTGGTGTAAACACTGTTTTTAATTTTGTCAAAAACCGGTTTGCTATCTTCTTTAAGCTGAAAATGGGTCGCTAAATTTCCAGTAGCTTCTCCATTGGCTTTATCAATAATGACGAAATACTTTTGGTTAACAAACAATACGCTACGTTGATGCTGAAGGCCGGAATAACTAGGGTTGGTGTAGGTTAAGATGTCCAGTTTCTTATCCGTTTTCCATTTATTTAGTTTCGCATCAGTAATCACCATGTTTTCGTCATTCAGCGTAAGGGTACTGTGTACTTTGGTTTGACGGTACCAATTTCTCATTTTCGTGATCTCCTCGTCACCGCTATATACGTAACAACCTGCATCTGGTGTAAAGTTTCTTCCTTTTATCCAAAGTTCAAAGGTGCCGTTATCTGGTTGTGCGTGGAACATTCCCGGACGACTTGCCTTTAATGTCATTACCGTCGAATGATCTGTCCAGCCGTTTCTAAAAGTATAAAAACCAGCTGTTTTTAGTGCATTTGAAAGATATTCTGGTTGTGTGCCTTCTTTACCATCGGTAGCAAAATATTTTATTACCTGATTGTTTGGAAATGCTTTTGACCATGATTGGTATTGTTTAATCATATTGGCTTTGGCACCTACCCATGAATCGCCAAACATAGGGAACGAATAGTCGGGGAATGAAAAGTTAATGGTTGCCAATATCATTTTCTCTACAGTTTGTTTATAGCTTGACGGGAATTCGTGTTCCTGTTTTGCCAGTTGGGCATATCTGTAGGCTTTTAAAAATATATCTATGGAAGCGTTGTGGTAAACAGGAGATAATTCCCATTGTAAACCATCGTCATACACCTGTTTTTTAATTTCTTCGTTTAAGATGTCTATTCCACTTTTTCTCCATTTTGGAGCCAGTTTAAGTTCTGGGAAAATACAGCCGGCACCTAATACCCTTTGCGCTTCAAATAATAGGTGATTTCCTTTTTCGGAGTAATTTTGATAAACATACTCTGTCTGATGGTTAAAGCTGCTTAAGAATTCCATCAGAAAATCCGGAGTAAACTCTGGTGAAGGGACAAAAAGATTAAAGATACCCGGTAAACTGTTGATTCTTTCTGATACCTCGAGCGAGCGCCAGGCAAAACGGTCATTGTCTTTAGATAGTCCTAAAGGGTTTTTTGTAGCCCAATCTCTAAATTGGAACACCCATTCTTTAGCATACTTTTCGTCGGCACTGCTACGGTAGGCCAATCCCATAGAAGTCCACCAGTATACCCTGTGTAACTGCCAGCGTACTTCATTGTCTTTTACGGGCCAGTATTGCCAGTTAATATCCTTACCGTAGTCATAAAAACCATAACCTTTCTGAGGCTGAAATTTATGTTCCAGGGCATTATCTGCTTTTTCCCGGTTAGCTTTACCTATGTCTTTACCGCGAAACCTGGCTTCATCGCCTACGTTGAATTCGGGATGCTTTACGGTTTTACGGTTGCGGTAATAATTTAGCAATTCTGCAGAAGCTTCATTGTATTTTCCTGCCTCAACCAGCTGTTTAACTTTTTCCAAGCCGGGATATTGTAAATCAATAATGTTAAAACTGTCTTTCGTTAACGGTTTATGCTGTGCTTTTGAAAACCCTGTGCCCAACAGTACGGTACAGCAAAGCATCAATAATCTGATTAATTTCATCTTTTAAAAGTTATAAGGTTTATATTTAATTACCCAGGTTAATTTTTTTGATTTCTGCATAGCGTTTCAGTGCTTCCAGATAGTAGTAATCCGCATAATTTAAAGGAGTGTCTGTTTCTGAATTGTACAGTAATGCACCCACACTATGTTTGAGAATAAAGTATTGATTCTCGTCTGGTTTAGCCAGATATTCATCGGATGATAAAGACTTAAGAATATCTTCCGCATAGTCCAGGTATTTTTTACCATCTTTTACCTGTGTACTTAACTCCAGTAAACCAGAGGCAATAACGGCGGCCGCCGAGGCATCTCGTGGAGCTTTTTCTTCTACATCTACTGCGTTATGTACATCAAAATCCCATACAGGCACTTTGTCTTTTGGCATACGCGGATGATTCATAATAAAAGCTGCAATATGTTTTGCCTGTTCTAAAAACTCCGGTTTTTTAGTGTTCGCATAACACATGGCGTAGCCATATAAACCCCATGCCTGACCACGAGCCCATGCAGACTCGTCTGTAACGCCCTGGTGTGTTCTTTGTGCCAGAACTTTGCCTGTTTTAGCATCATAATCTACCACATGGTACGAACTGTAATCTTTTCTGAAATGGTTTTTCATAGATGTTAAGGCATGTGCATTGGCTATGTCTGTATATTTGGGCTGCTTAAATTCTTTGGCAGACCAGTACAAATACTCCAGGTTCATCATATTATCTATAATCACCGGATAATGCCACCAGGAAAAGTCCCAGGAGCGGATAGCACCTACTTTAGGATTGAAACGGGCGGCTAAATTGGCTACACCGTCTTTTAATGCAGGTAAATATGCTTTGTCTTTGGTGATGCGGAATGCATTTCCATAAGAACAGAATAGCATAAAACCAACATCGTGGGTGTTTTTAATATAACGTACAGAGTCAAGAGCCAGTGTAAACTTACCTGCCTGTTGTTTTAAATTGTTGTCATGCGTAAGTTCATAGGCATACCATAAAGAGCCAGGGAAAAAACCAGTAGTCCAATCTGTGTATGGCGCAACTCTTACAGAACCATTTGGATTAATAGATCTGGGGTTTTGACCAGGGGTATAAACTGCTGTGGCTTTGTTTAATTGATATGCCGATGTTTTAACTGCTTTGGAAAACCATTCTTCTCCCTTGTTTTCGCCGGCTAATGCTCTTAATGAGTTTAGTTGTGAAAATACCAGGATGCATAACAGCATCCTACTGATACGGTTGTTATAGTACATAAATTCAGGTGTTCTTATTCACCGTGAAAATACACCTATACCTGAAAGAAGACTTTTAATTTTTGTCTAAATAGTTTTAATAATGTTGAATTACTTGCTGAAATGATAGTTTAAGAGTGATGGTATTAAAGGGTATTTGTTTTTGGCCCAATAACTCCTTTCGGAATCCTTTACAATGTTATCATATAAAACATTCCAAAATCAAAGTTGTATAGTTTATTCAGAATGAGTATATTGAAACATATAGCCTTTGCAAAGTTAGTTCTAATTGTATAGCTATAATAGGATAAGATAAAATCAAATAATCTCCCATTTTATAACTCCACCTATTCTCCGCCTATAGTCCACCTTTACTCCACCTATTCTCCACCATACCTGGTGTATACATGGTTTATATCTGGTGTTATTCTATAGCTATTCCTGTATCAACCCTGTGTTATACAGCCGCTTCGTTTTAGATAAAAGAATACTTCTGTATTTAGCACAATAGGTGTTCATCAGGAATAGCCAATAAAAGTACTTACGTTAGCTTCTTAAAGCTTTAATTTCTGCTTAATATCTTTTGGAAGACCTTTTTTATTTAGTAAAATGGATGTGGTTTTATATTTAACATAATTTTTGGTTACATATAAATATCCGCTATAGTCGTTATTTACACCCCATGAGTTTTTAACAATATAATACTCTTTGCCATTTTGATCTTTTGCCAATCCAATAATATGCATGCCGTGG
The DNA here is from genome assembly GCF_042678145.1 of Pseudopedobacter beijingensis. NCBI lineage: Bacteria > Pseudomonadati > Bacteroidota > Sphingobacteriia > Sphingobacteriales > Sphingobacteriaceae > Pseudopedobacter > Pseudopedobacter beijingensis. The sequence continues at coordinate 372,255 of NZ_JBHUDG010000003.1, read as the reverse complement.
TCGTCTGTAGTTTCGTAATTGTCAAAAGCCTTTTGGCGCATATCTTCCGTAATATCCAGTTCTGGTTTTGGACCGTTAAACATATTAGCTTTCTCTATATCGTTCATTATAGCAAAATCTCTGGCAGGTATATAGGCAACGCCATTTTTCCAGCTAAATCCTTTTTCGCTTACATCTGTTGCCCAGGCAATGGTATATCCGTTTTTAAGGGCATTGTCTATCACGTCCGTCAGTTCATTCATTCTTACATTATAAACCTGATCAAAAGACCAGTTGTCAGGAACCAGCAGTACAAATTTCTCGTAAAGCGGCTGATCTTTAAAAGAAGATATTTCTATATAATCAGCAGGGTTTAATCCCACAACTTCATCGGCAAAAGATTTTGGGGTATAGCTTTTTCCCTTGTAAGTGAATTTTTCTGGCACCTGTCCCAGGTAAGAATCAATTACCGCTGTATATGCATTAATCCAGTTAGGCGTTAATGATTTGTTGGGGTTTTTAACAACAGCTTTTAGTACACCTTCCTGTATAGCGGCCATTTCTCCAAAACGATTAATATCTGTCCCGTAGTTTAGTCCCGTATATACTTCTTGTGGCACTATCCCATATTTGGCATACATGTTAATTACATCATGTAAAGCACCACCATCACCTAAAGTTACAGCACCATGCATTCTTACATAGTTTTTTCCTTTTTCAACATAGGTGTTTCTTACGATAAACATTTCGGAAAGGTCAACAGCGGGTTTTCCTGCTTTTATCATTTCAGACTCAAGAAAAGAATTGGTAGAGTAACTCCAGCAGGTTCCCGAAGATCCCTGGTTTTTAATAGATGTATTAGAAAGATTAATAATAGGAGTAAAGGAGAAAGATTGTTTACTAATCTCGCTCTGGTTTTTAGTTAAGGAATTTATTAAGTTATCCTGGGCGTAGGAGGTAAAAACAGTTGAACCGGCAATGCAAACTAATAAAGCACTTCTAAGAAATTTATTCATTATATCAATCTGAATCAATTAGAGAATCAAAAAAGAGTCTCTCTTTTTATTAAAAAATTAAAAATAGCCAAAAATAAGCAAAACGGAGAAAGCTGTTAAGATACAATAGTGTAACATTGTTGTAGGCAAAGAGCGGAAGGCGATGTCCTTTAGGTACGGAGCTTAAAAAGACAAGGTTAGGTTACTAAATCATTACTGATTATAATTTTATTCTTATGTAACTTATTGTATTCAGTTTATTGCATCTCTTTTTTCTACCCTCTTAACTCATTAAAATTTAGTTTTAATCATTAAATACATTTGCAGAAAGCTCTTTACCCAGTCGGGAGCCATTCCATACCGATCTGGAATTATGATCTATTAAAAGTAATACTGCTAAAGAACAGCTTCTTTATATAAATGGTGAAAAACGGTACGCGGTAGAAAATTAACGTAGATTTTAATAAAGAAGTGAAGATAATGTTCAAACTTTTATAATAAGAAGTGATTTAAGATTGTTATAAATTTATATTGACATGGTTTTAATAATGTTTTGGGAAGTTAGGGAATCACTTTATGTTTTTCATGATAATTACTTCTCCATCTTTCAGGGCTTTAAACAGCCATTTGTTTTCTATACATTTTTATGTGCTTAATTTGTTTATTTGTATTACCACCTGCAAATATTTTAACACTCCCGGTCTGCAAATTCAGCACAGTGTTTCATTAAATTATTTTCTAAAACTTGCACCATTCTGTGTACAATTTATTAGAATAATCTTTAATTTTATTCATGCAAATTTTAATGTTAATCCTCTTTCGTTTTTTAGACTGCTATTGATGGAAAATTTATGTCTGGCAGAAACAACATCTGCACAACCGTTCCTGATCCTCTACGGTTGAGTTTCTCTATTTTTTGTCTAAAAAATAGAATAAATACACTTTGATATTTTACCCTTATATGAAAAAAAACTTACTTAAAGCATTTAAATGGAGTTGGGTGCTTTTGTTATTCCAATTTCAGATCATTAAAGCCCAAACTACCCTTGCGCCCGGTGATATAGCCTTTATAGGCTTTCAAACTGGAGGGGTGCCTGTTACACAGGATGGCTTCTCTTTTATTACCTTAAAAGACATTACAGCAACTACTAAAGTGTATTTTACCGAGAAAGGATGGGGCGGTACAACCTGGGTAACAAGTAGTACAGAGCCACATTTATTGTGGACAGTTCCTGCTTTTACACCTGCAGGTACTATAGTATCGGTTGTAGAAACAACTACAGCTGATGTATTTACAGTTACAGGCACAACAGGCACCTCAATTACATTTGCACTGGGGTCGGGTTTTAATCTTTCCGGAGGTGACCAGATGTTGGCCTACCAATCATCTACGGGTGCCGAACCCACTTCGCCTACATTTATTGCAGGTGTACATGCCGATTATAATTCAACGGATTATGATCTTGTGACTACATGGAATACTACATGGGATGGTACAACCGGTGCAAGTGGTGGTAATGAAAGTGCATTACCAACAGGTTTAACTAATGGGGTTAACTGTGTTTCATTATTTCCGGCTCCAGGTCCTGAAGTTGCCAACAGCAAATATACCGGTACACTTACGGGGACACCAACAGCTTTATTGGCGGCCATTAATAATCCGGCAAACTGGGATCATCATGCAAGTAATGATTTAGGTATAACACCATCAAGTTATCCTACACCTTCGGTATCTGTAGCTTCAGCTCCCTCTATTACAGGGCAACCCTCAAACAGCATCATTTGTGCCGGTGCCAATACCACATTTGGGGTTACGGCCAACAATGCTACAGGCTACCAATGGCAGGTAAGTACCAATGGTGGTAGTTCCTTTAGCAATTTAAGTAATGCAGCATTCTACTCAAACGTTACAACAGCTACATTAACCATTACAGGTGCAACAGCAGGCATGAACGGGTATCAATATAAATGCGTGGTTACCGGTACGGCTACGCCAAATGCTACTTCTAATTCGGCTACGCTAACGGTAAACGCTGCACCGGCCATTACGGCGCAGCCATCGGGAAGTAGCATTTGTGCGGGTACCAATACTTCTTTTACGGTAACGGCATCAAACGCTACAGGTTACCAATGGCAAGTAAATACAGGATTTGGATTTATAAATATTTCTAACGGAGCGCCCTATTCGGGTGCTACTACGGCTACCTTAACCATTACAGGCGCAACAGCAGACATGAACGCTTACGCTTACAGGGTTAAAGCCACAGGCAATTGTACACCAGAGGCTACTTCTAGTGCAGCCTTGCTAACGGTAAACGCTGCACCGGCCATTACGGCACAACCAATAGCAAAAAGCATTTCGGTAGGCGGTAATGCCTATTTTACGGTTACGGCTGCAAATGCTACCGGTTATAAATGGCAGGTAAGCACCAATAGTGGTAACTCCTATACCGATTTAAGCGAAACAGCACCCTACTCGGGCGTTACAACGTCTGCACTAAGCATTACAGGAGCAACAGCAGGCATGAACGGTTACCTTTACAGGGCTGTCGTTTCTGGAACCTGTACACCAAATGCTACCTCAAATGGTGCCACTTTAAGCGTAGCTACTACCATAAATTCCATTGTTGCGACTGGTACAAGTCCGTCAAACCAATCTATAGTTGCTTATACGGTAACTTTTGGAGCTTCGGTTACTGGCGTTAATGTTAGTAATTTTTCACTAACTCCCACAGGTATTACAGGGGCTTCTGTTTCTTCTGTAACTGGTTCGGGTACAGCTTATACGGTAAACGTTAACACGGGTAGTGGTGATGGAACGCTTCGACTTAATCTTGCTAATGCTACAAATATTTCGCCGGGTATTTCTACCACATTACCATTTACTGGTGACACTTATATTATTGATAAAACCCCACCAACGGTAACCGGTGTTACCAACAATGGCCTGTACAATACCAACAAAACCATTACCTTTAGCGATGGTACAGCGACTTTAGATAATGTTGCCTTTACAAGCGGAAGTACCGTAAGCGCCGAGGGCACGCATACCCTAATAGCAACCGATGCGGCAGGCAATAGCAGAACGGTAATTTTTACCATTGATAAAACTGCCCCAACGGTAACCGGTGTTACCGACAATAGCCTGTACAATATCAACAAACTGATTACCTTTAGCGATGGTACAGCGACTTTAGATAATGTTGCCTTTACAAGCGGAAGTACCGTAAGCGCCGAGGGTACACATACCCTAATAGCAACCGATGCGGCAGGCAATAGCAGAACGATAACTTTTACCATTGATAAAACTGCCCCTACGGTAACGGGCGTAACCTCGTCAACAGCAGATGGTACTTACAAAGCAGGAAATCCAATTAGCATACAGGTTAATTTTTCTGAAAATGTAACGGTAACAGGTACGCCAACACTTACGCTGGAAACCGGAACAACCGACCGTGTTGTTAACTATGTGTCAGGTTCGGGCACATCAACCTTAACATTTAGCTATACTGTACAGGCAGGCGATATAAGTGCCGATTTAGATTATGTTTCTGCCACGGCTTTGGCTTTTAACAGCGGTACTATTAAAGATGCTGCAGGCAATAGTGCTACCTTAACCTTGCCAAACCCAGGGGCGGCAGGTTCTTTGGGAGCTAATAAAGCGATTGTAATAGACGCTCAGGCCCCAACAAACACCATTGCAAGCCTGTCTTTCTCTGACGATACGGGAGCATCAAACACAGATTTTATTACCAATACTGCCGCCCAAACCATTTCAGGTACGCTTAGCGCCAATTTAGCTAGTGATGAAAAGGTAATGGTATCCATGGATAATGGTGCTACCTATACTGCTGCAACAATTAACGTTGGTACTAAGTCCTGGAGCCTTGCAAATGTTACCCTTAGTGGTAGTAATACGCTAATAGTAGTGGTGCAGGATTTGGCCGGAAACAGGGGTACACCACGTTCCCAAGCTTATACTTTAGACACTACCGCCCCAACCACTACCATTGCAAGCCTGGCTTTCTCTAACGATACGGGCACATCAAACACAGACTTTATTACCAATACTGCCGCCCAAACCATTTCTGGCACATTGAGTGCAACTCTATTACAAGAAGAACTGCTATATTTTTCTTCGGATAATGGTTCTACTCTGACAGAGATTAACTCCAGTGTTACCGGGACTAGTTTTAGTTTAACTCGCTCGCTTAGTGGTAGCAATACGATAAAGTTATATGTTGTAGATGCGGCAGGAAACAAGGGTGCAGAATTTTCACAAAATTATATTTTAGACCTTACTGCACCAACGGTAGCCATCACTTCTATAGCGGGGGCAAATGGCGCAAGCACTACAACTTCGCCCATACCGGTTACCATTACTTTTTCAGAAAATGTTACGGGTTTTACCTTGGGAGATATTATTATTACTGGCGGTATAGCAGGTAACTTTAGTGGCAACGGAGCTACCTATACCTTTAATGTAACACCAACAAACTACGGTACTGTAACTGTTAATGTGGCTGCCAATGTTGCAACCGATGCTGCCGGAAACGGAAATACACAAGCTACACAGTTTACGATTACCTATCAAAATCCGTTGCCGGTTAACCTGGTTAGCTTTACTGCTAAGGCAGAAAATAATGTAGCCAAATTACAATGGCAAACCGCCAGCGAACAAAATAACAGAGGCTTTGAGATTTACCGCAGTGGCGATGATAAGCAATTTATGCTCATAGGAACTGTAAAAGGTAATAGTAGCACTATTAACGATTATAGCTTTACGGATAAGCATCCGCTAGCTAGCGGAAACAACTACTACAAACTGGTACAGGTTGATATGGATGGCAAAGCGACCGAATTGGAGGTTAAAATCTTAAATTTTGCGCTTTCAGCAGCAGACATCCGACTTTACCCGAACCCAACTGCCAACAAAGCCACCCTGACTTACGATGCCGGACGATATACTAAGATGATCCTTGTGGATATAAACGGAAAAGTAATAAAGCAGTTGGCTATTGCAAAAGCCGATAGCAGTACGGTTGTTGATGTATCAGCTTTGCCAGGCGGAACCTATATATTCCGTTTAACGGGAAGTAGTTCTTCTGCACATATAAAAATGATAAAACAATAGGTCTCCGGTTCCCCAAAGTAATCCCTTTGGGGAACCGAAATGTTAAATTTAGGTATTATGAGTAAGAATAGTTTTTCCGATAAAAATAGTATGCCTGCTGTAATATCCCATACCATAATCCCCCATTTTAATTTTATGAAACAATTTTACAAGTCTTTGCTGTTACTCGTTGTGGTAATGGTATTTTTTGTAGGCAAGCTTACAGCCCAAACTACCGAAACATTTGAAAGCTATACCACTGGCGGCAAGCCTACAACGTTTACCAGTGCAGGGCGATCATTTACCCTATCTGCAAATGACTGCCATGCAAATGGCGGAGGAACCTTTGGTATTTTTATACCTGGGCAATCATACCAAGATTGTGACGGTAATTCCCACACAAGCACGGGTGCAGGCTATGGCGTTGGTGCAAGCTGCGCTTCGGCAACAGCGTGTGGTGGAGCCTCAAATAATTTCATAGATAACGGTGCATCAACAGGTGTTAATCAAATTTACTCCATAAAAACTACAAACAGTTCCCTTTTTACCATCAAATCTATTTATGTTTTTATCTCAACAGATCAAGGAAGTGCATCCTCTACTAACGGAGGTGTAACATTTAGAGGTAAAAAAGCTGGGGCAACTGTATTCACGCTTGCTAACCCTACGCTTAGTGTCAATACCAATGGTTTTACATTTATAAATTTTGTAGCCGCCGGTTATGGAAGTGCTAATATTGATCAATTGGAAATTCAAGGTGGCGCAGAAGTAAATTATTTAGCTTTAGATAACTTTACATGGGATGTTGCCGCTGTGGCTGTCCCAACGTTTGCCAACCTTAACAACGATGTTGTGGCCTGGGCAGGTGTTAACAGTACAGTAGGGCTTGATGAAGCCTCCAACGCCACCATTAGCGATGCCGAGTTTGATGCCTTAAACAGTGGCAACGGCAATTATTCAGGTGCAACTTTAACCGTACAGCGCAGCAGTACCACCCTAAGCAGCGATGTTTTTGGCTTTAACACCACCACTGGTGCATTGTTTACCGTAAGTGGAGCAAACCTGCAAAGCGGCGGGCTAACCTTTGCCACATTTACCAATACTGGGGGCGTACTTACCATAACCTTTACAAGTTCGGGAACAACGGCTACCTCAGCATTGGTGAACAACATCATAAGAAGAATTACTTACCGTAACGATACGCCGTCGGGCGATGCTACTATTCGTTTTACCTTTAGCCACGGCTCCTCAAACACCACCGCCGATGTTGCCGTAACCAGCAACACCATTTACATAACCAACACTACCGATACCGGAGTCATTAACCTTAGCGATGGCGTAAGTTTTAGCGAGGCTGTAGCTATTGCCGCTGCCGATGCAACCGGCAGTCAAACACTTGTTTTTACCAGTGCATTTAGCACTACGGTTGCTTTGGCAGGTAGTTTAACTATAAATGAAAGCCTAACCCTTAATACCGATGCGGCAAGCGGGATGACCATAAACGGCGGTACCACCATTACTTTGGGCAGTGGAACAACGCTCACTTTAACCGGTGCCTCTGGTACGGTTACCATAGCGGCTACATTGGGTGGTAGTGGCTCTTTAATTAAAGAAGGCAATGGCACGCTGGTGCTAAGTAGTGTAAGCAACGAGGCCAATATGTCTGGAGGTATTACCGTAAATGCCGGAACTTTACAAATAACCAGCGATGACCAGCTTTCTTCGGGTACATTAACGCTTAATGGAGGTACGTTAACTAATGGTACAGCTGCTTTTACCATAGACAATACTATTGTAATCGGTTCAGCAGGGGGTACGTTTAATATCGGTGGTGGCAGTGGTGCAACCCAGGTTGTGCTTTCGGGCGTTGTTTCAGGCTCCGGTACGCTTACCAAGAGCGGTACGTCCATTCTTGAGCTAAGTGGTAATAATACCTATACAGGTAGTACCAATGTTACGGCAGGTACGGTTGTCGTTAGCCAAGCCAATGCCTTGGGTACTACTGCCGGTGCTACTACGGTTAGTGCCGGTGCCACGGTACGGCTTGCAGGTGGCCTTACCGTAGCCGAGTTTTTCAACATAGCAGGTACGGGCAAAAGTGTATCTGCCGTTAACTATGGTGCATTACATTTAACTGGTGGCACCACCACGCTAAGCGGTCCGGTAATGTTTACCGGCAATGCCGATATTAGTGCTGCCTCGGGTGCTACCCTTACGCTTTCGGGGGCATTGGCGGGCAATTATACCCTTAACAAAACCGATGCCGGTACACTTATATTATCCAATACCAGCAACGCTGCAGGTATGTTGGGTGGGGCAACTGTAACAGCAGGTACTTTGTCTGTTACAAGTGCTGACCAATTACCTGCCGGAACCCTAACCCTTGATGGAGGAACTTTGCTTGCCGGAACGGGAACGTCTATCACGTTTGACAATGCTGTAGTGATAGGCAGTTCCGGAGGAACCATTAATCCCGGTACTGGTACAACACAACTCAATGGAGCTGTAAGCGGCAACGGTACGCTCACCAAATTGGCAAGCGGTTCTCTTTACCTCAATACTGCCAATACTTTTTCTGGTGGGCTAAAGGTAAGTGCAGGTTTTGTCGCGGCTTTCAATTCACCATTGGCACTGGGTACAGGGCTAATTACCCTTGAGAATGGCACTCAGCTTGGTTTTGCTACTATAACTAACGGAACAGTACCCAACAATATTCAGTTAAATGGTAATGCTACTATTTTAAATGGTACACTTGCATATACCATTGTAACCCTAAGCGGAGTAATTTCAGAAAGCGGAGGTAGCCGAAATCTTACCATAAATGCTAATAATGGTACTAATTCGTCCATCACGTTGGGCGGAGCCAATACTTATACAGGTACAACTACTATTGGTAGCGGCACAGTTGGCATTACCAATGCATCTAATATTAGTGCCGGTGCAATTATACTCAATGGCATAAATACCATTTTTAAAATTACGGGGTCTGGTGTTACGCTCAACCATAACATTACATTGTCAAACAGTGCTACTATTAATAATGCCAATGCTGTTACACTTTCGGGGGTAATTAGCGGTGCTAATGCGCTTACCAAATCGGGTGTAGGCACTTTAACGCTTAGCGGCACAAATACTTATTCGGGTAGTACAACCGTTACTGCAGGCACGCTTGCTGTAAATAGTAGCTTGGGCAGTACAACTGCTTTAACGGTTGCCAGTGGTGCTACTTTGGGTGGCAGCGGCAGTATATTTGCCAATGCATCAAACAATACGGTAACGGTTAACAACGGTGGTGCATTGGCACCGGGTAACAGCCCCGGCAAGTTAACCATTAACGGCAACTTGACTATGGCTAGCGGCAGTACCTTTTCGGCAGAAATTGCCGGAACTACCGCCGGTACCAATTACGATCAGGTAGAAGTATCGGGCAATGTAGATATTACCGGGGCTACACTTGTGGCAACCCATAGTTATACACCGGGCAATACCGATGTCTATACCATTATCAACAAAACAGGTTCGGGCGCAATAACAGGTACATTTAGCAGTTTGGCCGAAGGTGCAACACTTACTGCGGCAGGCAATGGTAAATTGCTAAAGGCATCGTATATTGGCGGTACAGGCAACGATATGGTATTAAGTTACCAAAACGCGTTGCCGGTTACCCTTGTTGCTTTTACGGCAAAGGCCGATGGCAATGATGCCAAATTACAATGGCAAACCGCCAGCGAACAAAATAACAGAGGCTTTGAGATTTGGAGAAAGACTGAGGGTTTGGAGTTTGTAAAAATAGGTGAAGTGCGATCAACTATCAACCATGGACTATCAACCATCAACTATCTTTTTACAGACAAGCAACCCCTAAACGGCAACAACTACTACAAACTGGTACAGGTAGATATGGATGGTACAGCAACAGAACTGGACGTTAGAACGGTAAACTTCGGACTTCCGACATCAGACATCCGACTTTTTCCCAACCCAACTACAGATAGGGTAACCATTGCTTTTACGGGCAGTTACCGTAGCCTTAATGTGTCAGATGCAATGGGGAAAATACTACAGACCCAACAATTAAATGCCACACAAAAAGAAATAACGCTCAACCTGTCAACTTATCCATCGGGTATCTACTTTGTTAAACTGGTAGGGGATAACCATGTAGAAACCCAAAAAGTCATTAAAAAACCATAGTGAATTATCAATAAAGAAGAATATAGATCGATATATTAAAAAAAAGGGGTATCAAAAGGATTTTGTCATCCCGGGAGCAGCTGAGGGATCTCTTTTAAAAGTACTTAGGGAAGAGATTTCTCTTCGCTGTACTCATCGAAATGACAACGTTTTTATTTTTTCTCCTTTTTGAAGAGGGATTAAAGGTGAGAAGATAAAAGTTCTTATCTTGACGCCTATGAGAACAATGGGGTAGAAACATAGTTTTTTTATCATAAAGCGCTATATCTCTATGTGGAAAAAAATGTCATGTAGTAAAATGTCTCGAATCTTGTATTTGTTTATCACTTTATTCTATTCTGATTTGCCTTTACAAAAGCGGACCACCCTGAATAAGATTTGCTATTCCCATTAGCAGATATTTTTTGGAACGAATGACAAACGGCAACAGCTAATCCATCGGTGGCATCGAGAAATTCTGGAGTTTCTTTGAAATTAAGCAACTGCATGAGCATGGCAGCCACTTGTTCTTTTGTGGCATTTCCATTTCCGGTAATCGCCTGTTTTACTTTTTTGGGAGAATATTCCATAATTGGGAGATTCTTTGCTAATCCAGCTGCCATAGCAACGCCCTGAGCTCTGCCTAGTTTTAGCATCACCTGAACGTTTTTACCATAAAATGGAGCCTCTAATGCCATACAATCCGGTTGGTATTGTTCAATCAAGAGGCTTGTCTTTTCGAAAATGCGTTGAAGTTTTAAAGGGTGATCATCCAAATGGTCCAAACGGATAACTCCCAGACTTATCAAAGAGATCTTGTTTCCGGTTTCTTTAATCAGGCCATAACCCATAATCGCTGTACCTGGGTCTATGCCTAAAATGATACGTTCTTTCGATTTTTCCCTCTGCATGAAGACAATATTAAGCTAATTTCTTAACATTGCACAAAAACAAATTCATTGACGCAGAAACAGAAGAAAATTTTAAGTTACCTCATTAAGTTCGGTGTTCTGGTACTGGCTACTGTTTTTATCTATAAAAAACTGAGCAACAACGAAAACTTAAAAAACTTTGTTGAACTCATTAATGGGTTACAGAAGAGCGCTGTGGTGCTGTGTTTAACTGGTGTATTTGTTTTAATGTTGTTAAACTGGTTTGTAGAAAGTGTAAAATGGCAGTTTTTAGTAAAACGGGTAGAGGAAATTAGTTTATGGCGGGCAATAGAATCTGTTTTTTGCGGACTTACCTGGGCGGTTTTTACCCCAAACAGAATAGGTGAGTATGGCGGAAGGGTCTTTTTTCTGTCCAGCAGAAAGCGGATAAAAGGAGCTGTAGCTATGAGTGTGGGGCATATTGCCCAAATGGTTTTAACCAACATTGCAGGCGCAGTAGCCATCATTTGGTTCCTTTATACTTTTCAGGAATTAAATGGCTGGCTTTTAATGCTTACTAGTGCTTTAGGTATTGTGTTTTGTGGTTTTTTTATTGTTTTCTATTTCAATATACATTGGCTTAGCAATCTGGTTAGTAAAATAGGTTTCCTGAAAAAATTCAGCCGTTTTTTTGATGTGCTGGAATCTTATTCAAAGCAAGAGCTTTTTAAGGTCATGCTTTTCAGTCTGCTTAGATTTGTAGTTTTTACTTCGCAATATTTACTGATTATGAAATTGCTGATTCCAGAAATAGCGGTTTATGAATGTGTATTATTGGTATTTATATTGTTTTTTGTACAGTCTGCGCTGCCTTCTTTAGATTTGTTGGATTTTGGCGTGAGGAGTATGACCGCTACTTATTTTTTTAGTTACATTACCCATCAGGAAATTGCAGTTATGGCGGCTGCCTCGCTAATATGGTTTGTTAATCTTATTATTCCGGCAGTAATAGGTTCTTTTTTTGTATTTAAACTTAAATTCTTTGGCAATAACTATTAGTATCATTATAGGTGCATTGCTTACGCTGTTTTACGTAAGTATGGTTCTTTTCTTTCGCAGAGGATGGATGAATATTCCCGAATACAAAATTCTTCCACGAGAATGTAATACCACTGTATCTATTATTATTGCTGCAAGAAATGAAGAAAAAAACATCGCTTCCACTATTAATGATATTCTTTCACAGAGTTACCCTAAACATTTATTTGAGCTTATTATTGTAGATGACCATTCTACAGATAATACGGCAAATATTGTAGAAAATTATGCTTCAGAAGGAGTTAAGCTTATTAGTTTAAGAGAAAGTAATGCTTTGAACTCTTATAAGAAAAAAGCAATTGCAGAAGCTATAACCAATGCAAAAGGCGATTTAATAGTTACTACAGATGCCGACTGCAATATGGGAACCAAATGGCTGGAGACGATTGTGAGTTTTTATGAGGCTAACGATCTTAAGTTTGTAAGTTCTCCGGTAAGTTATTTTAAAGAGCAAAGTCGTTTTGAGGAACTTCAGACTCTAGAGTTTTTGTTTCTGATAGGACTGGGAGCTGCAGGTATTGGGAATAAAATGCCATCTACCTGTAACGGAGCCAATCTGGCCTATAGAAAAGATGTTTTTATGGAAGTAGGAGGTTTTAAAGGAATAGATGACCTGGCCTCTGGCGATGATGAATTGTTATTACATAAAGTTGCAGAAAAGTACCCCAACAAAATAGGTTTTTGTAAATCAACCGATGCTGTTGTTTATACGCTAGCCAAAGAGAATCTTAAAGAATTTATATCACAAAGAAGAAGATGGGCAAGTAAGAGTGTAAAATATAAGGATAAAAAAATAGTGGTTATGGCAATTTCTATTTGGTTATTTAATCTATCTTTTTTGTTTAATTTTGTGGCAAGTTTTTTTTCTATTGTTTTTTTAAAGTTTTTTTTAGCTCAATATATAGTAAAAGTTTTAGCAGAGCTTAGTTTATTGTCGAAAATAACCAGTTTTAACAAAAGAAATAGCTTACTGAAGTATTTACCTGTTTTAAGTTTTTTACATGTTGTATATATAGTTTATATTGGTATAGCCGGAAATTCAGGCAAGTATAATTGGAAAGGACGTATGGTAAGGTAAAAGGCGATTTTTATAAATAATAATAGGCAATGACAAAAACTAGTTTGAAAAAGTATAACGATATCACAGAAGCTGAAATAGAACAAGTAGATCTGGTTGAGTTGTTGTTAAATCGTCAGGCCGAACTAAATACACTTCTTGAAATAACTCAAGCTATTAACAGAAATGTTTCCAGCGCGGTTTTGATCGAGATGATGGAACTTATCCTTAAAAATAGCTTAGAAATCAACAAATTTTTATTGCTGATTAAAGAAAAAGAACAGGTTAAATGTATTTCTTTCTTTGGCGAAAAGCTTAAAACAGAGCAAGAATACAAAGAAGTTTTATCACAGGTTTCTGATGTAAAAATTCCTCTTGATCTCACTAGCCACGGAAATGCCCTACTTTCCAACTACAATTATTTCATTCCCGTATATCATAAAAGCCAACCTTTAGCTTATGTATTTGTTGGAAACCTAAAATCTAAGGGCAGAATAATTATTAAAACTAAGCTTAACTATATACAAACACTGATAAATGTAATTATAGTTGCGTTTGAAAATAAAAAGCTTTTTAAGGAACGCATCCAAAAAGAACGTTTGCAACGCGAATTGGAATTGGCTGGAGAAGTACAAAATATGCTGATTCCGGGCGTGCTTCCAAATAACCCTAATCTGGAGCTGGATGCTATTTATCTTCCCCATCAAAATATAGGCGGTGATTTTTACGATTTTATCAAACTAAGCGATGGAGATTTTCTATGGTGCATTGCCGATGTATCTGGAAAAGGAATCTCTGCGGCTTTAATTATGGCTAATTTTCAGGCTAGTCTTAGGGCGCTGGCATCATCAGACCTATGTTTGAAAGAGCTGATTGTGAAGCTTAACGAATTGGTGTTTAAAAATACCGAAGGTGAAAGGTTTATTACCGTATTTTTGGGTAAGTTTAATGCCCGTACCAATAAAGTAGAATACATAAATGCCGGACATGTAGCTCCATTGCTTATGAGAGGTACTGATATTATTCCGTTAGAAAAAGGTTGTATGATGATTGGCGTGTTTGATGAATTGCCATTTATTAATATTGGAGAAGTAGAGGTTGAGCCAGGTTCTATTGTGTTTAACTATACAGATGGCATTATAGAGTATGACGGAGATGAAGAAAAAACCATTTCTGAAAAACATTTGGTAGACATGGTGTCCAAAAACAAAAAAAACAGCCTAAAAGACCTGCACAAAAATCTGATGAACTCTATTTCAGAAATACATCAAGGGCAAGAAGCCAAAGATGATATCACGATGTTAAGCATTCGTTTCTTATAAAATCCCCAAAAAACACCGGGAATTAAAAGTTTCCAATTTATGCAAACCTTACCGGTAACGATTGCATAAATAAATATAGACCGAAAGTAAAATGCTGGTTTTTTATTTACTAAAATTGTTCTCTAGCGGCATTTTATCGGTTTAAATAAGCTTTGAAAACAGAGCAAAATCATAAAATTTTCAGATCGGTAAACTGCTGTTTTTTTGAATAACCAGTTTATGTATAATTTTATGAAAGTACCTTTAAGCTTAATTGGATTAGTAGCTCTTAACATTTTTACCAGTCGGTCTTTTGCCGGTAATTTAATAGAAGAAAGAGCAGACTCGGTCTTATTCGAGAAAACTTTTAACGTTAGACTTCCTAAAATAGCTACACCAGTATTTAAGAAAGATACATTTTATGTAGAAAAGTTTGGGGCAAAACCAGATGGTATTACACTAAACACAAAAAGTATTAATGCGGCTATAGAGGCTTGTAGTAAAAATGGTGGTGGCGTAGTTTTTCTGGGTGGTGGTGTTTGGTTAACCGGACCTATCAAAATGCAAAGCAATGTTAATTTGCATATTAAAAGAGACGCTATCTTACAGTTTACAAAAGATAAAAACGAATATAAGCTGATAGAGGGAAATTGGGAAGGAAAACCAGCGGTAGTAAACGAGTCGCCTATTTCTGCTTTTAATGTAGAGAATATTGCTATTACCGGAGAAGGTATTGTGGATGGAAATGGAGATGCCTGGCGTTTAGTGAAAAGGGGAAAAATGACAGATTCTCAATGGAAAAAACTGGTGGCCTCAGGAGGTGTGTTGAGTGCTGATGGAAAAAGCTGGATGCCTTCTCAAAGTTACAAGAATGGAGATTTGTCTAAAGATGCCAGAACCATGCAGCCAGGATCAAAACCATCAGATTATGCGTCAATGAAAGATTTTTATCGACCTAATCTTTTGGTAATAGCCAATTCCAAAAAAATATTATTAGAAGGTGTTACCTTCCAGAATTCGCCAGCCTGGTGCTTGCATCCTTTAATGAGCGAAGATTTGGTGCTACGCAATGTGTTTGTTAAGAACCCGTGGTATGCGCAAAATGGAGACGGTATAGATATAGAATCCTGTAAAAATGTACTGATAGAAAATTCCACTTTTGATGTAGGTGATGATGGGATTTGCATAAAATCTGGAAGAGACGAACCCGGTAGAAAAAGAGGAATGCCTACACAAAATGTTATTGTTAGAAATAATATTGTTTATCATGCCCATGGTGGTTTTGTAATAGGTAGCGAAATGTCGGGCGGAGCCAAAAACCTTTATGTGTATAACAATTCATTCATAGGAACAGACATTGGTTTGAGGTTTAAAACCACCAGAGGAAGAGGCGGGGTAGTAGAAAATGTATATATCGCTAACTCTTATATGAAAGATATCCCTGGAGAAGCCATTCTTTTTGATATGTATTACGAGGCTAAAGACCCTATTCCTTTAGCAGGAGAAAAAAGACCGGCACCCGTAGCGGAGTTTAAGCCAGTGTCAGAAACGACACCGCAATTCAAAGATTTTTATATAAAAAATGTGGTATGTAATGGGGCCGACAAAGGTTTGTTTGTAAGAGGTATACCGGAAATGAACGTAAAAAACATCTTTATAGAAGATGCGATACTGGAAGCAAAAACAGGAATAGAGATTATAGAAGGAACCAATATTAATCTGAAAAACGTTCGTTTGATAACACAGGGGAATAATCCGTTAATCTTTATAGAAAACAGTAAAAAAGTAAATATAGACGGTTTAAAAAGCGATAAAAAAGAGCCAATGCTTATCAGTATTTCAGGAGACAGAAGCGGAGACTTAGTGCTTAAAAACTCAGAAATAACACCATCAAAAGATAAAGTAGAATTTAATTATGGTGCCAAAGCGTCCATTTTAAAAACAAAGTAATGAATATGGTAATCAAAAGTATAAGTAAGCTAACTGTGGCTGCTTTAATAGGGATCATATCTTTGCAATCCCAAAAGGCACATGCGGCTTCAGAACCCAAAGTTTCTGAAGAAATAGCAAAGACAATTATGTCTAAATGGCCTTATCCTATAGAGAATGAGAGCAGAAGGATAAAATGGACTTACGAAACCGGGGTATTCCTTGAAGGAATTAAGGATGTATGGCAAAGTACTGCAAAAAAAGAGTATTTCGACTATCTGCAAAAGGCAATGGATACCTATGTAGATGAAAGCGGGAATATAAAAACCTATAAAAAGGAAGATTATAATATTGATAATATAAAAACCGGCAGAACGCTATTGTTGCTTTATCGCGTAACCGGAAAGCAGAAATATTTTAAAGCTGCGGCAAAATTAAAGGAACAGTTAGACGAACAACCCCGTACCAAAGCGGGCAGTTTCTGGCATAAGAAAATTTACCCCCACCAGGTTTGGTTAGATGGCTTATATATGGGAATGCCTTTTTATACAGAATGGGCATCTATGTTTAACGATACCAAAATTTATGAAGATGTTGCCAATCAGTTTGTGCATATAGAAAAAGAGGCTAGAGATCCAAAAACAGGACTGATTTATCATGCCTGGGATGAGTCCAGAGAGCAAAAATGGGCAAATAAAGAAACAGGAAACTCACCTCATTTCTGGGGAAGAGCTATGGGGTGGTATGGGGTAGCTATGATTGATGTGCTGGATGATTTTCCTTTAGACCATCCTGGAAGAAAACAAATCATAGCAGTTCTTAATCGGTATGCAGAGGCAATTGCTAAAGTTCAGGATAAGAAATCAGGACTTTGGTATCAGGTATTGGATATGCCAACAAGAGAGAGGAATTATGAGGAAGCATCAGCCTCAAGTATGTTTGTTTATACTCTTGCAAAAGGGGTGAGATTAGGTTATCTGCCACAAAAATTTGAACAAGTAGCTCAAAAGGGTTATAACGGTATCCATAAAAAATTCCTTGAAAAAGGAGCCGATGGACTATTACATCTGAACGGAACCGTAAGTGTGGCAGGTTTAGGAGGAAAACCTTATCGTGATGGTAGCTATGACTATTATATGAGCGAGAAAGTAGTGCAGGATGATCCAAAAGGGATAGGCGCGTTTTTGATGGCAGCCAATGAAATGGAAATCAAAAACATTGCACAGGTAGGGAAAGGAAAAACTGTAGTTCTGGATAATTATTTCAATAACGAATTCAGAAAGAATGCACTGGGATATACAGAAAGCTATCATTATCTATGGAATGAACTTGATAATAATGGTTTTTCTTTATGGGGATTAAACTTTGCCAAACGGGGAGCAAAGCTCGAGACCTTAAAAGAGGCTCCTAATGCTAAAAACCTGGCGAATGCAAGTGTTTATATTATTGTGGATCCGGATGATGCCAGCGAGACGGCCAAACCTAATTACATGGATGAAACATCGGTAAAAAACCTGACTGATTGGGTGAAAAAAGGTGGTGTTTTAGTGCTCATGGCAAACGATGATAAGCATTGTGAGTTACCACATTTTAACAGCTTGCCAAGAGCTTTTGGAATGGAGTTTAAAGAAGAACTAAAAAATCCGGTTACCGGAAACCAGTATGAGATGGGGGCAATCTATGTCCCGGAAAACAATATCATTTTTAAAGAATCAAGAAAACTGTATCTCAAAGAGATTAGTACGTTAAACGTGAAAATGCCAGCTCGGTCGGTACTTGACCATAAAGGAGATGTGGCTATGGCTGTGGCTCAATATGGAAAAGGGACTGTTTTTGCAGTAGGAGATCCCTGGCTGTACAATGAGTATATAGATGGTAGAAAACTACCTGCAAGTTTTGACAACTTTAAGGCTAGTGAAGAACTGGCAGACTGGCTATTGAAACAAGCTACCACAAAATTGAAAAAATAGAATAATAAAGAAAAAGAGAGTGATGGAGTTATTGAATAAATCGAGTTTAAGGAAAAAATATCTTAATGTAGTGCTCCCATCGGAGCAAACATTGGAATTGCCAGAAAAGGTATTGCAGTTTGGCACCGGAGTATTGTTGAGAGGTTTGCCTGATTATTATATCAATAAGGCAAATTTAGAAGGAAAGTTTAACGGCAGAGTGGTTGTGGTAAAGTCAACCGATCATGGCGGTACCTCAGATTTCGATCAACAAGATAATTTATATACCATTTGCATCAGAGGAATACAAAATGGTGAGAAAAAAGAAGAAAACCAGGTTGTATCTGCTATAAGCAGAGTACTTACAGCGGGTAAGCATTGGGAAGAAATTCTTGATTTTGCAGCAAGTCCAACATTGGAAATTATTATTTCTAACACTACTGAAGTAGGTATCAGATTGGAAGAAGATAATGTGCATAGTCAGCCTCCGGTTTCCTTTCCGGGCAAACTGTTAGCTGTATTGTACCATAGGTATAAAATGTACAATGGCTCTAAGGAAAGAGGTTTGGTTATTGTACCCACAGAATTGATTCCCGATAACGGAACAAAGTTAAAAGATATTGTAATAGAGCTGGCGCATAGCAATCAGCTACCTCCACCATTTATACGTTGGGTAGAAGAGTATAACTATTTTTGTAATTCTTTGGTTGACAGAATTGTTCCGGGGAAACCAGCTGCAGATATTAAAGATAAATTAGAAGCAGAGCTAGGCTATCAGGACCAACTTTTGATTATGTCGGAAGTATATAGTCTGTGGGCTATAGAAGGAAATAATAAAGTAAAAGATGTTTTAAGTTTTGCAGAAACAGACAGCGGAGTGGTTGTAACACCGGATATAGGACTGCATCGTGAATTAAAATTGAGGTTGCTGAATGGTACTCATACTTTAAGTAGTGGCATTGCTTTCCTTTCGGGATTTTCTACGGTGAAAAAAGCAATGGATAATGTTGACATGAGCGCTTATGTAGAGCAATTGATGAAACAGGAAATTGCCCAAAGTATTCCTTACGAGGTAGAACATACCGCTGCTATTCATTTTGCGGACAATGTAATAGACCGTTTTAAAAATCCACATATAGAGCATCAATGGATAAGTATTACCATGAATTATACTTCTAAATTGGGTATGCGTGTAGTACCATTGTTGTTGAATTATGCAAAAAGCAATAAAAGTGTTCCGGAGCTGATGGCTTTAGGCTTTGCAGCTTATATCGCCTTCATGAAAGGATCTGAAAAAGATGGAAAATATTACGGGCAGGTAAACGGTGTAGAGTATCCTATTAATGATGATAAGGCAGCTTATGTAGTAGGGCTGTGGGATACACATGGAGAAGAAAATATAACAAAGGCAATATTAAGTGATACAAATTTGTGGGGAACAGACTTGTCTGAAATAGAAGGATTAGAGAAAGCAGTAAACGAAAACCTGCATAATATTCTAGAGCGTTCTATGGTGTCTGTTTTGAGCAATTTGTTTATAAAAGCATAACAATGAAACACAGAGTTTTAAAAGTAAATCCGAATGATAATGTATTGGTGGCATTAACGGATCTGAATAAAGGGGATATTGTTCATTATGGCGGAGAAGCTTATGAACTTTTAGATGATGTAAAAGCTAAACATAAATTTCTGACAGAAGATCTTTCCAAAGGATCGGAAGTAATTATGTACGGTGTTTTGGTAGGAAAGGTACAAAATGACCTGAAAAAAGGTGATGTATTAACAACTGCTAACTTAAAACATGCCGCATTAGGTTTTGAAACAAGCGAAGAAAGAAAGACAACATGGAATATACCGGAAGTAAGTCGTTGGAAAGATAAAACTTTTAAAGGATTTCATAGAGCGGATGGTAGCGTGGGTACTGCCAATTATTGGTTAGTTGTTCCTATGGTATTTTGTGAAAACAGAAATCTGGATGTTTTACAGGAAGCCTTAATCGCTCCTTTAGGTTATGGTCGTCAAAACGATTATCAGTCTCAGGCTGATAAATTGATTCAGATGTATCGTTCGGGGGCTGTTGCGGAAGACTTATTGAGTGCAGAGATTTTTGTAGAAAAACAAAATGAAAAAAGCAGAAGAGTGTTTCCTAATGTAGATGGGATAAAATTTCTGAAACACGATGGTGGTTGTGGGGGGATAAGACAGGATGCTGAGACTTTATGTGGCTTATTGGCAGGATATATTACCCATCCCAATGTGGCCGGGGCAACTGTATTGAGTTTAGGATGTCAGAATGCGCAGGTTTCTATTCTTCAGCAAGAGATTGCAAAAAGAGACGCTAAATTCTCTAAACCTTTATACATACTGGAGCAACAGCAAATAGGAACAGAGGCAGACCTGATGTCCGAATCTTTAAAACAAACAATGGCAGGTTTGGCATTGGCTAATGAGAATCAAAGAAAAGACGCACCTTTAAGTAAAATTACCATCGGTTTAGAATGTGGTGGTTCCGATGGTTTTTCTGGTATTTCTGCAAATCCCGCTATAGGTTATACTTCTGATTTACTGGTGGCTTTAGGCGGATCGGTGATTTTAGCAGAATTCCCTGAACTTTGTGGTGTAGAACAAAACTTAAGCGACAGATGTGTGTCGGTCACAGAAGCAGAACGTTTTTCCAGTTTAATGCGTACTTATGAGCAAAGAGCAGAAGAAGCAGGCTCTGGTTTTGATATGAACCCTTCGCCGGGAAATATTAAAGATGGCTTGATTACGGATGCTATTAAATCTGCCGGAGCGGCCAAAAAAGGAGGAACATCGCCAGTTGTTGAAGTTTTGGATTATCCTGAAAAAGTAACTAAACCCGGTCTGAACCTATTATGTACACCAGGAAACGATGTAGAAAGTACAACGGCAGAAGTGGCTTCGGGAGCAACTGTAGTTTTGTTTACCACAGGTTTAGGAACGCCAACCGGTAACCCGGTAACACCGGTAGTAAAGTTAAGTAGCAATACTACTCTTTATAATAAAATGAACGATATTATTGATATTAATACCGGAACAATTATAGAAGGAGAGGAGACGATTGAAGAAGCGGGAGCAAGAATTTTAGACTATGTGATTGCTGTGGCCAGCGGAGAAATTGAAGTAAGCGCAGTAAGGCATGGACAAGACGATTTTATACCTTGGAAAAGAGGGGTAAGCTTATAAAATTGTAAAAATAATAAAGAATAAAACAAGGCTATCGTAATCGGTTACGTGAATAAATCATGGAGAATATGAAGTTAGAATGAAGAATTTTTCTCAAATTTCATCTCCATAAATTTAGATGCGTTCCGTAAGTGATGGCTTTTTAGGTTAAATCATTTTAAACATTAAAGAAATGAAAGAAGGTTCAGTGATTCCAGAAGACTTTATTTTATATAGCAAACAGGCAAAAGCTTTGTATCATGATTATGCTAAAGATCTGCCTATTGTAGATTATCATAACCATTTGCCTCCAAATGAAATTGCGGAGAATAAAAAATTCAAGACAATTACAGAGATATGGTTAAAAGGCGACCATTATAAGTGGAGAGCAATGAGAGCCATGGGGGTAGATGAAAAATACATTACCGGTGATGCCAGCGATTTCGAGAAGTTTAAAGCCTGGGCAAAGATTGTACCTGCGTTAATCAGAAATCCATTGTTCCATTGGACACACATGGAATTGAAAAATCCTTTTGGTATTAATAAATTTTTGAACGAAGAGTCTGCAGAAGAAATTTATAACCATTGTAATGAACTTTTGGCTCAGGATAATTTCTCTACTCAGGGTTTGTTAAAAGGGTTTAATGTAGCTATGGTTGGCACAACAGACGATCCTATTGACTCTTTAGAATACCATAAGACATTATTGAATAGTGATTTTTCTGTAAAAGTAAAGCCATCTTTCAGACCAGACAAATCCCTTATGATTGGTGATGCAGCTAATTACAGAGCTTATATCGGGAAATTATCTCAAGCGTCTGGAGTAAATATTAAAGATGTAGATTCTTTGGTGGCAGCTTTAAGAAATAGAATTGATTTTTTTGCAGCACATGGAGCATCCATTTCAGATCATGGTTTAAATACTATTCCATCTAAAGTTTCGTTAACTACAGAACAAAAAGATGAGTTCAGGAAATTTCTGGCAGGCGAAATCAATTCCTTCTCAGATACTGATGCCTTTGCAGGTTATGTGTTAACAGAAGTCAGCAAAATTTATCATGAAAAAGGCTGGGTACAACAATTTCATTTAGGTGCTATCAGAAATAACAATCACGGGCAGATGAGGAAATTGGGACCGGATACAGGTTACGATTCAATAGCTGATTATCCTCAGGCGCAAAGTTTATCTAACTTTTTAGGTAATTTAAGTTTGGAAGATCAACTGACGAAAACAATTATTTATAATCTAAATCCAGCAGATAACGATGTTTTTGCTACAATGATTGGTAATTTCCAGGACGGCAAAACCAAAGGGAAAATGCAGTTTGGCTCAGGTTGGTGGTTCTTGGATCAGAAAGACGGAATGGAAAAACAATTAAATTCTCTTTCAAATATGGGGGTTTTAAGTACATTTGTTGGAATGCTTACAGATTCCAGAAGCTTTTTGTCATATTCAAGACACGAATATTTCAGAAGAATACTGTGTAATGTGCTGGGCAGCGAAATGGAGAATGGACAAATTCCTGATGATGAGAAATGGATTGGAAAGATTGTACAGGATATTTGCTACTATAATGCAAAAAACTATTTTAATTTATAATGGCTAAAGTATTAACATTTGGAGAGCTTCTTTTAAGAATCTCTCCAGATGCAGAAGCCAGCTGGCTAAAGACCAATAAGGTTTCTGTTTTTGTTGGAGGGGCTGAACTAAACGTAGCAACAGCTCTTGCAAAGTGGGGGGTAGATGTTTCTTATTTAACAGCACTTCCAGATCATTCGTTAACACACCAGATTTTAGATTATGTAAATGATCTGAAAATTGACACCTCTAAAGTAGCTCTGCAGGGCGAAAGAATTGGTACTTATTATCTTCATGAAGGAAAAGATTTAAAAAGTTCAGGGGTTATTTACGATAGAGCTTATTCTTCATTCTATTTCCTTAAACCAGGAGATATTGACTGGGATAAAGTATTAGAAGGAGTAAGTTATTTTCAGTTTAGTGCAATATGTCCGGCTGTTTCGCAAAGTGTGGCAAACGTTTGCCTTGAAGCTGTGAAGGCTTGTAAACAAAGAGGCATATTTGTAGCGCTGGATTTGAACTTTAGAGCCTTGCTTTGGAAATATGGCAAAAGCCCGGTAGATATTCTTCCGGAAATAGCAGAATATTGCGATCTGATTATGGGGAATATTTGGGCAGCCCATCGTATGTTGGGAACCCCATTGTATGACGAGTTGATAGAACCAGATACTTTAGAAAAATATTATGAGCACTCTGCGAAAACTTCGCAAGAAATCATAAACCGTTTTTCATCATGTAAAATGGTAGCCAATACATTCCGTTTTGAAGCGGGAGAGGGAATCAGCTATTCTACAACCCTTTATACGGAAGGTATATTACACACCTCAAAAAAATATAAAGCTGATAAAATCATCAATAAAGTAGGAAGTGGCGACACTTTTATGGGAGGACTCCTTTTTGGGGTGGTCAATAACCTGTCTGCCCAGGATACTTTAGAGTTTGCTACAGCTGCGGCATATAAAAAACTGTTTATACCTACAGATGCCACCTCAACAACCAAGGAAGAAATTTTTGAAACAATAAAAAGTCATGATTAATAAAGAAGGAATACTGGATGTTATTATAGAGCAAGGAATGTTGCCTTTGTTCTATCATGAAGACAAAAACTTGAGTTTAGATATCATCAAAACGGTATACAATGCCGGGGTGAGAACTTTAGAATATACAAACAGAGGTCCCGCTGCATTAGAAAATTTTAAGTTTCTGAAAGAAAACACCAAAGGTCTTGCAGGATTTTATTTGGGTATAGGAACTATAAAAAATGCCAAAGAAGCACAAGATTTTGTGAATGCCGGAGCAGATTATATTGTAGCACCTACAGTAAACGAAGAGGTAGCTAAAGTAGCAAGTGATAATAATTTGCTTTGGGTTCCGGGATGTATGACACCTACAGAAATTAGCAAAGCGCAAACTCTTGGAGCTTTATTAATTAAATTATTTCCTGCTAATATTTTGGGTCCGGGTTTTATGGGAGCTATTAGAGAATTGTTTGCAGGTCAGAAATTTATTCCAACCGGCGGTGTAGAAATTGAAGAGAATAATTTGAAAACGTGGTTTAAGTCTGGTGTTTGTGCAGTAGGTATGGGTAGTAAGATGATTACCAAAGAAATAATGGATAACAGGGACTTGAAACAATTAGAAGAAAATACGGTTAAAGCCCTATCTTTAATCAAACAATCTAAATAATAGAACCTAAATATTAAACGAGATGAGTACAAAAAAAGTAGGGAAATACAGGTGGTCTATATGTGCCCTTTTGTTTTTCGCAACAACGATTAATTATTTGGACAGGCAGGTCTTGTCACTTACCTGGAAAGACTTTATCGCTCCAGAATTTCATTGGACAAATAACGATTATGGTAATATTACAGCCTTATTCTCTATTTTTTATGCCGTAAGTATGCTGTTCGCCGGTCGTTTTGTAGACTGGATGGATACTAAAAAAGGTTTCTTATGGGCAATAGGTATATGGTCTATTGGAGCCGTATTACATGCTTTTTGTGGTATTGCTACATCAGGTGTTGTAGCTGGACAATGGTTTGTAGGTTTCGAAGGAGCTAAAGAAGCTATTGCAACAGTTAACGATATTGGCCTTGTGCTTAATGTGAGTGTGGCTTTATTTATTTTTGCCCGTTTTGTACTGGCTGTTGGAGAGGCAGGGAACTTTCCGGCTGCTATTAAAGCTACCGCAGAGTATTTTCCTAAAAAAGATAGAGCTTTAGCTACCAGTATATTTAATGCAGGAGCTACCGTAGGTGCATTGGCTGCCCCAATTACCATACCGGTTATTGCCGAACATTGGGGATGGGAAATGTCGTTTATTATTATCGGTGCTTTAGGTTTCGTTTGGATGGGATTCTGGGTGTTTATGTATCAAAAGCCAGAAGTTCATCCTAAAGTTTCTAAAGAAGAGCTTGCCTACATTCAACAAGATAATGCTGAAAACGTACAAACAGAAGTGGTAGCCGAAAAGAGGGTGTCTTTTGTTGAGTGTTTTAAACACAAGCAAACCTGGGCTTTTGCATTTGGTAAATTTATGACTGATGGAGTATGGTGGTTTTTCTTATTCTGGGCACCAGCCTATTTAAGCTCAGTTTATGGCATTAAATCATCGGACGTAGAAGGACAATTAGCCATATTTGTTTTATATGCTATTACGCTTTTGTCTATTATTGGAGGATGGTTACCTACTTATTTTGTAGAAAGCAAGGGAATGAATCCTTATGCTGGTCGTATGAAGGCGATGTTGATTTTTGCATTTTTTCCGTTAGTTGTTCTTTTTGCTCAGCCATTAGGACATATTACTTATTGGATTCCGGTTATCTTAATTGGTATCGGAGGTGCAGCGCATCAGGCATGGTCAGCTAATATATTCTCTACTGTAGGAGATATGTTCCCTAAATCGGCTATTGCTACAGTTACAGGAATTGGTGGTATGGCTGGAGGTATCGGAGCTTTTATCATCAATAAAACTTCGGGGGTACTTTTCGATTATGCTGGTCAAACAGGTATGGTGTTTATGGGGTTCAAAGGTGAAGAGGCTGGATATTTTATCATATTCTCGGTTTGTGCAATCGCATATCTAATTGCATGGGTTGTCATGAAATCTTTAGTTCCAAAGATGAAAATGGTAGAAATGTAATATTGATTTCTGATAAATTTTAATAAAAAGGGCAGATATTTTTCTGCCCTTTTTATTGCTCTAAACTTTTCCGTATTCCCAGCTCTAATCCCCTCAACTCTGCCAATCCTTTCAGCCTGCCTATAGCCGAATAACCAGGGTATGGGGTTTTGTTTAAATCGTCCAACATCTGATGTCCATGATCAGGACGCATAGGGATATTCCTATTTTCGGTAAGCATTAATTTTACCAGACGTTTCATAAGCTCGTACATATTGGCGTCTCCTTCCAGATGATTTGCTTCATAGAAATTACCCAGTTCGTCCCGTTGTGTGCTTCTCAAATGAGTGAAATATATTCTTGAACCAAGTTTTTCGATCATGCGAGGAAGATCGTTGTCTGGTCTGGCGCTAAAAGATCCGCTACAAAAGCAGAACCCATTGGATTTAGCAGGTACCTGATCTATAATATACAATGCGTCGGATTCTGTAGACATTATTCTTGGTAATCCTAAAATAGGATATGGTGGATCATCCGGATGTATAGCTAGTTGAATACCGAGTTGATCAGCAATGGGCGTTATCTCCGTCAAAAACGAGATTAGATTTTTCCGTAGAGAATGGGTGTCAATACCCTTATATTCGTTTAGGAGCTCTAAAACCTGTTTAGAAGTGAAGTTTTCGGTACTCCCTGGAAGAGCTTGTAAACAGGTAGCATTTAATTTGTCTCTTTCGCCAGCCGAAAGTGCATCGAAGAGCGATTGGGCCTTTTCTCTTTCTTCTTTAGAGTAATCATTTTCGGCTCCCGGTCTTTTTAATAAAAATAGATCAAAAGCAATAAAAGCCAACCTTTCAAATCTTAAAGCTAAAGCTCCTGAAGGAAGTGGGTATTGAAGGTCAGTACGCATCCAGTCTAAAACCGGCATAAAGTTGTACGTTACCACAGAAATACCACAGGTTGACAGGTTTTTTAAACTTTCTATATAATTATTTATGTATTGTTTATAATTCCCATTTCTTTTCTTGATATCATCATGTACAGGAAGGCTTTCTACAACTTCCCATTGTAGCCCTTCCTTGGTTATAATTTCTTTGCGTTCATTAATATCTTCCGTTGTCCAAAGTTCACCTACAGGAATTTGATGCAAAGCTGTTACAACTCCGCTACATCCTGCTTGTTTTATATCCTTTAAAGAAACGATATCTCCTGGACCATACCATCTCATGGTTTGTATAAGACTCATTGTTTTATGTGTTTTGTAACCGATGTAGGTTGTAAAGCTTTGTTTTTATATTTACAACCATTTGTAGGGTAAATATAAAAATTATATGCAATCGGTTGCAATTTTGATTTTTAGTTTTTACTTTTAAGTATTAATTCCGCTCTCCGGCAAGTTTTTATTACTAATCAATTTTATACCATTTGTATCAAATGAAAACACCAGGCGCTATTCTATTATTTTTGTTGGGAATAACGAAGTTTTATAATTTACAAGCCCAAATTCCTTTGGTTTATGGAATGGAAAATACAGGGAGAGATTGTTTGTTTCCTTCTTTACGTTTATTGGATGAACTGCCTGTTCAGAAGTATTTACCAGATCCTTTTATAAAATCTGATGGCAGCGGTCGTGTAGTGAGTTTTGAAGATTGGGAATGCAGAAGAAACGAAATTAAAAAACAGATAGAATATTATGAAATTGGTGTAAAGCCAGAAAAAACTGAAAACATCATAGCGAATTTTTCAGGAGATACCCTGACAGTTAATGTTACCGTAGATGGGAGAACACTGATTCTTCAGGTTCAGGTTCTTCTTCCTGCAGGAAAAGGTCCTTTTCCTGCTGTTATAGGGATGAACAGGCCAAGTGGGAGTCTTCCCGATTCATTATTTACACAAAGGAATATTGCGAGGATAGTATATCATCATGATCAGGTTACCTCTTATAAAAATCCCCAATCTACAGATGCTTTTTATCAACTCTATCCAGAATATAATCTGGATAATTCTGGTCAGTATTGTGCATGGGCTTGGGGAATAAGCAGGATAATAGATGGATTGGAGTTGGTGAAAGCAGATTTGCCTGTTGATTTAAATCATTTAGCGGTTAGCGGATGCTCTTATGCAGGTAAAATGGCATTGTTTGCGGGCGCATTTGACGAACGTATTGCTTTAACAATTGCACAAGAATCGGGAGGTGGAGGAGCTCCGTCATGGAGAGTTTCGGAAACAGACGGTAAAGTAGAGAAAATAGGAGCGACTAATTATCAGTGGTTCAAGAATGATATGATTCAATTTGCAGGAGATAATGTTTCAAAACTTCCTCATGATCATCACGAGCTGATGGGAATGATCGTTCCGAGGGCCTTATTGATTACAGGTAATACAGATTATGAATGGCTATCCAATTTTTCCTGTTATGTATCTGCCAAAGGAGTACAAAAGATATACAATGCTTTTGGTATAGGAGATAGATTTGGATTTTATATAGATGGGGGATATAGACATTGTGTTATACCTGATGCACAAGTGCCGATATTAGGTGCCTTTCTGGATAAATTTCTTCTGGGTAATTTATTTGTGAATACAGATTCTGTAGAGGTTTTTCCTTTAGGCTTTGAAGAAAAGTTTGCACAATGGATTCATTGGTGAGTGATTCTTTTGTACAGAATACATGATGAAAATGGAATAATCTTCTTTAATGCAATCGATAACAGTTCTTTTATATACTTAAATCCATGTTTTTTCATTCAATAAAAATAAAATCACAAAAATCAATGCAATCGGTTGCAAAAATGATTTTTAATTTCTAGCTTTATCCTAACCAATTAGAATATCGGATACAGAGAATCTAATTAACCAGATATAAAAACATAATTATGGACCAATTAATAAAAAGCATGAAAAAAAACTACCCGAAAACTTAAGCTGTGCTTTGCTTGAAAAGCAACTTTTAATAACCTAAAAAGAAAATTGACTTAATATTTCTAATCATGAACAAAACCAAAAAGCATAAAAAAAATTTATTTTTATTGCTGTTTATTATGGCGATAAGTGTTCTGCCGTATGGCGCTTTTGCCCAAATTAATTTACGGGGAAAAGTTCTGGACGAAGCAGGACAGCCTTTACCTGGTGCAGCAGTTAAACTTAAAAATGGGACATCAGGAACTCTAACCGGAGCTAACGGTGACTTTGAGATAAAGGCTCCTTCATCAAATGTTATAATTGTTGTTTCCTATATCGGCTATATCAGTCAGGAAATAAGTGTGGCAGGGAAAACCAATGTTACCGTTACCTTAAATCCCGACCAAAAGAGTTTACAGGAAGTAATTGTAATAGGCTATGGTACCCAAAGAGCGGAAGCGGTAACAGGATCTGTAGCTACTGTGAGGGGGGATGTATTAAGAGAGGTGCCATCAACCAACATAACTCAGGCTATGCAGGGACGCTTGGCGGGGGTTGAACTCTCTCAAACTTCCTCTCAGCCAGGGGCTGCCATGCAAATCCGTATTCGTGGTACACGCTCATTGAATGCGACTAATGATCCCTTTATTGTTCTGGATGGAATTCCCTTTTCCGGCTCTATCAGTGATATAAATTCGGATGACATCAAAAGTTTAGATATATTAAAAGATGCTTCTGCTACGGCTATTTATGGGGCAAGAGGAGCTAATGGTGTTATTTTGATAACTACCAATAAAGGACAGGCAGGGCAGGCTGCCAAAGTTAGTTATAGCAGTTATATAGGAACAAAGGATGTTTTTTCAAAATACCCGATGATGAACGGGCAGGAGTTTGTTGCACTACGTAAAGCCGCTGGGAAATACACGAATGCACTGGACGAAGCAGATGATGTAAATACCGATTGGCAGGATCTGCTATACAGAAAGGGAATAATGACTAATCATGATGTGAATGTAACTGGTGGATTACAACAAGGTAATTATAGTTTCAGTGCAGGATATCTGGAAGATCAAGGAGTTATACCTACTCAACAATACAATAAATATTCTGTCAGAGGTAGCTTGGATCAAGGAGTAGGAAAGTACTTCCGTTTTGGTTTTACTACCAACACGAATTACAGTAAATCTCAGGGATCCAATGTAGGAATGTACGGAGTTCTAAGTATGTCACCTATAGCTAATCCCTACGATGCCAATGGAAACTGGAAGAGAACTATTAAAATGCCTTTAGATGAACAATGGTCTTATTCTAAAGATGTGGTAGAAAGTTTAAAAGATCAATGGCTGAGTGAGACAAGAGCATTAGGAAGCTATAACTCTATGTATGGGGAAGTTAAAATTCCGGGAGTAGAAGGCTTGAAGTATAAAGTGAATATAGGCTTAAACTACAGGCAAAGTAACGGAGGAAGCTATACAGGAGAAGGGATTAATAATACAAACCCATTAACACCATCGGCGGCTTCTATAAGTAATTCGCTGACCACCTCCTGGGTTATAGAAAATTTATTAACCTATGATCGCACATTTGCCGAAAAACATCAGATAAATGCAGTTGCATTATATTCTGCTTCTGAAGATAAATATAACAGTTCAAGAGTTTCGGCAAAGGATATCCCCGCGGATGCTTTCCAATTTTATAATTTAGGAAGAGCAGAGGGAGAAATAACGATAGACCCTACTCAGCAACCTTATACCTTAAGCGGTTTACTATCATGGATGGGGCGTGTAATGTATTCTTATGACAATAAATACATGATTTCTGCAACGTTACGTTCTGATGGTTCTTCTAGATTGGCACCAGGACATCAATGGCATACCTACCCCGCAATATCATTAGGTTGGAATATCAAGAAGGAATCGTTTATGAACAATATCGATTTTATTGATATGTTGAAATTGAGATTTGGTTTTGGACAAACTTCTAATCAGTCCGTTAAACCTTATGCAACACTAGGGCTTTTGAATACCAGGCCTTATAATTTTGGAGACACTTATTCTACGGGCTACTATGTTACAGAATTGCCCAACCCTGATTTAGGATGGGAGTTTTCTAAAACCACAAATTATGGCTTAGACTTTTCTTTACTAAAAAGCCGTTTATCGGGTACAGTGGAGTATTATGATACCCGAACACATGATCTTTTAATGCAAGTAAGTCTTCAAAATATGTCAGGAGTTAGCTCCTATACAGCTAATATTGGTAAAACCCAAAATAAAGGGATTGAGCTTTCGCTGAATGGCGTAATTTTAGAAGACCTGAATGGATGGAGATGGGAAGCTGGTATCAACTTATATACTAACCGAAATAAAATTGTAGAGCTAGCTTCCGGAACAACAGAAGATAAAACTAACTGGTGGTTTGTAGGTCACCCCATAGATGTTATTTACGATTATCAGAAAATCGGTATATGGCAGGAAAATGAGGCTACTGCCGTAAAGCAATATGAAGGATCTGCAGGACAGCCGGGAATGATTAAAGTTCTTTATTCAGGAGATTATAATGCCGATGGTTCACCAACGAGAACAATTGGTCAGGATGATCGTCAAATTATAAGCATGGAACCAAAACTTCAGGGGGGTTTTAATACAAGAGTGTCTTATAAAGGATTTGATTTTACCGCAGTCGGTGCTTTTAAAGATGGAGGCGTACTGATTAGTACCTTGTACTCCTCATCAGGATATTTGAATATGATGAGTGGACGCAGAGGAAATGTGAAAGTAGACTATTGGACACCTGAAAACCCAGGAGCGAAATACCCTAAACCAGGAGGTGTAATGGATGGCGATAATCCGAAATATGGCAGTACTTTAGGATATTTCGATGCATCCTATTTAAAAATAAGAGCATTAACATTGGGCTATAGTTTTGACAACAGCAAGTGGTTAAAGAAAATTGGTGTAGACGGATTAAGGTTATACGCCACTGCTCAAAATCCTTTTGTGTTATTCTCTCCTTATCATAAAGAGTCTGGCATGGATCCGGAAACGAATTCCTATGGAGACGAAAATGCAGCGGTAACAACAACCTATCAAAAGCGTTTGTTGACTTTGGGAACCAATGCTCCGTCAACACGAAACTATTTATTTGGATTGAACTTAAGATTTTAAAGATTGGAAACTATGAAACATTCACATATAAGAAATTTAGTTGGAGCAGCATTGTTTTCGATGCTTTCCGTAGGTTGTTCCAAAATATTGGAAGAACAACCACGTAGCAATTATACACCAGAATATTTTAAAACAGAAAAGGGAGTAAATGGAGGATTAACAGCATTGTATGCACATCTACGTTATGTTTATGGACAGGCCTATTATTACAATACTTGTTTGACAGGTACTGATGAGGTTACCTATGCTCAAAGTGCTGATCAAAACTTTAAGGATATGGATCTTTCTGGTGTTGGAGAAATCACAGGATCCAGTAGTCGAACAGATGCATTATGGAATGCAGCTTTTCCTGGTATAAATACTGCAAATGGAATTATTGAAAATGCAGAAGCAGTAGGAACCATTTCAAGAGCTTTAATAGCAGAAGCCAGATTCTTTAGGGCATTTGATTATTTTGTATTGGTGCAAACCTTCGGGGGAGTCCCTTTAGATTTAGGTTCAGGAGAGTTGAAATTTAATATCAACCCAGTCAGGGCTTTTAAACGAAATACAGTGCCGGAAGTTTATACGAAAGTTGTATTCCCAGATTTATTAATAGCGGTAAATGACTTACCTGTTAGTGGACGTGTAACGGGTGGTGCTACAAAAACATTGGCTCGTTTGTATTTGGCAAAAGCGTATCTGACTTACGGCTGGTGGTTACAAAACCCCAATAATATTCCCACATATCCTGAGACAGCTCGCACAGATCCAGACGGGCATGATGCTGCCTGGTATTTTCAGAAAGCCTATGATATAGCAACAGATGCTATAAATAGTCCCGGTCCATTTAAGCTACAAGAGACATTTTATGATGTGAATCTGGGCACAAATGATCGTAATGCAGAGATTTTATTATATGCAGATCATACGGAATCTAGTGAATATTATAATGCATCCAGTTTGACTTATAGCAATGGTCAGGCACCGGAGAATTTTGCCGGTTGGATGATGACCTGGAACTATACGGAAATTCAGAGCGGAACAGATGTCGCCTGGACAAATAAAGTAAACTCTGTTCAGCGTGAAGCTGTGCAAGCTTTAGGCCGTCCGTGGACCCGGATGTGTCCGACCATTGGCGTAATAGAGAATACATTCGCTGATAAGACTCTGGATTCGAGATATGATGGAACATTCACTACAGTGTACCGAGGTAACTGGCAGAAAAACAATGTAAACTTAGCTTCGGTATACAACGCAAATAATTTGCCAGTAGCCCAGGGAGGTGCAATATTAACTTTCCTTAATGAAGAACCGGCTACAGCCATAACATATCCCAGCGGAGCGGGTAAAAGTAATATAGGCGTAGGGGAATTGGCAGGTCGCTCTGATTTTGTCGTATCTCCGGAAGGAATTAGCAGGATAGTTTATCCGGGTTTGTGGAAGTTGGGACCATATAGAACAGATAATGGTACTGGTTTAGGACAGCCTAATGCAGCAAGTACAAGACCATTTAATATTGCTAAATTCTCCGAATTATATTTTATTGCAGCGGAAGCTGCAGTTAAAGGAGCCACCGTAAAAGCGGGACAAAGTGCAAGAGAGTTGATAAATGTTATCCGGTCGAGAGCGGGTAAATGGCGTTGGGATAATGGAGGGAATATAGCAAAAGTACAGGATAATAGCTCCGATATGGTAGCCGCAACACCAGTAGCTATTGATATCAATTATATTTTAGCGGAGCGTTCCCGTGAGTTTTATGGAGAAGGGTATCGTTGGTATGATCTTGTTCGTACACAAAAATGGAATGAATTAGCTTCTGCTTATCGTATAGGGGGAGCCAATAAAGGGGATCATACACCTCAAACGGTTACCAGGACAATTTTACCATACCATTATATGAGACCGGTTCCATACGGAGAGATAGCCGGAATGGAAATAAGTGCTGAGGAAAAAATTAAGTTCCAAAACCCGGGCTATCAGTAGCCTGAGTTGTTATTATATTAAGTTCGGGTTATTATCAATGGAGTTATCGATAATAATCCGAACTTTTTTGTTTAGACTGTTCGCACACTTCTCAACTTATAATATGTCGATGGAATTTTTGAAATTTATAGTTTTACTGCTATCGATTTTTTGTTTTATTATAAAGGTTTTTAATGAGTTATAAACTTTTATAATAAAAAATAATGCAACCGGTTGCATTATTGGATTTTAATTTTTAATTTTATTTCACTGGAAAATTTAGAGTGTGCATTGTAAATTTTTTTGGGCCAATTTTTAAACCAAGCTACTCAAGAAAATACGCATGGTGATTCTCAAGTTTGTTGACCCAGACTTTTAAAATATTATATAAACCTTTTAATTATGAGAATTTCATACTTATCCTTTTGTAGGCAAATAGGGACGAATCTACTCAAGTATTTCTGTCTTTGTTTTGTTCTTGGAATCGCTGTAGGGGAAGTAATGGCACAAACCAACATTGCCATTAGTGGGAAGGTTGTTGATGAAACCTCCCAACCACTAACAGGAGTGTCTGTGCAGTTAAAAGCTGGCGGGGCAGCCACAATGACTGCGGTTGACGGTACATTTAAGTTAAATGTACCGTCAAATAGCATTCTTGTTTTTTCCTATTTAGGCTATATATCGCAGGAAGAAACAATAGGTAGTCAGCCTAAGATTTTAGACATCAGAATGGAACCTGCTGTAAGTGCTCTTAATCAGGTAGTGGTTATTGGTTATGGAACGCAGAAACGTTCTGATCTTACGGGTTCTATAAGTTCTATAGGGGAGAAAACCATAGCAGAGTCTGGAGTTATAGCTATAGATCAGGTGTTGCAAGGAAGAGTTGCAGGGGTGCAGATGCAGCAGAACTCGGGAATGCCGGGCTCCAGTAATACGGTTCGTGTTAGAGGTATTAATTCACTCAGTGCCTCTACAGAGCCTATTTATGTAATAGATGGTGTGATTATAGAAGGAGGGGCTTCCAGTGGTGCAAATACCAATACCAACGCACTGGCATCCATTAATCCTACAGATATTGTTTCGATAGATGTATTAAAGGATGCTTCGGCTACCGCTATTTATGGCTCCAGAGCATCTAACGGAGTTATCGTTATTACTACCAAAAGAGGAAAGTCAGGAACATCCACTATTAGTTATTACGGGAGTATGGGGATGCAGCAGCTCCCTAAGAAAATGGATATGCTTAATCTTAGGCAATACGCCGAACATCGCAATGTACTGGCAAGCTATAGTCTTATCAACCCAAATAATAATTTCATCAATCCAGAATTATTAGGAGAAGGAACAGATTGGCAGGAAGAGCTATTTAACAATGCATCTTTATATAATCATAACCTTTCGGTGTCAGGAGGAAATGGAGGTAACACTTATTCATTAATAGGAGGTTATACAGATCAGGATGGTATAGCCGCAGGTTCAGGATTTAAACGTATTACTTTAACAGGTAATTTTGATTCACAGGTTAAAAGTTATCTGAAGGCGGGAATTAACTTTTCTTTCAATAATCTGAAACAACGATTAACGGTATCCGATCAATCTTTGATTGCAACAGCTTTAAGAACCACACCGGATGTACCGGTACGAAATTCTGATGGATCTTTTGCTGCTTCTGATGAACAGTTTATGCCTACCAATCCCATGGCTATGGCTATGCTTATAAATAATAGAATGGAGTCCTATGGGATACGTGGCAATACCTATGTTTCTGCAGATATTATTAAGGGATTAAATTTCCGTTCGGAAGTAGCTTTTGATTTTAATACACCAAATAGTTATCGTTTCCAGCCGACTTATTATTTATCATCTACACAATTTATGGATGATAACGAAGGGACTTATTCAAAACAATTTAATAAGTTTTGGACCTGGCGTAATATTTTAACATATACCAAAAGCTTTGGTGTCCATAATATTAATGCCATGTTAGGGCAGGAAATGCAAAAGAATTCTTGGGAGTATCTAGGCGGTTCGCGTACGGGCTACACCACAAATGGATCTACAGATCTTAATCTTGGTGATGCTACTACAGCAGCAAATACAGGATATTCGGGAGCAAGCGCTATACTTTCCGAATTTGGACGGGTATTTTATTCTTATGATGATCGGTATTTGTTAACGACTACTTTACGACGAGACAGATCTTCTAAATTTG
Source organism: Pseudopedobacter beijingensis (assembly GCF_042678145.1). Classification (NCBI taxonomy): domain Bacteria; kingdom Pseudomonadati; phylum Bacteroidota; class Sphingobacteriia; order Sphingobacteriales; family Sphingobacteriaceae; genus Pseudopedobacter; species Pseudopedobacter beijingensis. Next base: position 335,682 of record NZ_JBHUDG010000003.1, on the reverse strand, counting down.
CACCGCAAAATCGTACAGGGTGGTTTCCTTCAGCAGCTTTTGCATGGAAGGTTTCCAATGAAAAGTTTCTGAAAGATAATTCCTCTATCAGTGACCTGAAAGTCCGTTTAGGTTGGGGATTGGTTGGAAACCAGAATATTCCTGATAATTATGCGTATCTGGCGACTTATGGTACCGCTACCACAAATTGGGGAACGGGTCTTATTGCCAGAAATACACCTAACGAAGATTTAAAATGGGAGAGTACCCAATCCAGTAATATTGGTGTAGATGTTTCTTTATGGCAGGATCGTATTAGTCTAACAGTAGATGCTTACTATAAAAAGACGGAAAACTTGTTGATGCAGGCTTCCCTTCCTGCTTATGCCGGAACAAGTGGTACCGGATCAAGTGCCCGTCCCTGGGTGAATTTGGGGTCCATTGAGAACAAAGGCGTTGAATTCTCTTTGTCTACGCTTAATATGAAGAACGAAAGCTTTAGCTGGCGTACCAATGCGGTATTTTCTTTAAACAGAAATAAAGTATTATCTATAAATACTCAAACAGGAACGGATGAACGTTATTTGGTAGATGGGTCTGATCGTCAGTTAATTAATAAAACAGTTGTTGGACAATCTATAGGGCAATTTTATGGTTATGAAGTTATAGGTAGGTTTGAAAAAGCAACCGATTTTTATTATAAAGATGCCAATGGGAATATAAAAAGAACTCCCGTGATGTCTGATCTGCCTATTGACGAACAAAGCGGACTTTGGATAGGAGACTATATTTACAGAGATGTTAACAAAGACGGAATAATAGACGAGGAAGATAGAACTTTTATAGGTAACCCTGAACCCAAATTTACTTTTGGATTGGGTAATACATTTAATTACAAAAACTGGGATCTGTCCGTTTTTCTTACAGGTTCTGTTGGCAACGACGTTATTAATTATTCACGTCGTTCTTTGGAAAACCCAAGGAGAAATACATCCAATTTGTATACTACAGCTTTAAATTATGCTAAACTGGGACTGATAGATCCTAACGGGCCGAATGATTACCGAAATGTTATGATAACAGGAGGAGATTGGGACATGAGCCGCTTGGCTGTTGGTCAAAAAGCATCAGATTATAATTATGTGTTAAGCAATCGTTTTATTGAAGATGGTTCCTATCTAAGAATCCAGAATATTGCGTTGTCGTATAATTTCTCATCAAGATTATTGAACAAGATTAATATTCAGAACCTAAAAGTGTTCGCTAATATTCAGAACCTGTATACGTTTACCAAGTATTCGGGCTACGATCCTGAAATTGGTATCTCTTATAGTGGCGGAAGCCAACTGAATGGAGTAGATAATGGCCGTTATCCTACCCCGCGTATGTACACAATTGGTCTAAACCTTAGCCTGTAGTATTATGAAAAGAAAATTAAAAATAACAAGATATATAGGGATTGCCGCACTGATGGGATGTGTTCCTCTTCAGCAATCTTGTAAAGATTTTTTGGATATTACTCCTAATGATCAGATTGTAGGAGAAAGCCTGACGGCAGAGAATTTGCCCTCTCTTACCTCTCCGTTATATAATGTTGTATGGGCAGATTTTAATGAGAAGTTTTATTTTGGTTTAGGAGATGGGGCCTCTTATAATTTGTATGCGCCCTATTCAGACTATGTATATCCTTTTGCAGATTTAGCTGTTACTGGTATTACGGGGCCTTTAGTACAAGCCTGGCAATCTTTTTATGTCGTTGTTCAACAAGCCAACAAGGTAATTATCAGTATAAAACAAAGTTCAGCAACAGAAGCGCAAAAACAACAATATATTGCTGAGGCGCGATTTATGAGAGGAGTAGCTTATTGGTATCTGGCTTCTTTGTGGGGAAATGTTCCTATTACCGAAGACCCCAGCGCAATAGTCAATCAGCCGGTAGTGAATACCAATCCCAGAAAAGATGTTTTTGAATTTGCTATTCGGGATCTGGAGTATGCTGCAAAATATCTTCCTGCAACTTCTCCGCAATTGGGAAGATTGAATAAGTATTCCGCTTACGGCATGTTGTCCAGAGTATATCTGGCCTACTCGGGATATATTGACAACTCGGGTAATGCAAATGGGGGAACACGAAATCAACAATATCTTGATTTAGCAAAAAATGCAGCCCGTGTAGTTATTAACCAAAGTAATTTTCATTTGATGGATTATTATCCTGATTTATTTAAAGTAGAAAATAATAATAACACAGAGTCTATGTTTGCCCTTCAGTGGGTACCAGGTTTAAATAATAGTACAGGTTGGGGATATATTAACCCGCATCAGGCATATTTTGCATACAGCTCTGAAATTACCGGAGATGATGCTGCCTGGGGGGGCTGGACCAGAGCAACGTATGATGTTATTAAGGAATATAATCCAAGAGATTCAATTAGGAGAAAAGCAACCTGGATAGGTTACGGTGATTTTTACGCAGAAATCAATAAGGCAAATGGAGGTTTATTGAACGATCGCGGTGATGGACGGCAGTATCTGAATGTTAAAAAAGGTGTTGTGGGCTCGTCCAAAGATAATCCAGGAGTTGGACGTATGAACTCTGCTTTGAATACTTATATGATGCGATTAGCCGAAGTATACTTGAATTACGCTGAAGCTATTCTGGGAAATTCAGGATCGACAAGTGATGGTGATGCAACTGAATATTTTAATAGAGTACGTAAAAGGGCAGGAATGCCGGAAAAGACAAGTATAACCTATGAAGATATTCGTTACGAGAGACGTGTAGAATTTTGTATGGAAGGGCAATATTGGTATGATCTGGTGAGCAGAGCATTCTATAAACAACAGGAAGTAATTAACTATATAACGGCTCAGAGTAGAAATACCATTATTCCGTTTTTATTTGAAGCTCCAAATGTTTTACAAATAGATCCTGATCGGGCTAGTTCACCTCGGGCTGTTGGTGCGGTAACACCGTCTATATTCGTAATGCCTTATCCAGAATCAGAGCTTCTTCAAAACCCTCTGCTAAAGGAAGCTCCGGTACCGTATGTATTTACAGAGGTAAGAATTACCGATTTGTTTGATTAAAACTAAAGAAGACATGAAAAGTTTAAATATGAAATTTTTTACGGAAACCCGATATATCCTTCTTGGTATCCTTTTGATGACATCCGGATTGTTTGGGTGTAAAAAAGACAAAAATGAAAGCAGCGGTCCTGTAGCAATTAACGCCGTGTATTTACAGAATGTAAATTCAGATGTAAAAGATCGTAAAGTAGAATTTGCCCGCTTAGGTCAAACCATAAGGATAGAAGGAACAGGTTTTATGGGAGTTCAACAAATATATGTTAACGGTTATAAAACTTCTTTTAATCCGGCTTTAATGACTGACAACAATATATGGCTTTCTATTGGAGCAAAAACACCAACTTTAGATGCTGATCCGGAAAAGCGCAACACGATTATTATGGAAAAAAATGGACAGCAGACGATATATTCATTCGAAATCCGTTCTTCTGCACCATCAATCTCGTCTGTTTCGCATACCATGCCCAAGGCAGGAGAAAAGATTACAATTTATGGTTCCGGTTTGCAGGCCATACAAAGCGTAACTTTTCCAGGAAATATCGTAGTAACGGAAGGAATAGAATCAGATGATGTAGATGGTAAATATTGCACTGTAATTGTTCCTGCGAATGTATCTGCAGACGGGGGAGCACTATTATTACTTGGTGCTAACGGCGGAGCCTATTCTCCTGCTTATTTTAACTTTAAAAAAGGATTGCTACATAATTTTGATGATGTAAATACACAATCGTGGAGCCAGGGTAGAATATCGGATGATTTAGATGTACTATTACCCGGTAGTGGCAACGGACCAAAATCACAAGGAAAATATCGTTCATTAAATAAAGATGGAGAAGTTATTAATGCCTCAGATGCTTTGGTAGATGTTACACGCTATTGGATTAACAATGGTGTTTGGGCAAGTAAGATAACCAATGAAGTTATACCTGCTGCTACACCAACAGATCAGGTGGCTATACAAATGGATATTTATGTAGCAGGAGATTGGAATTCTGGTAATATCCGTTTTGTGGTGGCAGATGGTTTCGGGGCAAGTCGTTATGCACTGCTATATGCACCATGGGAATCTAATGGAGCAAGAGTACCTTTTGTCAATCCCGGTTCATGGTTTACCATCACCTTACCTTTTAGTGGCAGTGCTGATTTTAAAGATAAAACTTTTGGAGATGTGCTGACAGTGATTTCAACAGTTACCTACGCACAGGCCGGTCCTTGGTTAGAGAATGGACCTATAAACGGAGTCGTGGCACAACCGACCAATGTTAATATTTATTTTGATAATATCAGGATTGTACCGTTGAATAAACCAGTGTACAGCGATTTTGATTAAACATCATTTAGAACTTATCATAAGATATTATTATGAAAAAGAAATTGAATAAATCATGGAACCAGGCTCTGTTTGTAAGTGCTATTGCATTAACAACTTTCAGTTCCTGCGAAAAAAATATGGATTGGGGCAGAGATCCTATGTATGGTGAAGTTACTACGGCAGAACTCCCACTCGCTTTAAAAGAAGCTATATCACGTTACGAACCATTAAAAAACTACGCTAAAGACTACTCTATCGGAATTGGTATTAGCGAAGATTTGTATAACTCTGAAGAGGTGTATAGAAATATTGTTAATGCCAATTTTAAAGAAGTTACGCTGTCTAACTCTATGAAACACCGATGGATGGTAGGTAGTAACGGGCAATTGAATTTCACAGCAGTAGATGCGGCTATAGATAAATTCACTCAGGCAGGATTAAAGGTTTATGGACACACATTAATTTGGCATCAGAACCAGAATGCAAGTTATCTGAATAGTTTAATTGCGCCTGTTATTGTTCCGGTAGCAGGAGGAAGCATATTAGATATAAGTACACTTGCAGATGGCTCTTTCACAGGGTGGAGTCGCCCAAATAATCAGGTAGGCATCAGTAAAGTAAATAATGTGGGATTGAGTAATGGTCCCGCTCTGCGTTTTGAAAATCCGACTTCAGGAGCAGAATACCTAACTCAATTGATCAGTCCGGATATCATAGCAGTCCCTGGTCATAAATATGAAGTATCATTCTGGATAAAGTCAGACAATGCAGGAGAGGGGCGCTTGTCCTTCTCAGGTATGTCTAATGGATATCCTTATGTAAATGGTAAAAAACTTTTTACAACTTCTGGTGCATGGACACAAGTTACATATAACACCTCTACTATTGGAGATACATGGACTGCCAGTGCCGACAAAATAAAAATATCCTTTGATATGGGAAGTACTGCAGGGGTTTATTATGTTGATATTAATTCTATCAGCGTAATAGATAAAGATGCACCGGAAACAGCTTTTAATTATGTAACCAATGGTGATTTTGAAACAGGTGCATTGGGAGGTTGGGTTGCAACCCAAGCAAGTGGAGTGGGTGTTTCTGTTTCAGCCGAGGATAAACACTCTGGAACCTATTCTGTAAAAATGATATCACCTGCAACAGCTTCAGCAGCATATAATATACAGTTACAGAGTCCTTCAATTACAGCAACGGCAGGTAAGGATTATACCTTGTCTTTTTATGTGAAATCTAATACCGATGGCAAAGGAAGGATTTCTTTTCCTGGACTTTCTGAAGAATATCCTTGGATGGATTGGAAGGGAACAGGGTCGGGATCAGAAGCGTTTACAACCAGTACAAGCTGGTCACTAATCAGTGTTGATTTAAATAGCCTGTCTTATAAATCAGGAAGCAATAGCTTTAAATTAAGTTTTGATATGGGGTATCTACCTAATGTAACATACTATATAGACGATATTAAGCTGGTAGAAAAAGGAGCGACAGGTGGAGGTGGACAACCTATTAAAATCGAAAAAACAGATCAGGAAAAGAAACAAATTATTTCTGATGCCATGAAAAGCTGGATTACCGGAATGGTTGGCCATTATAAAGGAAAAGTTCATGGTTGGGATGTGGTGAATGAAGCCATGACAGAATCCGGAGCTCTACGTACAGGAACTTCTGTGGCCGATAAAGCTGCTGATGAGTTCTACTGGCAGGACTATATAGGAGAAGATTTTGCAGCCGATGCTTTCAAATTTGCTAAACAGGCAGATCCTGACGCTAAACTATTTATTAATGATTATAATTTAGAAACACCAGGATTGACTAAATTAAATGGGCTTATCGACTTTGTTTCAAAAATAGAGAGTAAAGGCGCAAATGTGGATGGTATTGGAACACAGCTTCACGTTTCTATTACTTCCAATAAAGAAGGCATTGCTCGTATGTTTGAAGCCATGGCTGCTACAGGAAAATTGGTAAAAGTAACCGAATTGGATGTCAAAGTAGGCACCAATGCACCTACTCTAGAACAATATGCAGAACAGGCAGAAATGTACCGTTACATTGTAGAAATGTATAATAAGTATGTGCCTAAGGCACAGCAATATGGTATTACCGTATGGAGTGTTTCTGATAATGATAAAGAACATGAATATTGGATTCCGGATGACGGACCAAATTTATGGGATAAGAACTATCAGCGTAAACATGCTTACAAAGGCTTTGCTGATGGGTTAGCGGGAAAAGATGTGAGCGCAGACTTTAGTGGCGAATTGCAAAAGTAAAAAACAAAATAAAGAAGAATTTGGTATGACACTGACAGGAAAAGAAACTGTCAGTGTCCATGCGTAATTGCAGGAGGGTATAACCTGCTGAAATCTGTTCAGAAATAATGAAATTAAAAATAGCTTTAAGTGTATTTACGTTATTCCCTTTCTTTGGAGCGTTAGTTTATGGACAGAATCTTAATAATACCAGACAAAAAGAGCAATTAAATCAAGGTTGGAAATTCTATAAATACCAAGCAGATGAAACACCGGATAATCTCATTTATGACGTTCGTCCAGAAGTTAATGAGTATAAAGACAATATCCCTGCAGATAGTAAACCCACCGATGCTGTAAAAGTTCAGGCCGATAAATCTGTTTTAAAATCCTGGATTTTACCATCAGGGAATGATTTTATAAAAGATCCGGCAAAAAGATACTTGAGGCCAGTGGGGAATCCTGGAGAGCAATTTCCTTTTGTACAAAAAAGCTTTGATGACTCTACATGGGAATCAGTTCAGTTACCACATGATTGGGCGATAAAAGGACCGTTTTATGAAGGATGGGATACAGAAATAGGAGGTGGAATGGGACGTTTGCCAGTGCAGGGTGTGGCTTGGTATCGGAACAAAATATCCATTCCACAATCAGATAAGGGAAAAAGAATTTATTTGGATGTAGACGGCGCCATGTCTTATGCAATGGTATGGGTAAATGGTAAACTTGCCGGAGGCTGGCCATTTGGCTATACCTCGTGGAGTTTAGATATTACCCCTTATCTGGATTTTGGAAAAGAAAATCAGATAGCTATACGTTTAGATAATCCAGCAAATTCATCACGCTGGTATCCGGGAGCAGGTTTGTATCGGAATGTATGGTTAACAAAAGTTGCCCCGGTACATGTAAAAACTTGGGGTACGTTTGTAACAAGCAAAAATATAAGTGCAAAATCGGCAAACGTTAATTTAAATATAGAATTGCTTAATCAATCGCCACAAAAACAAATCGTAAGTATATCTACCGAAATATTTCAGTTAGGAAAACAAGGAGAAAAACTTCAGAAAGTTGCTTCAGATAAAGCTGTTTCTAAAAGTCTGGATGCTAATACATCAACTGTGGTAAAAACATCATTAGATATCCAAAATCCAAAATTATGGAAAGTGTTGCCTCAGGATGGACAAAATCTATACATAGCGGTAACACAGGTGAAATCTGGAAATCAGCTTGTCGATATTTATGAAACGAAGTTTGGTATTCGTGATCTTCATTTTGATGCCAAAAAAGGTGTTATTGTAAATGGCGAAAAAGTCTATATCAAAGGAGTCAATCAGCACCATGATTTAGGTGCTTTAGGTGGAGCTTTTAACCAGAAAGCTGCAAGACGTCAACTAGAATTGCTAAAAGAAATGGGCTGTAATGCAATCAGGATGGCTCATAATCCACCGGCTCCGGAATTGTTAGATTTAACAGACGAAATGGGTTTTTTGGTGATCGACGAAATTTACGACTCATGGGAGAAAAAGAAAACACCATTGGATTTTCATTTGATTTTTCCGGATTGGTACGAACAGGATTTAAGGGCATTGATAAGACGGGATAGAAATCATCCATCAGTTATCATGTGGAGTTATGGAAATGAGGTGGGAGAGCAATATACAGAACAAGAAGGCACCGAATTAAGTCGTAAGCTGAATGCCATTGTAAAAGATGAAGATACTACAAGACCTACCACGGTTTCTATGAATTATGCAAAGCCAAATATGCCTTTTTCTGGTGTGACAGATGTGATTAATCTGAATTATCAGGGCGAAGGGATTAGAAACGGAGCAGGTTATGAGGGTTTGAAGGGAATAACGACACCGCCCTTGTACACTGCATTTCATGATAAATATCCTGACAAAATGATTATCAGTAGTGAAAATGCAGCTACATTGAGTAGCAGAGGCGAATATTTATTTCCGGTAACGAATTTAAGCAGCGCACCGGCAAAAGATGGTTCGGGGGCAGACCCTAAAACTATGCAGGTAAGTGCTTACGAATTGTATTCTGTAGAATTTGGTTCTTCCGCAGACAAGGTTTTTGCAGCCACAGAACAGCATCCATTTGTTGCAGGAGGCTTTGTTTGGTCTGGTTGGGATTATCTGGGAGAACCTACACCATATTATCTGGCAAGAAGCTCTTATTTCGGGATTATTGATTTGGCAGGTTTCAAGAAAGATCGGTTTTATCAATATCAGGCGCATTGGCGTCCCGATTTTCCAATGGTACATATATTACCACATTGGACCTGGCCAGAAAGAACAGGGTTGACTACACCTGTTCATGTTCTTACCTCAGGAGACGAAGTAGAATTATTCTTAAATGGAAAATCCTTAGGAAAGAAAAGAAAAGGACAATACGAATATCGTTTGCGTTGGGATGACGTGAAATATGAAGCTGGCGAATTAAAAGCAATAGCCTATAAAAATGGAAAGATATGGTCAGAAAATAGTGTGAAAACAGCTGGGAATGCCACAAAATTGGTGCTGAAATCAGAAGATAAAACTATTCGTTCTGATGGTGAAGATCTAACTTTTATTACAGTGCAGGTTTCGGATAATAACGGAATAATGGTACCAAAAGCTAAGAATCGTATTCGTTTTTCTATAGAAGGGCCGGGTGAAATTGTAGCAACAGACAATGGTGATCCCACGGATTTAACTTCTTTTGCCGCATATCAGCGTAATGCATTTAATGGATTGTGTTTAGTGATTGTGAAGGCTCAGCAGGATAAAACAGGTGTCCTAAAAATAAAAGCTGAAGCCGATGGATTGATTTCAGGTGAGATACCCATAAAAATTAGCAACTGAAAAGATCTGAACTAATAAGAGCGAGTTCTCCAACTCGGTTGGTTAAATATATAAATTGGTTTCAGAAGTGGCTGTAGAAATACAGCCGCTTTGTTTAATTTTAGTTAGTTTTTTACGAAAGATATATGAAAATTGTAACCTCTAAATCAGCTTTTCGAAAGCTAAGTGCTTTAATAATATTAATCAGTATATCTCTGTTTCAATCTATACAGGCTCAGGATAAAATTACCATCAAAAACCCTATACTAAAAGGTTTTTACCCCGACCCGAGTATAGAAAAAGTGGGTGATGACTACTACCTTATTAATTCGACTTTCTCCTATTTTCCTGGCATTCCTATTTTTCATAGTAAAGATTTAAAGAACTGGAAGCAAATAGGAAATATTATTGACAGACCAGAGCAAATGGACTTTATGGGAGAACGGATGACAAGGGGCTTATTTGCCCCGGCAATTAGTTATCATAAAGGTGTTTTTTATGTGGTTTGTACAGATATAGATAACGATGGCAATTTTGTCGTTACGGCTACTAATCCGGCAGGCCCGTGGTCAAAACCTGTAAAGTTGCCGGAAGTAAAAGGAATAGACCCTTCTATTTTTTTTGATAACGATAAAGCATATATCATTTACAACAGCGATGCCCCGGATTTTAAACCTTTGTACGATGGACATAGAACCATCAGGATGTACGAGTTTGATTATCAAAACCTGAGAGTTAATGGGCAAGAAACTATCTTGGTAAATGGAGGTGTTGATCTTGCTAAAAAACCTGTCTGGATAGAAGGGCCACATCTATATAAAAGAGGAGAATATTATTACTTATGTGCTGCGGAAGGTGGAACTTCAGTAAACCATTCTCAGGTTATTTTTAGAAGTAAGGATGTTAAAGGTCCGTTTATTCCTTGGGATAAAAATCCAATCCTAACACAAAGAAACTTAAGCCCAAACAGGCCAAATCCGATTACATCAACAGGTCATGCTGATTTGGTAGAAGGGCCGGATGGGAATACTTATGCTGTTTTTTTAGCGGTAAGGCCTTATTCCGGTGATTATTATAATACCGGCCGTGAGACCTTTATAGCCCCGGTAAAATGGACAGAGGATGGTTGGCCAATTATCAATCCAGATCATAAAGAGATACAATACGAATATACTTTCAATTGGAAAGAGCAAACAGAAAAAGCGCCATTCCCTTTAAATGGTAATTTTCAGCAACGTTATATTTTTAAAGATACCATCGCTAATTCTCTGCTGTTTATGCGAACGAAAGACGACTCCTGGTATTCGCTTTCTAAGCAGAAAGGGTTGATATTGAAGCTGAAGCCTGAGACAATTATGCAAGAAGGTAATCCCGCATTTATCGGTCGACGTCAGCAACATTTAAAAATGGAAGCAAGTACCGACATGGAGTTTACTCCACAGAATGGAAATGAGACAGCAGGGATTATCATATTTCAGAGCGAAAAGCACTTTTATTATATGTGTAAATCAAAGTTTCAGAAATACGATGTCATTCAGCTTTACCGAGGCGATGCTAATAATCCCTTTATGGATTTAGTAACTCAAAAACAGACTAAGAAGTCGGCTAAAGTACAGTTAAAAATTGTAGCTGATGGTGCGAGTTATTCGTTTTATTATGCGGAAAAAAAAGACGAATGGAAACCACTTAGAGAAAAGATGGATGGAAGGTATCTCAGTACAAAATCAGCAGGAGGTTTTGTAGGGTGCTTAATTGGTGTATATGCCAGTTCAAACGGGCAAGCTTCCACTAACCAAGTGCATTTTAAATACCTGGATTATTTAGGAAAAGACGATTTATAGACTTAATCCATAATCGTCGAGGTGTCTAAAAAGAGAGATTTCTCTGTCAGGCTGAGGCACTCGAAGCCTTTCATATCCATTGTAGGACAATCGACTTGTCATGGCGAGGCTTTCGAACCATCAGTGTGAGTGCTTTTTATACACCCTCCTCTGGGATAAGAGGGAAGATTGTTATTGCTTGCGGTTAACAGATCCTGAAACAAGTTCAGGACGACTTAATTAAGAGTGATTATGCCGCAATAAGATGTATTAAACAATCAATAAACATATTATGAACCAAAAGCAAAGTAGATGAAAAAGCAGTTATTAATCATTTCGCTCTCTTTAATTACATTTTTAGCTTACGCGGATGTTAAGTTACCACGTTTGGTAAGCGATGGCATGGTACTGCAAAGAGATCAAAAAGTTAAAATATGGGGTTGGGCAGATCAAGGGGAAAATATTAAGCTAGATTTTCGGAACAAGAGCTATCAAACCCAGGCAGATAATATGGGGAATTGGTCTATAGAATTACCGCAAATGAAAGCTGGTGGGCCATATCAGATGTCTATCGTAGGAAAAAACAAGGTAGAATTACAAAATATTCTGGTAGGTGATGTTTGGATCTGTTCTGGTCAGTCTAATATGGAATTGCCGGTAGATCGTGTAAAAGTGAAATATCCGGGTTTGGTAGAAAATAGTAAAAATAATTATATCAGGCATTTTGCAGTAAATACGACTTACGAATTTAACGAGCTGAAAAAAGATTTTGCTACAGGCGAATGGAGAACCGCGTCTCCGGAAAATGTAGGCGCTTTTACGGCTGTAGGCTACTTCTTTGCCAAAGCACTTTACGAAAAATATCATGTGCCTATTGGTCTGATCCGGATTGCTGTTGGGGGTTCTCCGGCAGAAGCTTGGTTACCAGAACAAAGCATTGCAAAGTATCCAAATTATAATCAGTTGCTGAAAAAATATCAGCATAAAGCAACGGTGGATAGTATTATCCGAGCAGATAAAGCCGGTGTCGATGCATGGAATAGTCGTATCGATCAAGAAGATTCGGGGCTAAAAGATCATTGGTTGAACAATGACTACAACTTTGCAAATTGGGATAAAATGAGTGTTCCGGGATTATGGAAAACCAATCCTTTCATTGCGAATGAACAAGAGGCACATCTAAATGTTGTAGGGAATGTAAGAAATAGCGGGGTAATCTGGTTTAAAAAAGAAGTCAACCTGACAAGATCACAGTTAAACCAACCGGCAATGCTCATTCTGGGAGCCTTGGTAGACCGGGATGAGGCTTATGTAAACGGTGCAAAAGTAGGGACGACAGGCTATCAGTATCCGCCAAGAAGATATAATGTTCCTGAAGGGACATTAAAAGAGGGGAAAAATATCATTACGGTCAGATTGGTTGCAAATAATAGAAACGGGGGATTTGTACCTGATAAATTTTATGGTTTAACATTGGGTAAGGATACCGTTTCTTTGACCGGAGATTGGTATTATAAAGTAGGTTATGCTTCTACGCCAATGCCATCCAATCAGGTAACTTTCCATTATCAGCCCTCAAGTTTGTTTAATGCTTTGGTTGCACCGTTGAAAAACTATGCTAAAAAAGGGGTGATTTGGTATCAGGGAGAATCTAATACCAAAAATCCTAAAGAATATGAGAACCTGTTTGCTGATTTGGTGAAAGATTGGAGAACTTATTTCAATCAGCCAAAAATGCCTTTTCTATATGTTCAATTAGCTAATTTTATGGAAGAGAGTGCTGTTCCGCAGGAAAGTAATTGGGCCGAGATGCGGGAGGTTCAGCGAAAAGCATTAGAAATTCCTCATACAGCAATGGCCGTTATTACCGATGTGGGCGAGTGGAATGATATTCATCCTTTAGATAAAAAAGCAGTTGGCGATAGACTGGCTTTAGCAGCAGAAAAGGTGGCTTATGGAGATAAAAAGGTGGTTTACTCCGGGCCAACTTTAAAATCTTACGAAATAAAGAATGGTCAGTTTATACTGACTTTCGAGAATGTTGGTTCTGGTTTGATGAGTAGAAATAACGAGGAGTTAAAACATTTCGCTGTTGCGGATGCTTCTGGGGATTTTAAATGGGCAAAAGCTAAGATAGAAGGAAATAAAGTCATCGTTTGGAGCGATGAGGTTAAAGATCCTAAACGTCTAAGATACGGTTGGAGCCATAATCCCGCGAAAGCGAATCTGTATAACAAAGAAGGTTTACCGGCATCAGCTTTTCAGGTGCCTTAACATTTTTGGATAATTAACTGCAAAGGATACAAAGAGCTTAAAGTTTAAAAAGAACAGGTTCTTTGATTAAAAAATATAAACATGAATCAGAAGAGTTTAATCGTTTATTTAGTAGGCTGTTTTTTCTGTGTACTTGCAGGTAGCAGCACTTTAAAAAGTCAGGAAATACCCTATAGGTTTAGAGATCCGGATGCACCCATAGAGGAGCGCATAGAAAATCTATTGGGCTTACTCACTTTAGAAGAAAAAGTCGGGCTGATGATGAACAGTTCTAAACCTGTAGCCCGATTAGGGATACCGGCGTACGATTGGTGGAATGAAGCTTTGCATGGCGTGGCAAGATCTGGAAAAGCGACCGTTTTTCCCCAAGCTATTGGTATGGCGGCAACCTGGAATGAACCCGGACACAAGCAGACATTTGATATTATTTCTGATGAAGCCAGAGCGAAATATAACGAAGCGGTTAAAAGTAATCAGAGAGGAAGATATTATGGTTTGTCTTTCTGGACGCCGAATATCAATATTTTTAGAGATCCAAGATGGGGTAGAGGGCAAGAAACCTACGGAGAAGACCCGTATTTGACCACGCGGTTGGGTGTAGCGGCTGTTAAAGGTTTACAGGGAAACGACCCTAAATATTTTAAAACCCATGCCTGCGCCAAGCATTTTGCCGTACATAGCGGTCCCGAGTGGAACAGACATTCTTATGATGCTACTGCATCGGGAAGAGATTTGTGGGAAACCTATCTTCCCGCATTTAAAGCGCTGGTGAAAGAAGCCAATGTACAAGAAGTGATGTGTGCTTACAATGCTTTTGATGGCCAACCGTGTTGTGGTAGCGATCGTTTGTTAACAGATATTTTAAGAAATAGATGGGAGTATAAAGGGATTGTAGTTTCCGATTGTTGGGCGATTGATGATTTTTTCAAAAAAGGACATCACGAAACGCATGAAGATGCCGCTTCAGCATCGGCAGATGCAGTAAGGCATTCCACCGATTTAGAGTGCGGCAGTGCTTATGCCAGTTTGGTCGATGCCGTTAAACAGGGTTTTATTTCTCAGCAACAGATGGATGTTTCTTTGCGAAGGGTGTTGAGAGGTTGGTTTGAATTGGGGATGTTAGATCCGACAAATCGTTTGCCATGGAGTAATCTGCCTTATAGTACTGTAGCTTCCAAAGCGCATATCCAGCAGGCATTAAAAGTAGCAAGAGAGTCTATGACTTTGCTGAAGAATGAAAAATCGGTACTGCCTTTAAGTAAGAGTGTGATGAAAATAGCCGTTATTGGACCTAATGCGGCAGATAGCGTGATGCTCTGGGGCAATTATAATGGAACACCAACCGCTACTGTTACCATTTTACAGGGGATAAAAAATAAATTGCCGAATGCGGAGATTATTTATGATAAAGGAAGTGATTGGGTAGATCCCTGGGTGCGAACTTCTCTATATGCAGGATTTTCAGAGTCAGCTAAGGGACAAAAGGGATTGAAAGTGGAGTTTTTTAATAATGCTGAATTGGCTGGAAACCCGGAAGCTACCGTTATCAATACCTTAGGGATAAATTATAATAATGCGGGCGGAACCGCTTTGGCTCAGGGGGTTAATTTGCAAAATACCTCTACCAGAATATCAGGAATATTTACTGCTCCTTATACCGGTGAAGTGGCTTTTAAAGCCAACGCTTCGGATGGTTATATACTTTATATAGATGGGAAATCAGTTTTAGCTAAAAAAGGAAGGGAAGCTTCTATAGGTACAGAGTATTCGATGAGGGTAGAAAAAGGAAAAAAATATTCTGTTGTATTAGAACATAAACAGGTTGGAAGATCTGTAAATATTGGTTTTTCGGTATTCAAAAAAGATAAAGCAGACTTTACGACCTTAACGAAACGTTTAAAAGATGTAGATGCTATTGTGTATGTTGGTGGATTGTCTCCACAGTTAGAAGGCGAAGAAATGCCGGTAAATGCAGAAGGATTTAGGGGAGGAGATAAGGTTTCCATCGATCTGCCTAAAATACAGCGTGAATTGCTGACATCCTTAAAAACGATAGGAAAACCTGTGGTTTTTGTTTTATGTACCGGCAGCTCTTTGGCTTTGGAGCAGGATGAGAAAAATTATGATGCGCTGTTATGCGCCTGGTATGGTGGGCAAGAAGCTGGGACGGCTGTAGCTGATGTGCTGTTTGGAGATTATAATCCGGCAGGAAGATTACCTGTAACTTTCTATAAAAGTCTGGCCCAATTAGATCAGGCACTTTTAAAAACAGCTGATACCAGCAAACAAGGCTTCGAAAATTACAGTATGAAGGGAAGAACGTACAGATATATGGATACGAAGCCTTTATACCCTTTTGGTCATGGCTTAAGTTATTCTAAATTTGAGTACGGAAACGTGAATTTAGGAACCGATGTGATAAAATTGGAAAAAGGTTTACGACTGAGTATACCAGTGACTAACGCATCTTCTTTAAAAGGAGAAGAAGTAGTACAGCTTTATGTGAAAAGAAATGGAGATCCCGATGCTCCGGTTAAATCTTTAAAAGGTTTTAAACGGGTAGCTATAGATGCAGGAAAAACACAATACGTAGATTTCGACCTTTCGGCGGAAGCCTTTGAATTTTACGAAGTATCTGTAGATGGGCTTATTCCTAAAGTAGGCGATTACACGATAATGTATGGAGGTTCTTCAGATGATGAAAATCTGAAATCTGTTGCTGTAAAGGTTGTTCTGTAGGAATTTAGATGCTTATTTTCCACATCGTCCTTTTGTAGAGATACGATGTGGAAAATAGATTTTTTTAATAAAAGCCGTCCTGGCGAGACCGTTTCATTTAAAACTATATCCAAAATTAAATCATCTTGGGATGTTTCGCTCCATTATGACAGGTAGCACATGATATGGCTTTTAAAGAGCCGTCTTCCTGCTTTTTATTAAAATAGCTTTTGTTGATCTTTGTTGTCATACGCATCATTTTGCGGGCAATTTCTTTGTGTTTGTTCTCATCGCTTG
Organism: Pseudopedobacter beijingensis; assembly: GCF_042678145.1. Lineage (NCBI taxonomy): Bacteria > Pseudomonadati > Bacteroidota > Sphingobacteriia > Sphingobacteriales > Sphingobacteriaceae > Pseudopedobacter > Pseudopedobacter beijingensis. The sequence goes on along the minus strand of NZ_JBHUDG010000003.1, from coordinate 319,097 downwards.
CAAAGTCTAGTTTGGATGGATCATCTTTTCTTGCAGCATGGCAAAAATTACACTTTACGCCTAAAGCTACTTTAAAATCATCCATGATGTTCTTAAGTTCATCATGACTAATATTTTTCGGTAATACTTTTAGATTTTTAGCTTTCTGGTCCTCCTGTTGCGGTGCAAATGCACTCATTAAGGCAACAAAACACAAGATGGCTGAGATGGTTATAATTTTTTGGTATCTCATTTTAGATAGTTTATTGGTATAGTACTAATGTAAGAAAAAGTGAAAAAAGAAGGAATTATAAAGTGAAGAGATGAAAAGTCATTATGAAATATTAGATTCTTGTTAGTAGTAAGAACACGTACGGTTTTAGGCTTTATATACTCCTATACAAACTTGTTTTTTTATCGCCAAACCTTTCAATTAAACCAAGTTGTACACCATTCTTTAAATCCCGGCTTGCTGTTGCAGATGAAATTTCGGAGTAGTGTTTCATGTAATCTTTTCTGGAAAACTCCTGTTTGTTTGTTTCCAGAAATATTTCCAGTCGTTCTCTTTCGTTTAATTTTCTTGAAGTATTTTCTAATAATTCAACCAAGGAGGAATCAATTATACCCAGCATATATTCAATAAATATAGTGGAGTGCCCACGTTTATCCGAAACAGAAAGTGCATTATAATATTCTTTCTGATGTTTAGAGATCAGCGTTTCAAAAGGCAGAAACTCGAATAGCGGAAATTCGTCCATTAAAATCAATGTTTGCCAGAGCCTTCCCATTCGTCCATTCCCATCTAAAAACGGATGAATAAACTCCATCTCATAATGAAAAACACAGCTTTTAATGAGTGTTAACTCAGATTTATCTTTTAAATATTTGAAAAGATCACACATTAAAAAACTAATATTCTCAAAAGGAGGCGCTATATGCTCGATATTTGTACCTTTTACAATACCTACACTTTTATTCCTGTATCTTCCTGGGGTTTCAATCAATCCGGTCATCAGTAATTTATGTGCTTTTAAAAAGTCCTTTTCTGAGTAAGATTTTAAATGGCCAAGCACTTTATAAACGGTGAGTGCATTTAAAACTTCTTTGATGTCCCTTTCTGGTCCGACTACCCTTTTATTTTCCAGAATAGAAGTAATCTGATCTTCAGAAAGTGTATTACCTTCAATATTTAGCGAAGCGTGAATCGTTTTGATTTGATTTTGTTTACGAAGTTTCGGATTCGATTTAACTAGATGTTTGGCATTAATTTCTCCTATTTTCTGAGAAATAGATGAAATTAAAGAAAGGATTTTAGAGGTTATCTGATATGGAGGTTTCACTTTGATACTATCATTTGATACTATCAAATATAAAATTTTAACAAATAAAAACGCAAAGCGTCAAATAAAAACCTTTGAGTGCTTTGCGTTCGTATGGTTGAAAAATTTATAAAACTCTATTTCTTCATCGGGTTAATGGTTTGAATAGTTCCATCTGGATTGTATTTTAATTCCGTAACCTTGATATTTCTCAAGTGTGTTTTACCAGAAATTTGTGTGTCGTGATAGAATAACCACCATTTTCCGTTATGCTCTACAATAGAATGGTGATTTGTCCATCCTTGTACAGGTTCTAATATCACCCCCTGATAAGTAAATGGGCCGTAAGGGGTATCACCAATCGCATAGCAGATATAATGCGTATCTCCTGTAGAGTAAGAAAAATAATATTTGCCATTGTATTTGTGCATCCAGGCTGCTTCAAAGAAACGTCTGTCGTGATCTTTGGTCAATATTTCTTTACCATCTTTGTCTAATATTTTAATCTCTCTAACTGGTTCTGCAAAACTCAGCATGTCTGCGCTCATTTTGGCAATACGTGGTCTTAAAGCAGGTTCATCCTCCTTTTGAGAATCGGTCATAGAACCATTTTTATTAAATTTGCCATTCTCCCATTTTTGTAATTGACCACCCCAGATTCCACCAAAATACATATAAGAAGTGCCGTCATCATCGGTAAATACCGCAGGATCCATACTGTAGCTTCCCTCAATAGGTTTTGGCTCCGCTTTAAAAGGACCGTAAGGTTTGTCAGAAGTAGCAACACCAATTCTGAAGATATCTTCTTTGTCTTTCATAGGGAAATACAGGTAATACTTTCCATTTTTGAAAGCCGCATCAGGAGCCCAAAGTTGACGGCCCGCCCATGGAATATCTTCTCTTTTCAATACAACGCCATGATCTGTGACCTTTCCACCAACGCTATCCATAGAATAAACGTGATAGTCACGCATATCGAAATGGTCTCCATTGTCATTTTCAGGAGTTCCTGCATCGATGTCATGTGAAGGATAAACGTAAATTTTTCCTTCAAATACATGTGCAGAAGGGTCGGCAGAGAATAAATCGCTAACCAAAGGTTGACCGATAAATTTGGAAGTGTCCGCTGTTTCTTGCGCGGTTTGGTTGCTTGTTGTTTTACTGTTGTTTTGGCAAGAAATTCCAGCTACAGCCAATAGGGCTAATGCGTATGGAAATCTGAGTTTTGTTTTCATGGATTATAATTTTGTTAAGTTTATGATTATTGATTAAGGTTTTAATGTTTCTTCCGGCCCCAGAAAACTGTATTTAAGTCCTCCGGTATCTAAAATAAGTTTTTGTAAGACAACGGCAGGAGAAATCATCCAGTATTTAATGGTGTTTTTTCCTGCTTTGGCAATATTGAGTTCAGTTTTAAATTCTTTAATACTATTGGCAACCGCCTTGTCCCAAACTTTTGGTTTGTTGTCATCTTCAGTAATATTTACAATAACCGGTTGTTCATCATTTATAGAAATGGCAAATTGAAGACCTTTGCCCTGTCTGAAATCTAAAGTCGGACTTGCCAAAGTATGCAAGGTGTAATTTCCGGCTTCGTTGACGAAAATATCATATTCCAGATAGGGCGTTTTATGATCTAATTTTTGATTTGCAACGGTAGAAGGGTAAACAGTCATCCCGCCAAGGGTTTTACCATGGTTTTCTAAATGTTTCCAAAAAACAGGTCGATTATTGTTTGCTCTAGAATAATGTGGAGCTTCTATGGCAATAACACCATTCTGTTCTGCAAATAGGTTTTTGCCTTCGCTAAATCTATTGTCAATTGTAATAGGCAGTGTGATTCTGCTTCCTTCATTTCCTGATACTATAATCTGGCTGGATATTAATCTTTTTGGTACCAAATCCCAGTTTATAGTGACCCAGATACGTTCCTGATCTTTAAAAGATCCATTTGATTGCGATAAGGTGATATATTTAGAAGCTTTGATATTAAACTTGACTTCTCCGTTTCCTCTGTTAAATAATTCAAAATAGTGCTTAGCCTTAGACATAGCGTTAAATACAGGCAGTTTTTCATTTGCTGTTGCTTTTCCTGTCCAAAATGATTCACTAGCTTCTATGCTAAGTCCTAATGAAGGCTTATGCGAAGCTTCATACTGGGTTGTTTTTGGCATCACATTCGATTCCGGCTGTTGCCAATAGGTATAGCCAATATGTGTCTGGTCCATCATGTGTTTCCATTTACCATTGGCCATCACATCATTATAATAATGGGTAATTTCGGCGTCTTTTTTAAATCTTTTTTCTACTTCGTTTGCATAATGATTGGTTACATTTCTGCCTTGCTGAGCATAAAGTGTGTTTTGAGCATGGGCATAATACAAATGATGTAAATTTCCATTAGCTTCTATAGGATGTAAAACCAATTGGTAATAGCTGTCTTGATACTCTTGTGGGATTTTAGATTTAATTTCTTGTGCTTTTTTTAAGAGTGAATCATAATCTGCAATAACCCTTTCCCATTCTCTGTAATTGATTAAACTGTAAGTATTAGCGTTTAGTAATTCTGGTTTTATACGTCCTGCATATTTCAGATAAGTATCAATCAAATCAGCAATTTCATTTTTGTATTGAGATCCAAACTGTTTTGCAGCCCAGTTAACGGTATAGTTTTTCAGTTGTTCGGAAGGGATAGCATCCGGACTCCAAGCATAATCCAAAAAGAACTCGATGGGGAATTCCATTGGTTTTAAATCGCCAACATTGACAATCCAAATTTGATTGGCATCATATTGATAAGCCAAATTCATCTGTTCCCAGGTTTTTTGAATAGGATTGGTATTGATCCATTTGTAGTTTCTTGGTCCGCCAACATAATCAAAATGATAGTAAATGCCATAACCACCTTTTCTTGGTGCTTCTTTTAAATCGGGTAACTTTCTGATGTTCCCCCAATTGTCATCACATAACAATAGTGTAACATCATCAGGAACACGCATTCCTTTATCATAATAATCCTGTACCTCTTTGTATAAAGCCCAAACCTGTGGTGTTTGTTCTGCTGGTTTCTGTGTTACGTCCTTAATAATGTCTCTTTGGTCTTTCACAATTTTCTCCAGTAAAGCGGTGGCAGTACCTTCCGTCATGGGTTCATCGCCATCGCCACGCATTCCTAAGGTGACTAATATTTCTTTATCGGTAACTCTTTCAAAACCTGTTTTCCAGAATTTCTTTAACTCCTCTTCGTTTTTGGTATAATCCCAGGGGCCTTTTCCGTAACGCTTCCATTCGTCATGTGCTCGGGTTAAAGGTTCATGGTGCGATGTGCCAATCACGATACCATATTCATTGGCTTTTACCGGGTTTAATTTATCGTCGTCGTTAAAGGCGCTTCCCCACATGGCAGGCCACAGGTAATTACCTTTTAATCTTAGTATTAGTTCGAAAACTTTTTCGTAAAACTGATGATTGAAACCGCCAAATTCTTTTTTTGCCCATCCGGTTAATGCAGGTGCTTCGTCATTTAAAAAGATTCCCCGGTATTTAACCGCAGGACTTTCTATGACATACCTTCCAGTTTTTACATAAAGATTCTTACTTTTCTTAACGGGAACATCTGCCCAATAATACCATGGAGAAACTCCCATTTGGTAAGACAGTTCGTAAATGCCATAAATGGTTCCACGCTTGTCGCTCCCCGCAATCACCAAAGCCTGTTCTATCCCTTTTTTAGGATTGGATACAACTTCTATCAAAGTGCTTTCCCACTTTCCAGAAACGCCGTTTACATTGATTTTTTTATTTTGGATGAGCTCATCAATCAACGCCGATTTTCCAATTGTACCTATAATAATTACGGTTTGTGCGTTGTTTTTATTTAGCTCTGGACTGATATCCGTAACAAGTTTAATATCATTTTGTAAGTCTTTGATAGCCCTTTTTACTCCATCAAAATCTTTTTCATCATATAAAATGGTGCTGTTTTTTGAAGAGGAAACAATAGGGAAACTATTAGCCAAAGCACTCTCGTTTACTATAGTTTCCAGTCCGCTTGCGTAAGCCTGGACAAAAAACAAGGATAAAATAAATACAAAAGTTAATTTCTTCATGTTCTAAAAGTTTACCACCTCCCAAAAAGCAGCTTTTGGTTTTCCATTGGTATCAAATAAGGAAGGATGGTTTTTTCTTCCTTCTACCGGATAATGATCCAGCCAGCTGTATTTATCAGTTACGTTCCAGAACGTTACGTTGGTCACATTGTTTTTGTACTTTCTGAATACCTCAAAAAACATTTTGTATTGATTGGCTTGTGCTTTTTTCAATTCGGGTGTATATTCGTCAGACTCATCAGAACGTTTAGCTCTCTTTTCTTTCTCCCATTTGTAGATAGAAACATCCAATTCGGTAATATGAATTTCTAAACCTAGAGAAGCATATTTTTGGATAGCATATTCCAGCTCATTTCTTGAAGGTTCAAAAATAGACCAATGTCCTTGTAATCCTACTCCGTTAATAGGAATGTTTTTGTCTTTTAGTCTTTTCAATAAAGTATAAATGCGTTCTACTTTTTCTGGTCTTTCGCTATTGTAATCATTATAAAAGAGTTTGGCATTGGGGTCGGCCTCATGGGCATATTCAAAAGCTTTTTCGATATAATCATCCCCAATAATTTCTGTCCATTTGGAAGATCTGATCAGGTTGTTCGGATTGTCGTCAATTACCTCATTTACCACATCCCATGCATATATTTTTCCTTTGTATCGGTTAACCACGGTATGGATATGTGTTCTTAACCGTTGGAGCAGCAATTCACGTGAAACATTATTCCCTTCTTTATCAACAAAGAACCAATCGCCAACCTGTTCATGCCAGCATAAGGCGTGACCTCTTACTTTCATGTTGTTTTTGACAGCGAAATCGACAATTTTATCTGAGGGCCCCCAATTGAAAACACCTTCTTTGGGTTGTATGGGCCCCATCTTCATATCATTTTCCGGAGTCAGGCTATTAAAATTCTTCTTAATAAAACTGGCTTCTGGTTCTGTCAGGCTTTTTTGATTTACGGCCACGCCAATGGGAAAGTAATCTTTGTAATAATCTTTTAATCCTTTTGTCTCCTGTGCATTTCCCTTGCAGGATGTTATAGCTACAGTAAGTAAAGCGGCAGAAACGGTTTTTAGCATTAATGTTTTCATGATACTGGTTTATATTCCCGGAACGTATTTGTACTCCAGGTTTTGATAATAATTTAGATCTTTTTCTGGCTTAGAAAGCCCTTTAGGTAAGGGTAGTCCTGAGATGGACTGAAAATAAAGTACACAGGAGTTTCTCCATAAGATGGCTTCTTCATGCTGTACTTTTAATAATTGTTTAACCTGAAGATGGATGTCTCCGTCGACTTTTGAAGCCAGAGAATCCCATGTGTTTTGCATTTGCTCTACTTCTTTTACACCCAGATAATAATGCTTAACAATACCATCCCATAATGATTCGCCCGATTTTAATTTGTAACTCCACGGCAAGTGATGAAACCACAACAGGTATTTTTCGGGACAGGTATTAACATCGTTGAAGATTTTTGCTACTTCGGGAAAATATTGCGCAGTGGCGTTGCTACCACTGGATGTTCTGTCGAAACCTATTCCGTTTTTATCTGCCTGATGATAGTATACCGATGTCCAATCGGCTCGGGGCTTATCTTTAATCCATGGGCCGGGGCCATAATGATGGCTCCAGCTCATGATATGGTGCAGCCCCAGAGGTGTCATATAATTGACGATTGTTTCGCGAGATTGGAGCATCATCTGCGATATGGCTTGTAATGTTGATGCATCTGTGTTAAAAGTCATTTTTATCCATTCGGAAGCAATTTCTTCACTGGAAAGAGAGTAATTCCATGCCAGTTTCCCAAAAGCATACCAGTTGGATTGGGCAAAAGGATGTCCGCACCAATTGATATCGTTTCCAATATTGGCAACCCCTGCAATACCCGAAATGTTATGCCCATCTAAAGAACCATCTATTACTTTTGCTACGGTAGAACCTTTCCCTTTGGCATAAGTATCGGAATCTAAACATTCTTTAAACAGAGGGGATAGGTAGGCGAGGTTGGTCGACATCCCCAGGTATTCTTGTGTAAGCTGTAATTCTGCCATGATAGGTGTTTTAGGCAGGGCACCAAAAAGTGGATGAAATGGTTCTCTGGGCTGGAAGTCTATAGCTCCGTTTTTTACCTGTACCATTACATTTTTATCGAATTTTCCATCTAAGGGAGTGAATTCGTTATAAGCTTGTTTTGCCCGGTCTTCGGGAATCTCGTTGGCATACACAAATGCTCTGTACATTAATATTCCCTGATGGGGTGCCAATGCCCGGGCGAGTACATTTGCGCCATCGGTATGTGTACGACCATAATCTTGCGGGCCTGGTTGACCTTCTGAGTTGGCTTTTACTAGAAAGCCACCAAAATCAGGAATCAGTTTATAAATCTCATTGGCTTTGTCTTTCCACCATTGGGCAACATCCTCGTTTAAAGGATCTGCGGTTTTTAGTTTTCCTATTTCAATAGGTGATGTAAATCGGGCAGAAAGATAAACCTTGATACCGTAGGGTCTGAAAGCATCAGCCAATGCTTTTACTTTTAAGAGCCATTCGTGGGTTAAAATCAGTGAATTGGCATTTACGTTATTCAATACCGTTCCATTGATACCTACAGAAGCATTTGCCCGGGCATAATCAATATACCTTTTGTCTATATATCCTGGTAAGGTGTGCCAGTTCCACAAAGAGAAACCTGCATAACCTCTTTCAACCGTTCTGTTCAGATTGTCCCAGTGGTTTAGTATCCGGTGCTGTATTTTGGGAGATTCTGAGATATTCAGACCGGTCAGTCTTTTTTGTAATTGTAACTGTTTAATAAAAGCAAATGTTCCGTATAGTAAACCTATATCTGATTGAGAAGAGATGAGTATGATCTGTTTATTTTGTACAGTAACCTGCTTTATAATGAATCCGTCTGCATTATCGGGAACCTGTTGATTGATTTGAAGTGCTTTTAAAGCACTTTCTTTAAGTAATACCACACTTCCGCTCTCCATTGATCTGTTTGATGGAAGATCTTTTCCTGTTAAGATCCCAAAAGCATTTTGCAGTTCTTTGGCTGCTACTTGCTGCGTACTATTATTGCTATCGAAGTGGATACTTTTTAGCAGGCCGGTATACTCTTTCAGGGAAACAGGGTCGGTTAGTTTCTGATAGTTCAGCCAAAGATTATATCCCTGATCTGCTTTTACAGATAATGTTGTCAGCAGTATTAATATCAGTGTTTTTTGTATGAATTTCATAATGCAATCGGTTGAATTTTTTCTGCTTAGGTTATTTAATGAATTGGTTAAAGTAGTTTTATCTTTTAACGGTCGACCCTCTAACTACCAGTTCTGCATTGAGTATAACGGTACTGGTAACATCTTTCTCGCTTTTATTATCTATTTTTTCTATGGCTATTCTGGCTACTGTTTCTCCCATCTGGTATCCCGGATAATTAATAGTGGTGATATTAGGCTCGGTAACTTTTGAAATCAGATCGTTGTTGAAACCTATTATCGCCATTTTTGATGGTATTTTGATACCATTTTCTTTTAATATGGAGAGCGCAAATGCAGCCGAAGTATCGTTGGTTATAAATAAGGCATCGGGTAGTTTTTTACGAGTAAGTATCTGGTTGTGTATGCAGTTGTATATCGCATCTTCGCTTAAATCATTACAGATAAAGTTATCTTCTCTGTAAAGAATGTTATGGTCTGTTAAAGCTCTTTTATAACCTTCAAATCTATCTTTATAAACGTTTCTTTTGATATTTCCGGTGATATGGACAATGTCTTTATAACCTTGCTCAATTAAATGAAGTGTGGCTTCGTATCCTGCCCTAAAGTTATCTATAACCACTTTTGTAGCATTTATTGATTCGGGAACACGGTCAAAGAATACCAGGGGGATTTCTTTATTGATGAAAGACTGGAAATGATCCATATTGTCTGTCTCATAAGATAAAGAAACTATTAAAGCATCTACCCGATTATTGAAATGTGTAAAGACGTTGCTGCGTTCTTTGGCTTCGCTTTCTAATGATTGGCTGATGATAATATTATAACCTTTATTATTGGCTGTTTTTTCTATACCCGATAATACTGATGACATAAACGGACTGTTTAATCGGGGAACAATAACGCCTATGGTGTTTGTTTTCTGCTTACGTAAATTACTGGCAAACTTATTGGTTCTGTAACCCATTTTCTTCGCCAGGGCAAATACCTTTTTTTTAGTCTCCGAGTTTATTGCTGGATGATCTTTTAATGCCCTGCTTACTGTTGCTGCGGATAACCCTAATTTCTCAGCCAGATCGTATATTGTAATTTCTTTTTTGCTCATGTAAGATTTTGCGGTTATAATCTCTGCAACTAAAATAGTAATTTTTTCGAAATATAATGCAATCGGTTGCGTAAAGATGATAAATATATAATGAGTTTGTTTATTTTATTGCAAATAGCCTTTTGTATATAGCTTAAGTGCTGAAAATATTTATCGGGTAGATCTTATTTTAAAATAAATTATATCATCATTAATCAGTACTTCTTTTCTGGTTTACCGTTTACAGTTAATAAAGCTCATTATTTTTCCCGGTGTGGAGTCAATAATTTCTATGGTATATCGTCCTATCAGAGATTATGGTGATAAAGAATATGATGTACACCGGTTAAAAAACCAATCCATTAAGGGAGTGCTTAAATTGAACCATATATTTTATAGCTTACTCATGCGTTATTGATTAATTATACAGTTACTATTGTAAGCATTTTTATAGAGATTTATTAGAGGTAAAACAGAGGGTTTATAGAGGGTTCGTAGAGGTAAAGCTCTATGAAATCTCTATTTTAGTGCTTCTATATTTATAGTTAAATACCATTGTTAATATCTTTATCGTATATCTCTCTTTTAATAGGGTTAGTTCTTTGTAAATTATGGCAATACTTAAAGATGGTATCAAGAGATCATGTTCAGAGAAGAGGGGTAGTATTGAATAACAGGTAAATAGTCAGATTATATTAATCTGTGGCCTATTTACAGTGGTTAGCCTGTTTGGTGCAAGTATCACGGTAGAAAAGAGCCAAACCCTACTTATACTAGTTGTAGAAAAATGAGAATAATAAAAGCTTTAAAAAGTGAAAATAAATTAATGATTAACAAAATATGGATTTAAAAGGAAAGAATGCACTTATTACCGGAGGAGGTAGAGGTTTAGGTAAGGCTGTTGCTATAATGTTGGCAAATGAGGGTGTTAATATTGCTATTACCGGTAGAAATGAAGAAAACCTAAAACATACAGTAGCAGAGCTAAAAACAAAAGGAGTAAATGCTACTTATGCTGTATTTGATGTGGATTCTGAAGATGAGGTTATTAAAGGAGTGTCGGCTATTGCAAAAAGCTTAGGAGGTATAGATATTTTAATAAATAATGCAGGTATTGGAGATTTTGGCTCTTTTGAAAACATGTCTTCTTCCAGCTGGGAACAGGTGATAAAAACCAATCTATTTGGTGTTTATTATGTAGCTAAAGCTGTACTGCCTTACCTTAAAGAAAAATCTGAAGGAGATATTGTAAATGTGGCTTCTACGGCAGGATTAAAAGGAGGACCCAATATGTCTGCTTATTGTGCGTCTAAGGCGGCAGTTATTTCTTTATCACAATCTATGATGGCAGAATTAAGGAAGTTTAATATTAGGGTAATTACGCTAACTCCCAGCACTATTGCTACGGATATGAGTATTGATGGCGGGCTAACGGACGGTAACCCTGAAAAAGTATTACAACCAGAAGATTTTGCAGAATGGGTGAGAGATATTTTAAAGATGAACAGAAGAGCTATGATTGCTAACGGTTCTATTTTTTCTACCAATCCATAATCGTTGTTTGAATTTTTGGAGATAGACTTGCTATATACATGTACCTCTATTGGAGGTAATGCAACAGAATGTTTTAGGTGAAGTGAATAATTTGGAGTAGACTTTATTTTATAGTTATGTTAAAGTATTCCCTGGGGATCGATATTTCAAAAAAGGACTTTCACGCCTGTCTTTCAGTAATTAATACTTGTCAGGAAGTAAATGTCAAGGCTTCCCGAAAGTTTCCAAACCATACAGAAGGGTTTAGGGAACTGTGTACATGGATTACCAAACACCGGAAGGAATCCAATATTCCATTGTGTATCACCATGGAGGCCACAGGTGTTTATTTTGAGGCCTGTGCACTCTATCTTTTCAAATCAGGCCATAAAGTATCGGTAGTGCTGCCAAATAAGGCCAAACAGTACCTGAAAGCCTTGGGGCTGAAAACAAAGAACGACAAGATAGACGCATCGGGACTTGCCAGAATGGGAGCCCAGCAAAATCTGGAGAACTGGGAACCCCTGGACGATTTTTTCTATTCGCTCAGGGCACTTACCCGCCACCACCAAAGCCTGCAGGAGCTAAAGACCAATATCAAAAACCAGCTGCATGCCGATATGCACAGTATTTACAGTAGCAAAGCGGTAATAAAGCAGCTCAAAAAGCTGGTAGCTACCCTCGATAAGCAAATAGAAGAAACAGCAGCGGCTATTTCCAAGCATATATCAGGCAATAAAGAAGTAGCGGCCAAAACTGATAAGATACAGCAAATAAAGGGGATAGGGATTATTACCATAGCCACTGTACTGGCAGAGACAAATGGATTTGCACTCTTCAGCAGTATCCCCCAGCTGGTGAGCTATGCAGGGTATGACGTGGAGGAAAACCAGTCGGGAAGCCGAAAGGGAAAGACCCGGATATCAAAAAAAGGGAACAGCAGGATAAGAAGATGTCTGCACCTGCCGGCATTTAACGTAGTGCGGTACAATATGGGGGATTTCAGGCCATTCTATGAGCGCATCCTTTCGAGGCATAACCAAAAGATGAAAGCATACGTAGCTGTGCAAAAGAAACTTCTGGTATTGATATATACGCTTTGGAAAAAGAATGAGGACTTTAATCCTCCCGCTCAAACAACAGAAGAAGAGATATTCATAAACGAGGAGATGGAGCCTTCTTTCGCTTTGGCTCGACAGAGCCAAATAAACAGCCCCGATGAACGGGGCTGAACTAGATAGACATTCATTAACGTATCAATGTATGCCTTCTTTCGCTGTACAAAAATAACGTGAAAAAACTTAAATTTAAACTTGTTTTTTATGACAGTACCTTGCGCCAAACAGGGGAAACTTAATCTTTATGCATGAGTAGCAAATATAAATTTGAAAATATAGATGGGTTATTGAAGATAACAGTTTTGTAGTGAGAATAGAATAAGAAACTCAGGCAACACGACAGACGGTCATTCTGTTATGATAACTGGATATAATAATGATGGGAAAATGGAATATTTCGATCCTGAAACTGGAATATATGATACCGAGTTACCTGGTAACTTCTATAATGTAATAGAGATAACTGGAAAAAAATAAACATGTATTATGAAAATGTATAAACAAATTTTAATGACCGTACTATCAGTTCTGTTCTTTTTTAGCAGCAGTGCACAGTCAAATATTAGCAGTCAGAAGCGTCTTAATATTTATAATATTATAAAGGTTCAAAATTCTGCCGAGAGGACTACTCGTGACCTGATTATAGGACCTGAACAAATAGAAAAGCTTGAGTTACTATCGAAACCTGATGCTGAAAAAGCGTATAGTAGCATTAAAGCTGACATGTTCTTTGTGGTTATTCCAAAAGCCGATGTTAAATTTTTCAATAAAACCCAACTTTTTAATTTATACAAAGTTGACGGGAAATACCGAAATCTTCCGGTTTTGATTGATGGAGAGCAGTCTACAGATTCAGAAAGTCTTTTAGCTGCCAATGGAACGATTTCCAAGGTGTTAGTTAATCAGGAATCAGGATTTATTGATATCATCACCGTGTTTCACAAAAACCACATTGATCTAAAGAAAAGAGCTATTGAGTCAAAGGAACAACGGTTGAAAGAAATTCAAGAGAAGCAGAAGAAACGAAATTAATATCAATAAGTGTTGTCCGACCAATGATATGATTCGAGATTTTGACAGGGTACACTATCCTCAATGACACAAGAATGCGAAAGGGCAAGGTGGGTAAAGGCTTCTTGTGTCTTGTGAGTTCGGAAAGTGGCAATGATATTGAATCAAAAGAAGGGTAGATATTTCGGACGGAGTCCTTGGATTCAATGGGGGCATTTAAGTGATCTTTCAGGATACTTAAACCAGGGAGAGGGAATTAATTCACTAACGTAATAAAACACAATATTTAATGATCATAAGTTTACTTTTCGACTCTATATTTTTAGGATTTGCTTGGTATAGCATCCTATTTGGAATTAATAAAAAACTCATAAAAAGTCAAAATATATTCCTAAATGACATGGTTGACAAATCTGCTATTCATTTAGTTAGATACACAGGACTGCTATTTTTTATATACTTGACTTTTTCTATTGTGCATTCCATTATAAATTCTGTTTTAATCAATAGAATGTTTGGACCGTATTGGTTTGGGTTTTGGATTTATCCTTTTGGTTATTTTGTATTGACACAGTTATTATGGGGTAGGAGAATAAAAACAAATATGCCAATACGACTTTTAATAGCCCTCGTTTTACTATTTACACCCTCTATAGAAAAATCAGCTATAATTATTACTTCTTTGCATAGAGACTATTTAGAGAGTAGCTGGACATTCTCAAATCAGGAATTTATTGGAAATATTGTTCTGGATTGGGTGGTGAAATTACTTGTTTTTGTGATACTGATTTCGTTAACGAACTTTTTGCTAAGCAAAAGAAAACACCTTATCAATCGTTAGATAATCCAATATGCGAATTGAAAAACATCAGCCCTATCCTAGTTTAAGTCTTAGTGTGCAAATGCAAGAGGGATAGGTTTGACTTAAATCCTACATAAAATTACAAATACCTATAGAGCTAAGTTTTGCATCTCTATGGATTGCTTAACTTGAGACATAGACATAGAATATAAGAGGTTTCCTCGAAAGTCAGACTGATAGAGAGCCCTCTATTTCTCTTCCCTTTTTCGGAAGTTTTTCCTCTCAAAAGTCTTTTGCTCAAATCTAGAAAATGATACAACCTTAATTTGCTTTCATCCGTAAAAGGAAGAGGAGTACAAAAGATTTGATATTCAAACTTTTGTGATTTGGAAGAACGTATGATTTTTTAGATGAAGCACCTTTACTTATTAGATAAAACTATACACACTATATTGTTTAAACTTTTCTTAACTCTATTAAAAACCAGACTATTATTTGTTTTGTTTTTAATGAGTTGTCTCTCTTTTAGTGTTTTTGCGGAGGGGAGTAAGGATATGATTGCCAGTGGAAATGGACATAGAGCTCATTTCCTGAGTTCTGATATGGACGGGGAGGGGATTCCCTTTCCAACCAAAGGAACTGTAAAAGTTTATGCCAAAGTAGGGGAAAGGTTGTTTTTGGGGTCCAGTGCTGTAGGGATTGGAAGTGGGAGAATTAATGTTAAAGTTCCTCAGGGAGGAGGGACAATTACCTATACTACAACAACCCAAGGGGTAATATCTAACAGGAGTCAGGAAGTTTTTGGTCCGTCTTTAAATGGAGGAGCAGATGGGGGGTATATTCCTTATATTATTACGGTTGGTGCAGGACAGGAGGGAATTTGGGAAATAGATTTTATTTCACCATCACCGACAACAGATCCCAGATCTGTTAATGGGACAAATCATCCACCAGTGAATTCAGTTGGTTTAGATTGGGTTCCGCAGCTATCAACCGTACCATATATTGCTGCTTTTGATGTTTCTGTTCGTAATGCAGCAAATACAGGCTTTGTGAGCGGGAGAGCTTTTATGAATGTATTTAATGGTACGCTATCGGCAGGTTCTTCATTATTTTATGCTCAATTTAACATCCTAACATACGATGGCTATTTGTATGAAGTAGACAATAATGGACAGGCAGGTTATATTTTTTCTTTTTTCGTTAATAATAAAGGGTTCAAGAATGGAAGTGGAGATCCTGCTTATCGAAGCGTCACTTCTGCTACCACTGTTAATACTAAAGATCCGAGAACAGATGACACGGCAACCGATTTTACACATAAAATATTTTTCAATACTCCGGCAGCTGATTTGCCGGAAGATGCACCTACACCTACCGCAACTACATGGCTAAGAAAACCTATTAAAGCTTTGTCGGTATCGGACGTTTTGTTTACGGGATTTGAAGGTACGGAGAATAAAGCAGGAACATTTCCACTGGGAGGCTTAATCAAGTTTAAAACAAGTCAACCTGGCTCTTACGATATAAATATCGATATCAACAATAACGGCATTTTTAATGAGAATGTTGATGTAAGATTAACAGGTACTGCTGTAAATGGAGACAATGAAGTGCGTTGGAATGGCTTGGATGGTAATGGTGGGAAGGTTTATGGAGGTGTTCCATTAAGTCCTAATCAGTTACAGGTGAGTCTTGTTGGGGGAGAGGTACACTTTCCTTTTTTGGATGTAGAAAATAATGTCAACGGTATTATTATAAAGCGTATAAACGGAGCAAATGCGCCTGACTATACTGTACATTGGAATGATGAAGATATCACCGCTAGTACAAGTGTCCCTATCCCAAAAAAAACACCAATTGGCGGGGCGAACAGTTCTTCAAACGGGCATAAATATGGTAATACTTCATACAGTACAAGCGCTTATGGAAATAAGGTAGGTTTAGATACCTGGGCTTACCTTGTAAGTGCACCTCAAATACCCTATTTAAATATAACATTTCGGGAAGCAGATCTCGAAGTGGTAAGCATTTTAGCAAATAAAACTACCTATTGTGTTGGGGAAGAGATGGTGTATACTGTAAGGGTTAGGAATAACGGCCCCGATGATGTAGAGGGAGCTAAGTTTTTCTTTGACTATCCGGCGGAATTTACCATTACAGATATCACTACTTCTTTTCTTCCTGCTAATATTGGTAATCAGATTGTAAACAGTCAGACTAATACTACACAATATAATGCGGTATTAAACCTGATAAATGGTGCTGAATTAACTTATATTATAAAAGGAACTTTATCTGCGTCTCCGGCTGGAGGAGTAATTACAAAAGCCTCTGTTATGCGGCCAAAAGATGTAACAGATCCGGATGCTACCCATCCAGATGCGGCAGAACCTACCGATCCGGAAGTGGAATGTAATTACGGAACGGTAGGGTGTAATAATATTAAAACACATTCAAATGTTACACTTTCTGGAGTCACTATTAATATGGGCAGTAACCAGACCGTAACGGAAGGGACGGGAGGGATAAAAACAATGACTTTTCCTGTAACTTTATCGACGACTTCTAATTGTGATATTACAATAGATTATGAGATTGCGCACCTTACTACAGACGCTGCAGATTTTATAGGGCCTACATCGGGAACTCTTATTGTCCCCAAAGGGCAAACACAAGCCAATATAGTTTTGCAGATTGCTACAGATAATATTATCGAAAGAAATGAGGAGTTTAAACTGGTTATCACCAATCCTTCGGGATTAAATACCATTGGTATAAAAGAAGCAACGGGGACTATAGAAAATGATGATAGTGGAATCATCAATGTTACTAAAGTAGATGGTTATGAGGAAGGGGCGGTACCTGCAAAATTGATATTCAGTTTTGCTAATGGAGTAACTTCTGACTGTGATTTGGAAATAGATTTTACATTAGGAGGAACGGCAGAATGGGGTGGTGTAGACTATATAGGTACTCAGGCTAATACTGTGATTATACCGGCAGGACAATCAACCTACGAATTGATATTTCCCGTAATTAATGATGATATAATAGAGGGCAATGAAACCATTTTTATTGCAGCGGTACAAAGTATAAGGAGTAGAAGACCAGAGAACGGAAATCTTCAAAGTGCCTATAATATTAGCTTAAACCCAAATGTACCCTCCATTACCATTTTTGATAATGATAAGGGGACTATAAAGTTAAGTGGTCCGGTAACCCTGAACGAAGGAGATACTAATTACACTGATTTTACATTTAACGTTACTTTAGACAAAGAAACGGCAGGGGCTTTTACTTTAAATTTTAAAACGGCTGATGGTACAGCCCTGGTTGCGGACAATGATTACGAACCTCAGAATCGTGTAGTTACCATTCCTAAAATGCCGGGGACTTATCCGGTAACAGTAAGGGTAATTGGAGATCATAAAATAGAATCGGACGAATATTTCCATGTAACCATTAGCGATTTAAGTAATAATTATAGTGGCAACCTGAGTATAACACAGGGAGCGTCTATCGGATATATCCTGAATGATGATTCGGGTATATTAGATATTGTCTCTGAAAATACAACCGAGGGAGGTGCTGCAGCATATTTTGCGTTTACTTTACGTGATAATAAAGTTGCTGATACAGATATTATAATTAGTTATACTTTAACAGGGAAAGCCAATGGCAATGGTATAGATTATGATAAACCACAAACGGGAACCATCACTTTGTTAAAGGGGCAAAGTACTGTTCATTTATATCTGAATACTTATGACGATGGACTGGTAGAGGGAACGGAAGATGTGGTTTTAACGGTAAACTCGTTGTCACATCCAGGAATAACGCTTTCGGGTAATATGAGTACGCTGTATATTTTTGATATTAACAGGGTGCAAATAACCGTAGCAGATGCACAGGTAATAGAGGGTAATGCCGGAACAAGTCTGTTGAGATTTAAAGCTGTATTAAACGGCAGAACTGATAGAGATTTTACCCTGCCATTTACCATACAGGACATAGAAACAACTTTAGGTACAGATTATACCGTTACCACAATAAGTCCTATTTCTTTTTCGCCCAATTTAGCCACACAGGAAGTTAATATAGATATTGCTGTTAAAGGTGACTATGATATAGAGGGGGATGAAACTTTACAATTGATATTAGGTGCACCATCCAAAACGTTTAATGGTGCATTAACAGTGCAAAGTGTACCTGCAATAGGTACTATTATAGATGATGACAGCGGCCAGATAACGGTAACTGCCAGTAATGGAAAAGAGGAGAATGAAGAACCTGTTGTATTTACCTTCTCCTTCCCGGTGGGGGTAACAGCTACAACAGCTACAGAAATTAATTTTACATTAGCAGGCAGTACAGCCTCTGCAGGTACAGATTATAAGGCACCAACGGTATACAAGGTTACTATTCCGGCAAATACCAATAGTGCAACATTAACCATCCGGGTAAATGATGATGATATTATAGAAGGAACAGAAACAATTGTTTTAACGCCTTCTCCAATTATAGGTAATCCGGGAGTTACAATAAATACACATGCCATCACAGCACAAATAGAAGATAATGACAAGGGGACAATTACTTTAACAGGTCCACCAAGTATTATTGAAGGAGATAATGGCGTAAATACTATCAATTATACTATTAAGCTGGATAAAGAAATACAAACCCCTATACAGTTAAGTTACCGCACTGCGGATATAACTGCTTTTGCAGGAGAAGATTACGATGGTGTATTGGATACCTACACCTTTCTTCCGGGGCTTAGTGAACAGGAAATTACTGTTCCGGTAAATATAAGAGGAGATAAAAAGATTGAGGCAGATGAAGTTTTTCGCTTGATATTGAATCCTTTGCTTCAGGACTTTGACGGACGTCTGACTATATCAAACCCTTATGTAGAGACCACTATTGTAAATGATGATTTGGCAAACATTGTTATCCATAAAATAGATGGAAAAGAAGGTAGTCAGGACGCCAGATTTACGATTGGTTTTGATGATGGTTATAGTGCGGATGTTCCGATAAGTATTTCCTATACTTTAGGCGGAACGGCTCAAAATCCAAGTGATTATACCGGGGCAAGTTCAGGAGTGTTAACCATCAATCCGGGGCAAAGTACGGTACAGTTAGATTTACCGGTAGTAGATGATAATCTGGTAGAAAATCTCGAAACCGTAACAATTACACTGGCAAATACATTATTACCTTACCATATCACATTTACCGAATTACAGAAAACACTGAATATTATAGATAATGATGCGGCAAGTATTTCCATCTCAAATGCATCAGTAGTTGAAGGGAATGAGAGTGATACTTACCTTGTTTTTGATGTTGAGCTCACAGGTGCAAACGTTCAGGATGCTTTTTCCCTACCTTTCACCATCACAGAGGGTACCGCTACTGTTAACGTTGACTATGAAGTGCCAGCATCAATTACTTTGTATTTTAATGGTCCGGCAGATCGTAACAAACAGATACGGGTTCTTGTTAAAGGTGATTTAATTATTGAAAAAGATGAAACCTTAAATGTTGCATTAGGGTTGCTGTCTGCTAACTTTGGCGGTCGGTTGACTATTGCAAATCCCAATGCAGTTGGTACTATCGTTAATAATGATAAAGGCATAATTCAGATTGTGCCGTCGCATGGTAATGAGGAAGGTGCTGTAGCGGGCTTTTTCCATTTTAATTTCTTAAATGGAATAACATCTGATGAGCCAACAACTATTCGTTTTAATCTGGGAGGTTCAGCGGAAAATCCTGATGATTATACTACGGCTAATTCTGCATTTGTTACTATTCCTGCCGGATTGACAAGTGGAGAGGTAAAAATAGAGGTAATAGATGACGATATTGTGGAAAATACAGAAACTGTTATATTAACAACAACAGGTGTTGATACTGCTTATCCGACAGCTGTTACGGTTTCCAACTCTCCGCAAACTGTTAATATACTGGATAACGATAAAGGAGAGCTTGTGCTGATTACTGAGCCTGATGTTACAGAAGGAGCTGATGGGGAAACAAAAATCGTTAAGTTTAAAGTAAAACTGACTAAGGCGACGGCTTCTCCTTTTAGTGTAAATTATCAGTTTACAGATATTACGGCGACTAATGGTAACGATTATCAGGCGAGCAACGGCACCTGGAATTTTGAAGGAAAGGCAGGTGAGGAAAAAGAAGTATCTGTAATTATTGTTGGCGATTCTAAAATAGAAGATAGTGAAACTTTCAGGTTCCAGTTTAATACTTCGGCAAATTTGTATAACGGTGCCATCAGCATCCCCAATAATACGGCTGTTTTCACTATTATAAATGATGATAGCGCACAATTAAGTATAACTAAACAAGATGGAGAAGAAGGTGGAAACGATGGTTATTTTACCATAAGTTTTCCATCGGGTTATACAGCAGATCTTCCCATACAGATTGGCTATACTTTAAGCGGGGCACAGGCAGGGGATGATTATAAAGCCCTGCCGGGAACAATAACATTACCTGCAAATACAAATTCTATTAACATTCCTATAGAGATTATTGATGATGCCAAAGTAGAGGGCGATGAATTTTTGACGATTACAGCCAATATAGTTACTCCTGTTTATGGAGTTACTTTTGCTAATAATAGCAGTACATTAAAAATCACGGATAATGATTTTGGAACTGTTACCATAAATGATGTTACGGTTAACGAACAAAATAATGGGGTACATACACTGTCTTTTGATGTGCTATTGGATACAGAAACGGAAACAGCATTTAATGTAAACTATAAAACTGAGGACGGAACGGCAATAGCCGGAGAGGATTATGAGGCTACAACAGGAACACTAACTTTTGGCGGAGCAAAAGACGAGGTACAGCATATACAGGTTAAATATTATGGCGATAAAAAAGTAGAGGCAGACGAAACATTTAAAGCCATTTTACAATCACTCTATAAAACGTTTGATGGTCATCTGTCTATCAGTACAACAGCGCATACCGGGACAGCTACCTTAAAAAATGATGATAGTGCAGTAGTGGCAGTTGCTGTAACCCATGGTTCGGAAAATGGGACAAAGGGTGTATTCAGGTTTTACCTGGAAAACGGAGCTACCTCTGATAAACCTGTTACTCTAAATTATCAATTGGGAGGTACTGCATTAAACGTCTCAGCAAAAAAAGATTATGATATCACACATCCAACATCGGTAACTATTCCGGCAGGGGAAAACTATGTTGATGTGGAATTAACTATTGTGGATGATACCATTGTAGAGGGAACAGAAACAGTTGAACTTAAAAATGTGCAGGTGTTTAGTGGTTATGGGAGTGCAATTACCTTATCACCAACAATTCCTGTTTTAAATATCACAGATAACGATAATGCAGAGATTACAATTACAGCGGTAGACGAGCTGACAGAAGGTAATACCGGAGATTTTAAACAATACCGTTTTACCGTAAAATTAAATGAGGAAACAGCAGATGCTTTTAACGTAAATTATACGGTGACAGATGGCACAGCTCAACGAACTGATGGAGATTATGTGATAAACCCTACGGGAACTTTAAACTTCCTGGGAGAGAAAGATGAACCCCATTATATAGACGTACAGATAAATGGAGATGATAAAATAGAGCCAGATGAAGATTTTGTAGTAACCTTGTCTTCTCCATCAAATAATTTTGAAAACAGACTGACTATTCCTGTAAAAACAAAGAAAGGAATTATTAAAAACGATGACTTTGCAGATATTGTTATCACCAAACAGGATGGAGCAGAAGGGGGACAACCAGCGGCATTTATCTTTACGTTAGGTAATAATAAAACGGTAGACGAAGATATCTCTATTGAATATATTTTGGATAATGTATCGGCAAAAGCAGGGGAAGACTATACTATTAATCCAACTGATGTTAGTCCTTTATTGTTGAAGAAAGGAAGTAACAGTGTAGCCTTAACCTTAAATGTTATTGATGACAATATTGTAGAAGGAACGGAAACCGTTAATATTACTGCACACACACAAAGCAATTTGCGCAATAATATTATCATCAGCAATCCAGAGGTAACACTAAATATTGAGGATAACGACGAGGCTACACTGTCTATACAAAATGTAAGTAAAGCGGAAGGTGATAGTAACACCACCATATTTACTTTTACAGCAGAATTGGATAAAGCCACGCAAAAACCATTTTCTGTAAAGTATGCAACAATAGATGGTACGGCTATAGCTGGAGAAGATTATCAGGGAGCAACAGGGACACTTAATTTTGGAGCTTTATCTACCACTTCACAAACTTTTTCGGTACAGGTAAACGGAGACAAGAAGATTGAAGCAGATGAAGTTTTTAATGTGCTTCTGAGCGATTTGAGTACAGATTTTGGAGGCAAATTGCATTTGCCAACTTTACCGGGTACCGGAACTATAATAAACGACGATGAGGCGGTAATTAATATTACTTCGTTAGATGGGGGGGAAGGTTTTCCTCAGCGTCCTCGTTTCCGTTTTGAGATTACGAACGGCAATACTTCCGATCAGGCTATAGTTATCAATTACAGTTTAGAAGGAACGGCTACCAGTCCGTCAGATTATACGGTAGTAACCAACAGCAATGTCACCTCAAATAGCGTGACCATTCCGGCAGGCTCCACTTATGTTGATCTGGAATTTGATGTGGTGGACGATGATATTGTAGAGCTTACCGAAACTATTTCGTTTAAAGCGGTGAGTATCAATACAACATCTACAGCTTACCCTTCTCAGATTACTTTAAGTAATGACAGACCGGTAATAGAAATAAAGGATAACGATTCGGCAGAATTACAATTAACAGGTATAGGTAATATTATTGAGGGCAATTCAAGTATCACCAAAATAAATTACAGACTTAAACTGACAAAATCAACTCAGGACCCGTTTATCATAAAACTGGCGACAGAAGATGGTCTGGCCAAGCAAAGCGACAACGATTATTTCTTTTTACCGCAGGATATTATCCATCCTGGAAACAAAGACATAGAATTATCTATTACAGTAGATATTATAGGCGACACCAAGGTGGAAGCAAATGAAGATTTCTTCTTCAACATTCTGGGAGTCAGCAATAATTACGAAGGCAGATTAACCATCCCAACACCGTCTATAAAAACCTGGATAGATAACGATGATTTTGCAGACATTACTATTACTGCTAAAGATGGAGAAGAAGCACCAGCTAATAACAAACCGGGAATATTTACCTTTAGTTTACCACCGGGCATAACGGTAGATGAAGACCTGATTATCAAATATACATTAGATGGTACGGCAAAATCTCCTGCAGACTATGCTCCGGTAAGCGGAGAAGCAATCATAAAAAAAGGAACTAACTCTGTAGACGTTCAGATAGACGTGGTAGATGATGATATTGTAGAGGGAGATGAAACGGTAATCCTTACGGCAACATTGCCCAATGTTCATTATGGTATCCAGTTTAAGGACAATACCAATACGGCAACCCTAAAAATCATCGATAATGATTACGGTTTAGTAAGTATTAATGATGTGCAGGTACAGGAGCAGCATTCGGGCGAACATACCTTGACCTTTAATGTAAGCATAGATAAAGAAGTATCACAACCTTTTAAAGTCTATTACCATACCGAAGACCAAACGGCAACGGCTGGCGAAGATTATAAAGCGGTACCGCCCTCTGCAATATCTATAGGACGACTGCCTTCAGATAATAACCCAATAAACATTACCTATTATGGCGACAGAAAAGTAGAAGCGGACGAGATTTTTAGGTTAGTGCTCACCGGCTTAGAAGATCTTTTTAGCGGACACCTGACTTTAGATCCGGCCAAGCATATAGGGTTGGGAACCTTGCGGAATGATGACAATGCCGAAATTAAAGTCACAGCTATCCACGGTAAGGAAGATGGCGACAATGGCAAGGCTATTTACAAGTTTACTTTGGTAGACCGTTTCGGTAACGAAGTAACATCGGATAAGCCAGTCACCATCAACTATCATTTAGGCGGAACGGCAGTCGCTGCGGATTACAACCTGGCCAATAATGGATTGGCCACGGAGATTGTGATTCCGGCAGAAGAAAGCAGTATAGAATTGGTCTTCAATATTGTAGACGATGAAATAGTAGAGGGAACAGAAACCGTTATATTAGAAGACCTTGCCATTTCTTCGGCTTATGCCAATGAAATCAAATTAGGGACATCAATTCCGGTATTGGAGATCAGGGATAATGATACGGCCACTTTAACGGTTATCAGCGAACCTAAAATCTTAGAAGGAGACAGCGGAGAGACAGATTACATATTTACCGTGAAGCTGGACAAAGCAACATCAAAAGATTTTACGGTTAACTACCAAACGCAGGACATTACCGCAACTGCGGGAGAAGATTATGTGGCAACAACCGGGACTTTGACATTTTCGGGCAACAAAGATGAGCCACATACTGTAACGGTAAAAATAAAAGGTGACCATGTGGTAGAGCCGGATGAGACATTCTCTTTACTGTTTGGGAATCCGAGCAGAGATTTCGAGGGCCTTTTGACCTTCCCTAAAAAGGATATCATCGGGACGATAGAAAATGATGATTTTACATCGATAAAGATCACCACTCAAAAGGGAAAAGAAGGTGCGCAGAATGCGACTTTCACTTTCGAATTGACGAATGGGAAAACGGTTGATGAGGATTTAGAAATCAGCTATAATTTAGATAATATATCGGCTAAAATAGGAGAAGATTATACCATTGATCCGACAGAGGTAAGTCCGTTAAAAATACCGAAAGGAAGTAATAGTGTAACACTTACGCTTAAGGTTATTGATGATAACCTGGTTGAGGGAACAGAAGAAGTTAACTTAACGGCATCGGTTAGAAGTAATCCAAGAAATAACATTGCTCTGGTTGACAATAAAGCAAAAGTAGAAATAGAGGATAATGACAGTGCTGTTATTAGTATAACTAATCCTACCATAACAGAAGGAGATTCTGGTACCCAGAATTTAGAATTTACTGTCTTGGTAAGTCAGCCTACACAAGAGCCGTTTACCGTAAAATACAGTACCGCAGATGGAACGGCTAAAGTAGGTAGCGACTATATTTCCGAGCAGAATGGTATTTTAGCTTTTGATAAAGACAACACTTCACGTAATTTTTCTATTAAGATTATTGGCGATAAGGTAGTAGAAGCAACCGAACAGTTCTACGTGGCTTTAAACAGCCTGAGCAATAATTTTGGTGGTCACTTGACTTTGCCGGCACAACCTGCCACAGCCACCATAGTAGATAACGATTATGCGAAAATCAGTATCACCGGAACCAATGGAAAAGAGGAAGGTCCGGTAAATGGTCAGTTTGTATTCAGGATACTGGATGGTTATTCATCAGATACACCATTTACAATAGATTATGATTTAACGGGAGATGCAGTACAAGGAGAAGACTACAGCAATGCAGCAACAGGTACCATTACTTTTGAACCGGGCGAAACAGAGAAAGTATTACAGATAGAGGTTATAGATGATGATAAAGTAGAGGATGATGAAACAGTTATATTAACAGCGAAGCTGAACAGCATTTATCCGCAGATAACTTTAAACAATAGTGTAAGCACCATCAAAATAGAAGATAATGACGCTGCAATAATTACCCTAACAGGAGTAAAATCAGTGGTTGAAGGTAAAGATGGTTATAGAGAGCTAACGTATACCGTAAAGCTGAATAATTCTTCTGCCAATCCTTTTGATATCGCCTATTTTACAGAAGATATTACAGCTAAAGTTGCAGATGAAGACTATTTGGAAGCTAAAGGAACGCTAAGCTTTAGAGGGTATGAAGGTGAAGAACATACTTTTACCGTATTTGTAAAAGGAGACGAGAAAGTAGAACTGGATGAAACTTTCAGGGTATCCATCAAAGCGGTAGATGCCAGTCCACTAAGCAATCGTTTAAATATTACCGGATCGCCAATTGTGGTAACTATTGTAAATGACGATGAGGGAAAGATTCACATTACTAAAATAGACGGAGCAGAAACGGCGGATAATTCTAAACCAGCTCAGTTTGTTTTCGGTTTTAATGGAAACATTACTTCAGAAAAAGACATCAAAATTCCTTACAGCTTATCAACCAATAGTGCAATAGGAAATGGTGTAGATTATACCGGCGACTTAAATGGAGTAATTACCATCCCGGCAGGTCAGCAAACAGCAACTCTAACCTTACCGGTTATTGATGATGATATTGTAGAAGGTACAGAAACTGTAACCCTAACCGTAGTTAACCCAACTTTACCAAAAGATGTCGCATTGGCTAATACCAGTCAAACTTTGTCTATTATAGATAATGACGAGGCTTATATTACCATCCAGAATGTCAATGTACAGGAAGGAAACAGTGGCAATACCCTGATGGAATTTTCGGTGGCTATTGATAAGCCCACACAAGAAGGTTTCTCTATCTCTTACAAAACAGAAGACGGAACTGCTTTAGCAGGAGAAGATTATGTAAGTATTCCTGCAGGTGTAACCACATTCAATAGGCTGTCTAAAGAAACATTGAAAATCTCGGTCACCGTAACAGGAGATACCAAAGTAGAAGCCGACGAAACCCTGAAACTCATACTAACCGCTTTGAGTAATACCTACGAAGGCAGATTGCATTTACCATCCAATCCGGCTATAGGAACCATTATTAATGATGACAATGCGAAAATTGCAATTACCGGAACTAATGGAAAAGAAGAAGGGAAAGTAACAGGAACATTTAAGTTTACCTTGCTGGATGGGGTAACAGTAGATCAGCCGATAACCATTACATACAATTTAGGTGGTTCGGCAACGGGAAATAATGTGGATTATAATGACCTGCTAACAGCGGGAACTTTAGTTATTCCGGCAGGGGAGCATAGCGGCACTGTGTTTATCAATGTGGTAGACGATAGCATTATAGAAGACACAGAAGATGTGATTATAGAAGCTACATTAGCTAACAACCCGTACCCCAATAATATAGCCTTAAACGCCACTACGCATACCATAGAAATAGAAGATAATGATTATGGTACATTAAGCATTAACGGTCCTTTAAGTATTATTGAGGGAAATAGTGGTAGTCAGATACTTTATTTCGATGTCACCTTAAGTAATCCTACCACGAGGAGCTTTACTGTAGAATACGAGACAGAAGACGGAACGGCAACTTTAGATGATAATGATTACCAGTATGCGAAAGGAATACTTTCTTTCGATGGTCAGAAAGCTAATGATGTACAGCAGATTTCGGTAGCTATTAATGGCGACACTAAAGTAGAAGGAGACGAGTTCTTTAAAGTGATCCTGAAAGGGCTTTCTGATAAGTTTGGTGACAGGTTACGTATTGTTGGCTCACCAGCCATTGCTAATATTATCGACGACGATAATATAGCCTTTAATAAAACCATTACGATCAAAAAGCAGGATGGCGAAGAAGGTTTAAGTGATGCCGCATTTATCTTTAGCTATCCGCCAGGAGTAACTTTGGATACCGACACTAAAATCAACTTTAATTTAAGTGGTACAGCCGAGATCAATAAAGATTATACCATTATTGGTTCTTCATCTTCGATCACGATAGAGGCCGGTAAAAACAGTGCAACTTTAAGGTTAAGAGTTATAGATGATGAGATTGTAGAAGATACCGAACAGGTAGATTTGACTGTTGTTGGAGCACCAATTAATCAGAAATATCCTGATGTAAAAATGGACAACAATACCAGTACCTTGTTTATTGAAGATAATGATTATGGTAAGATAACGGCACAATCCAGGTTAATAACCGAAGGAGATAGCGGCACTAAAGAGGTGGTTTTTACATTACGGTTAGATAAGGAAACCGCCAAAGACTTTAAACTGAAATTCCACACGGAAGATGGCACCGCTAAAACTTCCGATTTTGATTATATCGCCGTTGATGACGAGGTGTTTTTTAATGGGAAAGCAAATGAACCACAGGAAATAAAAGTTCGCATTATCGGTGATAAGAAAATAGAAGCAGACGAATATTTCGAGTTGTTACTGACACAGCTTTCCAATACTTTCAATAACAGATTAAGTATTGTGAATACCAAACTGACAGGCACCATAGAGAATGACGATAAAACCAACATTATAGTTACCAAAACAGATGGCGAAGAAGGCGGCAGTCCGGTAACATTTACTTTTACATTAGAGGATGACGTTACAGCAGATGAACCTATTCTGATTGATTACGAAATGATGGCAGAAAGCACAGCGATAGGAAATGGAATAGATTATATAGGCGCAACTTCTGGTACCGTAACCATAAAACCCGGAGATCATGCCGTAACATTGGTGTTGGATGTTGTAGATGACGAGTTGATAGAAGATGATGAAACCATTGTGCTAAAAGTAAATGCAATAAGAGGTAAATATACCAATGAAATTGCCATCCCGACAGAGTCCACAACCGCATATATCAAAGATAATGATAATGCAGAAATCAGGATTTTAGGTCCGGTAGAAGTAACAGAAGGAGATGTAGGCACAACCGAGGCAAAATTTACCGTAATCCTGAATAACAATGTAGGAAACCCTTTTACAGTAAACTACCGTACTGTAGACGGAACAGCAACTGTGGCTGATAACGACTATATTCCAAAATCAGGTACTTTAGATTTTGGAGGAACAAAAGGAGAAAGAAAAGAGATTATTATTCTGGTAAATGGCGATAAGAAAATAGAAGGCGATGAAGATTTCTTTGTACAATTATCCGGTCTGTCCAATGATTTCAATAAGCGTTTGATTATAGAGATTGATAAAGCCAGAGGAATTATTATAGACGATGATAATATAGAAGCCAATAAAATAATCCATATTACTAAAACAGATGGGGCCGAAAAGGGAGATGACGTGGTATTTACGTTTAGCTTTCCTCAGAATGTAGTAAGTGATTATCCGACCAGAATCCCGTATGCCCTATCAGGGGTAGCAAAAGGAGCAGGAATAGATTATATAGGTGATATTTCCGGAGAAGTGATTATTCCGGCAGGAGAAAATAAGGTAACATTAAGGCTTCCGGTAATAGATGATGAGATTGTGGAAGGTACAGAAGTTATCGAGTTAACAACTGGAAATGTAATCAATGAAAATTACGGAAAAGTATCGGTTAGTAACTCGCCAATTCAGGCATATATTTTGGATGACGATTACGGGAAAATCCGAATTGAAGATGCACAAATTAGCGAAGGAGACCTGGCCTATAAGCAAATTAAGCTAGATGTAGTACTGGATAAAGAGACCGGACTACCTTTTACTATTACTTACAATACAGAAGATGGGACCGCTAAAGTAGCAGATAACGATTATGTTGCGGTAAATAACGGAACCTTAAGTTTTGACGGAAAAGCGGGAGAAAAACAAACTATTGAGATAACCATTGTTGGAGATAAAAAGATAGAGGCAGATGAAGTTTTTGATGTGGTGTTGAAAGCCCTATCCAGCACTTTCGAAGGCAGATTGTCTATACAAAAAAACAGAGGTACAGCCACTATTTTGAATGACGACACAGCAGAAATTATCATTACCGCAATGGATGGTGCAGAGGCAGGTACTATTCCTGTGCGCTTTAAATTTAGTTACCCATTAGGTTATACTTCTGATGTGCCAACGGTGTTGAATTACACACTTGGAGGTACAGCTACGGCCGGAGGAGTAGATTATAAAGGCAGTGTAAATGGAGTGTTTGCTATTCCTGCTGATAAAGAAAGTGCCATATTGGAACTTCCGGTAATAGATGACGATATTGTAGAAGATGATGAAACCGTTAGTATTGCCATCAATTCGATAAATACAAACTATCCGGCGTCTATAACCGTAAATCCAAAATTACCTGTAGCAAAAATTATGGATAATGATTCTGCCATATTGAAGTTAAGTAATCCTGTAACACAGAAAGAAGGCGATAACGGCACTACAGCTTATACGTTCAATCTTACTCTGGAAAAAGAGACCGGCAGAGGATTTGTAGTGAAGTATACAACGGCGGACGGAACAGCAACTGTTGCAGACAAAGATTATACCCATACAGCGGGAGAGTTGCCTTTTGCAGGAAAGGCCGGAGAAGTACAATCTGTAACAGTTTTGGTAAACGGAGATTTAAAAATAGAAGCCGATGAAGACTTTAAATTCAAAGTGTTCGATTTAAGTGAAACGTTTAATAACCGTTTAACCATTCCGGTAACAGAAACGAAGAATGTGATCCTGAATGATGATAGCTCTTTAATAACTGTGATTAAAGTAGACGGAATAGAAGGCATGCAGGATGGACAATTTGTGTTTGCCTTAAATCCGGGAGTAACCTCAGACAAAGATATTACCATACATTTTAAATTGAGCGGTACCGCAACAGCAAGCGATTATATCGCCCTCCCTTCGGCAACCAGTATTACCATCCCGGCAGGAGAAAACAGAGCCGTATTAACTATTAAAACTCTTGACGATGATATTGTAGAAGAAACAGAAACCGTAGTACTAAATGTTACCAAAATAGATAATCCGTATAATAACGTATCTATGGTATTGCCAATTCCGGTACTGAATATTTATGATAATGATACAGGTTATCTCACTATAACCAGTCCGGCTCCGGTGTTGGAAGGGCACAGTGGAACAAAAACCGTAACCTTTACCGTAACTCTGGACAAAACAACAGATAAACCGTTTACAGTAAATTATACAACGGTAGATGGTACAGCAACCGTAGCGGATAAAGATTATGTAAAAGCCAGTGGTTATTTAAGTTTTGCGGGTTATACCGGAGAGACAAAAAAAGTAGATGTTACCATCATCGGAGATACTAAGTACGAAGACGATGAAACCTTTGGTTTGAAGTTAATGAACTTAGCGCCAACATTTGATGGGCAGCTGACTATAGGTACAGACGGTAAAGGTGTTATTCTGAATGACGATTTCGCACCAATGGCTATGGACGATTATGTGACAACCCTGGAAGACGAGCCTGTTACTTTCTCTGTTACCGCTAACGATAAACATGATGAAGGGATAGATCCGAAAACGGTGAAAATAGTAACACCACCGAGCATAGGTAAAGTTGTTGTTCATGCAGATGGAACAGTAACCTACTCTCCAGATAAGGATGTAAATGGTTACGATACATTTACTTATACCGTAAAAGATATTTTCGGAAGGCTATCAAATGAAGCCAGGGTACAGATCACTATTATTCCGGTTAATGATGCACCGATAGCCGTAGACGATATTTACTATGTACAAAGAGACAGCAGCATCCGCGAAAACGTAGGTTTAAACGATTATGATGTAGATGGTGATGTACTAACCTTTAGAGTTCTGGAATTTCCTAAACATGGTAAAATCGAGTTCTTTGATGGTATGGACGGGGCATTTGTTTATGTTCCAAACCCTGGTTTTACGGGAATAGATACTTTTGTTTATGAAGTAAAAGATCCTGAAGGATTAAAGGATACTGCAAATGTAACCTTGTATGTACAGCCCAAAGTAAGGGTAGATCTTACGCCGGTACTTACGGTTGTTACCGAAGGCGAAGTGGTTAAAATCACCGCTAAGCTAAGCGAACCATTATTCCAGGATGTAAATGTGGTACTGGATTTTTCTGGAACTGCAGAGTTGAATAAAGACTATACTTTAGAAGGAAACTTTGATGTGATCAGGATTGCTGCGGGAGATACAGTAACCACACAATACTTTTTGGTGAAAACCTTGCGAGACTTTATTAAAGAAGAGGACGAAACCGTAGAGGCAAAAATAATAGCTGTAGATCCGTCAAACTTTGTAACTATTGGAGATTCCGCTTTGGTGGTTATTCAGGATTTCTATCCGGAAGGAAAAGAACCTGAGTTAAATGAAAACGGGGGTATACATCCAGATCCATATATGTCGCCAAATGGAGATGGATTAGGAAACGAGGTTTTTGTAATCTATAATATAGATCAATACCCGGATAATGAAGTCGTAATTTATAACCGTTGGGGTAACGAAGTATTCAGGATAAAAGGATATAACAATAAAGATATCTCTTTCTCAGGTAAAGCAAATGCAGGTATGATGACTAATAAGAACGAAGACCTGATAGATGGTGTCTATTTCTTTATTATTCATACAAAAGATACCGATGGAAAACCATTATTGAATAAAGGTTATGTGATTATCAAGAGGTAGGGGGAGCCTCACCCCGGCCCCTCTCCAAAGGAGAGGGGGTAGGTCAGTGATTTTATTCTAAAGTCTGTGTTCTATCTCTTCTGTCCGTTCATTTCTTCTCCTTCTGGGGAATTTCCGCGGATCTGGTTTGAGTGTTAGTAAAGCGATTCTCAGATTTTAAACGAGAGAGGAGGCTCTATCTGTCTGCGGAGCTAAGTGAAATGTCTCTGCGGGTTAGTCAATAAAAAAGAGTCTCTGACTCGATTTATTAATGAGTTTCAAACTCCTGTTCTTATATAAATGATAGGCAAACAGAGACTGTAAACTAATTCTAAGGATAGGCAAGTCCGTGGGCATTCTTCATAAACTCCTTTTTTAAATAATAGATACAAACTATAATAATAGTAACAAGTCCCGCCATAGTTAAAATAAGATTTGTAGTATCATTATAGATTGACTTGATACCAATGAAGTGGAAGTGTTTCATAAAAAAAACACTTAAATTATTAGTAGCATGAATTATAATGGAAAGCAATAGACTACGTGTATTGTAATAAACCCAACCAGAGAAAATTCCTAGTATACCCCCGGTTACAAATTGCCATGGATTTAAATGAGCTAATCCAAACAGCAGACTCGAAATCAAGATAGATTTAAGTGGAGAATGTTTTCTTAATAGTCCATCCAGTATAATACCTCTGAAAATAAGTTCCTCAAAAATTGGAACCACTATAACAATCAATATAAAAGAAAAAACACCTGTTTGATTTCCAAAGCTCATAAATGTTTTTTGTACAATTTCTGGCATAGGTATTAAATTCACTAATAATTTTACTATTGGAAATATTATACCCAAAAGTAGTGCAATTGTTCCTGTAATGATGAAGGAAAGAATTCGTTTATTCGCAATAATCAGGTTAAATGAATAATCTCTTGTTTTACTTTTTCTGATTGAGTAAATAACGAGTAGAGAAATTCCATATGCAAAAAGGTAACACAATAGTATGGAAACTTCTTTGCTGAGAAATTTGTTTAGGATTAAATTCACAGGATATAATAAAAGAAGTCCTAATATTAAAATACCCGTAATTCCAATACTTTGAGCTACGTTCAGATAATTTTTAATAGTAGATTCTGTCACTGGTTTTATTTGTAATTACTTTGTAAGACAACACTAAATTTAATAAAAAGTGGTGAAAGAAGAGTACTTCGTTCACGGTTTTGCAACCTATGGGTTACGAGTGGGCTTTAATCATTTATATAAATCCCTAATCTGTCCGCAGAGTTAAGTGAAACGTCTCTGCGGATTAAGAAATAAAAGAGAGTTTGAACAGTCGACCAGTTTTAGTGCTATTCTCGCTATCCTGCTAAACCAAAACTCCTTTGTTGGTCCTAATACTTCGGCATTTGTCAAGAGCGGAGTCAAAACATCAGTACAGGCTTTAGGAAGAATCTACTTATAAAAGTAAATATAGATCTAAGAAGAAAAGAAGGTAAATTGCGCTTCGCAAAACCTGCAAAGCACAAGAGTTGTTAGCTATTTTATTCCAGCAGCTGAAGCGTCTGAAGATTTTCTGATTTCATCATCATCCTTAGGATCACAAGAACTCAGAACACCTGCCATTGAAAAGGCTATCATAATTAAAAAAAACTTTTTCATATTGAATGAACTTATTGGTTAATGGAGGTAAATTTAGGGAGTGTATGGAGTCAGGGCAATACCTATTTGTTGGTATTTATAGAGCAGTATCTCATTAAGTGTGTAGGTTGAAAAGTTATTCTGAAAAATTATATTCTTTCTTTTCTATTCAGTAGAGTTGCAGGCGATATACTAAATTGTTTTTTGAAAGCTGTTGAGAAGTGTGATAATGTTTCAAATCCTAAATCCAAATAAATATCCGATGGTTTTTTGTTTTTCTTTTCGATTAAAAAATATGCCTCCTTCAATCGTTTTTTTATGAGCCATCGGTTAGGGGTTTCGTTAAATATGATTTTGAAATCTCTTTTGAAAGCGGATAAACTGCGCCCTGTAAGATAAGCAAAGCGTTCGATGTTTACGTTGAACATAAAATTCTTATTCATAAACGCTTCCAGGTTGATCTTATCGGGAATACCATAATCAAAAAACAAACCTGATAATTCCGGTTTTAATTTCAACAGTATCAACAATAATTCTTCCCGTTTCAAATCTGCAAATGTTTCATCTATCTTTCCAGCTGAATTGTAATAAGGAATTAATGAGCGAATGAAATTTGTCAATAATTCATTCTTGGGAATGTGCATAAACGTTTCGTTTGACCTAAATGCGACTATTCCGGATGCATATCTTTCTTGAAATTTTTTAAGAAACATTTCATCTAAAATGATGAATGTTGTTTTTGCCTGACTGTTCTTTTCCTTACTGTATTTTGATAAACGGTTTTTGCGGATAAGTCCAAAATCGCCTGATTTAAAGGTGTGCATTTTATTTCCGTCATAACATTTAGTAGTTCCTTCTTTTACAAAAAAGAAAGTATGCTCGTAAATAAAATGTTCTCCCGAAATTTCTGAACTTACACAATCAGATGATTTTATCGTTGCCCTCATAATAATTGCAAATTTAAAAATTATGACGCTGCCCAAGCCAAAAATGCAGGCGGATAACGGTCTCCTTTTATTGCACCTTCTTTAAATTCGTTGTTTAAGCACTCCATTTCTTCTCTCGTAAAAATTATTTCCAATGCTTTTAAGTTATCCGCTATCCTTTCAGGTTTTGTCATTCCAACAATGGGAATGATATCGTTCCCCTGATTTAATAACCAAGCCAACGCTACCTGACTGGCAATCATTCCTTTGTTTGCTGAAAATTCTTTTAGCCATTCTACTTTCCGTAGATTATGTTCCAGATTTTCTCCCTGAAATCGGGGAAACATACTTTTGTAATCGTTTGGAGCTAAAGGCAAACGCATTTTACCTGTAAGCAATCCATAATAAAAAGCGGAATACGGAATGATGGCGGTTCCCAACGTTCTTGCTATCGGCAAAATCTCTTTTTCAATAAAACGTGTTGCCAAAGAGTATTCAATTTCCAACGCAGCTACCGGATGAATTTTATTGGCACTTTGTAATTGTTCTGCATTGGCTTCTGACAAACCCAAGTATCGTACTTTCCCTTCATCAATCAAATCCTTGATAGCACCCACTGTTTCCTCAATCGGAATGTTTGGGTCAATACGGCAAGGTTGGTACAGATCAATCTCATCCACACCTAATCGCTTTAGCGAATACGCACAATAATTTTTTATAGCTTTCGGGCTACCGTCCAATCCTATAAAGTGTCCCTCAGGATTGATGACAGCACCAGTTTTAACACTTATGAACACTTCTTTTCTTCTTTGTTTAATGACTTCGCCAATCATTAATTCACTAATTCCACAGCCATAAAAATCGGCGGTATTGATGAAATTAATTCCTGCATCTATTGCTTTGTACAATGTATCAGTAAGCTGCTTTTTGGATTGATTCCATGCTGTCATATTATTAATACCCCAGCTTGTTCCGATAGATATTGCAGAAACTTCCGGACCGTTTTTCCCTAATTTTCTTGTGTTCATTCCTTACTTTATTTCCGTTATAAATTCTTCTTTTGGCGTTCTCCATTTTTTTAGTTTTACTAACCAATCATTTTCTTTATCCCGATATCCAATCGGTAATATGACTACACTTTTCAATCCTGATTGATTAAGCCCGAGAAATTCATCCATTTTGGTGTTGTCAAAACCTTCCATTGGCGTAGCATCTACTTTTTGTTCTGCCGCTGCTGCAATAGCCAAGCCATATGAAATATGTGCTTGTTTTGCAGTATGATTTTCCTGCCACTCTTTTCCTAATGATTCATATAAGTTTAAAAGTCGCTGTTTATAGTCTTCTGAGGAATCAATCGGTAAATTACGTTTAGTGGAAGTATTACGCAGTACATTACCTACTCTTTCATCTGTATATTGATCCCACGCAGCCCACACCAATAAATGAGAACAGTCCGCTATCTGATTTTGATTGAAAGGATGATTGTTGAATACAAAATCTTTTAGTTGTTCAAGTGTTTTCCCATTTTTGACGACAAAAATCTTGTATGGCTGCAATCCAGATGATGAGGGTGCGTATCTTGCAGCTTCTAAAATATAGTCTAATTTTTCCTGAGGAACAGTCTGACCGTCCATACGTTTGGTGGCGTAACGCCATTTCAAATCTTCTAATAAAGCCATTGTGAAAATTATTTTATACTGCAAAGTTCGGTACAAAAAATCCAAATAACTTTCCTGAAAAGTCCAAAGTTTGTTTTCTGAAAAGTCCAGATATTTGGGGAGAAAAGAAAACGTATTGTTTTTGGATAGCGAGGACTTCTTTATTGGCTTACGGGGTTTTATACGTGCTGCGTATTGACAATGAACGGGATTTAGCACTGAACTTTAATCGAAGAACACAAGTTGAATTTTGTACTTCCCTTGATACGAAACCGCTCCGTCCTCCTATTGCCAATATAATGTTAGTCGCTGCTCTTTTTATTTACATTCTGTTGAAATTCTGTTGCCCATTGGTTCATTTGGTCAAGCAAGGGTTTCATTGTTAAACCCTCTTTTGTCAAGCTGTATTCAACTGTTATCGGAACGGTATTGAATGTTTGGCGATTTACAATTCCTGCGGCTTCTAAGTCTTTTAATTCTTTGATGAGCATTTTGGCTGAGATTCCTTCTATTTCTCGTTCCAATTCTTTAAAACGTTTCTTGCCAAAATACAGTATTGAAAGAATATGCAATTTCCATTTTCCACCCAAAACTTGCAAGATAAATTGTAAGGATTCTACGTTATTTACACATTTTTTCATTTTTATTTTCGATTTATGTGATTGATTATCAATTATGATAACTTTTAGGTTATTAGTATACTTTATTGTAACTACTTTCAAAAGTATATTATTAGGTTTACATTTACAAATCGAAACGAAAAATTATGTTGAAAGGAAGAACAATATTAATTACAGGTGGTGGTTCTGGAATTGGTGAAGCACTAACAAACAAGTTGTCAAACGACAACAAAATAATTATTTGCGGAAGAAATGAAGATAAACTTAAAAAGGTTGTCGCTGCAAATAAGAATGTGTCCTATTATGTTGCCGATATTTCTGTTGCCAGCGAAATTGATGAACTTTTTAAAAGGATAAAATCAGACGGAATTGTCTTAGATGTTTTGTTCAATAACGCAGGTATCGTTGAGCAATGGAATATTACCAAATCTACCTTGTCTTCTACTCAAATTTTTGAAAAGATAAACACCAATTTGTCGGGCGCTATTGCGATTACGCAACAGTTTGTCAGCCAGGCAAACAAAACTATGGATAATGTAATGGTAAATATCAGCTCTACAGTTGCAATCTTTCCTTTTTCTGCTTTAGGTCTGTATTCCACGTCCAAGTCAGGTTTGAGCACATTTACAAAAATGATACGGCAACAACTGAAAGGAACAAATTTCAAAGTTGTTGAAATTCTTCCGTCCCAAGTAGAAACTGAAATGCCGAAAAAAGTAGGATTTACCTCAAAAGGTGTAAATGTTCAGGATTTTGCAAGTAAAACGATTAAGGCAATTAATAAAGGAAAAACAGAATACTCACCTGACCCGAATGTTTTCATGCTTAAATTTTTTAATAGACTGTTACCCAAAAGTAGCTTGTTGAATATGGCTGATAAAATCGGTAAACGAATATTGAAAGGATAATAGGACACTGTATCTTCTTTGTAATAGTCTTTTCCTCGTTTGAGTCTTTTAACGGGTGACTTAAGTGCCTTTATCAAGCTGAGGACTCTGTCCGGCAATAGTTCGTTGCCATATCCTCTGTACGGGTAACAATCCATTCTCTTCTTTATAAGAATCTATTACACTACTATATTTATAGTTTGCTGCTTCTCAAGCTATCCTTGAAGATAATGCCGATAACGGGTTGCCATATTTAAAGTTAATATTTTATGGCTAACAATTAGCGTTTTTACCGGACGGAGTCCTGGGTATCCATAAGGCATTTAAGTGATTTTATCAAAACACTTAAACGAGGAGGCGAGTATCCGAACTATATTGTCGATTTCTCGATAATGAAGCTCAGCGCCGGGTCTTTGGTTGTTTTACAGAATGCAGTAGCAGTGCAAACGGGTAGTTCCTTGGATATTACCTGGATGGGGTNGGATAGTATTGCAATACTATTGCTATACACCTGCTATACCTATCCTGTACTCTTTTTATACCCATTGTATAGGCATTTATCTCTGTTTTAGTAAAGAAACAGTATAGAAATAGTATAGCCATAGTATAGAAATACTTAGGCAAGCCCTTATCTCATATTATGCAGATGAGTTCCCTGTGCCAGTATTTGTATATTTCTTTTCCATTATTAACCGAAGTTAATTAGCTCTAAAGAGGTCAAAGTAGTCCAAAACAGCCTAAAAGAGGTCAAAATTTTAGTTACAGGGCAGTAGGGGCTATGTTTGGTTTAAATGGACACCACCGAAGGAGTCCGCATTGTTAAACCAAAAACAAATGTTATGGGATTTTACAAAAAAGGAGCCAATGGCAATGTGCTTGGCAAATTCGGATCGGTAATAGGAAGCCGCTGGCGTGGCAAACATTACCTTAAGGGCTTACCCGAAAGAAGTAGCAAAGGGCCTTCAGAAGATCAGATCGCACACCGGGCCAAGTTTGCTATGTGCAGCAAGTATTTGCAACCAATTAAAGAGATTTTAAATGTGGGTTATCGGGACAAGACCATGAAAAGAATGTCGGCCTATAACCTGGCGTCCAGACTGTTGCTGAATGAATGTATTACCGGCGAGTATCCGAACTATATTGTCGATTTCTCGATAATGAAGCTAAGCGCCGGGTCTTTGGTTGTTTTACAGAATGCAGTAGCAGTGCAAACGGGTAGTTCATTGGATATTACCTGGATGGGGCTGTACAACGGAATCAATTGTTTTAAGGACGATATGGTGTTTGTTGTGCTATACTCCGAAACAAAGGATTATTACCTGCCTTATCTGGATGGTATCCGGGAAGACCTGAGCTATAGTGTAGATATCTCTGGCTTTGAAGTTGGCGAGAAGTACCACGTTTGGGTTTTCTGTAGCTCACGAAACAATCTTGCGGTTTCAAATACGCAGTATCTGGGAGCTTTTGAGAAAGCTTAGCCGTGTATGTTTCAAAAAATGTTTAATTGAAAACCCCTCTGCTACATGTGTAATGGAGGGGTTTTGTTTATACTTGTCTGAACCACTGATTTAAAAGATTGAAAGATTTCACTGAACCTTTTGTTCTATAAAAATTAAAATCTGTGTGCTCTGCTAAACCTGATTTAATCCGTGATTCTGACAATAGGAAGGGATGAGGATTTTGCCTCTCCTCGTTTTAAGGCTTCTAACGGATGACTTAAATGTTTTTATAAAACTGAGGACTCCGTCCGGTAATAATTTGCTGCTTCTCAAGCTATCCTTGAAAATAATATCGATAACGGGTTGCCATTTTAAAGTTAATATTTTATGGCTGTTTTTACCGAACGGAGTCCTGGGGATCCATAAGGTATTTAAGTGATTTTATCAGGATACTTAAATGAGGAGGGGAGCAAAACAGTCAACTCACCACAAAAGTTGATGCGAGGTAGAATGTTCAATGTACCTCTTAACCCGCCATTGCACCAAACGCCTGTTATGTGGCGTTATTTCATTAATGTCTCGTCAATAAAGAACAGCATTTCTTGATTTGCTTCAATAAAGGAAGAATTTNAAACAATCTTGCGGTTTCAAATACGCAGTATCTGGGAGCTTTTGAGAAAGCTTAGCCGTGTATGTTTCAAAAAATGTTTAATTGAAAACCCCTCTGCTACATGTGTTAATGGAGGGGTTTTATGTTTTTTCTTTTTGATGCTTTATTGATTTTAGCTTGTATAAGGTTGTAAGCAAAGCCCTGGCTAAAGCAGCTTTATTATTGGCAGAAGTAGGTTTTGCTTATACTTGTCTGAACCACTGATTTAAAAGATTGAAAGATTTCACTGAACCTTTTGTTCTATAAAAACCAAAATCTGTGTGCTCTGCTAATCCTGATTTAATCCGTGATTCTGACAATAGGAGGGGATGAGGATTTTACCTTTCCTTGTTTAAGTCTTCTAACGGATGACTTAAATGTTTTTATAAAACTGAGGACTCCGTCCGGTAATAGTTTGCTGCTTCTCAAGCTATCCTTGAAAATAATATCGATAACGGGTTGCTGTATTTAAAGTTAATATTTTATGGCTAACAATTAGTGTTTTACCGGACGGAGTCCTGGGTATCCATAAGGGATTTAAGTGATCTTATCAGGATACTAAAATGAGGAGGGGAGCAAAACTGTCAACTCACCACAAAAGTTGATGCGAGGTAGAATGTTCAATGTACCTCTTAACCCGTCATTGC
This sequence comes from Pseudopedobacter beijingensis, assembly GCF_042678145.1. Lineage (NCBI taxonomy): Bacteria > Pseudomonadati > Bacteroidota > Sphingobacteriia > Sphingobacteriales > Sphingobacteriaceae > Pseudopedobacter > Pseudopedobacter beijingensis. The sequence continues at coordinate 278,246 of NZ_JBHUDG010000003.1, read as the reverse complement.
GCCAAACGCCTGTTATGTGGAGTTATTTCATTAATGTCTCGTCAATAAAGAACAGCATTTCTTGATTTGCTTCAATAAAGGAAGAATTCAGTATGTTCTTCGCTGTTATATAACCTCCTGTATTTGGTCGAGAAGCTGTTTTTAATATATCCTTTACTTTCTTTATCTCGTTATTATTCCTATAGTCATATATTTTCACTGCATACGCTGTAACTGCATTCCATTTTCCCTCAGGAAAAACGCCGTAAGAAAAATTTCCACCTACACTACCAATTCCAACTTTAACGTCAGCTCCAAACGCTGCGTGATATGCCGAAATTCCTATTTTGACTGTAATTCTATTATTAGCGGGGTCTTTATAGTATTGGTTTGAGTTTAAAACATTTATTGTCGTTGCTGGATAAGTTTGTCTTATAAAGTCTGTCAATTTGTTAATGGTTCCGTCTGCAGTACATTCAATTTTTGATTTTGGAGTTAGAATTCTTCCGTCAAATACCACCAAATCTATTGTGTCTTTTTCTAAAAAGTCTTGTCTTGGAGTAGCAATTTGGTCTTTGGGACACCAAACGTATAGTTTTTGAGCGAACAAATTTCCGGTCGTTAAAATCAATGTGATTAACAAAAGTCTAATTTTCATAGTGATGTTCTTTATGTCGTTTGTCTGTTTATAATGCCACATAACGGTTTGGGGCTTGGCGTCAGTGGCGGAAATTGAAGCGAGAAGTTTCAATTTAGTGACACGGTAAGCAAAAGCCAATTCATTGAATAAATTTAAGAAAAAAGTCAATATAATTGGCTTTTGCGGAATAGAAAGCCGAAACTTTCAATTATCACTTAAACCCGCCATTGCGCCAAACTCTTGTTATATGCAGTTTTTATATATTTCATCAAGTAGTTTTGTCAGTTTAGTAAAGTCATAATTGTCATTGCTGTTCTTTATGACTTTAAAGGCTCTTACATAGTCGTCCTTATTTTCAAGTGAACCTTGATAAGCGTCTAAATCTTTATTATAACTTGTCCACCTTATTATTGGGGTTGATTTTGTTAAGTCTAAAAAGCATTCAATTGCTACTGCCTTTCCATTTATGTTTTCATTCGTTTCTCCTGTTGGGCCAGCTGTTAAGAAATTATTGAATTCTTCAAGTTCTGGGAGTTTCATAATTTTCATTTGGTTTGGCAAATTAAGCTTATTTGTCTTATTGTATTTGTCTATACCTTCTACATCATTGTCAAACAGTACAAGAGTTTTATTCTGAATTCTTATGCTCGCCAAACCCTGACAGAAACGATACAAATTTCCAGTACCAGTAAATGGATAATTGTCTTCCATATCCACGAATGTAAAGAAGTCTAAAATGTCAGGTCTCAAAAGTTCCAAAGACTTTCTTATAATAAATGTATCGGAGCTGCCTTCAGTTACAATTAGAAATTTATCAGCTTCTTCAACTCCTACAAAAATCTCATTATCATTTGTCCAACCTCCGTCAATGACATCTTGGGTTCTCCACTCCAAGTTCATTTTTAAGTTGTTCGGATTTTCTATAAGTAACCGAAGTGTAAAAAGTGAGTCAAGGTTTTCAAAATATGCACCAATATCGTTGTCCTTTATATCGATATGGTTTTTTAGATCTTTGAATGTTTCATTTAGAAAAATATTCTCAATAACATATTCTCCCAAATCGTAGTCGCCATCCTCTTTTTTGTTTTTATAGTCCTTGATATTAATTCTTGAAAAGATTTCCAACATCGTTTCAAAACTTATATCGGGTTGTTCTAGGTAATCTGGATAATTGTCATTGTGTTGTTGAAAATGGTTATTTAAATTTTTAAGTGAATAACCTAACAATTCTAGTCTGCTTTTAACACGTCCTAATGATGTTGAGTAGCCGGGCTTTAAAATCACTTCATCATCAGCGTAATAATAGGGAATGTTTTTTTTGTCTGACGGTAGAAAAAGTTTTGAATAATCTCTAAAACCAAAGTTTTTACCCCAGTCAAGTTCTAATTCTCCTACCCCCAAAGATATGTATGAACCCATTGCTTTTCGTCTGTCTTAAAATTGCATATAACTTATATATGTCTCATAAACTGGTACATATTTATTAAATATATAAATTTTATAAATCATCAAAAGGACTTTTCATATTTTGCAAACCTTTCCTTGTTTAAGTCTTCCAACGGATGACTAAATGTTTTTATAAAACTGGGGACTCCGTCAGGTAATAGTTTGCTGCCACGTTCTCTGTATGGGTAACCATCCATTCTCTTCATTACAAAAAACTATCCATTTATAATGCTAACAACTTCTTCCACATGATCTCATCAACCGGTATTCCCTCTTTTTGGTTTTGCCGTCTGGTTTGCAAAGTCTTTTCGCCCGGATAGTAAATAGCTTCACCTTCGATAGGTTGTACACCTTTAGTATAATCCAGAATTTTATTGGCAATGTCCTCGTAATTGGAATTTAGATTTGGGTCGATACAGATAAATACCTGAGAAATATTGGTTTCGCTTTTACTGGATGTAATTTCTCCTGTGGTTTGCCCATCGCTCAGGATACTAACCAGCAAATCCAGCATAATAGCCAATCCCGATCCTTTCCACATTCCTACAGGTAAGGTTCTTTTTGTTATTCTGATAGCCACAGGATCTTTACTTAGATTTCCATTCTGGTCATAGCCGCCATAAAAACCAAGTTCTTGGTGTCTTAACTCGGCTTCCTGCATTTTTCCGTAAGAGTATTGGGATAGTGCCATATCCAGTACAATATGCCCTTCTTTCCGCGGAACGGCTATAATTAAAGGGTTGTTACCAACGGCAGGTGCTTTTGCTCCCCATGGAGGCATAATGGCAATGGTATTGGTAAAATTAATGCCTATACAACCTGCCTCGGCAGCTTGCCAGCCATAAGCACCGCCACGCATCCAATGGTTGGTACGCTTTAAGGCTACACAGCCCATTCCGTTCTTTTTTGCCAGTTCAATGGCCCTTTGCATACATACTTTGGCATTTAGCATACCGGGCCCTAATTGCCCGTCCCATTGCTCTATTACCCCAAAGCTTTTTATCAGTTTGGGCTCTGCATTTTTATCTACCCAGCCTTTCTTAACATAATCAACAAATACGGGAAAGCGGTTTAATCCGTGTGAATATACACCGTCTAGACTGTTGCTGGTAAATATTTCTGCTATGGATTTAGCCTTTATAGGGTCAAATGCTAAGGATAGTAAAACTCTTTCGAACTGTTTGAATAATTCGGTGTAGGGAACTTTAGTCATGGCAATTAGATTTGTTGGACTGGATGGACTAATCTAAGGAAATTTTAAATGATTTGATATAATTTTTGACAGCGGACTCAGATAGTCTTACTTTTGCCCTGTGTTTTTGATTGGTACACAGAGAAATGAGGAATAAAATATTCGCTTACCATTATATTAAATTATTGGTAACATCCCTTCTGATTGGTTTTATATGTTCTATACTAGCTGAATCCCTGAAACATTTAACGGAACATTTTGAAGAGAGTGTGTTTGAATGGATAAAGCCTAACTACCCGATATTGCTTTTTATATTGCCATCGGTAGGTATTACCATTATTTATTTTCTTAGGAAATATGCTTTTAAGAATAGGAAAAACAAGGGTATAACGGAAATTTATAAAACGCTTGATCAGCGGAAAGATCACTTGCCTTTTTTTAAGCTTCCTTCGCATTATATAAACGGTTTTTTAACGGTGATTTTTGGAGGGTCTACAGGGATAGAGGTCTCTACGGTAGTTGCTACTGCTACGGTGGGAAATGTGGCTTATAAAAAGGAAATGGGGGCTTATGCTTTTAAAAGAGAGATGATTTGTGCAGGGGTTACTGCGGGAGTTGCTGTCTTGTTTGCCAGTCCTATTGCCGGTTGGTTATTTGCTATGGAGGTTATTGCCAGAAAAATCAATAAATCTCTGATTATAAGCTGTACGGCATCGGCAATTGCGGCGGCATTGTTTATTTACTTTTTTGATGGGCATACCTTATTGCCTTTTTCTATTGAAAACTGGAAGTGGTCTGCTTTTCCTTTTTTCTTTCTTTTGAGTTTAATGGGAGGTGCCCTGGCTGTGTTTTTTACGCTGACTGTTATTAAGGTTAAGGATGGATTTGCTAAAATAAACAACAATTTTATTCGTGTAAACCTGGGAGCTATTGCGGTGGGTACGCTCATTTATTTTCTGCCATTTTTGTTTGGAGATAGCTATCACGGATTAAAGGATATACTGGCTCAATCTTTAGAAACTAAGATGAGTGATTCGTTTATGTTCACTCTGCTGCTATTGGTTTCTTTAAAACCCATCGTTTCTTCTTTAACCTTGGGTGCGGGTGGCGATGGTGGCGTTTTTGCACCCAGTATTGTGGCGGGAGCTGTGTTGGGTGTGCTGTTTGCGGGTTTGTGTAATAAGTTTTTGGGGACGCATCTGTTGGTGTTGAATTTTGCTTTGGTTGGGGCTGCGGCTACTTTATCTGCTGCTATTCATGCGCCATTAACCGCTCTGTTTTTGGTTTGTAACCTTGTCCCCAACGGATTTAATTTGTTTGTACCGCTACTTTTAGCTGCCTTTGTGGCAAAAGCTTTTGCCGCATTTTTGTTGCCGTATAATGTTTATACTTATAAACTGGTGCCAGAAAAGAAGACTGAGTAGTATTGCAATCTTTAGGGAGGATAACGGCTTCTGATAAAATGTATACCATCAAAATTTAGGGGGTATTACTGTATTTTGGTATATACAGATCTAAAATGCTGGGAGTAAACCTAAAGTAAAACCACAGTAAGCCAATAAGAGAAATGAGTGTTGTTTTCTTTTTGAGCAATAAAAAATAAATGTTTGTTAATTGTTTAAAAATATTTAACAATTTTTATCTGTTTGTTTTCTTTTAATCTTTTATTTTTGAGAGAGATAGATTGTCATATTCAGAAACCTGCTTATTTAAATTTATAAACCAAATCCCTCTTAAGTATGAAAACAACCATTTTGGTTTTTGTCTTTTCAATTTTTGCTCTTTATGCACTTGGGCAAAATCCTTATCTGGTAAAGGGATTTGTTATAGATCCTGCGGAGAACATCAGACTGGAGAATACGAGTATTTTGGTTATAAATGCTAAAGATTCTACATTGTTGAATTTTACGAGGGCAGACAATAATGGTAATTTCACGGTAGATAATTTAAAACAGGGTGATTTTATTCTTTTGCTGTCTTATCCGGGGTATGCAGATTATAGCGAACCGTTTAAACTGGATTCGATAAATAAGAGCATAGATTTTGGCAAAGTGGATATGATCTTAAAGGCTAGATTACTGGCCGAAGTGTTGGTGAAGGGAACTGCAAATGCAATTACTATAAAAGGTGATACCACCGAATTTAATGCGGCTGCTTATGCTATACAGCCCAACTCTAAAGTAGAAGATCTGATTAAACAGTTTCCGGGTATAGAGGTGGATAAAGATGGTAAAATTACCGCCCATGGCGAAACTGTAACAAAGGTACTGGTGGACGGTGAGGAGTTTTTTGGTGATGACCCTACTTTGGTTACCAAAAATTTAAGGGCGGATATGGTAGATAAAGTTCAGCTCTATGACAAAAAAAGTGATCAGGCGACTTTTACGGGAATAGATGATGGAATAAAGGACAAAACTCTAAATATTAAATTAAAAGAAGATAAGAAGAAAGGCTATTTCGGAAAATTGAGTGCCGGTGTTGCTAAAGGTTATTACGAACAACAGGCTATGGCAAATCTTTTTACTGCCCGACAGAAATTATCTGTTTACGGAACAAATAGTAATACTTCTACCACTGGCTTGAATTGGAAAGACAATCAACGTTTTGGCGAATCAAATACTTCATTTAGCGATGATGGTTATATGATTAGTTCTGGCAACAGAGACGATATATCGTATAATGGACAGGGAATTCCCGAAACACGCTCTGCAGGGGCTAATTATGAGAATAAATGGGATAATAATAAAAAGACTTTCAACCTGAATTATAAGTTGGGGGACATGGATATCAATGGCTATAGGGATAATCTTAATCAAAGAAATCTACCATCGGGTATTACGCAAAGCAACAGCCATAATGTATTTAGAAACTATTTGTCCAGACAGAGGCTCAATGCTACTTTCACAAATAAAATAGATTCTACATCGACGTTAAAGCTGGCAGTTTCGGCGGGGACAAAGAATACACAATCTAATGATGATTATGATGCTGAAACCTATAAAAATAGTGAGATATTGCAGAACAGAAATAAAAGAACGGTTGATAACAGTGGGGATCAGCAAAATATAGAGGCTAATGTTTTATGGAATAAAAAGCTTAAAAAACAACGTCGTACTGTATCTATCAACGCTTCTATTGCCTATGATAAGAATAATTCAGAAGGTTATTTAAACTCGGAAAACATATTCTATAATCCGAGCTCTACGGATGTGAATCTGGTTATAGACAGTACAGTAAATATCAATCAATTAAAACTCAATAATTCTGAGGGAACTAATTTTAATACTAACATAGCTTATACGGAACCTATAACTAAAGCTCTTTCGCTGGTGTTTAATTATCGGTTTGGGCTGAATAACAGGATATCTAATAAGCAGTCTCTCAATCAATCAGCATCGGGAAGGTACGATCAATTAGATTCTTTGTATAGTAATGATTTCGAGTTGCAGGAGTATTCTAATCAGGCAGGAGCTATATTCAATTATAAAAAAGATAAAACTACCTTGAATTTTGGGACCAAGGTAGCTCATGTGGACTTTAATCAGATCGATACCTACACAAATACCAGGTATGATAGAAACTTTATCAATCTTAATCCACAAGTCAATTATCAATATAAATTTAGTAATCAGAAAAGTTTTAGGGTTGATTATAATGGAGCGAGTAGGCAACCGGGTATTTATGATATACAACCTATTCGTAACAATACGGATCCTTTAAATATTTACATCGGAAACCCGTCATTAAAGCCTTCTTTTAATCACAGATGGAATGCTTCGTATAATACATACAAAGTTATAAACAGTAGGTATTTCTTCATCAATGGATCTTATAGCCTTACAGAAAATTCTATTGTAAATAGATCGACTACGGACTCGGTAGGGAAAACTACTTATCAGTCTATTAATCTAAATGATAAGCGACCAAGTAATTACAATATGTATTTCAATTTTTTAAAAAAAATTGGTGCTATTAATGGAGGATTTGGAGGAGGTTTAAGCGGAAATACCTATTATAACTATGTAAATGGACAGCTTAATAAAGGTGTTTCAAACAGCTACTTTGTCTCTCTGAATGCATCTGCTTACAGGGAATCTAAATATGATTTTTACGTAACGTTGGGGCCAAGATACAGAACGGGATACTCCAGCCTTCAAAAGAATGTTAATAATAATGGATGGGAATTGTTTAACCGGGCAGCTTTCAATGTTTATCTGCCTTTAAATTTCGAATTTGGGGCAGACGGGGAATACCAATATCAGCAAAAAACATCGTCATTTGACAGTTCATTTCAACGAACAATTATCAATTCGAGCATCCGTAAAAAATTCTTTAAAGAGAAAAATTTAGTAGCGTCCGTTTCTGTTAGGGATTTATTGAATCAGAATGTTGGATTCAATCGTTCGGCTTATGATAACTCTATATCTCAAAGCAGTTATAATACCATTAAAAGATATTTTATGTTTTCTTTAATATGGGATTTTAATAAAATGGGGATAGGTAGTAAAATTAAAACACCAACAAAAGAAACTGAATAATGAAAAAGCCACATATCATTTTTATCTTATTGATGTTGCTGTGTTGCAATATTTTTGCTCAGCATAGCCGATTTGCTACTCAGGGAGAAATACAGTTTGAAAAGAAAATCAATATGCATGCCATGTTTCGTATGTCGATGAATAAAAACAACGAGGTGTATTTGCAAAAGATGTTTGATGAATATAAATCTAAACATCCGCAGTTTGTTACTCTAAAAAGTACTTTGTTGTTTTCTAATCAGACTACCTTTTTTAAGCCTATTAAAGACGAAGATAACTCGCTGGCTTTTGTTAGAAACTCTCCGGGAGTAGAACAGATCAATATTATCCAAACAGATCTAAAAAATAAGACCAGCATTATCCAAAAGTCAATTTTTGAGGAAGTTTATTTGGTAAAAGACAGTTTTCGTAAGATTAACTGGAAGATTACAAGTGAAACGCGTGAAATAGCAGGTTATCCGTGTCGCAGAGCCAATGCAGTGATAATGGATTCTATTTATGTGGTTGCTTTCTATACTGATAAAATTCCTGTATCGGGAGGGCCTGAATCTTTTACAGGTTTGCCGGGGATGATTTTAGGGGTTGCTTTGCCGCATGAGCATATGACCTGGTTTGCAACGTCTGTTAAAGATATGCCTGTTGCTTCATCCTCTTTTCAAATGCCTGCAAAGGGTAAAAGCATAGATAATAAAACCTTACAGACAACTTTAGAGAATGTTTTTAAACAATGGGGAACAGTGGCTACAAGGTATTTGAGGTTCTATTTGATGTAGTTACTAGTTGTTTCTGCATAGAGAAGGTGTTCTTCCTTACAAAATTCACATTCAAAAGCTGATACTCTATGATGGTGATATACATCATGAAATAATAATTGAAAGATTTTTCTATTTCTGCTTAATGAATATGTTGTTTTGGGTAAAAGGCCTTAACATTGGCTACAATCAATATTTATAGTAACCCCCTTATTATTTGTACGTATACAAAGCAGGTTGTTAATAGATAACTTTTTATAATTCGGAGTTACTGAGCATGAGGAAGATTTTCCTGTCTATTGTATTGTTTTATTACTTGTCTTCGCTGGCTTATGCCCAGCAGAAGTCTATGTATACGCAATATATGTTCAATACGTTGGCTATTAATCCGGCATACTCCAGTATGGACGATGCACTGACTATCACAGGGCTTTCCAGGCAGCAATGGGTTGGGTTTAAAGGAGCTCCAAGAACACAAACCTTGTCTATGCATACACCTATTAACGAGTCTAATACTTCTTTTGGGGTGATGTTGAGTAACGACCAGATAGGGGAGGTTGTAAAAGAATCGGGAGGGTACCTGACTATAGCCCAGAAAGTGGAGATTATGGAAGAAACCTTTCTGGCTGTTGGATTTAATGGAGGTGTTAGTAGTTTTAGAGCAACTTATTCAGATAACTTTCCTAATAGTCCGGCCTCTCAGTACGATCCGGTTTTTCAGAACTCAAAAGAGATGCGGGCAAACTTTGGTTTTGGGGTAATGCTTTTTTCAGAAAAGTATTATGTTGGTTTTTCGTCGCCTCATTTTTATTATCGTGATTTTGCTTCATTAGGGAAAGAGGCTGCCGCTACGGCTTATAAACCACATTATATGTTGCAGGCAGGGTACCTGTTTAATTTAGGGGAAGATTTTAAGCTAAAACCTAATGTGTTGGCAAAATATGTAAGTGGTTCGCCCATTCAACTAGATTTTAATGCCAACCTTTTGATTGCCGAAACGTTTTGGATAGGTGCGTCTTACCGTACCCTGGACTCGTTTGATCTGATGGCTTCTTTTTACATTACTCCCAGTATACAGTTAGGGTATTCTTATGATTTTACCAATACGGAATTAGCTAAGATCCAAAAGGGGAGTCATGAAGTTATGCTGAAAGCAAGAATATTTGGTCGGACCAGAGACCAGACGGCTTGTTACTTTTAATACTTACATTATAAATTTAAACAAGTTTTAAAGGCTAAGCACTATAAATCTCGAACTTTTTGATATCGATGATAATCTCGGTACGGTATCCTTTCCGCTCATTTATTTTTAAAGATTTAATATTGGAAGCGTCCATCTCGTATAGTTTTTCGAATATTTTACTACCGCTAATTCTTTTGCCCTCAAGTATTAATAGGTATTCTTTATCAAATAATTGTGGTTTTGATTTTTCCAGAGTGCGTTTAGCATCTGGAAATCTTTGTTCTATTTTATTATAGAAATCTTTTAATACAAAATCTCTGGTATAGATGTTTATAACCACATCGTTAGGTCTTTTAACAAATGCGAGATCGGATTTTTTTATCTTTTCTGCTTTTTTCAGACTTATTTTTTTATCGTTCAGATAGTATAAACTTGAGGTTTCTTTGGCTTCTTCCCGTTGTTCTAAACGGTTATGTTTCCCGTAAGCAGTTTCGTATTTTAGAAGAATCCTGTCTTTGGGACTTTTGTTTAGGTATTCCCATTTCCATTGATTTTGCGTTTGCTCGTATCTTTTTGGAGAAAGGGAAAGGATAAGATCCGGGCTGATATTGCTCAGGTTTAATGATAGCGAGGTATGCTGGATAGTACCTTTCCATAAAGAAGATCCTTGAAGTTGATAGTCGAAATAACGGTAAGATGGCGTTTTACCTGCCTGTATCCTAAACCTTACTATCAGTTGAATTTCTTCGCCCTCTGCAAATAATATTCTCCAGATATGTGCGGGAAGCTGTTGTTTATAGAATCTCTGAATACTTTTTAGATCACCAGCTCCTTGTGTGGCTTTTTTAAGGACAGGGTTAAGATATATCAATCTGCGGTTTACAGTCCTGTTATTTAACAGAACATCGTAGTCTTGTGCCTGATAAAGTTTGAGATTGCGTGTAGACGGAGAAAAAAACATGATAGGTACGCCCATCTCGGCCTCGGTTTGTTTACCTGTATTGCGCAAATGATAGTAGCATTCTACATAACTGCCATCCATGCCTATATTGGCACTAATTCTCTGTTCTACAATCTGTATTTTCTCTGCACCGTTGCCAGGAACAATACTTTTTATGCTGATATTATTGTCTCTGTTTTCGGCAGCGTTAGCTACAATCGCAAATAGTATAAATAAAATAGATGTAAAATGACTTCTCATTAGTTGTTAACCTTTAAAAACCACCCATGTCTTCATCATTACCCGCAGGACGCTCGCGTTCGTCACTTTTTTTACCTTTACGGTTAGAGTTGGTCATATCTGTTTTTCCAAATCTATAGTTGATGCTGAAGTTGTACATTCTGCCCATGCGTCTGCGTTCAAAATCCTGGATAAAATTAAGATTGTTTGTGTGCATACCAAACTTTCTGCTGTCTAAAATATCCTGTACATTGAACCCTAAGCTAACTTTTTTTGCCAATAGGTCATATTTTAATCCGGCGTCCAGACTTTGCATAGATTGGGTTTTTCCCTGAGAAAGCGTTCTGGGAGCCATATAAAAAAAGTTAGCCTGTGCAGCAAGCTGTTTGGTGATGTTTAGGGTTGAGTTTACATTTCCGTTCCAGTTGAAACCATCATTGTCATTGATGCCTAAGCTTTCATCGCCTTTAAAGGCTGTCTTAAAAAAGTTAAGGTTTCCTGTAATATTCCATGTTTTGCTGATGCTTGCCCTACTGATGAGTTCTAATCCGGCAGAGCGGCTTCTGGCAATATTATAGAACTTGGATATGGTTCCGCCGTTTTCATCCGGGTTTTCTGCTCTGATAGATTGAATAACATCATTAACCTGTCTAAAATAAACAGAGGAGGTAAAGGTTACCAGTCTCCAGAATTTGGCGTAGCTAAATTCATACGAATGTATGTCTTCTGGTTTTAGATTTGGGTTTCCGATACGGATATTATATCTGTCTGCAACATTAGGAAAAGGATTAACCTGCCACCCACGAGGTCGGTTAACCCGGCGGGAATAACTAAGTTGTAACTGGTGGTCTCCTTTTAATTTCTGAGTAAGAAAAATACTGGGATAAACTCTCAGGTAGTCTAATTTTCCTTTGCTTGTTTGAAAAACCTGATTCTTGTCTAATCCGGATATGTCTGTATTCAGGTAAGCTTGTTCGGCTCTTAAACCGGCTTGTATACCGAAGCTTTCTGTAAGTTGATTTTGGTAGCTGGAGTATACCGCATGTACCATATCCTGAAGCTCAAACAGATTGCTTAAATTATAATCTCTGTCGTATAGATTGCTTCCCAACAATAAAGTATCAGAAACCTGATTTTCCTGATTATAACGTAAAATACTTCTATAGCCTGCTTCCAGTTTACTGTTTTTAGAAAGCGGGTATGTATAATCAATCTGTATGTTGTAGTTGTGGTCTTTTCGGGTAATATCATTAACTCTGTCCATCCCTGTTTTAGAGGAAGATGGTTGGTCGTTTAAATCAAAAAATTGTTGAACAATACTTTGGTATTCACCTTCTTTACGATTGCCATAAGAGAAATTGGCGCTTAACTCTTCACCTTTTTTCTTGAATTTGTGCGAGAAGTCCATGTTTAGGTCGTAACCGTTGGTGTTTTCATTTCCACCATTAAAGCCGGGACCCCGGTCTGTAAGTTCATTATTTATATCATAAAATAATTGATCGCTGTTTTCGGATTTCTTTTGATCTCTAATGTTCAGATTGGTTGACAATCCTATACTGGTGTTTGGGGTAAAGAAATAATCGGTTCCCAGTTTTAAAACATGGTTTCTGTTAAATCTCTTGGAAATTAAATTTGATGAGGTAAAGGGCGTAGTGGTAGGTTTTAAAAAAGAGGTGCTGTTATAGCCGGAACCATCTCTGTTACCTTCCTTATAATTATAATTACCGGAGAAATTCCATTTTAAGTTTCGGTAATTAAGGGCTAGGCCGGCATTGTGGTTTTCTAAACGCCCAGAAGCCAAACTGGCGTTGCCGTTAAATCCTGCATTTTTACTTCTCTTTAATACGATGTTGATAATTCCCGATTGCCCCTCTGCTTCATATTTTGAAGAAGGATTGGTAATAAGTTCTACCTTTTCGATAGCGTTGGCAGGTAATGCTTGTAGTACAGAGCTGATGTCACTGCCCGAGAAAGTGGAAGGTTTTCCATCAATCAATACTTTTACATTATTAGTCCCTCTTAAACTTACGTTTCCGTCCAGGTCTACCTGTACCGAAGGAATAGTGGCTAGTAAATCACTGGCAGAACCACCTTGTGTAGCTAAGCTTTGGTCTGCATTGAATACTTTCCTGTCAATACCTAACTGGATAACGTCTTTGGTGCCGGTAACCAGAACTTCTTTAAGTACAGAATTTGCACTTTGTTTTAGCGTAAGATTCCCTAATTGAAGATTGCCGTTTAACTGTACCACTTTTTGGAAAGGGGTGTAACCAATGAAATTAACAGTTATTTTGTATTCACCTTTTGTCAGATTCTGAAAAGAGAATTGGCCTTCTAAATCTGTTTGGGTGTTTGCCAAAGGCTTGTCATTGTTAGATTTATAAAGAGCAACCGTTGCAAAGTCTATAATTTCGTTTGTGCTGGCATCTATAACTTTACCTTTTAATGAGAAGTTTCCGCTGGAAGCTTTTCCACTTGTCACTGCTTTGTTATTTTGCGCAAATGATACCGATTGTAATAGAAATAAGAGAACAAAGATGATAAATTTGCTAGGAGTAGGATTCATGAAAATAGTAATTTTTTAATCGCCTTATATAGGTTGTAAATTTTGATACGGTTTTAAAAATAGCTATTTTTTATAAAACGAAATACGGATATAACTAAAATAGATTGAATATGAATTACGAAGCTTATAGAAGTATCATAGATAAATTACTGGCAGAAGGTAAGACAACGGGTAACGACCATTCTGAGTTTATGATTGATTATACCAAAATGAATGTTCACCGTATGAACAGATTGGATAAGACGGTATCATTAAATGAAGATCTATTGAAAGAGCTGAACAGGATAGAAAAGAAATATCGTTTTGTTGTGCTGACTGAGGCATGGTGCGGAGATGCTTCGCAAATTGTACCTGTTATTAACCAATTGGCTAATGCGTCAGGGGGTAAGATTACGCTGGATTTAATATGGCGAGATGAAAATGTGGAGATGATGGATAGGTATCAGACCAACGGAGGAAGGGCCATTCCCAAACTGGTAGTTATTGATGAGGCCAGCGGAACAGAATTGGCTCATTGGGGACCAAGACCAGCTTTAGCGCAGGAGCTAGTTACCGAACTGAAAAAAGATACATCCTTAGGTTTGGCAGAGGTTTCTGAAAAACTACATTATTGGTACGCTAAGGACAAAACTCAGGCTATTCAAAAAGAACTGACAGAACTATTGCAGCATCTAGCTTAAAGTTTTGGTTGTATAGTAACCTGTATGATTTTTTTGGACGACCCTATTGCTTATAGCCAATTAATACGGTTTTTCTTGCAAAAAAGCAGGAGTATTAAGAGAAAAAGAAAGCTTAGACAAATTATCCGAAAAATTTTAAACAAGTTCTAAAGTATTTTGGACAAAATTTCAATAAACACAGTATAACAATTCTTATATTGCGCCATTAAAACTATAACACATTTATAACTCAAAAATCACTATGTTATCTAAAGTCAATTTTACAGAAACTCCTGCTTATGAGTATCTTTCTAACCATTTGGTTGATATTGCCGATAAGCATTTGAGAGACCTGTTTAAAGAAGATCCTAAGAGGTTTGAGAAGTTTTCAATTCAATTTAACGATATATTGGTTGACTATTCTAAGAATAGAATAAATGAAACGACTCTTGCTTTATTGATTCAACTTGCCAAAGAGTGCGAATTAGACAAGGCGATAAAGTCGATGTTTAATGGCGAAAAAATCAACGAAACAGAGGACAGAGCTGTTTTGCATACCGCACTAAGAAACAGAAGCAATACGCCCGTATTGGTAGACGGAGAAGATGTAATGCCTTTGGTGAATGAGGTATTGGCTAAAATGAAAAAATTCAGCGAAGCAATTATAGGCGGTAGCTGGAAAGGTTTTACAGGAAAAAGCATTACAGATGTTGTAAATATAGGGATTGGAGGTTCTGATTTGGGGCCGGTAATGGTTACTGAATCACTTAAAGCTTACAAAAACCATTTAAATTTACATTTCGTTTCTAATGTTGATGGAACCCATATTGTAGAAACGGTTAAAAACCTGAATCCTGAAACGACATTGTTCTTAATTGCTTCTAAAACATTTACTACGCAAGAAACAATGGCCAATGCACACACTGCAAGAGAATGGTTCCTGAAATCAGGCGCAAAGGAAGCAGATGTGGCTAAGCACTTTGCTGCGCTTTCTACAAATGCAGATGGTGTGAGCAAATTTGGTATCGATACTGCAAATATGTTCGAATTTTGGGACTGGGTAGGTGGACGTTACTCTTTGTGGAGTGCCATTGGATTGCCTATTGCATTAAGTGTAGGTTTCGAAAAATTTGAAGAATTATTGCAGGGAGCACATGAAATGGATAACCATTTCAAAGCGACTCCTTTCGAAGAGAATATTCCGGTAGTATTGGCTTTGTTAGGTATTTGGTACAATAACTTCTTTGAGGCCGAAACTCAGGCAATTTTACCTTACGACCAATATATGCACCGTTTTGCGGCTTATTTCCAACAGGGAGATATGGAAAGTAACGGTAAATATGTAGACAGAGCTGGCAATGCTGTAAGTTACCAAACAGGACCTGTGATTTGGGGAGAACCTGGAACTAACGGACAACACGCTTTTTATCAATTGATCCATCAGGGAACAAAATTAATTCCTTGTGATTTTATTGCTCCGGCAAAATCTCATAATCCAATAGGAGAGCACCATACTTTATTGTTATCCAACTTTTTTGCCCAAACAGAGGCATTAATGAATGGTAAAACAGAGGCAGAGGTAAAAGCAGAATTGGTAGGGAAATCTGTCGAAGAAATTGCCAAGATTACACCATTTAAAGTTTTTGAAGGAAACAGACCTACAAACTCTATTCTGGTAAAAGAAATTACACCTAAAGTATTAGGAAGCCTGATAGCAATGTACGAACATAAGATATTCGCTCAGGGTGTTATCTGGAACATTTTCAGTTTTGACCAATGGGGTGTTGAATTAGGAAAACAATTGGCAGGGAAAATTCTTCCTGAATTGAGAAACGAAGATGAAATCACTTCGCATGACGCTTCTACCAATGGTTTGATTAACAAATTTAAAAATTGGAGATAGTTCTGTAAAGAGCATATATAAAAAAATAAGGTCACTTGCTAGCAAGTGACCTTATTTTTTAGCCATGTATAGAAATACCTAATAATTTATAGAATTCTTTTAAAATGGCGGGATGCCCTGGCCAGGCAGGAGATGTTGTTAAATTACGTTCTGTGATTGCCTGATCCACTGGTATTTCTTTATATGTGCCACCTGCAAGGGTGATTTCTGGTCCTACGGCCGGATAAGCCGTTAATGTTCTTCCTTCAACTACATTGGCTGCAGTTAATATTTGTATACCGTGGCATATAGCAGCCACAGGTTTGTTGGCGTCAAAAAAGTGTTTAGTATAATCCAAAACTTTCTGGTTTAACCTGATATATTCAGGAGCTCGACCGCCACAAACATATAAACCGCCATATTCAGAGAGATTTACATCATCAAAATTTTTGTTGATAATGAAGTTATGCCCTCTTAACTCAGCGTATGTTTGAAAGCCAATAAAATCATGAATGGCAGTAGCAATAGATTCTCCCTTCTTTTTACCGGGACAAACAACATCTACTTCTAAACCAACGGACAAGAGCGCCTGAAAAGGCACCATAATTTCGTAATCTTCTACGAAATCACCAGCTAACATTAAAATCTTTTTGCTCATAAGTGAATGAATAAAGTTATAAGTTACGAAAAATTGTATATTCAACAAAGTATAAGAAACAGAGTTGATATGAAATTTACAATTTCTAGCTATTCATTTGTTATATACATTTTTAAGATATTTATGATTCTTTAATTTTTTAACAAAATCAGGTATGAAAAGAACCTTTTTAGTTTTTGCTTTGATAACATCAGTAGTGTTATCTTATGCCCAAAACAAACCAGTTTTAAGTCCACCCGCTACTGCAAAGCAAACTTTAGCAAATGGGGTAGAAGTGACTATTAATTATGCACAACCTTCAGTAAAGGGGAGAACCATTGGTAACGATATAGCACCATACGGAAAAGTTTGGCGTACCGGAGCTAATGCTGCTACACAATTTGAAGTGAATAAAGATGTAACCGTTAATGGTCATGCGCTGAAAGCCGGAAAATATTCCTTGTTTACCATTCCCGGAGTAAAAGAATGGGTGGTTATTTTTAATAAAACATGGGATCAGTGGGGCGCTTATAAATATCAGGAAAAAGAAGATGCGCTTAGAGTAAATGTAAAGTCAGGTAAAACCAAACAGTTTACAGAGCAAATGACTTTTGAAATTGATAAAGCAGGACAAGTAGATTTGTTGTGGGGAGATGTAGCAGTAGGATTTAAAGTAAAGTAACCTAATTTCACCATAGAAATATCATAATTGACCTGAACTATTTAGGTCAATTATAATAATAATACACTAAATCAATAGATTTTATAAAAAATAATTAAACTGATATTCAATGCGTTATGATTTTTTTATAACATCTTGAATACAAGATATCTGTTTTTAAAATACATTTGTCTATAAATTCTATAGATTTTATAGTTTAAAATATTTATTCAAATGTACATGACAAAACAAATACCACAACAGCACTGGAGAGTTATATATAAAGTGCTTCTGTTTACACTGCCTTTTCTTCAGTTAGGAAATACAGTTTATGCCCAAAAAACGGCTAAAGGAATTATAAAAGATATTAATGGAGTCCCTGTTCCAGCAGTAACCATAGTAGTGAAAGGAACTACAACACATGCTATAACTGATGCAAACGGAGAGTTTAGTATTGTAACAAAAAAGGAGTTTCCGATAGTATTACGAGTTAGTCTGGTTGGTTTCAGGTCTCAGGAGAAAACGGTGAGTCAAATATTATCCAAACCCCTCGAGATTGTTTTAGAAGCAGACGATCAGTTGCTTTCCGAGGTATCGGTAACAGCCAGAAGGCGTAACGAGGCCGTTCAGGAAGTTCCTATTCCCATTACTGTAATTGGTGGACAAGTGGCTGAAAATACCGGGGCTTTTAATGTTAATCGTTTAAAAGAATTAGTTCCTTCTGTACAGTTGTATGCTTCAAATGCCAGAAATACAACTTTAAATATTCGGGGTTTGGGATCTACATTTGGTTTAACAAATGATGGGATAGACCCGGGCGTAGGTTTTTATGTTGATGGTGTTTACCACGCCAGGCCTGCGGCAACATCAACAGATTTTTTGGATATAGAACAAATAGAGGTTTTAAGAGGTCCTCAGGGAACTTTGTTTGGGAAAAATACCACAGCAGGAGCCTTTAATATCACCACACGAAAACCAAGCTTTGTACCCAGTGCTAAAGCAGAATTAAGTTACGGAAACTACAATTATATACAGGCTAAAGCAATGGTTACGGGTACGATTGCAAAAGATGTTGCTGCAAAAATTTCTCTTTCAGGAACACAACGTGATGGAACTATCTGGAATCCGTTGGAAGAGCGAAAATACAACGGTTTGAATAATGTGGGTTTAAAAGGACAGTTGTATTATGTGCCTTCAGATAAATTGGAGGTATTGTTAAGCGGTGATGTTAGTATTCAGCACCCTGCAGGTTATCCTTTGGTGGTGGCAGGAGTTACTCCGACGGAAAGAAGTGCTTATCGTCAATATGATAAAATTATTTCGGATTTGGGATATGAATCACGTCCAATAAACCCTTTTTCCAGAGAGATTTACACAAATACTCCGTGGAGACATAATCAATCAATAGGAGGGATTTCATTAAATATAGACAGAAAGATAGGAAATGGAACCCTAACATCAACAACTGCATGGAGATTTTGGAACTGGGACCCAACAAATGATAGGGACTTTACAGAAGTATCTGCACTTACAAAATCGCAAGGGAATACCCGCCACGATCAATATTCGCAAGAAATAAGATATGCCGGAAATATTGCTGAAAAGGTAAGTGGTGTAGTAGGTGTTTTTTTACTGGGTCAAAATTTAAAAGGGTTAGACCAGACAGAAGAGGTTGGTAAAGATCAATGGAGATTTGTGCAAACCAGTAATTCGGGAGATCAGGCTTTATATTCCACTCCGGGTTTGCTGGATGGTTATGGAATCAAAACAAATTCTACTATAAAATCTTTAAGTGCAGCTGCTTTTGCTCAGGCCGATTGGGAATTTATAGATCATTTACATGTTTTACCGGGTATTCGTTTTACTTACGATCAGAAAGATGTGGATTACGATAGAAAAACGTATGGTGGTTTGCAAACAACAGATCCTACTTTATTGAAATTGAAGGCTGATGTTTATAAAAATCAGGCATTTAATACAAAAACAGATAATAATAATTTATCGGGTAATATTACGCTATCGTACAGACCTACTGATAAATTAAATGTTTTTGGAACATTCTCCACGGCATATAAACCTGTTGGTGTTAACGTTGGTGGATTGCCAACTACTTCTACAGGTGAAGCGGATTTGTCTGTAGCGGTTGTTAAGCCTGAATATGTACAGCATTACGAATTGGGGGTTAAATCTAAACCTTTTAAAGGAGCTTTATTGAATATTGCTGCATTCAGATCAGATATTAAGGATTATCAAACGAATGTACAATCTCCGCAGTTAGGTGTAAATAGGGGGTATCTTGCAAATGCTGAAAAAGTTAGGGTACAGGGAATTGAGGTTGATGGTAGTTATCAGTTAGAAAAATACCTGACTTTAAATGCTGCAGTATCTTATCTGGATGGGAAGTATGTTAAGTTTACTAATGCACCGCTGCCATTAGAGGAAACCGGGTATACAGAGCTTATTAACGGAGTGTCTACTCAAGTAGCTTTTAAGGATGCATCGGGAGGTAGATTGCCAGGAATATCGAAGTGGAATGTTGCAGGAGGTTTTGAGTTAAGTACATTGGGACGTTTGATAGAGAAAGACGGAAGGTTTTTCTTTGGTGGCGATGTGAGCTACAGATCGGAATATTCTTCTAATCCAACGCCATCTAAAGTTTTGCTAATAGACGGGTACTCTCTTCTGAATTTAAGACTAGGTTTTAGATCCGAAAAATTTTCTCTGTTTGTATGGGGCAGAAACATAACGGATACCAACTATTTTGAACAATTGCAGGCTGCGGCAGGAAATGCAGGATTATATGCTGGTGTATTAGGCGATCCGAGAACTTATGGGGCTACAGTAAGATTTGCTTTTTAAAATTCAAATCACTTCATAATTATATAAAAGGGGCAGTATCAAAAATAAAAACGTTGTTATTTCGATGAGTATAGCGAAGAGAAATCTTCTTCCTAAGTGCTCTTGAGACAAAGTCCTTTTGATATAGCCCCTCTTTTTATAATGGTTTTTCTAAACCTCTGTTCTGCAATAAATATTTAATATCGGGTTCTTTACCTCTGAAGTTTTTGTAAAGAACCATAGGTTCTACTGTGCCGCCTTTCTCCAAAATATTTTTTCTGAAAGATTCAGCCGTTTTTGGATCAAAAATATTACCTGTTTCTTTAAATGCTGCAAAGGCGTCGCTATCCAGTACTTCCGACCAGATATAGCT
Organism: Pseudopedobacter beijingensis; assembly: GCF_042678145.1. Classification (NCBI taxonomy): domain Bacteria; kingdom Pseudomonadati; phylum Bacteroidota; class Sphingobacteriia; order Sphingobacteriales; family Sphingobacteriaceae; genus Pseudopedobacter; species Pseudopedobacter beijingensis. The sequence continues at coordinate 257,720 of NZ_JBHUDG010000003.1, read as the reverse complement.
ATAATAACCTGCTGAATATCCACCAGCAAAAATATGTTGAAAATAAGTGCTTCTATATCGTGGGGCTATTTGAGAAATCAAACCTATTTTTGCCATTTCAGTTTGTTCAAACAGGTCAGGTTTAATCTGTTTGCCCGCAGGAAGAGAGTGGTAAGCCATGTCCAGTAGCGAAGCGGCCAGATATTCTACTGTAGCAAATCCCTGATTGAATTTAGAGGCGGTATTCATTTTTTCAATTAATGCCTGAGGAATAACCTCGCCTGTTTTATAATGTCTGGCATATTGGTTTAAAACTTCCTTTTCAAAAGCATAATGTTCCATAAACTGAGAAGGCAGTTCTACAAAATCTCTTGAAACAGAAGTTCCTGCCAAGGACTCAAATTTTACATTTGACAGTAAGCCATGCAATGCATGCCCAAATTCATGGAAAAATGTTTCTACTTCATCAGGGGTTAATAATGCCGGGTCGTTTCCATTTGGCGGTGTAAAATTACAGACGATAGAAACTATAGGCGATACTTTTGAACCATTTGCAGATTGTTTTCTGTAGGAAGTCATCCATGCGCCACCTCTTTTAGATTCCCGTGGAAAAAAATCCATATAAAATACACCTACGTGATTATTATTTGCTCCTTTAACTTCATAAGCAACAATATCAGGATGGTATCTTGGGATATCTTTAATTTCTGTAAAACTTAATCCGTAAAGGCGTTGGACTACATAAAAAATTCCTTGTTTAACTTGTTCTAAAGGAAAGTATGGTTTTAACTCTTCGGCATCAAAATTATATTTTCCCTGCTTTACTTTATTGGCATAATAAAACCAGTCCCACGCTTCCAGTGTTTCTCCATTTTCTTTCTTATCCATCAGTTTCTGCATTTCTGCAGCTTCTGATTTTGCAACAGGTAATGCTGCTGACCAAAGATTATTTAAAAGATTTAAAACAGCTAGTGGGGTTTTAGCCATGGTTTCACTTAACGAGAAATCGGCATAACTGCTATAGCCTAATAAGTTGGATCGTTCTGCTCTAAGCGATACCATTTGCGCAACATTTATATTGTTATCCCACTCGTTGCTATTATCTCCTTTATGGGTATAAGCTTTATATATTTGTTCCCGTAGTTTTCTGTTATCAGCATATTCAAGAAAAGGCATTACACTGGGGTTGTGTAAGGTAAACTTCCATTTTCCGTTTAGACCAGACTCTTTAGCTACTTTTGCAGCATTGTTAACCAGCCCTTCTGGAAGCCCGGACAGGTCTTCTTTTTGATCAATAACCAGTTCGTAAGCGTTAACTTCCTTCAATACATTTTGACCAAACTTAACCGTTAAAGAAGACAGCTCTTTGTTAATGTTTCTTAACCTCTCTTTAGATTTTTCATCTAAATTGGCTCCGCTTCTTATAAAAGCTTTATAGGTTTTGTCTAAAAGTCTGGCTTCTTCCGGGGTTAGTTTCTCTTTAGCAATATTTTCGTGAACTTGCTTAACTCTGCTGAATAACTCTGGATTTAACAAAATATCATCATGATGCTGAGCTAGTTTAGGGGCAATTTCACTGGATATTTTTTCTAATTGCGGATTAGTGTGCGCACTTGTTAAATTAAAAAATACGGTAACTACTTTTTTCAAGAGCAGGTCACTGCTTTCTAAAGGAATGATAGTGTTTTGAAAAGTTGGCGTTGAACGGACGGTATAAATTGCGGCAACTTTTTCTTTTTGTTGTTGCATACCTGCTTCAAAAGCAGGCATAAAATGTTCTGGTTTTATGCGCTCAAACGGAGGCACCTGAAAGGGAGTCTTATATTCCGAAAAAAACGGATTTTCCTGCGCAACGGCAGAATTATTATTTAACATTGACATACTGCAGAAAAGTAGAAGTCCTGGAACAAAATGTTTTCTAATCATGCTCAGCTTTGGTTTTAACCGCAAACATATCTATAAAAAGAAAGAGATTTAATTGCAGTTTGTAAAAATGCTGTAGCAGAGAAAGGTTAGTGCTCTTTTAAAGTAATCTCGTAAAGCCTGGGCCATTTTTTACCTGTAACAAATAGCCTTTTTCCTTTAGCATCCCAGGCAATGCCATTGAGTACATCTTGAGATTCATCTTCAACATCATCTTTCCTGAGTCCCATTAAATTAATGTAGGCTTCAACTTCTCCACTTTCGGGATTAATAATAGCAATCAGGTCAGAAGTATAAATATTGGCATATATTTTTCCGTCTATCCATTCCAGTTCATTTAATTCGTTAACCGGACCTTTATCGTCGTAAACTTCAACAAAACCTTCTGGTTGGTAGGTGTTTTTGTTTAATTTAAATAAGCGGTTAGTACCATCAGAATTGTAAATGGTTTGTTTACCATCAAAAGCTAAGCCCCAGCCTTCGTCGGCATGGTTGTAAGGATAAGTTTTTAATAGTTCCAGTGTGTTTTTGTCGTATTCGAACATCACCTTTTCACGATAGGTAAGCATAAGGATTTTGTTACCCACCACAGTCATTCCCTCTGCAAAATACTTTTTGTCAAGGTTTACCTGTTTCAATACTTTTCCATCCTGGGCAACTCTTCTGATGCTTGAACCGCCGTATTCCCCGTCACTTTCGTAAAAGATTCCATCGTGAAACTCGAGTCCCTGTGTATATGAACTTACATCATGCTGATAGGTTTTGACTATCTGATAGCCGTATTGTACCGGAATTTTTGTAGATAAAAGTAAAATGTTAGAGCTGATTTCTGTAGAAGCTCCTTTACGGAATATTTTTGCTGTTATTGTTCGGTTACCCACAGACCATTTATCAGTAGCTATAGACAGTGTGGAGGTATCTTTCTGGCTTAGCAAAAACGTATCGTCCATATAAAACTGTACAGAGTCAGGAGTTTCTTCTGTTACGAAACGCATGGGAATGTTTTCGCCCAATTTAAAAGAGCTTCCGTTTTGTGGGTATAACTCGTCGTATTGTTTGTTCTTTTTCTTGTCTTTACAAGAAACGGAGCCTATAGTAGCCAATGCAATAAGTATAATGTAATTCAATTTTTTGAATGTTTTAGTAATTCCAGAATGCATCTTCAATATGTTTTAAATTAGGGGTTGTAGCATCTTTATCCAAAATAATGGATATAATATCAAACCTGATTTCGCCTTTATGTTGTGTTTGGTAAAGGTATTCTTCTGCGGCATCTGTAAAAAGCTTTTGTTTTTTGTTGTTAACAAAATCTTCAGGATGACCAAAGAAAGTGCCCGATCTGGTTTTAACTTCTATAAATATAATAGTTTTGTTTTTATATGCTATCAGGTCAATTTCTGCTCTGCCTGTTCTCCAGTTTTCTTCAAGTATTTCGTAACCGTTCTTTTCGAGGTGATTTTTGGCTATTTGTTCGCCCGTTTTTCCGAAAAGATTGGAAGATGTTGCCATGTTATTTAGAGATTACAGTACCCAGAAAATTAGAAATGTACTTTTCGATACCTTTTAAATCAAGATATTCTTTCATTAATATCATCAGGTTGTCTTCATTTTTTTCTACCTGCATTTGACGCTGTTTATCGGCCATTAAAGCTACTACTTTCTTCTTTTTTAGGTGGAAAATAGAACTCATGACTGTTGACCGCATGTGGTCTGATTCTTCCTTAACGGTGATATTATGCATATTATACCAGTTTTCACTTAAGCTGTAAGGACTGGTTAAAAGAGATATGGCCATAGCCGAAATATCCCGGTCACTATGTTTCAGAAAATCTTTTTCTAAAGGAAGATTTCCAGATTCTACCTGAGATTTATAGTATTCAAATATCTTTTTTAGCGAAGGCTCGTTAAAGCTGACATCGCTTAGGTTTGAGACAATATAAGGGCCAATGTAGGTGTCTGTAATCTCGTCCCAGGTAACTAACAGGTGACCGTAATTTAATAAAACCCTTATTATTTCTTTCTCCTGGCTCAGATCTTCCTGTACCGGTTTGCGGTCGTCATCGAAAAGATCGGGGGGAGGGCCATCCTGATAAAAATCGGGAGGAGGGAAGTTACCGCCACCGGGTTGAAAATTATTACCGGGAGCATTGTTTTCTTTTTTGGATTTGGACAGGCGGATTTTATTCAGCTCGGCTATTAAAATCTGCTCTTCCATTTGCAGCAGTCCGCTACATTCTCTTAAATATACCGAAGCTTTTATTGCATCGGGTATTTTTGCAATACTTTCTATGATATCCCTGATTATTCCCGCTTTTTTAATAGGATCATTCCCCGCATCTTGCAGTAAAATCTCGGTTTTATAGAATATAAAGTCTTTGGTTTTTAGCTCAATGTGAGTTTTGAACTCTGAAGCACCGTGTTGCTGTATATAAGAATCTGGATCGTGACCATCGGGGAAAAGCACAACTTTTACGTTCATGCCTTCTTCCAGAATCATATCCAAACCTCTTAACGATGCTTTAATACCAGCGGCATCACCATCGTATAAAATAGTTACGTTTTTGGTAAACCGACCAATCAGTTTTATCTGTTCTGTTGTTAGCGAAGTTCCGGAAGAGGCTACAACATTCTCAACTCCAGCCTGGTGAACAGCCATTACATCGGCATATCCTTCTACCAAAAAACAATTATCGCGGTCTCTTATGGCTTTTTTTGCATGGTAAAGACCATAAAGGACTTTTGATTTATGGTATATTTCACTTTCAGGCGAGTTTACATATTTCGGTATTTTTTTATCGCTTTTTAAGGTACGTCCTCCAAAACCAATAATACGCCCTGTGAAATTGTGGATAGGGAAAATTACTCGTGTACGGAAGCGATCGTAAACACTGCCTTTATCGTTTTTGATAACCAATCCGGTTTCTTCCAAAAATTCCGGTTTATGGCCTTCGGCAATTGCGGCGTCATGTAAAGCTGTCCATTCTTCGGGCGAATAGCCTATCTCGAACTTTTTGAGTGTATCTTCTCTAAAGCCTCTTTCTTTGAAATAACTTAAACCAATGGAGCGGCCTTCGTCAGTATTCCACAAATTGTTTTCGAAAAACTTTGCGGCAAAAGTAGAAGTGATATATAAACTCTCGCGTTTATCTGCTTCTGCTTTGTACTCGTCAGAAACTTCGGTTTCTTCTACTTCAATATTATATTTCTGAGCCAGATACCGGAGTGCTTCCGGGTACGAATATTTTTCGTGGCTCATGATAAATTGAAGCGAATCGCCACCCTCACCGCAACCAAAGCACTTATAAATCCCCTTTGCAGGTGAAACGTGAAAAGAAGGTGTTTTTTCTCCGTGGAAAGGACACAAGCCTATCATACTTGTACCTCTTTTTCTAAGGTGTACAAAGTCCCCAACCACTTCCTCTATTCTGGCTGTCTCTAAAATGCGTTCAACAGATTCTTTCTTTATCATACGATAAAAGCAAAATTGCAGAAATTAAACGTTAGCAGGAAAGAAAATTTTAGACACTTATTTGTTGATGCCCGAAAGTATCACATGTGCCAATCGCTTGCATGATTCTTCAGATTCTATAAGATATAAAGAATTCTGACTGGGAGTTTCTAATCCGTTAAAAGCAGCGTTTGTCCAGTTGGCGAAAAAATCAACCTCCTCTTCTGTCATTTTCTTGAAATCACCGGCTTGCATACCACTTTTGATAATTTCTTTGATAAATTCGATATGAGTGGATTCAAACTCTTTCTTCAGTCTGAGTATTTCTCTCAGATTGTCAAAAACCTCGTCAAAAACAACACAGCTTAGGTTGTTATATCTTTCTCTTAACTTTAGTCTGGAAACCAGATAAGCCTCGAATTTTTTTTTAGCTTCTGTCTCATGATTAACAGCGAGTCTTACCTGCTTTACTGCATTTTCCATTTCTTCGCGGATAACGGCTTCAAATAGCTCTGTTTTGCCAGGATAATAATAGTATAAAGTGCTTTTTCCTTTACCTACAGCCTTGGCTACGTCGTCCATTGTGGTCTTTTTTAGACCGAATCTGGAAAATAGATTTTTAGCAGCATGAAGAATCTCGCAGTTTAAACTATCATCCTTGATGTCTAATCCTGCCATTTTACTCGACTTTTTGGTGATTTAAATCTAAATATAACGAATGTTTATTAAATAATGATGAATTTTTTTAGCCCCACAGACTCTCAGCCTGTCATTATTTCGTAAAATGAAAGTCAATCATCAGTCATATGGATTGTAGATCAGTGTGTTACAAAATCAACTCTTTTTTTGTGATTTTAAAACTTTTGCATTGTGGAATTTCTGACTATATTTGTCGAATAGTCAGAAGGTCAAATAGACCCGATTTAAAAATTAAAATATAATTAGATATGAAAAAGTTATTATTATCAATCGCAGTATTAAGTGGCTTGGCTTTTACAACTCAGGCTCAAACAGAAAAAGGAAACTTTATTTTAGGTGGTAGTGTAGGCTTTAACACCAGTAAAGTGGATGGAGCATCAAAATCAGATGTTGATTTTAACGTAGTTCCTAATATTGGTTATTTTTTAAATGATAACATCGCAATTGGTACCGGAGTTGGTTACAAATATGCTAAATCGGTAACATTGAAAGAACAAGGCGAAGCATTTGTGGTAGCACCATTTGGTCGTTATTATGTTAACCTTTCAGACCAATTTAAATTTTACGGACAATTATCAGTTCCAATGGAATTTGGTACTGCCAAATTTGTAGATGCTAATGGAGATACTGGTGCTAAACTAGGTACTGCCACTAATATAGGTGTTAATGTAGCTCCGGGTTTTGCTTTCTTTCCAACAAAAAGAATAGGAATTGAGTTTTCTGTAGCAGGATTAAGTTACGATAACAAACAGCTTAAAGACGAGGCAACAGGTGCAAAACTTAAAACTAACAGTTTTGGCTTAAATGCTGATGCTTTTGCTCCTAAATTAGGTGTACAGTTCCACTTCTAAGATTTTATTTATTTGCAATGCTTTGAGGGCCAGCAGTATAATTTACTGCTGGCTTTTTTGTTTTTACTTCTTATTTAAAATTATTCTATTTTAAGTGTAATGACATTTTTGTGACATATTTGGTCGTTTTAAAAAATACTTTTGCGCCCGAATCAATTATTATATTTTTAAAATAGAGAACTATGAAAAAAATGTTTTTAGCATTAGCACTTTGTGCTTCGATTGCAACAGTACAAGCGCAAGATTTTAAACCTAAAGCAGGTGATGTAACAACTGAGTTTGGTTTAAATGGAGGTATTAACAACACAAATTTCAATTTTAAAGACGGAGCTTTATTACGTTTTCGTTACTTCGCTAAAGAAAATTTAGCTTACAGAGTAGGTTTTGGTGCCGAAATTGACCAAGAAACTAATAATGTTTATGGACCTAACGACGAAAAAGGTACATTTAAACGTTCAAACAATTCTTTGAATATTAACTTAGGAGTTGAAAAACATTTTGCAGGAACAGAGCGTTTATCTCCATACGTAGGTGCTGATATTTTATTTGGTACAGGTAAAGAAGTAATTAAAACAAAAGATGTAACATTAGGTGGAGCTTACCAAGCTAATGAAAAATTTGAGAGAAAAGGTCCGGGTTTTATTGATCTAGGTTTACGTGGTGTTATCGGTGCAGACTATTACATAGCAAAGCGTCTTTTCTTAGGTGCTGAAGCAGGTCTTGGTTTTACTTGGACTAAAGAAGGAAAAGAAAAAGTTAATAATAATGGAGTTTCAACAGATATTAAATCTGCAGGAAGCTCATTCGAACTTAACCCTAGAGTAATTGGTGCAATTCGTATCGGTTTTGTTTTCTAAGAAATAGACATTAAAAAATAAATGAAAGAGCCTGTAGTTTAATAACTATGGGCTCTTTTATTTAAAAACCTTATCTGTTTTTAAAGTATTCTAATCCTAAATCATTAAATTACCGGCTTAACATGTCAGAAAAAGTATTTAAGGATGATAACAAGTGTAAAAGAAAAAGATTTTATCTCGACTGTTCATGAATGGTTAGAAAATATAATCGAAAAGATTGGGGTAGAAAATCAGATAATTTCTTATCTGAAATTGTTTGTGTTTTTGGTGGTATTAGTGCTCGTAGTTTGGATAACCTATCGTTTAGGCCAAAAGATACTGATCAAAGTATTTAAAAACCTGATTTCTAAAACAAGTACAAAATTTGATGATTTTTTACTTGAACATAAACTTCCCGATCAGATTGCCAGAATAATACCACTCAATATAGTGATTAGTTTGGTCCCCCTAATATTCTACGATTTTACTCAGGTTATACCTGCTGTTAATACGCTGCTGGATATTTATACCATTGTTTTGGGAATATATATATTCAGATCGGTATTGAGGTCGATAAGGGATTATCTGAAAACCAAAGACTCCTTTAAAGATAAGCCTATAGATAGCTATGTGCAGGTAATGGTTATAGTTCTGTATTTTGTAGCGGGACTATTAATTTTTACAACCCTTACAGGACGTTCCGTTCTTGCTTTTTTTACCACTTTAGGAGCTGCTTCTGCTATACTTATATTGGTTTTTAAAGATACCATATTGGGTTTTGTGGCCAGTATACAAGTAACCATTAATGATATGGTACGTATTGGTGATTGGATTACAATGGATAAATACGGAGCAGATGGCGACGTTATAGAAATTTCGCTGACTACGGTAAAAGTGCAAAACTTTGATAAGACCATTACCACTATTCCTACTTACAACCTTATATCCGACTCTTTTAAAAACTGGAGAGGGATGACGAGTGCCGGTGGAAGAAGAATAAAAAGAGCGATAAGAATAAAAATATCCACTATTAAATACCTTTCTGATGAAGATATTCATCGTTTAAAGAAGGTGTCATTAATCAGCGATTATCTGAACACTAAGAAAACGGAAATAGAACAGAATAATTCGGAGAGAAATATCGATCGGTCTGTTTTGATTAATGGGAGAAATCTGACTAATATTGGTGTGTTTAGAGTGTATATTGATGAATACCTTAAAAGCAATCCCAACCTGCATACAGGTATGACCATGATTGTACGACAACTGGAACCGCAAGACGATGGCTTGCCCTTAGAAATTTACACTTTTACCAATGATGTAAAATGGAAGAACTACGAAAACATTATGGCCGATATATTCGACCATATTTTCGCAGCTGTAAGTTATTTTGATCTGGAAGTGTTTGAATCACCTGCCTCCAGTGATTTTAGGAGTATGTTGTCTAAAATAAATGCCTGATTATTTAAATGAATAACCACCGTCTATTTGCAAAATAGAACCATTCAGGTATTCGTTTTCCAGAATATGCATGGCTAGTTTAGCAACCTCTTCAGGTTCTCCAAATCGGTTTAGGGCAATACCCGGTTTAATGGCTTCTCTAACCTCGTGTTTTTTTGCCTTTTGCCAGTCGGTATCAATATAGCCCGGGTTAATACAGTTAATTCTGATGCCCATGGGTTGGAAAACCTTTACCATATTTTTGGTAAGGGCGTTTATTCCACTTTTAGATACTCCGTAAGGAATAGATGTTGCATGTGGGTATACAGCCAACATAGAACCTATTAATATAATGTTTCCCCCTGTTTTTAATAAAGGTTTAGCCTGGTTCATAAACAGTATAGGAAACAAGAGGTTACAATTGAATACGTTAATGATGTTCTGGTCATCAGCTTCAAAAAAAGGAGATCGGTCTGTAATACCTGCATTAAATACCAGTACATCGTAAACCGGAGAGATGGATTGTAGTTTTTCTATTAACCCGTTAATATGGCTAAGGTCGCTATTGTTGTATTGTACACAATAAAAATCTTCATTTTCTTTAAAGCGTGGGTTAATCTCATTTTTAAAGTCGGTAGTATTCACATAATTAAATACTACTCTATAACCTTTTTCCAGTAAGCTGCAAGCTATGGAAAAACCTATCCCTCTTGATGACCCGGTAACAAATGCGTATTTCATGATATTCTTTTCCCAAATTTAAACAACAAAAGTGAGCATCAGGCATCTATTCCCTTTAATATTGAAATCAACAGCGTTTTATCTGGATATTAGGATTGTGTTTTTAAACCTTAATATTTATAATTGTAAGTATTAAATCATTGCAATGGAAAAAATATATTTAAGTGATGCAGGGCCAAAAGTGTCTCCAGCTATTTATGGGTTTTATAGATGGGATGATGTAAACGAATCCACTTCTTCTGAAATGGAGAAAATTGTGAACCTATGTCTGGAATTGGGAATAAATACCTTTGACCATGCAGATATTTACGGAGATTACCAGATTGAGGAGCTTTTTGGTAAACTAATCAACAATAAATCTTTTAAAAGAGAAGATATTGTATTGTTTACAAAGTGTGGTTTAAGGGTACCGGGCTCGTCACAACCCGATGTTCGTATCAGACATTTCAATACATCGGGAGAGTATATCGTTAAATCGGTAGAAAATTCATTAAAGAAGCTGAAAACAGATTATATAGATATCTTTTTGTTGAACCATTTGGATCAGATTTCCAATTTGGAAGAAACAGCAAGTGCTTTACTTAAATTGAGGATGTCTGGAAAAGTGAAAAATATTGGTATTACCAATTTTTCTGTATTTGAGCATCAGCTATTGGCATCGTACCTGAATATTCCGATTGTAACCAATCATATAGAGCTTAATTTACTGAATACATCTGCTTTGGATAGTGGTCAGATAGATTATATTAAACAACGTTACATGAGGCCTTTGGCATCTGCTCCATTGGCAGAAGGGCGTATAGCCAACGGAACTGATGAAGCCGCTGTAAAACTGAGAAATAAACTGGAGCAAATAGCTCCTAAATATAATGTAGATATTGAGTCTTTAGCGGTAGCCTGGTTGGTTAAATTAGGTGCGCTTCCTTTGATTGGAACTAAAAACGAACAAAGGATAAGAAATATTGTAAACTCATTTTCAGTGGAGCTGGATCATCAGGATTGGTACGAGCTTTACCAAACAAATGGCTAGCCAGATAGCTGCATTTTATTTCTTGTAGGGAAGTAAAATAAGGTATAGTATTTAAAGAGAGAGCTTAGTTTACAAGATCTCTCTTTAAAAAAGACTTTAAACAAAGATCTTAACTTCTGATATTTTGCTCGATTATGAGAGCTGTGCTTTTTTATAGAAACAGTTTCGTCTCTTCGCTATAATCTCTATAATTAAATAGGTCAGCGTGGTACTAAGGTGGGAGTATACTGGGAGTAAAGTGCTAGTATAGTGGGAGTATCAAGGTTGGGGGACTAGATTGAGAAAGAGTTTGGTTATAGGTAAATCTTATTGGTATCTAGATATCTATAAAGTATTATAAATAGAATCTCTTTTTAATAAAAAAGCTACTATAACTATGTTTTAGATACTGAAACGAGTTCCTAATGATCTATATAGCGATGCTATCAGTGATCAGAGCTATTTAGTGGTAGGGGTTACTTTTCTGTGTAATTTTTATGAGCGATTAAAAAACTAACCCTTTCTTCTTTTTTGAAAGGAATATCCCAATTACCCTGATAGCTGATTTTTGTAGGTAGCAGCTCATCGAAGAAATAAGACATTTCGATATTCATCTGAATATCGAAGCTAAAGGCCAGATTATCCAGTTTCATATCTATATATCTGCCTAAGATCTGAAAATTTCTTTTGTCGAAAATAGTCGTAAGCTCTTTGATCATCAGTCCGTTTTTAGTCCAGTTAGACAAATCGTCTTTTAGGGTAACTTTAAAACGATAAACGGGTATAGAATCTAAATAAGTTCCTGAATAAAACATGTAGTCGTAATATTGACGCATATTTGAAGAAAATATCTCTGTTTTTCCAGAAATAACAGGTATTCCTTTAATTGGTCTTCCCGGACTAAAAATTAATGTTTTAAGCTTGTCTTTGTAAGATTGGTTTTTATCGCTGTTTGTAGAATTACCCGAAGCTGGGGCATAGTAAGATTTATATGCATTGGTAAATATATAATCAAACATCTCTACTGTTTTTAAATTATATTTACCGTTTTTCTTGTAGAGCTTACCCGAACTCCTTTCTTCCAGATAAGTTATTTTTTGTGCTCCTTTTGCGGGGTTATGAATAAACTTCTTATAGATACTCCCTTCGATGTTATTGTTTTTTTGATAGGTATAAATGCTGTTTTCTCCTAAAAACTTATACTTTTTCATGGCTCTGAATGCATCATAGAAGCTGGTATCACTAATAATTCTCTGTATAAAGTCTTCCTGATTTAATCCCGATTTTGCTGTTTTAATTACCACAACGCTATCTATAACTACGGTAAGTAGGGTATCTGGATTAAAGCGAGGAATGGCTTGTGAAAAAGCCCTGTAATGAAAAAATATAATGAGGATAAATAGGAGGATGTTGCGTTTCATAAACCAAAAATAAGAATCTTTATTATAGAATAAATTAGAGAGGTATTGTCAGGAATAATAGGTTGTGTACAAGAGGGGATTGTGGGATGCTTTTTTAAGAAATATGGTGGAAATAAGGAGGAGAACAGATCCTGAAACAAGTTCAGGATGACTGGATAGGGGGGAGTTGCAGACTATGGTCCATCGTCCATTGACTATTGACTATTACAACAATCAATGAGTACAGTGGAGATAAATCTATTCTCTAGGTATTTCTGAAGGAGATCCCTCGATTGCGTTACCGTTGGTTTTGGTTAAGATTCTGATAATGAGATTGCTTCGTTCCTCGCAATGACGCTCTGGAGGTTACGATAATCAGATAGAGGTGTTAGCTACAGACTATGGTCCATCGTCCATGGACAATATGAACCATCAGGCTTCTGACCATCGTCTTTTGACAATCTTACAGCCTGACAGTTTTAAAATATTAAGTGTTAAAAACCCAGTTCTTTGATAGCAGAATAAGCCATTAAGCCTGTGCTTATTTTTAGGGCAGATTCATCAATATCAAAAGTAGGAGTATGTACAGAAGAAGTGATGCCTTTTTCTTTATTTCCGGTTCCTAATCTGTAAAAACAAGCATCAGAAACTTGCGAATAATAAGCGAAATCCTCGGCAGCCATCCAGATATCCAGATCTATCACATTTTCTGCACCCATATAATTTACAAGGTTCTGTTTTACAGACGCTGTTAATTTTTCTTCGTTAACCAGAAACGGATAGCCGTTTACAATGTTAAAATCACAGCTTCCACCCATTCCTTCTGCAATAGATTCGGCCATTTTCTTCATTTTTTCTTTCGCAGAATTTCTCCATGCTTCGTCAAGCGTACGGAAAGTGCCATGAACTATCACCTCGTTAGGAATAACATTAGTGGCACCATCGGCAATCACTTTTCCAAAAGAAAGTACCGTAGGAATTCGTGGGTCGGCATTTCTGCTGACAATCTGTTGTAAGGCGATAATAATATGTGCCATAATCACAACCGGATCTATGTTTTCCTGGGGCTGGGCTCCGTGTCCACCTTTTCCTTTTATAGTGATGTAGATTTCATCAGAAGAAGCCATGTATTTGCCGGCCCGTATCCCTACTTTTCCGGCCTCTATCAAAGGCATTACATGTTGACCCATTACAGCTGCTGGTTTAGGGTTTTCCAGCGCGCCATCTTTTATCATTAAGCTGGCTCCGCCAGGTAGTTTTTCTTCTGCCGGCTGAAACAACAATTTAATGGTTCCTCCAAATTCACTTTTTAATCTGGATAATATAGTTGCAGTGCCTAAAAGAGAAGATGTATGCACATCATGTCCACAGGCATGCATTACTCCCGGATTGGTAGATTTGTAAGAAACATCATTAGTCTCCAGAATAGGCAGAGCGTCCATATCTGCCCTTAAAGCAATAACCTTGTCAGATGGAAGATCTCCTTTGATAATACCCAGAACGCCCGTATTTGCAATCTCTGTATAAGGGATATTTAATGCGGTTAGTTGTTCTTTAACATATTTAGAAGTTTCAAACTCTTCAAAGGATAGTTCAGGGTTGGCGTGTAGATGTCTTCTTTTATTAACTACATCTGTATAAATTTCTTCGGCCAGTCCTTTTATTTTTTCAATAAGCATTATTGGTCAACTTTTGTAGGGTTAATTTTCTCATTAAAGATAAACAAAGTAGGAAATATGGGTTTCAGATCATTGACCAATTGCTGGGCTTCTATTCTGGTCCTGAAATCGCCTACTTTTAAACGATAATTAGGTTGGGTATATGAGATATAGGTATTGTATTCTGGATATAGCGATTTAAATTTAGCCTGTTGGTCATAAACTTCTCTTCTATCCGGGCCAAAGAATATCTGCACCCTAAACCCGTTAATAACCAAAGGCGCACCTGTATTGGATGCACCTTTAGTTAGTTCTATTCTTTTTTCAATAAGATTATCTATACGCGGGTCTTTGATTTCTTCTACCGAACCTTTTTCCTGTGCATTTGCATGAATACAAAGACCAAGAAACAGACCTACGATTGATTGTTTTATTTTAAGCATTAGCTCCGTGACAACTTTTATATTTTTTACCACTTCCACATGGACAAGGATCATTTCTGCCTATTTTCTCTTCCTGACGTACAATGGGCTGTGTTTTTTGTATTTCTCTGGTATCTTCCATTCCAGGTCCATTACTAGCACCCACTTCTGTTCTAGAGCTTTTTAGTTTACTTAAATCAGTAGCCGGTTGTGAAACTGCTTGTTGCACAGGAGCTTCCTGAACAGGAATGCCACCTTTAAACAAGAAGCTCACTACTTCTTTATTTACTGCTGCTAACATGCTCTTGAATAGGTTAAATGCCTCCATTTTATAAATAATCAGAGGATCCTTTTGTTCGTAAACAGCATTTTGAACAGATTGTTTCAAATCATCCATTTCACGCAGGTGTTCTTTCCATGTATCGTCTATTAAAGCTAATACAATGTTTTTTTCGAAAGATTTGATAACTTCTTTACCATTGGTTTCTACTGATTTGTGTAAAGGAGCAGAAACCTGTATTCCTCTCACCCCATCAGTAAACGGAATGATGATGTTTTCTATACCCGGACCTCTGTTATCCAGAATGTCTTTTAATACAGGGTAGGCCTGTTGTGCAATAGCTTCAGATTTTCTCTTATAGAACTCAGAAGTTTCTATAAACACTTTTTCAATAAGTTTATTGACGTTTGAGCTTGCAAATTCTTCGGCTGTAATAGCGGTGTCTATAGAGAATACCCTAATCAGTTCCAGCTTAAAGCCTTCGTAATTATGAGTGTCTTTGTATTCCGTAACCACATCATCGATCACATCTATAATCATGTTCTCAATATCTACATCCAGACGTTGGCCAAATAATGCGTTTTTACGTTTAGAATAGATCACGCTACGTTGCGAGTTCATCACATCGTCATACTCCAATAAACGTTTACGGATACCAAAGTTGTTTTCTTCTACTTTCTTCTGTGCTCTTTCGATAGAATTGGTAATCATCGAGTGCTGAATAACTTCGCCATCTTCGATACCCATTTTTACCATCAGATTAGAGATTCTTTCCGAACCAAATAAACGCATCAGGTTATCTTCCAGTGATACAAAGAACTGAGAAGAACCCGGGTCTCCCTGACGTCCTGAACGACCACGTAACTGTCTGTCTACACGACGAGATTCGTGACGCTCTGTACCTATAATCGCTAAACCTCCTGCTTCTTTAACACCTTCGCCTAATTTAATGTCAGTACCACGACCTGCCATATTGGTTGCAATGGTTACCGTTCCTGATTTACCTGCTTCGGCCACTACATCTGCCTCTTTCTGGTGCAACTTAGCATTTAATACCTGGTGCTTAATGCCGCGTAGCTTAAGCATACGGCTTAATAATTCGGATATTTCTACAGAGGTTGTACCTACCAGAACCGGGCGACCTGCCTGTGTTAATTCCACAATCTCATCAGCCACGGCATTATATTTCTCACGCATGGTACGGTAAACCTTATCCTGCATGTCTTTACGCGCAATAGGTCTGTGCGGAGGTATTTCTACCACGTCCAGTTTATAGATTTGCCATAACTCACCAGCTTCAGTAATAGCCGTACCGGTCATACCTGCCAGTTTATGGTACATTCTAAAGTAATTTTGCAGTGTAATAGTGGCGTAAGTCTGAGTAGCGTCCTCTATTTTTACATTTTCTTTTGCCTCTATCGCCTGGTGTAAACCGTCTGAGTAACGACGGCCATCCATAATACGACCGGTTTGTTCGTCTACAATCTTTATTTTTCCGTCGTCTATAATATACTCGGTGTCTTTTTCAAATAGCGTATAGGCTTTTAAAAGTTGGTTTACCGAGTGGATACGTTCTGCTTTTATAGAATAATCTCTAAGCAATTCGTCTTTTTTATGCGCTTTTTCTTCCGTTCCGATGTTTGCTTTTTCAATCTCAGCAATTTCGGTACCTACATCAGGAAGGATAAAGAAGTTAGGGTCTTCACCAGAAGAGGTAATTAATTCAATACCTTTTTCGGTTAGCTCCACCTGGTTCTGTTTCTCATCAATGATAAAGAATAGTTCCGCATCTACTTTATGCATTTCCTTGTTTTGGTCCTGCATATAGTAATTTTCTGTTTTTGTTAAAACCTGACGGATGCCAGATTCGCTCAAAAACTTAATTAACGCTTTGTTTTTAGGCAAACCACGGTGCGCTCTCAATAGCGCCATTCCACCCTCTTCCTGTCCGGACTTACCCTCGTTAATTTGTTTTTTGGCTTCGTTCAGTACACCGGTAATATAGTTCTTTTGTGCATTAACCAAGCGTTCTATTCTTGGTTTCAGATCATAAAACTCATGCTCATCACCACGTGGAATAGGTCCCGAAATAATCAAAGGTGTACGGGCATCGTCAATCAATACCGAGTCAACCTCATCCACAATAGCAAAGTGTAATTTGCCTTGTACCAGTTCTTCCGGAGTGCGTGTCATATTGTCACGCAGGTAGTCGAAACCAAATTCGTTATTTGTTCCGTAAACCACATCAGACTGATAGGCTTTTCTTCTTTCTACAGAGTTTGGATAATGTTTATCAATACAATCTACAGACAGGCCATGAAATTCGAAAACAGGTCCGTTCCATTCAGAGTCACGACGGGCAAGGTAATCGTTTACTGTTACCACATGAACTCCCATTCCCGCCAAAGCATTTAAGTAAATAGGTAAAGTTCCTACCAGGGTTTTACCCTCACCTGTACCCATTTCGGCAATTTTACCCTGATGTAGTACAATACCACCAATGAGCTGAACATCGTAGTGAACCATGTTCCACTTAACCTCAGTTCCGGCAGCTAACCACGAGTTATGGTGTATGGCCTTATCTCCATTGATAATTACGTTTGGTTTACGAGCCGCTAATTCTTTATCGAAATCTGTAGCGGTAACTTCTATGGCTTCGTTTTCTGTGAATCTTTTTGCTGTTTCTTTCATTACAGCAAAAGCCTCAGGAAGGATTTCAGCCAAAGTAACTTCCAGTTTTTTGTTACGCTCTTTCTCTAGTCTGTCAATTTCGTCATAGTAAGCCGTTTTTTCAGAAAGTGGCATTTCCTGATTCTGCTCAACATTATTTTTTATTTCTATGATTTTTCCGTTGATTTCAGAAAGGCTTTCTTGTATTCTATGTTTGAAGTTGAGGGTTTTTCCTCTCAGTTCGTCATTTGTAATGCCGGAGAGCTTGTTGTACTCTTCGTTTATCTTGTCTACGATAGGTCTGATAACTTTTAAATCTCTATCAGATTTACTACCGAATATCTTACTTATAAAATTTAACATCTTAGATTATTTTATGAATCTTTAAAAGTCAACAACTACGCCATGTTCCGAATATGGTCAAAATGGCATATTGTGGGCGTGTAAAATTAAGATTTTATTTAAAAGTTTATAATTTATGGCAGTCAGATATTTAAATAAAATGTAAAAAATCATATTTGTGACTACTAAATGCCAGAAATTCTATAATTTGAATGGATAAACAGACGAACTTATGAACGGTATCAATATTATTACGGACGAAAAAGGAAATACAAAAGCCCTTATGCTGGATCTGATCTATTTTAAAAGAGAGGGAATAAGTGCTGATAAGGTATTGGAATCTCTTGCCCAATTACAGCAATGGATAGACGAAACACCAGTAGCTCAAAAGAAAGATAACAGTTGGGAATCTGCCAAAGCTAAATTAGAACAACTAAAAGACCAGAAATGAAGAATGTGATTTTAGGGCTCCTGGCTATGGTCTGTAGTCAATTACTTTTTGCACAAGATAGTTTGCAGCAAGTGTCGCCTTTGAAATTTATTTCATCCCAAAACTACCAGTACTATAAAAATGGGGGGAATGCAGATTTGTATCTTATAGCAGAGGTAAATAATTATCCTTCGCCGGGGAGCGTACTCCAACTTGCTAAAGAGCTATCCTTAACCACCGACCAGAAACATCAGGTGAATATGATCCATATAGAACTGAACAGGAAGGTTAAAGAAATGGGCGGCTTTCTGATTAAGGAACAAACAAAGCTTAACCAGCTTTTTGAAACCCGTAAAATAGATGAAGGATCTTTGATTTATTATACCAATAAAATTGGAGCATTGGAAGGCGAATTACGGAATGCATACTTAAGGGCACACCTAAGAACAAGCACTTTGTTGTCTGCACAACAACTAAAAAAGTATCAGGATATAAATAATAAAGGTAAGTAATTTTAAATTTCGCCAAGTAAACGATAACTTAGCAGCCTAAAAATTTTTTATATGAATACATCTTTCGACTTTGAAAAGCCTATTGCTGATTTACAGCAACAGGTAGAAAAAGTAAAGCAGGTAGCAGAAAAGACAAAAGTAGACATGTCTGCTACTCTGAAAGAATTGGAAGAAAAAATAGAAGTAACCAAAAAGGAAATCTATAGCAACCTTACCGGATGGCAGCAGGTTCAGATTTCCAGACATCCGGAAAGACCATATACTCTGCAATATATAGAAGAAATTTGTGATGATTTTATTGAGCTGCATGGCGACAGGACTGTGAAGGATGATAAAGCTATTGTTGGTGGTTTTGGTACCATTAATGGCGAAACAGTAATGATTATTGGTCACCAGAAAGGTATAAATACCAAAATGCGCCAGTATAGAAATTTTGGTATGGCTAATCCCGAAGGTTATAGAAAAGCATTACGCTTGATGCGCCTGGCCGAAAAATTTAACAAACCTGTTTTAACACTGATAGATACGCCGGGAGCTTATCCGGGATTAGAGGCAGAAGAAAGAGGACAGGGAGAGGCTATTGCCAGAAACTTGTTAGAGATGTCGATATTGAGGGTGCCTATTATTTGTGTGGTTGTGGGCGAAGGAGCTTCAGGTGGTGCCTTAGGAATTGGTATTGGAGATAGGGTGTTGATGTTGGAAAACTCCTGGTACTCTGTGATTTCTCCGGAAAACTGTTCGGCTATTTTGTGGAGAACGTGGGATTATAAAGAGAAAGCTGCAGAAGCTTTAAAGCTGACTTCTAAAAATATGCTGGCTAACGGATTAATAGACGGTATTATTCCAGAACCTTTGGGTGGGGCGCATCAGGATCCTACCCTAATGGCCGCAACTTTAAAAGAGCGGATTATAAAAGACCTTAAAGAGCTTAAAGCAAAAAATGTAGATCAATTGATTAAAGAAAGAATTGATAAGTTTTGCGCTATGGGGGTTGTTGTAGAAGAATAAGCTTATTACTATACGATTTTGGAAAAGGAACGATTTTTAAATTGTTCCTTTTTTTGTTGGTGTAAATTAGGTTTATGCCCTTGTTATGTACATCGTTCTTTTCGAGAGACGATGTTAGAAGAGTCGCCCACAAAAACTGTAATGGATTCAGAATGATTGGGATCCTTTTAGATACTTTCAATCACCGTTTTGGATGTATTTATAGAAGGTTATGCTCCTGAAACCTTGAAGCATCTTTAAAGCATCTCTAAAGGTTCTCTTAACGAAGGATGGAGCTTCTTTAGTTTTTGCTATTGTATAAGAGAATTTAAGGTTTGTTTTTTATTAGGATAGGCGTTTTGCTTTCATGAGTGTTGGTGGTGTCTTTTTACTTTTTTTGGAAAAAGTAAAACAAAACATTTTTTTCTTTGATGGCTGAGGCTCTAGTCTAACGCTCGTGAAAAAATAGGGTCGCTGTCTTTTCTTTGATCGCAGGGTGGGGTATGAATGTTGTTTTCGAAACGGTCAAGGAAATCATTTCATTAGAGGCTCGGTTTTGCTCATTGTTATGGACTGCTAATATTTTTACAAAGGTTGTGCTGGAGGGGAGAGTTGTTTTTAAAGAAACAATAAAACTTGTTGTTTCGACTGGAATGCAATGGGGAATTGAAGATCAACGAAGTTAAATTTGTTGGGTATGAAAAGTTGATGGATAGGTTTGTTTTTTATTAACCTGAGTTTATAAAAAGGCTATGAGAGTAATGCCAAAAGAGATTGCTTCGTCGTACCTCCTCGCAATGACAAAAATAGGGGCGTCTTCCGAATTTATTTAGGAACTAAACATGAAATAATGTCCAAATCACTCAAAAACAATGAAATATTAATCGATTTCAGGTTGTTAGGATAGGCGTTCTGCTTTCATGAGTATTGGTGGTGTCTTTTTACTTTTTTTGGAATAAGTAAAGCAAAACATTTTTTTCTTTGATGGCTGAGGCTCTAGTCCAACGCTCGTGAAAAAATAGGATCGCTGTCTTTTCTTCGACCGCAGGGTGTGGTATGAATGTTCTTTTCGAAACGGTCAAAGAAATCATTTCATTAGAGGCTGGGTTTTGCTCATTGTTGTGGACTGCTGATATTTTTACAAAGGTTGTGCTGGAGGGAAGAGTTGTTTTTTAGGTGTTATGCGTATCGTCCTTTTTCTTTCTTTGACAACATCGTTTGTGAAAGGACGAGGTGTCTTAAAACTCGAAGTGATGGGGCAGTAAGAAGGGGCTGTGTCAAAAGGATTTTGTCATCCCCAGCGCAGTCGAGGGATCTCTTTCAAAATACTTAGGAAAGAGATCTCTCTTCACTGTACTCATCGAAATGACAACGTTTTTACTTTTGACACAACCCTCTTTATTTACCTTGTGAAACCGAATTTATTCTCGAAAGACTTCAATTCAGCAACAATCATTTTATTTAAAGTAGCCTGCTTGTGTTTTTCTGTCAGTTCTTCAAATTGAGAAAGAACAAATAAACCCAATTGTACATCCCTTCCGGTCAGGTCTTCTTTGGTTTTATTGATAGAGTATCTGTAGTTCAACTCACCTTTGATAAGACCAGCTGTTTGTTCCAAAATATCATTGGCTTCCTTGGTCATTCCCAGTTGGTACAGAAGGTCCACAATTTCATATTTCCCTAAAGCAAAATTAGAATCGTACACTGTTTTAATAGGTAATACCTCTAAACATTTACCCATTACTTTTTTAGCACTATCCGCTTTTCCTTCAGCAATCAGGTTTCTTGAAAGCTCTACAAATTTGTTTACAGAAAGGAATACCATTTTTGTGGATTCAGGGTCAAGGTACGCTGCATTTTTCATGTTGCCCCAAACAAATTTATCCATCATGTTAGCATACATTTCGTCAGCATTTACCTCCTCTGTTTCAGATAAAGCACTCTGGTTATCTACCTTATTCTTAGTTTTAGGTAATAAACGAAGCGCAAAACCTTCATTAAATAAGTATTTATCCAATCCCATGAAACTGCTGCTAGGTACGGTAAAGGCAAAATAAATAGGTCTTTCCCATTTGTTGTGTACCAGCATATCTAAGAAAGCAAGTTGTCCTTTTGTTAAGTAGTTTCCTGAAAGAGACCATTGCATCTCGGGTACAATTCTGTCTTTTTCATCTGCTTTCATGGTTCCGGTTTTTAATATTTCCTCCGCATTGATGTCCAGTTTCAGCTGTTTTGTAGGTAAGAAATTTTCGTATTTACCATTCTGGTACTGTACTTTTGCCTCCTGATTATCAGAAGTAACAAACTCAAATACATCTCCTACGTTTTGGAATCCCTGTAACTGAAAGTCCTGATAGAATATCACGTCCCTTACACCAGAAACATAAGCCGAAGGAGCCATGGTGATGGGCAGAGGTTTAGACTCGTTGAAAGGTCTTCTTAGCTGATTAATGTACCAATCGGTATCAAATAAGCTTAAGTTTACTATTCTGATATCCGGTCTGAAGTTCTCTACTTCCTGAACGTACCATAATGGATAAGTATCATTATCGCCATAAGTAAACAGAATAGCGTTAGGAGCACAGCTGGCCAGGTAGTTTTTAGCTAGGTCTCTTGCGGTGGTTTTATGCGAGCGGTCGTGGTCATTCCACTCTTCTTTAGCCATTAAAACCGGGGCCGCTAACAAACAAATCGTAGTAGAAAGTATACCCGCAGTTTTTGCGTTCATAAACTTGCCTATCCATTCAGAAATAGCAAATACCGCCAGTCCAATCCAGATAGCAAAGGCATAAAAAGACCCTGCATAAGCATAATCCCGTTCGCGGGGTTGGTTTGGTGTTTGGTTCAGGTAAATTACAATGGCCAGTCCCGTAAAAAAGAAGAGCAAACCTACTACTCCGGCATCTTTCTGGTTACGTTTAAAGTGCCAGAAAGCACCTATTATACCTAAAATAAGTGGTAAGAAATAAAGGCGATTATATGCGTTGTTTTCTGTAATGCTTTTAGGAAGTTCGCTCTGGTTGCCTAAACGCATGGCGTCTATCGGTTTAATACCACTTATCCAGTTTCCTTTAGTATATTCACCATAGCCCTGCTCATCGTTTTGGCGACCGGCAAAGTTCCACATGAAATACCGCATATACATAAACCCAACCTGATAAGTTCCAAAAAAGCCCATGTTTTGTGCAAAGTTCGGACTTTCTGATTCAGACATATTCATCCAGTCGCGGTACACAGCCACATGTCCCCTGTCGTCACTATACATTCTGGGTAGTAATGTATTTCTGTCGTACACGTATGAATTTCTTTTACCAGCAACTTCATATTTGCTATCGCCTCTTCTATAGATGGTGCTGGTTTCTTTGGAGTCTACAATTTTGCTGTCGAAATACTGACCATAAAATAATGGTCGGTCTCCGTATTGCTCCCTGTTAAGGTAGCTTAAAAAAGAGAATGCATCTGAAGGATGGCTGTTGTTTAATGTAGGATTAGCTTTGGCTCTGATTACAATCATAGCGAAAGAGCTGTACCCAAAAATAATAAGTATAAATGATAGGGTGGCCATGTTGAGTACCGGCTTGTTCTTTTTGATAGAGTAAATAACAAGCCATATCGAAAAGGCAACAACCAACACCGCCAGGAAAGCAACTCCACTACCAAAACCCAAGCCTAAGGTGTTTACAAAGAAAAGATCAAAGTAAGCTCCCATTTTTATCATGTACTGGATAATTCCGTACTGTATAAAGCCCAGGATGGCAATACCAACAAATAAAGCAATGATGGTGCCTTTTGTGGTTGCCTTGTCTGTTCTTCTGAAATAGTATACCAATGCAATAGCAGGTATGGCCAATAAGTTTAATAAGTGCACTCCAATAGATAAACCCATTACATAAGCTATAAACAGGATCCATTTATCGGAATTAGGTTCGTCTGCATGCGCATCCCATTTTAAGATAGCCCAAAATACAATGGCAGTCAGTAAAGAAGACATGGCATATACCTCGGCTTCTACTGCAGAGAACCAAAAAGTATCTGAAAAAGCATAAGCTAAAGCACCTACTAAACCTGCACCCATAATGGTAATGGTTTGTGCGGTATTGGGATCTTTCTGATATCCTGAAGTTACTTTTTTACCTAAAGCTGTAACCGACCAAAATAGGAACATAATGGTAGCACCACTTGACAATGCCGAGCTGATGTTTACCCAGTAAGCAATGGACATTTCATCGGCTGCAAGTAAACTGAATATTTTTCCCACCATTAAAAATAGTGGAGCTCCCGGTTGGTGTACCACCTGAAGCTTATATGCAGCAGAAATAAACTCGCCACAATCCCAATAGCTGGCAGTAGGCTCCAATGTTAAAACATAGGCAGCACTTGCTATAAGGAAAGTCAGCCAACCAAATAAATTGTTGATCTTTTTATACGTCATGTCTGTATTAGATTCTTTTAACCAGCCGAAAATAATTATTTGAAATGAATATACGGGTACTTTAACAAATTATTAACCCTTTTATTAATCTGTTTTTAATGTGAGACAGCATAAATTAGACGTTTTGCTTAGTCTTTTTAGAATAAGATAGGTTATTTATATCTCGGTTTGGCAGGTCTGCAAGTTGATATTTTCTTTGTTCAGGAAAAAGGATGTTGTCCCTGGGGATTGGTGAAGTTGGGTTTAGTGTTCATTAAATTACTCCCCGCTCCAATATATTTATCAGATAGGAGTTGCCTGATTGCTTGCTGCGGTCTGCTGCCAAAAAAGACAGGTATACTACTATTTGTTTGCCTATAAAATCATTTGGTATAATATAATATGGTTGAATTCTGTAAATTAGTTTAGGTAATGAGTTAAGATGTCCGAAAATGGGGTGAGTAGAAGGAAGATGATTTTGTGAAATTATTCAATAAAAACAGAGGGTTCTTTGGTAAGATAGGAAAAGAATTTGACGGTCATTATTATTTACGGGCACAACCTAAGTTAAGCCCACAGAAAAAAAATAAAATTGATATGAAAAAAATAATTTTATATTCGGTTCTGATCTTGTTATCCGGGTGTGGGCAAGTGGAGAACAATGGTGAAAATCAGGGAAAAGATATTGGGAATGAGACAGAGATGCATTATTCAGATATTAATATAGCCAATACAAAATGGAGGTTTATACTGCAAGAAGGCTGTGACGAGATTTATAGCTTTAATTCTGATTCCACTTATGAATATAATAGCTGTGAATGGGACAATATATTTAAGGGGAATTTCTCGGTGAAAAAAGATACGATCGTTTTGATTCAGAATGAATATAGAGATTACTATGCTAATGATGGTACTGTGACTATGCAGGAAGAAAAGGTAAGATATAAATTGCTTCTCCGAAAAAATTACTTTGTAATATTATCCCGTGAGGAGTTTGTTCAAGGTAGGTGGGATGAGGGGGGAAGTAGAGACATTATCGTAGAGAATAATAAATATTATAAGCTAAATAGATTCTAGCTGGAAAACCCCTCTGGTTTCAGAGTTCGCTGGCGGCGGTCTCTGAAATCTTTAGATTGAAAACAGGGGACTGTGTCCGGTAAGTAGCATTAGCATTGAATAAAATGAAATACAGACATTTCGGACGGAGTCTTGGTTTTTTAAAAGAGCATTTAAGTCATCCGTTGGAAGACTTAAACGAGTGGGGAAAGGAAATTAAGGTAGAGAATTTACCGGAACTTAGAGCTAGGTAGAGTTTAGTATGGCAAAGCAAAAGAGTAATAGTAAGAGGAAAGGGGAGCAAGATATTAGTCTTGTCACAAAAGTGCTTGTGATAATATTTATTCTATTCTGTCTATATATGCTGTACAGATTTGGAGGCAATGGGCAGTCCTGGTATAGAGGTCAGCCTTATAATCTAAGGTAGTTGGTCTCTTTGGGGTGTTTTTTTGATAAATTCCAGGCTTTGTTTGAAAAATTTAAATATACTTTTTGCTAGGAATGCCTCTAAGTTAGCTTGAGGGGATATGTATTGGGGCAACAAAGCCATTAAAGGCTACTACCTGTTCAGGGAGCTAGCCTTTTCTTTTGGTACTCCAGCCTTGCGAAGAGACGGTGTTCCATTGGGTAAATGAAAAAATGGAGTTGCCGATAAAAATTCCCCTTCTGGTTTCAGAGTTCGCCTGCGGCTGCCTCTGAAATCTTTAGATTGAAAACAGAGGACTGTGTCCGGTAAGGGGCATTAGCATTGAATAAAGTGAAATACAGACATTTCGGACGGAGTCCTGATTTTTTAAAAGAGCATTTAAGTCATCCGTTGGAAAACTTAAACGAGGTTGGGGGATGAATATTCAAAAATGGATGAATATATTATGAATAGAATAGAAAGTGGAGATAAAAAATGATTAAGGTATTTTATTATTATTACTTGTTTTATACGAAAATCTTACCTGATGACCAGCCTCATTTAACTGTATTATTTACTTTAAGCCTTACGGAGAGTTTTATTATAAACACATTAGCAAACTCAGCTTTTTTAATTTTGTATTGTCAAGGTATTGGTAAGTGGTTGATGATAATGGTGTTTTTTGTGATTTTCTTGCTTAATTTTTTATATTTTAATCCTGAGAGAAGAAAGAATATAGTTAGCGAGAAACCTAAAATTATAAGTAATAGTCTGTCAATTGTGATTACGTTCATCTTTTTTTTATTGTCGTTTCTACTTATGATAATTGGCCCTTTATATTTAAGGACATATTTAGAAACGAGTTGTTATTAATAATACCTATACGTCCACAGATGTTGCAGACTATAACAATGCATTACGCTCTCCCTCTGGTTTCAGAGTTCGCCTGCGGCTGTCTCTAAAATCTTTAGATTGAAAACAGAGGACTGTGTCCGGTAAGTGGCATTAGCATTGAATAAAATGAAATACAGACATGTCGGACGGAGTCCTGGTTTTTTAAAAGAACATTTAAGTCATCCGTTGGAAGACCTAAACGAGTGGGCATTTCATTAGGCGTTCTATCTCCAATTGCATAATGTATCCTTTTGTCGTGGTAAATGCATCTCAAACTTTTGAATGTTTCGGATTTTAAATCCATGCTTATATCGAGTTCGAGATATCCTGCGAAATATCTCGGAACAGCTTAGGGAAGGTGCTTTTTACACAGTATCAGCTAAATGATGTATAGGAGACAAAACCGAGACAGTTCCGACACAGACGGCACTTTCCTTCGAGTGTTCTTCGGGTCTTGTTCGGGAAATCTTCGGCAAAAAAGCCATTTTAAAAAGCATTTCCCGAAGAATTATCGAAAAAGTATAGGGCCAGGGGCGAACCAATTACGGCACAGGGTAGAGCCAAGTATAGAACATAGACGGAGTTTAGCGGACTTTGGCAGACTTTAACGGAGTTTGATGGACTTTGGAAGGTGTTTTCCAGAGAAATGATTTCCCTGTATGTATTAGAAAAAACAATTTAATCAATAGTATCTTAAAATAAAAATGAAAGATAACAAATCAAGAAACTACCGCGGTTTTTTAATAGCATTAAGGTTAAAAATGGGATTGCCCGACTGTTGGGGATATTAGTGTCTAAGGCATCCCGAACTTTTGAACGTTGCGTATTTTAAAGCCCATTTGTATTACTTGGCTCGAGATACCCTGTGGAATATCTTGAACAGCTTATTCCCATTATACGGGTTCTTAAGCCTCGTATAAGATTTCCGAGTATCGGGACAGGTTCCGAAACAAGTTCGGGGTGGACTAAATAGTTGGAGAACATGACTAATAATAGTCGGACTCAGATTGTTAGGTTTTCATAGCTGAGTTAAGTTAATAGCATTGGAAATATGTCGAATAACAAATGAGGTGTTGTACCGATTGATTTTTATTTATGAATCAACCTTCCTTTTTCATCTTGCTGATCCATAGATAAACCGAATAAATTACCGTAATAAGGAATAATCCAATAAATATGATTTTGTTTTGCCAGATGAACTTGTGGAAATAAGCACCAACAACTATGTAAGCACTGGCTATGCAGAGTTTTAAAGGAATAAATTCTGCGTTGGTCCATGTAGTTTTTAGGTTAAAAAAGCCCATAATCTTTTATTGTTTATTGTATCTATGAATATACATAAAAGACTCCATTCATTTTTTAGGCTGTAAATTTTATTTTAAAATAAAACTTCCTGAATATTTTATCTGTTAAAAGTATAACCTAAAGTCCATTCAATAAAATCTGCTTGTCCCTGATGTGCTTTGATAGACACTCCTGCATTTAGATCTTTATAGACATAGTATCTGACTCCTGCTCTTAAAAATATTCTGCTGACTTCGCCATTAAAGCGTTGATTGTGGATGTAGTATCCTATATTTCCGTTTAGTACCAGTCTGTCATTTAATACATGTACAAGATAAAATGCTGGTCCGCCAGATAATTTAGAACCTAATTTCCCCGATCTGTCTTGTGCAATTTCTTCATTATTCCCTGATTCTGAATAAAACAGGTCAGCTCCCCCGCCCATTCTCCATTTATGGCTTACAAATGTACTGGCGTAAAAACTAATGGTAGACTTAAAGAAACGCCTTTCTTGTTCCCTGGCAAGCTGTTTAAAGCCAAAACCATAATTCAGGTGATATAACCATTTTTTAGGGTAAGGTGCCACAAAAGAAGTGTCTTTTAAATATCTTTTTCCATCGGGCTGATAAGTGATAGAGGCCGTTAAAGGGATAAGGTTAATGCCTTTGTTGGGTAATTGTAAGGATCCGTTTGAAAAGTGATGAAAAGCAAGGCCAAGTCCGGCTCTTAGCTTATTGTTGATTTTATATTGGGATCTGATTCCGAAATCTATATAAACATTGTTTTTAGTTCCTATAACAATATTTAAAGGATTGTTGTCTTCATCAAAAGGTTTGAAGTTACCCGATAAGCCCAGGCCTATTCTGTAATCAAAGGCCCAGCGTTTGTTATTGATGTCTCCGAAAGGGGTTTGTACAAAACCGTATAATGCATAAGGGCTTCCAATAATGTCTTTATGGAATGTACTGGAATAATAACCTATTCCGTATATTGGGTTGTTGTATAGCTTAAAATATTCGCCTCTGGAGCTATTGATTTTCCAGCCTACTTTT
Source organism: Pseudopedobacter beijingensis (assembly GCF_042678145.1). NCBI lineage: Bacteria > Pseudomonadati > Bacteroidota > Sphingobacteriia > Sphingobacteriales > Sphingobacteriaceae > Pseudopedobacter > Pseudopedobacter beijingensis. The sequence continues at coordinate 228,990 of NZ_JBHUDG010000003.1, read as the reverse complement.
ACATTAACACCATTATAATAGGCATCTGCAAAAGTTGTTGTTTTAAGATCTCCAAAAGCCAATATGCCACCATTCTCTACCTCAGCTTCAATAATAAGGGAGTTTTTTTCTTTTTTAATGTCAGAAGTTTCTGACTGGCCGTAAACATTGCTTAATGCTAAGAGGCTTATTATATTGCAAATAAAAAGTATACGTTTTTGCAAGGTAACTTAAGTTTAAATAGTAGATGATATAATTTGTTGCGAATTTATTAAATAAAATGGTTTAGTTATTCTGGTTGACTAAACATTATTGAGGGAGTCTTTGTTTGTGCTGTTGTAGATTATTGTTTGTAATAGTTTATAATGAGTACTTAATAAGAAGAGGATGACCTGCTATAAACTATTTTGATTTTTATGTTCCGGTATATTCTTTTTACTTTTGTGTTTGATTAAGTAGGACAAGGGGGAATAATAAGTATATGCCAGTAAAGATACCAAATAATCTGCCAGCGATAGAGTTGTTGAAGAAAGAGAACATCTTTGTGATGAATGATTTAAGGGCTAATGCGCAGGATATTAGACCTATGCGTGTTATTATCCTTAACCTGATGCCTGTTAAAATAACTACGGAGACCGATTTTATTCGTTTATTGTCTAATAACCCCTTGCAGGTAGAGGTGGAGTTTATCCGACTCGATTCGCATCAGTCAAAAAATACTTCTGAACAACATTTGGAGATGTTTTATAAGGGCTTTGGTGAAATCAGGGATAATTATTACGATGGTATGATTATTACCGGGGCACCTGTTGAACTGTTTAAGTTTGAGGAGGTAACGTATTGGGATGAGATTACCACCATTTTTGATTGGGCCAGAACGCATGTAACTTCTACTTTGTATATATGTTGGGCCTCTCAGGCTGCACTTTACCATTTTTATGGGGTAGAAAAAGTGCCTTTAGATCAAAAAATGTTCGGTGTGTTTAAGCATACAGCATCTGAAAAAGGCCATCCGCTATTCAGAGGGTTTGATGATGAGTTTTTCATTCCACATAGCAGACATACTACGGTACTGAAAGAAGATCTGGAGAATAAGAATGAAGTGTCTATTCTTTCTGAATCTGAAGATGCGGGTGTGGCTATAGCGTCTTCGCGTGGTGGGCGCGAGCTTTATTTTACAGGGCATTCGGAGTATGCGCCTACAGCACTTCATGATGAATATGTAAGAGATGTTAGTCGTGGATTACCTATCGAAGTTCCTAAAAACTATTATACTGATGATGATCCTGAAAAAGGGCCAACAGTACGTTGGGCTAGTTATGCAAATTTGTTGTTCAACAACTGGTTAAACTATTTTGTATATCAGGAGACACCTTTTGATCTTAAAGATGTAAAAAATTTGGGAGATATAAAGGTTAATAATTAATGTAATTAACCATAGAAGCATTTTCCGTGGGTTACCACAAGTTCTTTTTCTGGTTTATTCTTTAGTTTGGAGGGAAGTAATCCTGTTAGTTGACTGAAATCTTTAGAAAAATGCGCAGGGTCGTAATAGCCTAATTCATAAGCAAGTTTACTAAGAGATGTTTCTGGTTTATTGGAAAGTAAAGTCAGGGCCGTATTCATTCTGATAGATCGGCTGATGTCTTTTGGTCTTAGTCCTACATGAGTCTTAAATATTCGTTCTAATTGTCTGCCACTAATACCCAATTTTTGTTCCAGATGTTGCAATTTGTAATTGCCATTATTATTATGCAATTGTTGTAAGGTATAGTCAATGTAAGTAGATTGGAGATTGAAGGGGGTTAATTTCTTAATGAAAAAATTATTCAATAGTTCAGCTCTTTCGTAATCAGACTTTGCATTATGTAGCTGTTCTAATAAGAAACTGGTGTGATATCCCCATAAATTTTCCAATGGAATACAAGGATTGTTTGTTAACTCAGATAGGTTGATGTGTATAAGCTGTTGAGCTCCTGCAGGTTTAAACTGTATTTTGACTAAACGTGTGTGTCCGGAGAAGCTTAACCATAATGGTTTTGTTAGTTGTCCAACAATAAAGGAACGGGGAGTGTATATTAAAGGAGAATCTCCATGGTTGCTATAACCATGAAGATCTCCGTATAAAAATAATGCTGAAATTTGACCAAAAGGAATAAGCCTCCAGATAGAGTCAATATCTTTATTGTTTGACCAGTCTATATCCACAAACATGTAATTGTCAATACAATTGTTAAGTAAAGGACATGGAGTTATCTGTTTTACCATTTTAATTGTTAATATTCAATTGGTTAGAGTGCAATATATTGAAAATATTACATTTGTTTTAATCTTTTTTTGAGCTGTGTATATCCAGGGTGATTTCTATATTTGGTAGTATATATAACTTTTCATTAGGGTTATTAAAGCTTTCCATTCCCCATTTTAAACGGTTAAAAGTAAAGGAGGCAGTGGTTTTTAAGCTGTCATCGGATAATTCGATTTTTGCAGGAAAACTTAATTCATGAGTTTGTCCTATTAAGGTGAAATCACCTGTTATATTATAATTTGAAAGATCGTCAGGTGTTAGGGGAGTTACTTTTGTGATTTTAAATTTTGCATAAGGATGTAGGGCTAAATTGAAAAAATCAGGGCCTGTGAGGTGAGATATGAGTTCCTGATTTGGACCTTCCGGTAAATCTGTATTGATAATACTGCTAATAGGAATTGTAAATTCTCCATTGGTTATCATTTCTTTTTCAGTTGAAATATCTCCTTCAATGTTAAAAGTTCCGATATGGTAATGTGTAGGAGCAGAGCCTTTCCATTGGATTGATGATTTTTCTGAATTTACAGTGTAATAGCTCGCGTGGCTTTCTTTGTTTTCTTTGCAGGCATTTAATAGCATTGTTAATACTAAGGCCATGGTGGTAATTCTAGTTGTGTACATTGTTTTTTAAATTTCGAAAGCAATATTCGGGTTTATCAGGTTAAATGATTTGTAAAAAAACGACCTCGTGGTATTTGTATTGAAGAGTAATATCCTGGTTTGTTATAGCTTTATAACTTGGTTTATCGATGAAATTGAGTAATTAGAGACGATTTTAATGATATTGTGCTTGATAATTAATCGTTTATAAAAAATATCAAAAAAACATTTGCAAGATAATCTAAATGACCCTATATTTGCGTTCCATTTAGGAAGGAAACGGTTCTAAAGAGGAACTGCCCGATAGTATAAAGGTAGTACGACAGATTTTGGTTCTGTTTGTCTAGGTTCGAATCCTGGTCGGGCAACAAAAAAGTTAAAATTCGGATTGTGAAAATCGCAATCCGATTTTTTGTTAAATATACTACGAAGGTTAATGGCTTCACAATTTAATCCGGTCAAACTTTTCGCTGGTTCAGCCACGAGAGATCTTGCAGAGAAAATCGCAGGATTTTACGGTAGCGAGTTAGGTGAAATCACATTGTCTCGTTTTTCGGATGGCGAGATTCAACCAAGTTTTAACGAATCAATCAGAGGTTGCGATGTTTATCTTATTCAGTCGACTGCACAGCCAAACGATAATATCTTTGAACTGTTGATGATGATTGATGCAGCGAAAAGGGCTTCTGCGAACACTGTGAATGTGGTTATACCTTATTTTGGTTACGCTAGACAGGATAGGAAAGACAGGCCAAGAGTAGCTATAGGCTCTAAACTGGTTGCTAATTTATTAACAGCAGCTGGAGCAAGCCGTGTGATGACTATGGATTTGCATGCTGCCCAGATTCAAGGTTTTTTTGATATTCCGGTAGACCATTTAGATGCTTCTGTAATATTTGTACCATATATCAAAAGCTTAAATCTGCAAAACCTGACTATTGCTTCGCCAGATATGGGCGGTTCTTACAGAGCAAGAACTTTTGCAAAGTTTTTTAATGCAGAGGTGGTGATTTGTGATAAAAGAAGAAAAAGAGCAAATGAGATAGAGGCAATGTCTATTATTGGTGATGTTACTGATGAGGATATTGTTTTAATTGATGATATCTGTGATACTGCCGGGACTTTGTCTAAAGCTGCGGGTTTGATTATGGAGAAAGGAGCCAGAAGTGTAAGGGCAGTTTGTACGCATGCTGTATTATCGGGTAAGGCTTATGAGACTATAGAAAACTCTGCTTTAACGGAACTTATTGTTACAGATACCATAGCCCCAAGAGTACAGAGTGACAAAATTAAAGTTTTGTCTACGGCCGAGCTTTTTGCGAAAGCCATTGCAAGTGTAAATCAGCACAGCTCCATTAGTGCGCTGTTCAAAGTTTAATATATAAATAAAAAGAAAAATGAAAACTATCGCTATTAGCGGTTCTCCAAGAGAGAACGTAGGGAAACGCGACGCAAAAGAGCTTCGTTACGAAGGAAAAGTTCCTGCAGTATTGTATGGTGGCACAGAGCAAATTCACTTTGCTGTTGATGTTCCTGCATTAAAAGGACTTGTTTATTCTTCAGATGTGCATTTTGCGGAACTAAACATTGATGGGAAAAAAGTAAATGCTATCTTAAAAGATATCCAGTTTCACCCATTGACAGAGAAAATCTTACACATAGATTTCTTGCAATTGTTTGAAGACAAAAAAATCACTATGGAAGTTCCGGTTAAATTAACAGGTACATCTCCAGGTGTGAAAGTAGGGGGTAAACTGGTTCAGAAATTACGTAAGTTAAGAGTGAATGCTTTACCTAAAGATATGCCTCAATACGTAGAAGTATCTTTAGAGCCATTAGAGGTAGGTAAATCAACTCGTGTACGTGATTTAAAACCAGAGAACTATACTATTGCAAACGTAGGTGAAGATACTATTGTTTCTGTAATTATGTCTAGAGCATTGAAACAAGCAGAACAACAAGCTGCTAAAGATGCTAAGAAAAAATAATCTCAGGATTTTTTCATGATAAAAAGGCAGGTTTTTTAAAAACCTGCCTTTTTGTTTTATATAGTTTTGTAAATTATTATGGATGTAGGTTGTGTTAAACCGTTCTGTAGAAAGTTCCTATAGTTGAAAGGGTAAAAAATAATGTGTTGCCATTAAGGCGCTGTTCAGATTTTTTATATAAACACAATTTCTTGGACAACAACAGCTCCGGCCTTTTCATTCAGACTGCCTATAATCTGGTCTCTCATAATCACCAATTGATTTTTAATAACTGATGACTCGATACGTACAAACAGTTTTTTATCTCTGATATAAATTTCCTTTGTTCTGTTTGCTACAGCTTTTCCTACGACTTCTTCCCAGGCAGACACAGCATAGGTTTCATCGTATTTGTTTTTAATTCTGTAAGCTTTAAGCATTTGTTCTAATGCTTCTTTCAGGGTTTTATCATTGGTTCTGCTCATACTTGATGGTTTGGTTTTCTATGGTGAATAGATTTAAGTCTATGTTGATGTCCCGAAATACATCTTTCAGTCTTCCTGCGTTGGTGTCTGTGATAAATATCTGCCCGAAATCTTCATCAGATACCATTTTCATTAATTTGGTGATTCTTTTATCATCCAGTTTATCGAAAATATCGTCCAGTAATAACAAAGGTTTGAATCCTTTTTTTGAGTGTAAAAAAGTGTATTTTGCTAGTTTCAAAGCAATAAGAAACGATTTCTGCTGACCTTGTGATCCAAACTTCTTTAAGGGCATTTGGTGGACGTTAAATAAAAGTTCGTCTTTATGGATTCCTACAGTTGTTCGTTGTAGTATTCTGTCTTTTTCTATAGCCTGCTTGAGTAAATCGGTGAAATCTCCCTTTTGGAGAGGCGAATCATATCTGAGTTCTACTAATTCAACATCTTCTGTTAAATAGCTGTAATGTTGCTGGAAGATAGGAAGAAACTCTTCCATGAACTTTTTACGTTTGTCAAATATGTTGTTGCCGGAAGAAACTAATTGTTCGTCCAGAATTTCCAAGAGATAGGGATCGTACTTGCCTGTTTCTGCAATCTTCTTTAACAATACATTTCTGTTGAGTAAATGCTTGTTATAAATAATCAGTTCATCGAGGTATTTGTTATCCGTTTGGGAAATAACATTATCTATGAATTTTCTTCTTTCTTCGCTTCCATCAAGAATTAAGCTGATGTCGTTGGGGGAAATCATAACCAAAGGGAAAAGACCGATATGGTCTGCCAATCTTTGGTACTCTTTTTTGTTTCTCTTGAATTGTTTTTTCTGGTTTCTTTTTACTCCACATGCAATGAGCTCATCAGTGCCGTTTTTGTCAAAAGTTCCCTGAACCATAAACAGGTCTCTTTCTTGTTTAATCTGCTGACTGTCTATAGGGTTAAAATAGCTTTTGCAAAGGGCCAGGTAGTGTACGGCATCCAATAAATTGGTTTTACCGGCACCATTATCACCTGCAAAAGCATTTACCCCCTCGGTAAAGGAAAGTTCGGCTTCATCATAGTTTTTGAAGTTGATTAAAGAAATATTTTTGAGAAACATCTTATGACAAAGGTACGAGTTTGGACGTTATAAAACCCATAGGTATGACTAAATTCACTACTAATGGTTAGGTTGTTTTAAAATGACTGTTAGTAAAAAACGTTTGAAATGCTTTGTAAGCCATCTTTTTTGCCTATATTCACTTATCATACAATATTTTAATTGCAAAAGGTTGTTGTTTTTAAGTAAAACACTATTTTTGCAATCTTTAACAAAAAGAAATGTCGAATACACAAATTGAGCAAACACAAAAAGCAGAATCGGCTACTGTGGGCCGCACAGGAAATTTTATTCAGGAGAACCGTAAGAGTTTACTGGTAATCGGTAGTACTATAGTTGGACTGATTTTGTTGTTCATTGCCTATCAAAAATTGTATCTGGCGCCTCGTGAAGTAGAAGCGGTAGATCAAATGTATAAGGCGCAACAATATTGGGAAGCAAAAGAATGGGACAAAGCTATTAAGGGCGATGGAAACTTCCCAGGTTTTGAGAAAATATTGGACGACTATGCGAATACCAAATCAGCTAATTTGGCTTACTACTACTTAGGTATAGCTTACCTGAATAAAGGAGAGTACCAAAAAGCTATAGATAATCTGATAAATTACAGTGGTTCTGATGTGGTAATTGCACCTTTAGCTTTAGGAGGTACAGGTGATGCCTATACTGAGTTGAAACAGTATGATGATGCTATCAACTATTACAAAAAAGCGGTTTCTAAAGGCGATAATGAATTTGCTGCTCCTTTATATTTGAAAAAAATGGGATTGGTTTACGAAGAGAAAAAGGATTTCAAATCAGCTGCGGAAACTTATAACAAGATAAAATCTAACTACCCTCAGAGTGCTGTTGCGCAAAATATAGATATGTATATTGCAAGGGCAGAGGGACAACAACAATAGGTAATAAATAACAACCGGAGTTTATTCCGGTTATAAATAATAAAGTGGGTGCCTAAAAAGGTTTCCGTCACGCCGAATGAAATTTAAGGGCTCTGAATAGGATGGAGTTCGATAGTTCTTCGGGTAGGTCTAACGGACAAGGACGGGTTTTTTAGTCACCCTTTTTCGTATACAAGATATGGCAAGTCATTTAAAAAACTTATCGGATTTTTCGCATACTACAGTCCCTTCGGCAGAGCCGTTTAAATTTGGTATAGTGGTAGCAGCATGGAACGCAGATGTTACAGGTAAACTTTATGAGGGGGCTTACCAGTCGTTAATAGCAAATGGCGCTAAAGAGGAAAATATTATTTCTGTTGAGGTTGCAGGTAGCTACGAGCTGATTGCTGCTGCAGATATATTATTGACCCGTAGGGATCTTGATGCAGTGATTTGTTTGGGTTGTGTTATTCAGGGCGAAACCCGTCACTTTGATTTTATTTGTGATGCGGTGGGGAACGGAATTGCTAATGTGGGGTTAAAACACACCAAACCGGTTATCTTTGGTGTATTAACTACTGATAATCTGGAGCAGGCATTGGATAGGTCAGGCGGTAAGCATGGCAACAAAGGAGATGAAGCTGCAATAACTGCTATAAAAATGGCGGATATGGCACATAATTTGAAATAATTTTATAATCTTTATATATTATATCGTTATTTTCGAAAAAAATCGGCATGAAAAAGATTATTCTCATAGCGTTAATAGCAACGGCAACTTTATCGGTTTTGCAGTCATGTTCGTCTTCAAAACTATGTCCTGCTTATAGCTCTTATCCTGAAGCAAGAGGCGGAAGGCGATAAAAAAAGCTTTTATTAAATAAAAAATATAGAAAGGGTATCCGTAACACGAGTATTACTCTATTCCTGAACAGGTTTCTTTGATGGGGAAGCGTTTTTGAATGGGTGATGTTTTATTATAGATACCCTATTTACGTACATAACTAAGTATAAAATGAACTGGATAGCGTTAGAGGACGGCTCTCAGATTGAAAAGATGATCGAAAATCCTCAAGATTCAATCATATTTAAACATAGTACCAGATGTTCTATTAGCCTGATGGCGAAGAAGAGAATAGAGATGGATTCGGATCTGATTCCGCCCGGAGTAGATTGCTATTTTTTAGATTTATTGAAATATAGAAACCTTTCTGATCTTATAGCAGAAAGATTTCATGTTCATCATGAGTCTCCTCAGCTTTTGGCTATAAAGGCAGGAGAGTGTATTCTAGATCAATCTCACGGAGATATTTCTATTGATGAGGTTGTTATTGAGCTGGAAAAATAATTATATAGGCTAAATAAGCAAAGTCTTTATAATTTACTCCAGTTAAAAGGTGGAGGCTTTAGCAGCCTGAAAGACTGGATTAAATAAGGCTGTAAGATTATTATTTTAAAACAGCGTCTAAATTTTATCTTTGCATTTATGACAAAAGAACAATTGCAAGACTTGAGAGACAGGGTGACGTCTCTGAGGAGGCATCTTTGACGTTGATGCAAAATTAATTGAACTGCACCGCGAAGAGGCCATGAGCCTTGAACCTGGCTTCTGGGATAACTCTAAAGAAGCCGAAAAAACACTTCATTCTATTAAGATCAAGAAAAGCTGGACCGAAGCTTATAACAATGCGAATAATGCGGTTGAGGATCTTGGTGTTATGTACGAGTTTTATCAGGCTGATGAAGCTTCTGAAGAAGATGTAAATGAAGCATTCGCTCATGCTAAAACTGTATTGGAGGAGCTTGAGTTTAAGAATATGCTTTCTTCTGAAGAGGATCAGCTGAATGCTGTTTTACAGATTACTGCGGGAGCGGGTGGTACAGAGAGTTGCGATTGGGCCAGTATGCTGATGCGTATGTACATTATGTGGGGTGAGAAGCATGGTTGTAGAGTTATTGAACAGGATTCTCAGGAGGGAGATGTAGCAGGCATTAAAACGGTTACTTTACAGTTTGAGGGAGAGTTTGCTTATGGTTATCTGAAAGGTGAAAATGGGGTGCACCGTTTGGTGAGAATTTCTCCTTTTGATTCTAATGCAAAAAGACATACCTCATTTGCCTCTGTATATGTATATCCATTGATAGATGATAATATTGATATCCATGTGAACCCTGCAGATATTGAATTTGAAACATTCAGATCTGGTGGAGCAGGAGGACAGAACGTAAATAAAGTAGAAACGGCGGTACGTCTTTATCACAAACCAACTGGTATTATTATTAAGAACCAGGAATCGCGGTCGCAACTCCAGAATAAAGAAAATGCCATCAGATTGTTGAAGTCTCAACTTTATGAAATTGAGATGCGGAAAAGAAGAGAGAAATCTGCGGCTATTGAGGGAGATAAAAAGAAGATTGAGTGGGGCTCCCAAATCAGGAATTATGTTTTACATCCGTATAAGCTTATCAAAGATAACCGGACAGATTATGAAACTTCAAATGTTCAGGATGTACTGGATGGTGATCTGGATGAGTTCTTAAAGGCTTATCTGATGGAGTTTGGAGGGAATAATTAAGCTGTTAACTGTAAAAAAGCCCCAAGAATCAAAAGCTAAGCTTTTGATTCTTGGGGCTTTTTTTATAATAGATAAAATAAAAGAGGTTGTCCGAAAAGTCAAAAAATGCTGTCATTTCGAACGACGAGAAACCTCTTTCAAAAATGCTTAGGAAAGAGATCCTTCGACTCTGCTCAGGATGACAGATATCTTTTCGGACAGCTACTTATTTAATTAAAGTTTTTTCACTCTTATATTTCTGAAGAAAACTTCTGTTCCGTGACCAAGGAAGGCTATATGACCGCTTGTTCTATCTAGTCCTGGGTGTGATTTTCCGTCTAAAGTTCCATTTTTACCGGCTTCTTTAATATCGGCATCTACAATTACGGTACCGTTAAGTATTACCTTAACTCTGTTTCCTTTCACTTGTATTTCCTCCTGGTTCCATTCACCCATAGGCTTTAAGTAACCTTTTTTTGCCTGAACTACTCCGTAAACAGAACCATGATATTGGTAAGGTTTAAGGTTTTTGTATATTTCAGCAGAATCATCTAAAACCTGGATTTCGGAACCTTGATAGGCTGCGTCCCCTTGTAAAGGTGCTCTAATTCCAACACCGTTATTGGCACCTGGAGTAAGCTTAAACTCAAATCTGTAAATGAAATCACTAAACTCTTCTTTTGTATAAAGATTACCCCCAAATTTAGAGCTTGGGTCTACCCAAAGATGTCCGTTTTCGTTAATGTTATATCCTCGTGAAGGAATCCACTGATCTAAATCAGAACCGTCAAAAAGTATTTTAAAGCCTTCTTTCTTTTCCTGCTCACTCAGTTGAAAAATCTCTTTTCTAGGTAACTCATTAATAAAAATATCTCTGTAATAAACTTTGGTGCCATGGGCCTGAAGCTCTATTTGTTCTTTAGGGAAAATAGGTTGTTTTCTATCCCAATAGTTTTCAAGAACTACATTATCTGTTACCAAATCACCGTTTAAATGAACCGTTACTTTATCATCAACCATTCTGATTTTAAAGGTATTCCACTCGCCTAATTTGTTGTCACTCACCTTTAAAGGTTTAGAAGGATGTGTTTTGTTGTTATATAGTCCACCAGAACCAACTTGTGCACCTACCTTTATACGGGAAGTATCCCAGATTTGCACTTGTGGCGTTCCTCTTAAATATACACCAGCATCACCTTCTTTTCCATCTCTGTCCAGTTTCCAGTCTACAAGCATTTCAATATCACCATACTCTTTAAGCGTAGCAATGTTGTCTCCTTTGCCTGTAAATACTAACGTTCCATTCTCTACAATCCATCCTTCTCTCATAATCTGATCGGCTTTAGCTTGTGCTTCAGCTAACTCTTTAGGAGTCATTTTTTGCCTTTTAAGAGGATTTGCTACCAGCCCTTTCCATCCGCTTAGATCCTGCCCATTAAAGACAGAAACATAACCTTCTACATCAGACATTTTTGCTAAATGCTTTCTGACTGCTTCTTTTAAATAGGAAGTCTCGCTACCCGACAGATTATTTAAAACATCGTTTAAGATTTCTTTTACTTTTACTCCCTGGTATTGCGAATTGTCTAAAGCAATATCCATAGCTACAGGTGTTGCCGCTTTTGTATAAACTGGATTTTTGATTAAATCGCCTACGAATACTAAAGATTGGTAGGTTGGAGCCTGTGCAAAAGATTTAATAACGGTTAAACGTTGAGCGTCTGTTTTAGCTATTTCGAAAGCATCTTTTAAGTACAATGTTTTTTGATCGGCATTTTTATCGGACAGACCTATTTGACGTATCAATCCTTTAAATATACCATCGAAATTTTTATTTTCTTTTCTAGCCAATTGAAATAACTGTTCCAAAGCTTCGCTGTCTTTCCATGTTGCCAAAGCTGTTATAGCTGCATCTTTTGTGGCTGCATTTTTGGATTGCAGGTAGGGCTGTACTGCTTTTAAACTTTCTGTGCCTCCAACTTTTGCGAAAACAGGTAGATATTTAATAGCTATAGATTCGTCTTTTGAAGCGATTTCTTTGGATAGTGTTTTTATCGCTGACTCGGGTTGAGTGCTGGTATTGATCGCTTGTATAAGGGCATCTTGCAGATATTTTATCTCTGACTTGTTAGTTGTTTTATCTAGTTTTTCGACAATTACTTTGGTATTGTCTGGTATAGCTACCGAGGCAAATGTTTTGTAGGCAGCATCTTTTACCTTTTGGTTAGAGCTGTCTAAAAGTGGTAAAACAACTGTTGCAGAAGTCCCGTTGTTTCTTTGTGCAATAACATCTAATAATTCAACTTGTATATTTTCTGTCGCCTTAGGTAATGCAGCATTAACCTCGTTGATTAGATTTGCAGATTTAGAGGTTAATAAAATTGATTTTATGGCTGTATTTGTCTCTTGGTCAGCAGATTCTAATTGTTTAATCAGGAATTTAACGGATTGATCTTTATCAAGAGTATTTAAAGTTGTTAAAGCAGTAATTTTAGATTGTCCGCTTAATTTGCTCTTCGCCAGTTTTTCTATTTTTTTATAATTTGAAGCATTCCCAGACTGAGCGATGTGGCGTAATATGTCTTCCTGAACTTCTGGTTTAGATTTAGAAATTAGACCAATTAATTTAGCATCGCCTTTGTTGCCCCAATTTTCACTGATTAAAGATAATGCGGTATTTCTGTATAAAGCGCTATTGTCTTCTTGTGCAATTTTAAATAGGATATTTTTATAGGCTTCGGGATTCTTTTTTACCAATATTTTTAATGCAGCACTTTTATAGTTAGGAGCTACATTGGGTTGATTGTAAATTGTTGTGGCTAGATTAACCGCTGTATTTTCTTGTTTATTGCTGATTAATGATTGTGCATATTTCAAGGCTAATCCCATTTCGTCAATAGAACTATAGGCATAGTTAGCGGCTTTTATTTTGCTTTCAAATGTTTGTGCCGACCCCGGTTGTCCGATTTGACTTAAAGCATTTAAGGCTGTTTTCTGGAAAGCAACTGAATTGTATTTGGATAATAATTTAATGATTTCCTGTTCGTCTGCTGAAGATTTAAAGACACCTAAAGCTGTTACTATAGCAATAGCAGATTTTTCATTGGAAGCTTTCTTTAGTGCAGCAGATAAGGCGTCTTTTGCTTTAGCGGAGCCTATACTGGTTAATGCTCTACCTGCTTTTTCTGCAAGAAACTCATCATTCAAATATTTTGAAACGGCTTCTACAGCTTCATCTTTTCCACAGTTTTGAATCAGTTGTAAAACATACCCCTGTAGGTTTTTGTCTTTTATTTTACTCAGACTTTCAATTAATCCCGATACAAAAGTTAATCGGTCTTGTTCTTGTCCATTTTTTTGAACATATAAAGAATAGCTATTGGTAAGGTATTCTATCTCAGGGTTTCTTCCACTTCCCTGAGGTCTTAATTGTGAAAGTAATGTGGCCACTTCAGATGCAGAAAAGCCTTTTAATTCTTGCATTGCATCAAGAAATTTTGCTTTTTCTGCTGCAGGTTGTAAAGCCAGTACATCAGCAATCTTTGTATCTGTAGTCCTTCCTTTCGGTAATTGACCGTACAATACCGTATGAAATAATAAAAGGACGTATAAAATATTGAGTTTTTTCATTTCTTATTGGTTATATAGACCAGGGGCCTCTCATAGGTTGCGAAATTAGTCTGTTAGCTGCTTCGTCATTCACAAATCGTTGTGTTGCAGAGTCGAAACTTAAAGACCGGTTCAATCTAAGTGCAATTGCTCCAAGATTAACCAGCGTTGCCGACCGGTGTCCGTTGATTTCGTTTAATGCGAATTTTTCTCTGGTACGTACTGATCTTAAAAAGTCTGTTACCTGCATTTCAGGGTCAGGGTATTGAGCCAGTTTTTGTTCTACATTGGGTATATCGCAAACAAAACCTTTGTAAAGTTTTCCGGTAGGGCCTTCTATAAAAGCTTTTCCCACGTCTTTGCCTTCTCCATCTAAAATGATCTGGCAACCATCTGCATAGGTATAAGTTATTCTTCTCCAGGTACCTACTGCATCGGGATGTTGCTGAGGTGCATCAACGTCAATAGAGACCGGACTTTCATTATCTTTTCCTAAAATATATTGCACAGGGTCTAAATAGTGTTGCCCCATATCTCCTAAACCGCCACCATCATAATCCCAATATCCTCTGAACGTAGTGTGCACTCTATGTTCGCTATATGGTTTGTAAGGTGCAGGACCCAACCACATATCATAATCCAGTTCTTTCGGAACTTGTTGTTTTGGAAGGCTTTCTTTTCCCACCCAGTAGAATTTCCAGTTGAATCCGGTATGTTGGCTAATGGTTACTTTTAAAGGCCATCCCATCATTCCTGTATCTACTAATTTCTTAATCTTTTTTACAGGTACATTCATACCGTAGAAATTGGCATCAAATCTAAACCAGGTATTCAGTCTGAACATGTTTCCATGCTGCTTAACTGCTTCCACTACTTTTTCTCCTTCGCCAATGGTTCTGGTCATTGGTTTCTCACACCAAATGTCTTTACCTGCTCTGGCAGCCTCTACAGCCATAATTCCATGCCAATGAGGAGGCGTAGCAATATGTACAATGTCTACTTCTGGTGATTTAACCAGATCTCTAAAATCGTGGTATTCTTTTATCCCTCCGCCTAAAGCTTTTTGGGCTATGGCAAGATGTCTGGAGTCTACATCACAAATAGCTACGGTTTTAGTACCAGCATATTTGAAATGCCCTCTTCCCATGGATCCTACACCAATAACACCTTTGGTTAGGTGATCACTAGGTGCCAGATAGCCTTTTCCTAATACGAAACGGGGAACAATGGTAAAGGAGGCAATCCCAATTGCAGATTTTTTGATAAACTCTCTTCTCGAGTTATTCTTACTTTCCATTTTTACATTTTTGTTGTTAATATTTTGAGTGGGTTTAGTCGGTTTATCTTCCATACGAACTGGCAGTTTCTGAGCAAATTAAAGTTTAAAGTGGTTATATTAATGTGAAATTAATAATTTGCTTAATAAAAACAAACAACAGTACAATTTTAAAAAGAATAAAATTACTTATTAAATTTTTTAAGATCTATTTTGTGTGTGTAAGAATTCATAAATTATATCATTTTTTACTAATAAGGTTCTTGTTATCTTGTCTTACACACATCATAAAGCAATTAATTTTTTAATTAATTTCTATATTCGCTCACAATATAACCTATTATTATGACCGATCTGGATCTTTTAGAAGCTATTTCATTGGATAATGAAGTAGCCTTTCGGACTCTTTTTGAACGTTATTCATCAAGAATTTATAGTAAAGCCTTTTCTTATATTAAAGATCAGGAGGTGTGTGAGCAAATTGTTCATGATATATTTTTGGGGTTATGGAAAAATCGAAAAACCTTGAAGATACTTGTTTTTAAAAATTACATTTCGGCGGCAACAAGGTATAGAGTGTATAAATATTTATCAATTAAGAAATCCTCAAAAACAGATTTTTTGGAAGATACTACTGCTAATAATAAGTCTGTATTGAATGCAGGTTATGAGAATTTGTCGTATAAACAATTAGAAATACAAATAGAGCAACTATTAAATGATCTACCTCCAAGATGTAAGGAAATATTTCTTTTAAGTCGTAAGGAATTTCTATCCAATGATGAAATTGCCAAAAAATTAGGGATTTCTAAAAGAACAATAGAAAATCAAATTACCAGGGCATTAAAACATCTACGGTCTTCGATGAAAGATGTTATGATTTACTTAATTATAATTGAGGGTATTAAAAAGATGAATCTCTAAGTATTAAATCTTAATTAAGATAAGGACATTTTTTTTACAAATTGTGTGTGTGCTTGTAAAAATCAGGTACTACTATATAAATGCAAACGAAGAATGTCTGAGGAAGAATACATTTTATTATACGAAAGGTTTTTGGCAGGAAAGTGCTCAGAAGATGAGCAAAGAATGCTGGAGGATGTGCAAGATGATTTCTTGTTCCATTTTTACAACCTCGATCTCACCGGGGAAGAACAAGTAACAGAACGTAATCAAAGAATATACAGCAAACTCAGAAGTAATATTGTAGCGGACAGAATAAGAACTAAAATAAGATACTATTTAGCAGCTGCATGTTTGGTAATGGGGATGTTTAGCATTTCTTATTTTTTTCTACCTAATAATTTTAATAAAAATCTTATAAAGCAGCAGACAAAACTAGCTGAGAATGGACATCTATATAATGATAGCGCGAAAACTATACTTACGCTTGCAAGCGGAGATCAGATTATTTTAGATACCATAAAAGGGGATTTTTCTCTGAATGATGTGATTTCAGGAAGTTTTAAAAAATCCGAAAGAGGTGAATTGGTTTACAATGATCATACAGGTGTCAGAAAAAACGATGGGGCATATAACTCTATTCGTACACTTAGAGGTGGAGAATACCAATTGGTGCTGCCAGATGGTACTAAAGTCTGGTTAAATTCAGAATCTTCATTGAAATTTCCGGTAGCTTTTACAGATAAAGAAAGAAGAGTAGAGCTAGTTGGCGAAGCTTATTTTGAAGTAGCAAAAAATAAGGAAGTACCCTTTAAGGTCTTTTCTAAGGGGATTGAAATTAAGGTCTTAGGAACACAATTTAATGTGAATAGCTATAAAAATGTAACAACTACATTGGCAGAGGGGGCTGTTGAATTAATAACTTCGGAAAGTAAGGTCCTTTTGGTGCCGGGTGAAAAAGGAGAGCTAAAAGAAGATGGCAGATTTAGGGTAGTAAAGGCAAATTTAGAAGCTGCTTTGGCGTGGAGAAATGGTTACTTTTTCTTTGAAGATGAAAGCATAAAAAGCATTATGGAAAGGATTGCGAGATGGTATAATATAGAGGTTCAATACAAGAATCAGGTAGAAGACGAGAGATTTTATGGGAAAGTATTACGTACCGAGAGCCTGGAAGAACTTTTGGGGAGTATTGAGTTAGCCAGTAGATTGAAATTTAAGATTATTAAATCAGAAAAAGATAACAATAAATCAATTGTAATTATAGACTTATAAAAATAAAACCTAATCAAATGAAAAGAATGAATACAGTTTATCGAGAGCTCATTAGCGACATGGTTCTTAATGGGGGAAATGTTAGAGTAAAGAATGCTTTGAAATTCCAGACAGCTTCGCTTCCATTTATCCGTAGGCTTGTTTGATTATAACCTTTAGTCGAATACAAAAACACCCGATAGGCCAGTACCGGGTGCGTTTTTTCGTCATTAAATATTTTGTTTGAACTCTTAACGACTATTCCAAATGTACAAAAAAAGTATGTTTTTGTCCAGTTGCTGGGCGAAATACGATATCAGGAAGTGCTTTTTAATTATGAAGTTAACAATTCTGCTTGCGTTAGCATTTACATTTCATGCTTTTGGTGATACTTATGCTCAAAAGTTGACATTCGAGAAAAAAAATGCTACTCTAAAAGAGATTATAGGTATTATACAAGAACAAACCGGGTATAATTTTATTATAAATTCGGATGTTTTTAGAGATGCTAAAAATATATCTGTGTCTGTTAAAAATTTGGGTGTTTCTGAAACACTGGATAAATGCCTTTTAAACCTGCCTTATAAATATGTGATCAATAATAAATCAATCATTATTAGTAGGAAAACGGATATAGGGCTATTGCGACAACAAAAAAAGATTACAGGAAATGTAGCGGATGAAAAAGGGGAGCCCATAGCAGATGTAATGGTGAGCCTTAAAAATTCATCTGTTTTTACCCGAGCGGATGGCAAGGGAAATTATTCGTTAAATGCACCTGTAGGTAATGCGGTATTGGTGTTTAGTTTTTTAGGGTATACCACTCAGGAGGTTAATGCCAGTGATAAAAGCCATATCAACGTTGTATTGAAAGCAAATGTGCAAAAGCTGAATGAAACCGTGGTAATAGGTTACGGGAGTGTAAACAAGCGCGATATAACAGGTGCCGTGTCTCAAGTTAAAATGAATGAACTTGTTAAAGCACCGGTAATGTCTTTTGATATGGCCTTGGCAGGCAGATTAGCGGGTGTGCAGGTTTCTTCGAATGATGGGCAACCAGGTTCCGAGGGGATAAATATTGTGATCAGGGGGGCTGGATCACTTACCCAAAGCACATCTCCGCTATATGTAATTGATGACTTCCCTATAGAATCTTTTGATGCTTCCAGTCTCAATATGAATGATATTGAATCTATAACTGTATTAAAGGATGCTTCTGCAACGGCTATTTATGGTGCGAGAGGTGCCAATGGTGTAGTAGTGATAGAAACTAAAAAAGGAAAAATAGGCTTACCTCAGATTCAATATAACGGTTCTTTTGGTTTGCAGAATATCACTAAACGTGTAGAAATGATGAATCCTTACGAGTTTGTAAGGTATGAACTGGAAAGAACAAATTATTCTGAAACCATCCAGAATCTTTATACACCTGCTGATTTGCCTAAGACGAGTCCGTTTTATAAAGCGAATGGACATACTTTAGATGATTATAGAAATATCCCCGGTATAAATTGGCAAGATCAGGTATTTCGTAATGGTTATACAGGTATTCACGAGATAAGTATGAGAGGGGGTAATACTAATACCAGATACTCGCTTTCAAGCTCTATATACAGTCAGCAGGGAGTGGTTATTAATAGTAATTCTAATAGGGTAACTGCTCGTTTGGCATTAGACCAAACCATCAATAAGAAACTCAAAACAGGTATTGTTACTAACTATTCAAATAACCCATCTACGGGTAAGCTCATTTCTGGTTTATCTACCCATGGCTTTGACTATTTAATGTACAGTGTTTGGGGGTATAGGCCGGTTTCGGGAAAAGAGGATATAGGTATGATTGACGATCAACTATTGGATGCAGATTTTGATAGCGAAAGTGAGCCTTCCAGCTATCTCATTAATCCGGTAGTATCTGTAAAGAATGAAGATCGGAGAAACAGAAAAATTAACTTGACAGCCAATGCGTATGTTGATTATAATATTAATCCTTATCTGACATTACGTACTACGGGTGCATTTATGGCTTACGAAGTTGAAACTTCTGGTTTTTACAACTCGCTTACCAGCAGAGGTACTCCTAGAAATCCTAACAATAGAGGAAGTCAGGGAGATATGGCTATTACTAAAATTAATATGTGGAAATCATCTACATTTTTAACCTATAAAAGAAAGTTTAATAATATGCATAACCTGAATGTTATGCTGGGTACAGACTTTTATGAAAGTGCTTCCAGGAATTATGGTTATAGTACACAGTTTGTTCCCGAAGAATCATTAGGCTTGTCTGGCATGGATGACGGATTACCATCTTCTACAAAATTGACTTTTAGCAAGAATCGCATTAACTCTTTTTTTGGTAGGGCTAATTATGATTTTAAATCCAAATATTTATTAACAGCCACATTTAGGGCAGACGGGTCTTCTAAATTTCCTGTAGATAATAGGTGGGGCTACTTCCCCTCTGGTGCCTTTGCATGGAGAATAAATAAAGAAGAATTCATGAAAAAACTGAAATTCGTTTCCGACGCCAAGTTAAGAGTGAGTTACGGATTAACAGGCAATAATCGTGTTTCTGATTTTGCCTACTTGCCAACTATTATTGCTACAAATATTGCCGAAGCTTATTCCTTTCAGAACGGCGAACCACAATATGGATATTATCCGGGTAGCCCTGGAAATGACTTGTTGAAATGGGAGACCACCAAACAGTTAGATTTTGGATTAGACTTGTCTTTGTTCAATAACAGAATAGAGTTTGTGGCAGATATTTATCGTAAAAAAACAGTAGATCTTCTTTTAAATGCAAATATGCCGTCTCATACAGGATTTAAGAAGAATTATATGAATGTTGGCGAGCTCCAAAATGACGGTTTGGAGCTTACATTAAATACACAAAATATAAAAACCAAAAAATTTAGTTGGAGTACAGGGTTTAATATTAGTTTCAATAAAAACATTATAAACTCTTTAACAAATGATGAGAGTAGTTTGTATTCTCTGGTAACCTGGGATGCTATCCATAATCAGTCGTTTCTTTATGCTGCACAGGTTGGTCAGCAGGCAGCTATGTTTTTAGGTTATATTTTTGATGGAGTGTATCAGGTAGATGATTTTACCTGGCAAAATAATAGTGACCCGACTATACCGCATAATCAAAGAGATTACAATCTGAAGAAAAATATACCTGATTACGGATCTGGTTCGCCATCTGATGTTAAACCTGGAGATATTAAGTATAAAGACATAAATAATGATGGTACAATTAACGAGTATGATGAGACTATTATAGGAAATCCAATGCCTATTCATATGGGAGGAATAACTAATACATTTACCTATAAAGGAATTGAATTAAGTACGTTTTTTCAGTGGTCTTATGGTAATGATTTATTCAATGCTAACCGGATTTATTTTGAAGGAGGGCGGCCGGTTACAGGAAGAAACCAATATGCCAGTTATGCAGATAGGTGGACACCGGAAAATCCTAGTAATACAAATTTCAGAGCAGGAGGGCAAGGTCCTTTAGGACGGTATTCCTCCAAGAATGTTGAAGATGGATCTTATTTAAGGTTAAAAACAATTTCTTTAAGTTATTCTATACCAGATAAATATCTTAAATCTATAAAAATCAAGCAATTAATTCTGAATGCAACGGCGCAAAATTTAATTACCTGGACGAATTATTCGGGAATGGATCCAGAGGTTTCTGTAAGAAACTCTGTACTTACACCAGGTTTTGATTGGTCGGCCTACCCGAGGGCAAAGACAATTGTTTTTGGTATTAAAGCAACATTATAAGGGGGTAAAAATGATAAATATGAAATATTATATAAAAGCATTCGGTTTAATATGTTTGTTAAACTCAATTGCTTCCTGCAATAAATTTATCGACACAAAGCCGGAAGATTATTTGACATCCACTAATTATTACACGACTGAAACCCAAGTGAAATATGCATTAAATGCAATATATTCTACTTTGGCACACTATACTCTCTATGGAAGGGAGATGCAACGGATGGGCTTAGATGGAGAAGATGGTTTTTATAATGTGGTAAATACGTACGATGGAGTGAAAGTATATGTTGTTCCTTCAGTAGATCCTAATGTTGCTGATTTTTGGAGTACCTGTTATACGGGGATATATCGCGCAAATCTGCTTTTGGCTAATATAGATAAACCACAGTCAATTTCTAAAGAAAGTAGAGATGCTATTAAAGGAGAAACGTTATTCCTAAGATCTTACTTCTACTTTTTACTGGTAAGCAATTTTGGAGATGTTCCTTATGTAACAGAACCTACTCAGCAGGTCAGAGTTCCGAGAACCCCCGCCAGTCAGGTGTATAAAGAAATTATTGTCGATATGGAAAAAGCTGAAGAATTGGTCTTGTCCGCATCTCAGGTCGGTTTTGGAGGTCGTATCAATAAATCGGCAGTAAGAGGAGTTTTAGCGCGAGTAAATTTATTTAGAGCGGGTTATCCTGTATATGACTCCGAGGGATATAGAGAAGCAAAGAAATGGGCAGAGAAAGTGATTAATGATCAAGAAGCAGCGCATGCTTTAAATCCTAGTTTCGAACAGGTTTTTATCAACTATTCTGCAGATCTATATGATATTAAAGAAAGTATCTGGGAAATAGAATATTGGGGAAATAATAGGGGGACTTTTAAAGAAGGCGGCCAAATAGGGGCCTATAATGGAATCAGATATACCGGAGCGGATGCTAATTATGGTTATTCATTAGGTATGGTTAATGGAACAGGTGTTTTATGGAAGAAATATGATTCTCCTGCTTCGTTAACATCAAGAGATCTGAGAAGGGATTGGACCATGGCTCCTTTTTCTGTATCTGGTAATCCTGCTGTAGAAACAAATCGAACTATCAATGAGATTTATCAAAGAAATTGTGGTAAATATCGAAGGAAGTATGAAGTGGTAACACCTAAAGATAACCAATATACACCTATCAATTTTCCGGTTTTAAGATATGCAGATGTATTGCTCATGTTGGCAGAGGCAGAAAATGAAATTAATGGCCCAACCCCCGAAGCGTACGATGCCATTAATTTAGTGAGAAGAAGAGGGTTTGGAAAGTTGTTATCAGGATCTGTCAATATAAATGAATTTGACTTGTCCGGGTTGGATCAGAAAAGTTTTAGAGAAGAGCTGCAAGATGAAAGGTCAAGGGAGCTTTCTTTTGAATGTCTGAGAAAAGGAGATTTGGTGAGATGGAATTTATTTGGTGTTAATATGGAGAAAGCGCTGAAAAATGCTCAGGACTCTGGATTGCCCAGTAGTATGGATCATGCAATCAGGTATTTTAAAAATGTATCTCCTCGGGATATTGTTTGGCCCGTTCCCGCTTATGAAATAGGTGTAAATAGAGAGTTGACTCAAAATATAGGGTGGTAGTATAAACTTGTTAAGTATGAAAATAAATATTTATGTGCTGTTAATGGGCGCTTTAAGTATAGCTGCCTGCAATAGGGATGCCGAGGTTGGTGTACCGGATTTTAATGTCAAAACCGAGTCTTTAGTCTATAAAGTCGGAGAAGAAGTGGTCTTTGATTTTACGGGGAAAGCAGACCAGATCTCTTTTTATTCTGGAGAGCCATTACATGACTATGCGTTTTTGGATGGACGGATTTCTCAGACAAGCGGAATGCCAACTTCATTTAAAACTAATGTGACTTATAATACACAACCCGATATGTTATCGGTATGGACTTCTACAGATTATAACGGTGGAGGGACTTTTGGTGATATTAAAAATGCCACCTGGACGAATGACGTAAGTGGGAAATTTAAAATTGCACCAGAAAATAATCCGTGGGGTAGTGCCAATAACTATTCTTCAGGAACTGTAGACCTAATTGAAGCTGCCGATCCTTCTAAACCTCTGTATGTTGCTTTCAAATACAAGAATGATCCTTCTAAAGGAGTTGCCAGAAACTGGTATATGTATGAATTTAAATTAAATGCTGTTACGCAATTCTCTACTATTAGTGTTATAACTGCTCCTAAGGTGTTTAATTTGGTTTACGATGATCAGTTTGTAAGTGCTGATCAAAAGACAAGTCAGGTTTATGATAACTATATTATGTTTACTACTCCAACAGTGCTTAGAAGTAAAGTTGTTGAAGTTTGGGCTATTTCTCCACCTATTTATATAGAGACAAAAGAATTGGGCCCGGACAGACCTATATCTGTAAAGGGATACAGAACCCCAATGCCCCAAAAGTATAGTTATGTTTTTAACGATTCGGGTACGTATACCTGTACGTTTGTAGCATATAATTCCAGTGTTTACGGGCAGAAGGAAATAGTTAAGCAACTCGAAATAAAAATCACAGAATAAAAATGAAAAATATATTATTATCGTTAGCCATTTGTATAATGGCTACGAATCTTTTTGCCCAGCCGAATATAAATTTTAATGGCAATATTGTGAACCTGGAGAATGGGGACCTTTATCTGAAGTTTGAGAATGATAGTAAACTCAGATTGCTTAATATTTCTCAGGCAGGAAAAACCTGGAATATTTCCAATAATGACTTGGTTTGGAAACTGAGTGTTGCCGGAAATCAGGGCCAAAAATTAACAATAACATCTCAAACTGCGACCTATAAAGGTGTACAGGAACTTTCTGGCACCGGAGAAAAATCATTGGTTTTTTTATGGGAATACCCTATAAGTGGAGGTCTTTTAGCTAATATTTATATGACAGTTTCTGTAAATAGCAGCAACAAATTATCTGAATGGAAAATTAGGGCAACTTTACCCCAACTTTGGAGTGTAGCAGAAACTACTTTTCCGATAATAACTTTACCAAAAACCAATGATTCTAAATTAATCCTGCCAAGAGGTTGGGGTGTTGAGTATGATCTGTCGACTATTGCAAACTCTACACATATAAACAATTATCCTTCAAGTAGTGGAACTGTGCAAATGGTAAGTGTTCGTGAAAATAATAATGTTTTTTATTATGCTACGCATGATCCCACTGCGTCTATTAAAGCCTTTAATTCTAAAGTAACAGCTAGTAATATAGAGGTGTCGAATCAAATTGTAAGTTCTGCAATATGGAATAATAATGGGCAATTTGAGTTGCCATGGGCTACTTCTATTGGTTTAACAGACAAGGGTTGGGAAGAAGCCGTTATCACATGGTATAGGCCGTTTAGTTTTCAAACAACATGGGGGGCAAAAAAAATGGCTGATAAAAACCTTCCCTCATGGTTAATTGATTCCGATTTATGGTTAACCGGAGGGCATACCAATGAAAAAGAACTGGCTATAACTAAAAAAGCTATAGATACTTTTGGTAAACAAACATCTTTCCATTGGTATTATTGGCATAATTACGATTTTGATACAAAATATCCCGAATATCTTCCTGCTAGAGATGGTTTCTCTGCTCTTATTGATTTGATACAAAGTGAAGAGTCTCATATTATGCCTTATATAAATGGACGTTTGTGGGATACTACGACAGTAAGTTATCAATCTCAGGGAGGCAGGTCAGCTGTAGTTCTTAACGAAAACCAAACGCCAGTTGTAGAAATTTACGCCTCAAAAGCACCAAATGCTGTTATATGTCCGTCTTCATCTGTATGGAAAAATACCCTTGTAGATTTAACAGATAAAATACAAGGTAATGTATTAGGTACCGATGCATTGTACTTTGATCAGGTGGCATCTGCCAGAGGACGGGCTTGTTTTAACGAAAATCATAATCATCCTGTTGGTGGGGGTTCTTTTTGGGTTGATAGTTATCGGGATATATTTACAGAAGTTAGGAGTAAGTTACAACCGGGTCATATTATCTCAACAGAGCAGAACGCAGAGCCTTATTTAGATATGTTCGATTTATTTCTAATGGCAAATTATCCCACAGGGACAGAATATAAACCTCTTCCTTTATTTCCATTAATATATTCCGACAGGGCTTTGTTATATGGTTTTTACATATTCAGTAAAAATGATATGAGCTATAGGGTGAAAAATGCCCTGACATTATTGTGGGGTGCCCAATTAAATGGAGGCAGAACTTCATTCGTCGTTACATGTGCTATGAAAGCCAATGCCAATTTTCTGTTGGATCTTGTCAGCTTCAGGAAACAACATCATGATATATTTGTAGGCGGTAGAATGTTAAAAGAAATAACTCCAACGGGAGATAACCCTGTTTTAAATGTCCCGAACTGGGGAGAATCTTCGGCGGCCGTAAGAGGAGCATTATGGGAAAACCAGAACGGCAGCACGTCCATATTATTGGTAAACATAGATACTGCTCAACATACAGTTGTGCTGCCAGATTCTAATCAGCAAGTGGTGATCAATGGTGGAGAATGTAAAAGGATTAATCTGTAAAGCGTGGTCTTATGAAAAAGACATCCTGACTAAATTGTATGGTTTTGATAAAAGTCATCTTCTGTGCAAATGGTGCTCGTTCGATAGCAGTCCGTTACGCTTTCGAGAATTATTCAGGAGCCAGCCTGTTCAGAATAAACGGATTGCCAATGTCGTTTTTCCGAGTCGATAATCAGGATAATATTAAATAGTGTTTTATACTTAAAACAATGAACAAGAATTTTTTAAAGGGTGTATATATTTTGATTTTTAAATTTTTAGAATTATGAAAAAAACTGTTTTGTTTCTTAGTTTACTAATGGTTGTTAAATTAGCGACAGCCCAGAATAATTTGATTAAAGACGGAAGTTTTACCAACACTGCTTTCATGGTAAATGATATTACCAAAAAACCGACAGTAAAATCGGTATGGTTTCCTTTCCTGACTTCAGATGAACAGGGAATATTATCTATAGAAGATACAGACAAAGGTAAAGCTGCATCTTTAAAAATGCAGTCTAAAGTAAGCTACGCATATTCATATATAGGTCAGAAAATAGAAGAAAGCAATGTGAAAGAAGGTATATACAGCCTTACTTTCTCTGCTAAAGCAACTACCGAATTACCTACCTATTTAGCCGTTTATTTAAGGATAAAAACTTCGCCGCAGCAATTCGTGTTCTTTCCATTAAATAACTATAATCCGCAGGAAACACCAACTTTGTCAGGTGCATTGAAACAAATCAGAATTACGGGGGAATGGAAAGAATATACTATAGATTTTGATTTGGGAAAAACAATTAATGGAGCGGCTGCACCTGCTAATGCCAGAGAGCCAATCGTATTAGAAAAATCAACAAATGAAAATAGGAAAGCTTTTGAAGTAGCATTTTCATGTTTGACAAAAAATGCTGGCTTATTGTTTACAAATGTCGCTTTAATAAAAAAATAACCTACCAATACTAAAATGCTGATAGGTAATGTTTTGTTACCTGTTAGTGTTTTTATACAGCACCATTTTAGCGAATTTTTATAGAAATGTTTTACAATAGATCTTATTTAGGTATGAAACAATATTTAGGCTTTTCTTTTATGTCTTTTGCAATTTTGTGTATGTGGTCTTTTTACGCTTGTTCGGCTGCTGTAAAATCTGATTTGGAGTTTCTTAAAAAGGATGAACCCCATCAAAAAGAGAAATTGGGGAAATTGTTGAAAACTAAAACTTCTATGAGTATATATACCGCAAATGGAATTGAATTTACTTTTAGAAATGTTAAAAAAGATTATCAGCAAGGGATAACTAGTTTTTATGATATATGGCAATTATGGGAAGCTTTTGGAAGAAATGAAAAAGGAGAAAGAGAAGCCAATATTATCCGGCCCGGAGAATGGGAAACTGCACTCAAAATCAATAATGACTTTGTAGGTGGGATTAACCATGGTTTTGAAAGAAAAACCGCTATCAGGTTTGTACTGGATGGTGAAATTGTCCCGGAAAGTGAAAGTATAACGCTCCAGTCCTTTAAAAATCTTTATGTAGAACAGGAGTCAGATTTATACGCTTTTAATAGCACTATGGATAAGATTGCAGTAATTACCAAAAAATGGGATTTCAATACAGGCGGAGAGATTAAATTTTATCAAACCATAAAATGGCTGAGCGAACAGACACTAAGCAACTCGTATTTAACTATGCTCCCTGTTGCCAGAGATGATAAAGACATGATTATAACATCAAAGGCTAAAAGAGATGACCTCCATGAGGTGTTTGATGTGTCGTACGAAGGACATAAAAACCCATTGGGGCCTGCCGGTCGAAATAAAGAGGCTTCCGTGATGATATTATGGGGAGATACCTATAGATTTACAGTCTCTGTAAAACGAAAAGAAATATTGCCAAATAGTAGTTTATGGTTGTCAAACTCTAAATTATACAACAAGATCTATTTTGATTATTCTGGCAAACATACTGTGGATAAAGGAGACGTATTTAATGTTTTAACTATTTTTAAAATAGATAGAATCACTCCTGAATCATAATTCTTGACCTGATAGATTATGAGTAAGATTTCCTATAAATAAGAATACAATAATTAAGAATCTTGAAAGAACAAGCTCCTCTTATTTATTGTCCATGATTTAAAAATCAATCCCTTTTAAAGTTGTGCTAAAAGGATACCAATAAAAAATGAGATCTGAGTGTGTGTGCGTTACCGATAAAGGTACTATGTTAATATATAAACTAATATTAATCTAAATACTTTTATTATGAAAAAATTATTACGTTTCCGCTATCCGTCATTGGTGTGCTTTTTCCTTTTTCTTTTTGCAGAAAAGCTAGTAGCTCAAGAGAAAGAAACCCAATGGGCGCAAACACTAGGTTCTCCTGCTGTTGAAATAGTAAAAGGAGTAGCTCATGATAATGATGGCAATGTGTATATTACAGGTGCTATAGAAGGCCCTATTACTGTGACATTAGCTGATAATACATCGACAACTGTAAGCTCTACGGGGCTAAAAGATATATATGTGGCAAAAATAAATTCGGAGGGAAAATATATCTGGATAAAAACTTATGGATGTGATGAGGGAAATGATATAGGAAATAAGATTAAAATAGATAGTAATGGAGATCTTATTGTTATTGGTGATTTTTTTTCAACTGTAGATTTTAATGAGAGTGACACAGAAGGAGGGGGGATAGTTGTAAGCAAAGGTGGAACGGATGCTTTTATCCTTAAGCTTGCTGCATCAGATGGAGCCTTTAAATGGGTGAAATCTGTAGGAGGAGCATCTATAGATAATGCTACAGGTTTGTCTGTGGATAGCGCTAACAATATTTTTATTGGTGGACGTTTTGGAGGTACCGTGGATTTTGATCCGGGTTTAGGTATTTTTAATTTAACATCAAAAGCAGGAGCAAACTCATGGAATTCATTTGTTTTAAAACTAGATACAGATGGTAATTTTGCATGGGCAAAACGAATAGGTGGAATAGATGCTTCTACTACATGCAATATCACTATATATGATATGTATACCGCAAATAACCGAATTTATTTAACAGGCAGATACAAATTTGGGGTTAACTTTAATCCCGACGATGCTCCTGCTCAACTAGAGAATGCTGTTAAAGAAAGTTCCTTTGTGTTAACATTAACAGATCAGGGAGTATATCAGTGGTATAGAGCAATTACAGGTCCAGGAGTTCCCAGTATCTCAGCTCAGGGTTACGGCGTTGTAGCAGATAATAGTGGTCATGTTTTTGCAGTAGGAACGTATAGGGAATTTAATATTTATCCAGCTATATCAGGAGAAAGTTCCTTAGAAGAACCTGGTACAAATGGAGATATATATATAATTAAATTTGATAATAATGGAAAAGTAACCTGGAGTAAAAGAATTGGAGCGGCATCAGAAGATGTGGCTGAAGGAGTCGCCATAGATACTAAAGGTGATATTTACGTGACTGGCAGATTTGCAGGAACCAATATAGATTTTGGTAATGGTATACTTTCTTCTGCTCCCGGACAATTTGATGCTTTTATTGTAAAAGTCAAAAATGATGGGATAACTAAATGGGTACATAGGATAGGAGGGACATCTGCGGAATTAGTTGGAGAGGACACAGCCTATATAGGTAAAATAGACAAAGGGCAGGCTATAAGTGTAGATAAAGACTACAATATATATACCGCTGGCGTATTTGCCGGAGCTGCGATTTTTGATTTACCTGTACCCGCTACCATTAAGTTTAGGACTTTAGGGGGTGATGATGTTTTTATACATAAGTTAGGACAACCAGATGTTTTACCTGTGCATTTAGTTTATTTTAACGGAAAAAAAGAATCAGGAAAGAATAGCCTGAGCTGGCAAACGTTAAATGAAAATAATAACAGTCATTTTATTTTGCAGAGAAGTACAGACGGAGTTATGTTTTCTGACGTTGTTACAATTGAAGGGCATGGTAACACTAGTTCGGTAAATAATTATTTTTATACTGATTATGTAAATCTCAATGGAGTAATATATTACAGACTAGCACAGGTGGATTTTAGTGGCCATATAACCTATTCTGATATTATACCGATTCGGAATAAATGGAATGAGTCTATAGTTTATCCAAATCCTTTTATAGAAACAGTCACCTTAAAACTGGAAGAAAATAACGGGAATACATCAGTGAGGGTGATGGACACCGCAGGAAGAAATGTTTATACCGTAAGTAAGGTTACAGGAAATGAGATTGTTTTAAATCTGAAGTCATTACCAAACGGGCTATATCTTGTTGAGTTAAAGAATGGAGAACAAATACAGCTATATAAAGTAATAAAACAGGCAAACAAAAATAATTAATAATACAAAAGGGCTGTTTCATAAATAACAAATGTCAGACTGAGCTTATCAAAATGTTCAGTCTGACAAAATACGGCTTTCAATACGATTCACCTAAATAGCCTTCTGATATACTTACATATGCCGTAAGAATCAGTAGTAAATTCAATACAAAAAGATTCAAATGATTATATTTAATCCAAAATGTATGGGTTAATGAAAAAAAATATAATAATTATTTTTGTATTTGTAATGATACAACAAATGGCTTGGGCACAAAGTCCCGAATATATTCCACTTTATAAGAACATCCCCGGACAAAAGAAATCTGATAATTATAAAGAAGAGACTATTCTAAGAAAGAATGGTACTTATTGGACCAGTAAAGTTACTGAGCCAAATTTGAGGTATTATGCCCCAAGTGGTGGTGAAAAAACAGGGGCTGCGGTGGTTATTTGTCCTGGTGGAGGTTATGGAGGACTTGCTATTAGTCATGAAGGTTACGATGTGGCAGAGAAATTTGCATCCATAGGTGTTTCTGCTTTTGTATTAAAATATCGTTTGCCGAGCGACGAAATTATGGAAGATAGAAAAATAGGACCTTTGCAAGATGCTCAGCAAGCCATAAAATATGTTAGAGAAAATGCATCAAAATATGGAGTTAATCCCGATAAAATTGGCATAATAGGTTTTTCAGCAGGTGGGCATCTGGCTTCTACTGCATCAACTCATTTTGAAAGAGTAGTTATTGAAAATAAAAAAGGAACAAGTGTTCGTCCCGATTTCTCTATTCTGATTTATCCGGTAATTACTTTTGGTGATTTTACACACAAAGGATCCAGAAAAAACCTGATAGGAGAAAATGTATCACAGGATTTGATTGATCTTTATTCGAACGAAAAACAAGTAACAGCCAAAACACCAATTACATTTATGGTTCACGCAAATGACGATAAAACGGTTCCGGTAGAAAATACTTTTAATTATATACTTGCTTTAAATAAGTCCGGCGTGAAAAACGAAGCTCATATTTATCCTTCCGGAGGACATGGTTTTGGGTTAAACAACAAAACTGTTAAAGATTATTGGTTTGACAGATTAGTTAACTGGATGGACAGTCAGGGTATTTTGAAATGATATTCACCGTTGTTATAGATTTAGAGCATTATTTTATATAAATTAGGTTCGAATCATAAGAATCTAAACAGGCCAATGTTCTACTATACACCTCTTGTTCGGTTAATTTGTCTTTTTTTGTTCGTTCTGGTATCTCTTGTTGTTCCGCAGGTATCGGTTGCTCAGCTTAAATTTAAACACCTTACGATTAATGAGGGCTTGTCTCAAAACGTAGTCCTATGTATGCTTCAGGATCGGGAAGGTTATATCTGGATGGGGACTGAGGATGGATTGAATCGTTATGATGGTTATGAATTTAAACATTATAAGCATAGTGATGATGAAAACAGTATTAGTAACAGCTTCATTAATGGTATTGTAGAAGATAAAAATGGTAATTTCTGGATAGCTACGGCTGATGGATTGAATTTATACGATAAACATACCGATAGGTTTACCCGGATAGAAACGATCTCTAAAGAATCCAGAAAATTAAATCGTGATTTTATCAATTCTATATTATTAGATGGAGAAAATCTATGGATAGGAACTATCGAAGGAGTCAAACGTTACCATATTTCTGAAAAAAAAATATTTCAGATTACTGCTAATGTAAAAAGACAGGCGATAAATCTAGATAATCGTACACAAGGTATTTTTAAAGATGGGAAAGGTACTCTGTGGGTAGGGACAACAGGTGGGTTACAGTGTTATGAGGCTATTTCTGGGAAACCCATTCATTTGCCGCAATCCTTGGCATTGTTAGAAAACTTGTATGTTAGGGTAATAAAGAAAGATTTATTCGGAAGGCTTTGGTTAGGTTCAGAGTCTAATGGTGTTTTTATTTATGATTCTAAAAAAGATGAATGTATTTCGTGTAATGCGCAAAACTCCATATTACCGGGTGTTACTATCAGAGATGTTTTTTTCAGATCTAAAGATGAAGTATGGATAGGAACTATTCAGGGGCTTAATGTCAGAACCAGCACTGCTGTTAAAAATTATGCTTATCGGCCAGAGGATGATATGGGGCTCAATCATAACTCTATACGTTGTATCTTAGGAGACAGAGCGGGGAACGTCTGGTTAGGTACCTATTCGGGAGGAGTAAATGTTTACTATAAAGATGGCCGGAAATTTCAGTTGATAACAGAACGTTCTTCTAATAGAGATGGGCTGAATCATCCGGTTGTAAGTAGTATGGTAGAAGATGATAAACATAATCTATGGATAGGAACAGAAGGTGGGGGGCTAAATTTTTACGATGCAACCAAAGGTTTTTTTCAAACCTATAAGGTCAATGAATTAAAAAGTATTCCAGACAATATTATCAAATCGGTTATCAGGGCAGATGATAAACATTTGTGGATAGGTACCTATAATGGTTTAAGACTTTTTAATGTAGTCAGCAGAACATTTACAGGCTATCCGCAGGTTAGTGATAAAGCTGTCAATGGAAGCAAACAAATATATGCACTGCTCCGTGTTGATAGTGGACTGTGGATTGGTACAAACGGAGGTGGACTGAGGTTTTTAAGTAAAGAGGGAGAATTAAAGGTCTTCTCTTACCATCCTAAAGATCCTCATAGTATTAGTTCTAATAATATTAATGCTGTTGTACCAGATAAGAAAGGGAATTTATGGGTAGCTACACAAAAAGGATTAAATTATTTTGATACCAAAACCCAAAAGAGCAAACCATTTTATCTAAATTCAAAAGATAAGAGGAGTCTGAGTAATAACCTCGTTTTTTCTGTGTTTGTAGATTCCAGAGAAAGAGTTTGGGTAGGTACAGATGGTGGTGGTCTAAATGTTTTTCAAAACAATAAATTTTACAGGATAACAGAAGAACAGGGAATAGGAAATAATGTTGTACATGCTATAAATGAAGATAATGAAGGGAATATCTGGATAAGTACTAATAAGGGACTTTCCAGGATTTTTTTAAAAACAGTACATTTCTCTTATGATAACCTTAAAATATCTAATTATAGTATAGAGGATGGTCTGCAAAGTAATCAGTTTGCTACTGGGGCAACTATCCGAACTCAGGATGGAACTTTGTATTTTGGCGGTATAAAAGGGATTACTTCTTTTTATCCATCAGAAATAAAAACCAATCTATTAAAGCCTGATATCGTATTTACAGATATACTCATCAGAGATAAAAAACTTGTTGACTCCAAAGAGGGACAGAGAGAGAAAGATGTGATTGTGCTAACTTATGATCATGGTTCCATTACCTTTAAATTTTCTGCTTTAAACTTTTTAGTTCCCCAAAAAAATAAATATGCTTATCGGTTAGAAGGTCTTTCTAATGATGAAGACTGGCACTATGTAAATGCAGATCAGCGCCTGGCTACTTATACCAATCTGGCGGCAGGAACCTATTATTTCAGATTAAAGGCTGCCAATAATGATGAGGTATGGAATAATCAAGAGAAAGTGATAAAAATCCAGGTGCTTCCGCCATTTTGGAAAACATGGTGGGCTTATCTGATTTACTTTGTTATTGTAGTGGTTATTTTATACCTGTTTTATTATTACTCTTTAAAAACGGCGAAATTAAAAAACGAACTATATTTTGAACATTTAAGTCACGTTAAAGATCAGGAACTGGCAGAACAAAAGATTAATTTCTTTACCAACATTTCCCATGAAATAAAAACGCCACTGACACTTATTTTAAGCCCATTAGATAGCATTATTAAAACAAGTAGGAGTAATAATAAAGTTAAGCCTCAGTTGTTATTGATGCAAAGGAATGGGGAAAGGTTAAACAGGTTAATTAATCAGCTTCTTGATTTTCGCAAATTTGAGTCGGGACATATGCTGGCTAAGAATACCGAAAATGATCTCGTTAAGTTTTTGGAAGAAATTTGTGTGGTTTTTGAAAGTCACGCCGCTCAACAAAATATAAAACTGGTATTTCAATCAGATTACCATCAACTTTTTTTATGGTACGATGAGGATAAACTGGAGAAGATCATGTATAATCTCTTGTCTAATGCAGTTAAATTTAGTACAGCTGGTGGCGAAATTAAAGTAAGGTTAAGAAAGAAAGAATCTGATAATAAGTTTATAGGTATTGATGTTGAAGATAATGGAATTGGAATTACCCAAAACCAGTTGGATAGTATTTTTGATCAGTTTCAATATAATGATGATAACAATAGAAATAGTACCGGTACAGGAATTGGATTAGCATTTTCTAGGGGTTTGGCCGAGCTTTTAGGAGGGACGCTTACTGTACAAAGTAAAGCTAGAACGGGTAAACGTTCTGGGTATACCTGTTTTACCATCAATTTACCCTTAATCGAAGAAGGATATGCAAACGAAATTAAAGAAAACGTTAATGTAGAAGAGGAAGAGTACGTTGAGTTAATTGATGCTCCTATGGAGGCAAAGAAAAAAGTACAGGGAAATTTAACTTTGTTAATAGTAGAAGATAATGTTGATTTACTTGGATTTATGCTCAGTTCTTTTTCGGATAGATTTATGGTACATACTGCCACAAACGGAAAAGAGGCTTTGGAAAAACTTACTGCCATTTCTCCCGATTTAATTATCAGTGATGTGATGATGCCTGAAATGAATGGTATCGAGTTTTGTAAGAGAGTAAAAGCAGATGCATTAATTTCTCATATTCCTTTAATATTGTTAACTGCAAGAACTCCTGCTATGTATAAGATAGAAGGTTTTGAGATTGGAGCAGATGATTATATTACTAAACCTTTTCATATAGACGTATTGGAGGCCAGAATAATTAATCTGATAGAGTCTCGTAAAAAGATTATTGCCAAGTATAAAACGGAGATGGCATTGCAACCGCAGAATGTGGATATTACTTCGCCGGATGAAGTGTTTTTGTCTAAAATAATGATGTTTATAGAAAATAACCTTTCTGAACCAGGCTTAAATGTTGAGGATATGGCGAAAGAAGTGGGGATGGCCAGAAGTGCTTTGTACAGGAAAATAAAAAGTATGACGGGGAAGACGGCTATTGAGTTTATCAGAAGTGTTAGAATTAAACGAGCAGGGCAAATGCTTAAACAAAAGAAATTAACCGTAAAGGAAGTGGTTTATAGCGTAGGGTTTACAGATATGGATTATTTCCGTAAATGCTTTAAAGAGGAATTTGGAATGACGCCCCGGGACTATGTAAATTCTGAAGAAGTTTAGTTTTTATAGTTGTCCGAAGTCGGGGATAGTTCATGTAGAAAAATCACTAGATATATACTTAACCTTAACCTACATTTGTTTTTTGTATCTTTGTGAGTATAAAAGGAGTATGACATGACAACGATAACTATAAATAAACGAACCAAAGCGGGGAAATTACTGTTTGAAATGGCAAAATTACTTTCTGAAAACACGAAAGATGTAATAATCACTGAAAATGAAAAACCTCGTTACAATAAGCCGACAGAAAAAGCTATCAAGGAAGCACAATTGGGTGTTGGGTTAATTCAAGCTGCAAGTGTGGACGAACTATTTGAGAAGCTCCATGATTGATGTATAAAATTGTAGCCACGAATAAGTTTAAAAGGGACTTTAAAAAGTCTATAAAACGAGGATTGAAAGAAAACTTACTGAAAGAAATTGTTTTGCTTCTTGAAAAGGAAGGGAAACTTCCCAAAAAATACAAACCACATAAGCTTTCCGGCAACTATAAAGGAAATTGGGAATGTCACATTCAACCCGATTGGTTATTGATTTGGGAACAGAGTGAAGAAATAAAACTGATTTCTCTTATCAGAACAGGGACACATGCTGATTTGTTTTAAATTCTTCTTAAAATAAACTTAATCTTTTTCTTATTCCAAACTCAGGTTAAAATAGCCTGTCCTTGGATAAGGTCGAAATCCGTATTTGGAGATAAACATCCCAAGCAGGGAAGGTTTAAACTTCCTTGTAATTTCTCTAATAATTTCCTGTAGCCTTAAAAAAATCATTATATAAAATTAACAAACTTGTATTCAATATTTCAAGTTAACCACAAGGTTCTCCCCTTCTTATAGTATTTGTTTTAAGCATATGCTGTTCCATTAAGATTCAGTCAGCAGAATCCTTGTTTACAACATCGTATTGGTAGGAATGATAGTTAAAAATAGCACAATGTTCTTACAGGGATATTGTTGGGAATAAATTTAATATTACCAGAATCTTAAAGATTAAATTTGTCTCTATGTTCTTAATGCCAGCAGTGGTTGATCTTTATTTCAGGTTACTACTCACAAAAACCATATACTGTAACCAGTCAAATAGCAAAATATTATGTTTTCCGGTTCTGATATGATAACGGATAGTTTTACCAATAGAAGTATCGGGCGGAGGCATTTCTGTATTTTCCAGTCCTTTTTTACCAAAAAGAGTATAAGCTGGTTCCGCATTCTTGGCACTCAGGAATTCACCTTTCGGGTCGGCCCATAAATCTTCTGTAGCACTGGCAACATATAGAGGTCTTGGGGCTATTAAAGCCAATAACATGTGTTGATCTACAGGAAGGTTTTGTACATTATTATTAAACGTTTTGTACTGGCCAATAAACCAGTGGGGGAAATTTGTATTAATCCGATTGGTTGTTTCTCCAAACCATCTTCTGGCCAGAGCAGCGCCGCCTTCTCCTGAGTTATTAGAAATTACAGCAGCAAATCTGGTATCATTGGCGCCAGCCCATAAAGCAGCTTTACCCAAACGGGAATGACCATGTACAATAATTTTTTTTGGGTTAACCTGTTTATCTGTTTCCAAATAATCCGTGATTCGGCTCAATCCCCACGCCCATGCTCCAATAGCACCCCATTCATCGGGCTTAATGCCCAATTCTGTTTGTAAAGAAGTTCTTATTCCAGATTGCCATCCTTCAGGATAGTCCAACTCTAAATCACCATAATATGCTGTAGCTGTAGCGAAACCATTTTCTATTAAAGTTTCCACTTCCCAGCGTTCAGACTGGTTGCCACGGATCATCGGATCGTTTTTCTTTGTGTATTTTGACAGTTCGGGCTGTTTCTCGGAAAGCAGAATGGTACTGTCCGTATTAACAGATTGGTTACCTTTGAAATTTAATCCAACAAAAACAGGAACGGGTTTTGAGGTATGGGAAGGTAAGTAAAGCAATACATCCATATATGGACCTTTGTTCCCTTTAGTAAAGAAAATTCTAACTTGTTTTGAAATTGCTTTCCCCGCTAAAGCATTTTTGTTAATCTTTTTGATCTCGAAATGAATATGCTTTGGTTTTCCGGGACATTTACCATATACATTTTCCTGGAAAAGCTGAAGAATCTCAGCCCTTCGTTGTTTCCATTCTTTTTCGTTGGTAACTATATCGCCACTATTGCTAGTCAAAAGGGAGGGGAGAGTGTATTCTCCCACTTTTCCTTCATCATAATTAAATGTTTCCTGACCAAATAAAGGCAACGATACATGCAAAATAGCGAGACAGAATAAAAAGAAATTAACTTTTTTAATCATCATTATTATCTTATTCTTCTTAACTGTATTCCGTTTAAGATAGTTTCTCCCTTTTTGGGAGTAAAATCTAAGGTAATACCATTTTTATCACTTATAGTTATCCGTGTTTTAAATTCCACAGCCTTTTCTGGCTCCAGATACTCCCTGTTACTTAAGTTTTCCAGAAATATACTTTTATTAATTTTTACATCAAAAATTCTGTCCTGAAAATCTCCCCCTGTTACGGTGCCACCATTTAAATTGTAAACTAATTCTTCTCGTTTAATATCAGATAATAACTCTGCAAAGTGCAGCGTGAGTTCATAATCTCCTTCGGGTACATCAAATTTAAACTGTTTTATTCCTACTCTTTGAGTGGCGTATATAGGGTCGGCGTTTGTACCCAAAATGTCTATATCAGAACCATAACTATGTCTGGCTTTGTTTTCCATACTGAAAATTGAACCACCTATATAGCCCCAACTACCTGGTTGATACTCTTTTTCAGGAAACCAAATCTGGTGATTTTCCATGTCGTGGAAGTACCTTTTGTCACCTAAGCTTATGTTAATTTCTTTAAAAGGTAAAGTCTGGCTTTTTAAATTGACAGGAAGCAAGTTGAATTGTATATCTGTCTGATCCAAAATCTCAGTGTTGTTTTCAGTAGAATTGGCTATGGCCTGTAGGGTGTTTTTTCCGTCAATAAAATCTACAGAAAAAGTAGCCATGCCTTGGTGGGTATCTTTAGTATCTATGACTTTTCCATTATGCTTTAGTGTTACACGAGCCTGATTACTAAATACCTGTATAATTTGTGTGTTTGTAAGATTACTCTCTGATTTTGCAATACCGGTTCTTAAATCCCACTCCTTAGAGCCTATCTGGATATAAGCTTTGGATAGTAAATTTGCCTGATAAAAACGATACCCATCTTTAACTTTTCGATCCAGTGTAAGAATTCCTTTGCTATTAATATGAGGAGTAGTTTCTGTTCTGGTTTCAGAGTTGAAGTCGGCGAGATTCCATATCATAGCTGCAGCTACAAAAGGTCTGTCCATCATGGCTTTCAGGTAGGCCTGGTGGTACATTGTAGCGTATTCTGTTGTTTTATCAAACCTAATAGGGTCGAAACTATGTAAGCGAACATCGGCATCAGCACCGTATTCGGTAACTAATAAAGGTTTGTCCGAAAGCTCTTTGCGGTGCCTGTCCAAATAGTTTGCAAAACTCGAAAAGCTATTGGAGTACCAACCTTGATACAAGTTCCATCCTACCAATTGAGGGATTTTAGTCAATTGTACTCTTTTATACAGTTCGAAGTTTCCGTGGTTAGGAATCATAGTATAACGATAAGGATCTTCTTTTCTGGTAAGCTCTTCGAGTTCTTGTGCCAGTTTCGTAATCCTGTTAAAATAGGTTTCCTGTTCGGCGGTACCTTTTTCGTATCTCGGCCTTAGTAGCACCTCGTTCATGTAGGCCCATATAATCAAACTAGGGTGGTTGAAACATTGTCGCATCATTTCCAGATGCATTTTTTTGGAATTTTCAGCGAAAGCTTCTGTTTCTGTGATTCGGTTCACAATAGGTGTTTCCACTGAGGTTAGAATTCCTAATCTGTCGCATGCCTGCAATACCGCAGGGTCCTGAGGATAATGTGCTATTCTTAGAAAATTACCTCCCATTTCCTTAATGAGTTCTACATCCCGGATATGTAAAGCATCGGTTAGTGCATTTCCGCGATCTTTATAATCCTGGTGTCTGCTTGCTCCAATTAGCTTTACGGGCTTTCCATTCAGGAAAAAACCTTTTTCTGCATCGAAATTAAACCATCTAAAACCTAAAGGGTTAGTGATTTGGTCCATTATTTCTCCTGTGTTATTATCTTTTATGGTAGATATTACACGGTACAGATATGGAGTTTCTGTTGACCATAGATTGGGCTTGTCTATATTTTTGATATCGCTAGAAAAATCTATTTTCCGTCCTTTTGCAGCTTTATATTTATGGCTTATCTCGTACTTTTTTATACCCAGGTGGTCAAGTATCTGGTGCGAAACAATCAAGCTTTTATCAGCCAAAGTATTATTGACAAAAGCTCCTTTAATGTTAACTTCAGCAGTCTGTGCAGTAACTTTTGGAGTGGTGATAAAGATTCCGCTGGAAGCATTATTGTCCATATCAAAGCGTACTTTATTAACTGCTATAAGATGTACATCGCGATATAAACCACCAAAGAATGTAAAGTCAGCAGATAGAGGAGGAATATCTTCGTTATGACTGTTATCTACTTTTATTAATATCTCGTTTTCCGAATTTTCTTTATTGTCGAATTTGAGGTATTTGCTAACAGGGAAGCTGAAAAAAGTATAGCTGCCTATATGTGATCCAAGGGGTTTTCCGTTTACAAATGCGTTGGTAACCTGTGCTGCCCCTTCAAAGAAAAGATAAACATCTTTGTGCTGCCATTCATGCGGTATGAAAACTTTTCGTTTATACCATCCCGGTCCGCGATAATAGTCTGGTTCATCATCTGTTACATCTTGACTGTTCCAGGTATGCGGTATGTTAACCGCTTCCCATTTTATTTCGGGGTTTATTGTATTAATGTCTTTGATATCTCCTTTATAAAAGCTCCAATTGCTGTTTATAGTTTGTGATATTCTCTGCGCATGAGCGGATAAGGACAGACCTATAGCTAAAAATAAGGTAAGGATACGGCTTGTATTCACGATTATTTGTTAATGTTGTCTAAATAGTTGATTAGTTGTATGTAATTTTGATTAAGCTCTCTCATTTTGTCAGCAAGGGGAATGTAAAGGTTGTAGTCATTGTCTACAATACCTTTATTGGCATCCTGGTTAGAAGCTTCGGCTTTGCTATTGGAAGGATCATTATCCTGGTATTTGAACCAATGCCAGCCAACACAGGTTTTTGATTCCAACAATGCAAGACAATAATTTTGGTAAAACTTCCCTCTGTCCTCTTGTGTTTTTACTTGCCATCCTGCACCAGAAATGTTTGGGAGGCCGGAATCCATACCTTTAGTATAGTATTCGGTAATAATGAAAGGTTTGCCAGACCATTTTTCCCAATTGGCCAGCATCTTGCTATTGGGTGTCCATACACCATAATAATTTATGGAAACAATATCTACGTATTTACCTACCGTTTTCATAAATGCAGGTACATTTTTTTCGCTACTATACAATCTGCTTCCCAGATACATGTGATTAGGATCGTATTTTTTGATGGCATTGGATACGATGGAAAAGTATTTATCGGCAGCAAAGGCTAAAAACTCTGCTCTGTCTTTGTCGGTAATCTGATCTTGTGTTATATTTCTTTCATCCAGCCATTTTTTAGCGGCTAAATAGCCATGGTCCTCTTTGTTTTTGAGGTGTAGATAACCTTCCAGATTTTTTAAACTAAAAGGCATCTCGTTGTCAGAGAAGTAACCAAAAAGATTAGGATCATCTTTATAGGTAGCTAATTGTTTTGCGTGTTCATCGCAAAACTTTTCAAACTCAGGGTCGAATACGAAAATAACATTACCAGGATACCCCGTATGCCCGGGAACACTATAGGTTCCGCCTCGTTTCTTCCCATAAGACGACATGAAATTCCAGTTAATGGTATAGGATAAGGGTTTTTTAGACTGATCATTAGCTTTTATAACAGCGCCGTGGTTAGACCAGGAACCTGTTCCATTGAATCCTAAATCATGTAACTGAGTTTTTGTCTTTTGTATCCAATCTGTGTTATTGGTGAACTTTTGAGCATAAGCCTCTTTATTTCGTTCAGAGTTTCCAGTGTTTACGCTGTTCATTGCTATATTAAGCCCTGCATAACCTTCGGGATCAATAATCCACCATCTATTATTTATTTTTTCTGCTCTGAAAAAACCGGTTTTTTTAGATTTAATACTTTTAGACGACCCATATTTATTCAATTCTACAGGTGCGGGTTTAAAGTCTCTGATGTTGGCTACCAGACGGGTTTCAAAAGGTTTCCAGTCAGAGAACACAGGACTACCCGAAGCATCACGGCTGCGGGTTTTTGCTTCTACTGTCTCTGATAGATAATTTCCACTCTGTTGCGCCCTTGCTGGAACACAGAAAAGCAAGGGTATACATATTCTCGCTATCAATAGTTTTCTCATCTTATTCGTTTATCGATTTTAGTTATTGGTTTATTAGCCTTTGCGTTCTTCTTTTTTTATTTAATCAAATCTAATAGGTATTCCTATGCTAAAATAAGGTAAGCTTATTTTTCGGACACCTGTCATATGAGATTGTTTAGCCTGTCATATGGAGCGTTGTAAATGTGGGATATTAAGCCTTTGTATGTCTTGTTAAAGATGTTTTAACAATGTTGTTGGGCTGATTTAACGGGTAAGATGAGCTGAAATGACGGGTGTTTGCCATTGCTTTGTGCATTACATTAGCATTACAATTATAATTAAACGAACGGCTGTAGCGGCCATACCTCAATTAAGTATTGTTTTATTTCTAAGTGATGAAGAAAAATATATTCCTTCTTTTAATGATTTTATTGAATTGCTCTTTTTCGTTCTCTCAAAAACCAGATCCCGATTTTCATATCTATCTGTTAATGGGGCAATCGAATATGGCTGGTCGCGGTAAAATAACAGAAGATCTGAAAAAATTGAAACATACTAATGTACTAATGCTCGACTCTAATTATCAGTGGGTAGAAGCAAAACATCCTGTACATTTTGATAAACCTAAAGTAGCAGGTGTAGGCCCGGGTCTGTCTTTTGGAATGGCAATGGCAAACGCCAATCCTTCAGCTAAAATAGGATTGGTGCCCTGTGCTGTAGGAGGGACTTCTATAGGCAAATGGACTCCAGGCGCTTATGATAAGGCAACAAATACCCACCCTTATGATGACGCAGTTAAACGTATACAGGAAGCTATGAAATATGGTGTAATAAAAGGAGTGATATGGCATCAAGGTGAAGCGAACAGTAGTGGAGAGGGATCAAAAACTTATATATCTAAATTAACGGAACTGATAGATAAAGTAAGAACATTGACGGGCAATGCGAATCTTCCTTTTGTTGCTGGTGAACTGGGTTATTTTAAACCGCACTATCAAAATATCAATACTGTATTGAAAGAACTGCCCCAAAAATCGGCTAATACTGCAGTGGCGACTTCTGAAGGATTAAAAGATAAAGGCGATGCTACTCATTTCGACGGCCCTTCTGCCGATGAACTGGGAAAACGTTTTGCCGTGAAAATGATAGAGCTGCAATCGGTACAAAAAACAGGTAATTCTAAAAAAGCTACAAAATGAAAATAAAGATATTGACTGCCGTCTTCTTTCTGTTCTTTTCTGTTGCTACAACAAAGGCTAAAGTTGTGCTTCCCGCTGTATTGAGCGATAATATGGTATTACAGCAAAATACGGAAGTAAAACTATGGGGAACGGCAGATAAAAATAAAATTGTCGAAGTAGTAGCTTCATGGAGTACGGAAAAATATTCATCAAAATCGGATGCCAGTGGAAAATGGCTGTTGAAGATAAAAACACCAGTAGCAGGTGGTCCGCATACTCTAACATTTAATGATGGCAGCGGAAACCTGGCTTTAGATAATGTGATGACAGGCGAAGTGTGGTTATGCAGCGGGCAGTCTAACATGGAAATGCCTATGAAAGGTTTTCCTTCGCAGCCCGTTCTTAATTCTAATGAGATTATAAGCAGAGCGAATAACCCAAACCTGAGATTGATGAAAGTTGGCAGAAATCCTTCTCTCGCACCTCTGGAGGATGT
The DNA here is from genome assembly GCF_042678145.1 of Pseudopedobacter beijingensis. NCBI lineage: Bacteria > Pseudomonadati > Bacteroidota > Sphingobacteriia > Sphingobacteriales > Sphingobacteriaceae > Pseudopedobacter > Pseudopedobacter beijingensis. The sequence goes on along the minus strand of NZ_JBHUDG010000003.1, from coordinate 186,017 downwards.
AAAAGGAGTATGGAAAATAAGTACTCCAGAAGCAGCCAGAGAGTTCAGCGCAATAGCCTATCAGTTTGGAGAGATGCTTCAAAAGCAATTGAAGGTGCCTGTTGGTATCATTGTTTCATCTGTTGGAGGGACTAAAATAGAATGCTGGATGAGCAAAGAGATTTTGAAGACATTTCCAGAAGTAAAAATACCTGAACGCTTGGATGCGGTTAAACAGGATTTTAAAGAACCTACCGTACTTTTCAATAGCATGATTTACCCTTTGACCAATTTTGCTATAAAAGGATGGTTGTGGTATCAGGGCGAATCTAATCGTAGCAAAGCAAATGCTTACAGTAAGCTTTTCCCTGCTATGGTAGCTGATTGGAGAAAGCGATGGGATAAGGGAGAACTGCCTTTTTATTATACCGAGTTAGCCCCACTTGAAAGTAAAAGCAGCACAGGGAATGGTGTGAAAATGCGTTATGTTCAATTGCAGGCTATGGAGGCTATTCCAAATAGTGGCATGGCTGTAATTAATGATGCAGGTATGAAAGATTATGTTCATGCTATGGATAAAACTACTGTAGCCAGAAGGTTAGGTTATTGGGCTTTGGGAAATACTTATGGGATAAAGGGAATATCCTATCGTTCACCAATTTATAAGTCGCATAAAACGGAAGGAAATAAGCTTATAGTAAGCTTTGAGCATTTTTCAAATGGTATGACCTCTTATGGAAAAGAGATTACATTATTTGAGCTTGCCGGTAACGATGGAAATTTTTATCCGGCAACGGCAACACTTACTAAATCGGGAAATATAGAAGTGCAGGCCAAAGAAGTGGAAAAGCCTGTTTCAGTTCGTTATGCATGGAAAGATTGGGTGGTAGGAGAAGTTTATAACACAGACGGCTTACCGCTGCCTTCGTTTACGACGATTAGTATAGAGTAAAGTGTAATGGAAACTTCTAATGTGAAAAGTAAAAAAAGAATAAGCAGTAGTAATGAATTTTTTCCAATTGAAAAACTAAATAAACCAAATTATAAAATTCTAAATTAAAAATTATGAAAAAAGTGTACTCAAAAAAACAATCTACAGCAATTGATAGGTTTTTACCGGAACAATTTTTTGTCGGAAAAGGGAAGGGTATCTTGTTTTTAGTATTATGGATGTTGATTTCTTCCTATAGTTTTGCGCAGGATGCTTTTACGGTAACCTGGCCGTTGACATCTGATGGATCGGCAATAAAGACAGGTTCAGGTGCCGTTGATGTTACGACAAATAATGTATATATAGGTGCAACATATTTGGAGCAAACTTATGGCGCCAATGGATTGATAATAGCGGAGGGACGTACTCCAACTGCTGTAGCAGCAGGTGCCTGGACAGGGAGAGGGGGGACGGCTAATGCAAACACTAATTTTACAGGACCTTCAGTAGTTGAAGGTTTCGAAGCGTATGAAACAACAGATATGTATGTGGAATTTTCTATTACTGCTGGTCTGGATAAAGACTTAAAGGTAAATAATATAAATATTCCACTTTCCCGGGAAGGGACAGGTCAACTAAATTACAACATCGCTTATTCTCTTGATGGATTTACTATCGTAAATTATATGCGAGGTACAAATGAAGGTCCGACATCAACAACAAACTCTATAGTTTCATTAAATTATACGAATGAGATTGTAGTGCCTAAAGGCAAAACCTTAGCGCTACGTTTTATGGTTTGGAGAAGAAACACTGCAAATGTTAGTAGTGGTCAGAAGATAATATTAGGGAAAAATGTTGTCATTAGTGGTGTTGCTTATGAAGATGCAATGCCAGTTTCTTTAACAACCTTTACCGGAAAAAAACAGAGTGATGGGATAGTCTTAAACTGGTCAACAGCATCAGAAAAAGATAACTCTCATTTTGATATTCTACGTTCTGTAGATGGTAAAACTTTCGATAAAATAGATAGAATAAAGGGTTCGGGAACATCAGAAAAAATCAATCGTTATACTTATACAGATACCCAACCATTGAAAGGAACAACTTACTATCAGTTAAGACAGGTGGATTTTAATGGTGACTCCGAATTATCAAATATTATTTCAGTTGATAATGGGTTGTTAACTAGCGATTTACAGGCTTTCGTAACTGCCGATGGACAAGTGGTAGTTATTTACCAGGCAGACCGGGTGTCTCCTGCACAACTGAGCCTGTATGATATTTCGGGTAGAAGAATAATCAACCACTTAGTACAACTTCAAAAGGGGAATAACCAGATTAGAATACCGGTAAATTTGGTGAATAGAGGGGGTTATATCATTAAAATAAAAGCAGGAGAAACGGAATTTGTTACTAAGTTTTTGAAATAACCCTAAAGCACAGAAAATCAAAATATACAACCTAAAGAGCAAATGAGACAATATTTAAATAAAACTGTATGTTTAATAAGGCTATTAGTTTTTATGCTGATTTTTAATGGCGTTGAAGCTAAAGCCCAGAGAGTTCCTCTGGATAAACAACCTGTTTTTATTCCCGAAGGATTTACTGAAACTAAAGATCTTGTTTACTTTAAGCTCGATGAGCAAGGGTCAGTAGGAACAGTCGAGAAAGTCGTTGCAGACTACAATAAATATATCGTAGGAAAAGTTGCTGGTATTACTGAGGAAGCGCAAAGTAAAAATGATTTAAAAGATAAAAAAGGAAATCCATTAGATTGGGAGTTACGGATGGATATTATTCATCCTGAAAAACCTTCTAAACCACGCCCTGTGTTTTTTATAGTTTCTACTGCACCAGCAACAAACAAGGGAAGAGACATGTCTCGCTTTACTCCATACCAGCAACTTTTTGCGAAAAGAGGTTATGTAACTGTGATTATCGATCATGCAAATAGTCCATTGACAAATCCTTTTGGTTTTAACGTGAAATATTACGACTTAGATGATGTCACAGGTGTAAAGGTATATACGGCAGCCATCAGGTATTTAAGAGCTCATGCCGCAAAATATAGTATTGATCCTAACAGTATAGGAGGTTTAGGGCATTCAAAAGGAGCTTATGCCATTACACGTTTATCGGATCCGACTATAAACTATAATTCTAAAGAACGACATGGTTTTAAAGAGTCTTATGCTCCGCAATTGAATACAGAATACCCCAGTCATATTCAGGTAGGTTACCAATCTATGGGGAACGGAACCAGAAGATCAAAAGATTATGTAACTGATAATTATGCGCCTACTATAACGGCGGTGGGATTTTACGACCAATATAAACATTGGTTAGATTGGCCCAATGTCTCAAAAGTATATTTAGAACGTGATGCCAATTGGTTAGGAATTCCGATGTTGGATAAAGGGCATGATATGGCTGCTGGTTTACAGGCAGATTTGGGTTATGTAAGGGAAGAGGCGGTAGAAAAGTTTTTTTCAAGTTATCTGGAACCTCAGCTTTCGCCGAATATACTATATATAGCACCTTATAATGAGCATAATGCAAATCCTGTAAAAAGTAACCAACCGGTTATTGTTCATTTTTCTCCACAAATGGATGTTCTCTCTGTTAAAAATGCAATTAAGATTATTGATGTAGTGACCAATAAACCGGTAACGGGAGATTGGAAAGTATCCCGTAAGAATACTTATTTTGAATTTATACCGGCTGAATCCCGAGAGTTTCAGAAAAATAAAACTTATAAGGTAATTGTAAATAAGACTGCTAAGAGTGTGCATGGAACAGCTTTAGGAAAGTCTTATGAGCATACTTTCATTGTAAAGGAATAAGAAATATAACGGAAATAAAAACCGGTATAAGATTAAACCAATTAAATATCAAACAAATGAAATCACATATAAATATAATCAGTCGGTGTAGAATAATGTTGGTAATGGCATTGGCTTTAAATATAAATATAGGAAAAGCGCAACGGGTAGTTTTAGACCCCGAACCAGTTTTTATTCCGAATGGTTTTGTGGAAACTAAAGATCTTGTATATTTCAAGCTTGATGAGCAAGGATCTGAAGGCACTGTAGAGAAAGTGATAACGGATTACAATAAATATATTGTAGGGACTGTTGCCGGTTTTACTGAGGAAGCGCAAACTAAAGACGATTTAAAGGATAAAAACGGAAGTCCGTTGGATTGGAACCTGCGAATGGATATCATCCATCCGGAAACACCATCAGTGCCACGTCCGGTATGTGTAATTATAGCAACCCAACCCATAAGAAATATACCAACTTATACTCCTTTTCAACAAATTTTTGCAAAAAGGGGATATATAACTGTTGTGATTGATCATGCGAATAGTCCTTTGGTAAAACCTTTTGGTTATCATGATAGCTATTATGATCTGGATGGTATAACGGGAGTAAAAGTATATACTGCAGCTATCAGATATTTGAGAGCAAATGCGGCAAAGTATAGTATAGACCCTGATAGAATAGGGGGGATGGGACATTCTAAAGCAGCTTATGGTATAACTCGTCTTTCGGATCCTTCTATAAATTATGATTCTAAGGAAAGAGGAGCTTTCAGAGATTCTTATAACCCTCAGTTGAATACAGAATATCCCAGTCATATTCAGGTGGGATATCAGTCTATGGGGAATGGTACAAGATGGTCTAAAGATTATGTAACAGATAACTATGCACCTACTATAACTGCTGTAGGGTATTATGATCAGTATAATCAATGGTTGGATTGGCCAAATGTAGTCAAAGCCTACTCTAAGGATCATGACGCCAGTTGGTTAGGGATTCCGATGATGGATAAAGGACATGATATGGCAGCAGGTTTTCAACCAGATCTAGGTTATGTAAGAGAAGAGGTGGTAGAAAAGTTCTTTTCAAATTATCTGGAACCCCAACTGGCACCAAATGTACTGTATGTAGCACCTTATAATGGACAAAGTAATGAGAATATAGTAGGTTACAAACAACCTGTTATAGCTCACTTTTCACCTCAAATGGATGTTTTGACGGTACAAAATGCAATGAAAGTGATAGATGTAGACACTAACACACCTATACCTGGAAATTGGAAGGCATCAAGAAAAGATACTTATTTTGAATTTGTACCGTCCTCATCAGCATTTCAAAAAGGAAAAAGTTATAAAGTTACTATCAGTACAGATGCAAAGAGTATAAACGGTATTTCTTTAAGCCAATCTTATGAGCATACCTTTACAGTAAATATCGCCAATGAAGAAGGGTATTGGAATGGTGTTGAGACAGACTGGAGTTACGGTTTCTCAGGAACACAGCAATTACCTGCAGCAGTAAACGGAGTAACTATGACAGCGAAAGAATTATATACAGCTACTACCGGTACAGCTAAACCCAGTAATGCAGCATTCTCCAGTACATCCGATGGAATAAATAATATTGGGGGATGGTTTCCTACTCCTCCTTCAGCCAAGGCTTTTGTTCGGATAGGTAGTAGTATGGCTACGAGGTATGAATTGGAGCCCATTGATGAAAATACCAATAAGTTAAAAATAAGTTTGTCCGGATATTATAGTGCAACCAATACAGGAAGTACAGGTTCTACAGCAAACAAGTTTTCTTTTTATGATATTGGAAGTGCATCACCCATTGCAAAATACGCTATGAGACTTAACTTTTCTTTGGCAGGAGACGATCCTCAGAGAGGTTATTTAAGAATGGTGTTAGGTAATAATGGTGCTGGTACAAACTTTTTTAATAATACAAGCAATACTAGTCTTACTACAGACTCTCGTTATTTTACTGCATTTAACTGGACTTACGCCCAGAATAGTGATGATCTTGCTTTTGCTTACAGGAACAAGACAAGTGCTTCAGATGCTGTTTGGACTACTATTAGTCCCAATACCTTTAAGAAAGATGGTGGAGATTATGATATAGAAATATATGCCAATAACTCTTCTTCTGAACAATATTATACAAAAGGTAATGAGCAGTTTAGAGTACCGTCCAGAGCTTTCCATATCTGGGTTGATGGATTACGTTTAGGAGAAGATTTTTATCCAAACACATCAGATACAGAAGATTTGGCTGTCAACCAACCTATTAATGCCGTTGGATTCAATCATATTTTCTTTAATAATCCTACATTAAGTGCACAGCTTACCATCAGTAATTTCAATGCCTCTTATGCACAAAGCACAACCTTACCCGTAAAACTAACTTCCTTTAACGGGAAATTACAGGGAGACCATGTAGAACTCAATTGGTTAACAGCATCGGAAAAAAACAACTCGCATTTTGATGTATTACGTTCTGCAGATGGAAAAACTTTTGATAAAATAGGATTTGTACAAGGTAAAGGAACATCAGACCTTACCAATAATTATAGTTATACCGACCTTTTTCCATACAAGGGTAATAATTATTATAAACTAAAACAGGTAGACTTTAATGGAAATGCAGAGGAATCACAAGCAATACTTGTGAAGGCATTACTGTCGGACTTACTCGAAATTAAGATTCATCAGAAAGGGGAGAAAACAATAGTAGGCGTCTATTCTGCAGTAAAAAGTATGGGGGTTTTAACAATAACAGATGTTTTAGGTAGAGTGCTCAAAAATGAAAAGATTAGCTTAATACCTGGTCATAATCAGTTTGTTCTCGATTTAGGTGCAACGTCTCAAGGTATATATATTGTTAATCTGGTTTCGGAAGAAGGAAAGCTGTCAGCTAAATTTATTAAGTAATGTTCTGTAAAAAAGACAATCAAAACTTATTCAGATTATTTATTTCTGTTTTAATAACAGGGGGAATAATTGTATCCAGCATAGCCAAAGCAGATATAGTTATCCCGTTTAAAAAGAACATCACTATTTATACCTCAACGACAGAAACAGAGCCCTTATATAAGGCTGTGCTTGCGTTGCAACGCGATATAGAAAAAGTAACCGGAAGTAAAGCCCATATCAAGGATCTTTCGGCAATAAAAGAACCAGGGATTGTAGTGCTTAATTCAGTAAAAGATAAGTTGCAACAGGCGCTTATAGGTTGGGAAGCCCATCATGTTTATACTACAAAAATAAACGATGTAGAACAGGTGATTTTGCAGGGCGCAGATTCACGAGGAACTATTTATGCCATTTATGAATTTAGCGAAAAAGTGTTGGGTGTACCACCGTTATGGTATTTTATTAATTGGAAACCATCGTCACAAAAAGCTATCACCGTTTCTTCGGCTCTGGACATAAAAGTAAACGAACCAACGGTAAAATATAGGGCATGGTTTCCTAATGACATGGATATGTTTAGCCCATGGCGCAGGTTAAATAAAGATAACAAAGAACTTTGGCTGGAAACTGCTTTGAGGCATAAAATCAATACCATCGAATATTATGAGCAAGGTACTTATAGCGATAAGACTGCTTATAAACTGAGCGATAACTTCAGATTAATAAGTTCCTACGGCTTAGTGCTTACCACGCATCATCATAGCCCACTTAATGCAACATTCAGGGCATGGGAAGATTTTTGGAAGGGCATTAAGAAAGTCGAATTAGTTCCCGAACTTTCTCTGAAAAATGAAGATAAAATAGAAGAATTCTGGCGTTATCATATAGAAACTTTACACCGGGCAAATGCGGAGATGATTTGGGTAATAGGTTTCAGGGCAGCAGGAGATCATCCTTTCTGGAAAACTTTTAAAGATGCACCCGGATCCATGAAAGAGCGTGGAGCGGTAATTTCCAGAATGATAAAAAAACAACGTGATTTGGTTCTGGAGATTACAGGCAATCCGGAAGTCCAGTTCAGGAGTATATTTTACAATGAGCTTTCTGACCTCATGGCGGAAGGTTACATAGACCTCCCTAACGATCCGAATTTGATATGGAATTACGTAGCCTCACGTCGAGATCATTTTCCTAATCTGGACGTACAGAAACTAAATACAACAGGCAACAATCTGGGCTATTATTTCAATTACCAGTTTACTTCTACAGGATCGCATTTTGCTGCAGGCGAAGGGCCATGGAAAATGGAAGATAATTATCGTTACTTGGCTCCGAAAAGTACAAAACCTATTCTTTTCTCAGTAGTAAATGCAGGTAATTTACGTGAGTTTGTGATGGAATTGGCTGCCAATGCTAAAATGATGTGGGATTTTAACGACTATCGCACAGATGCGTTTCTGACAGATTTTTGCAGACAATATTATGGAGCAGATAAAGCAGATCGCATTAGCCAATTATACCGCAGTTATTATATGGCCTACTGGCAACCACGCAAAGCAGATTTGCAAGGTATAGATCGTCAGTATATCTTTCAGGATTTACGCTATTGGCGAGCCATAGAAGGCTTAGTGAAAGTGATAAAAGAGAAGAAATATGATCTTAATCCGCTAAAAGAAATGGGTGGCGAACAGATACAAAATCGTACTTATCAGATTGTACCAGCCGATAATGGGGCCGAAAATCAGGTGGATGCTATTATCAACGGAACGGCCAAAGCAGCAGATGCCTTTAAAAAGATAATGGGGGAATGCGATGAAGTATACAATGGATTAAATGGCGCTTCCAAAGATTTTTTCGACACCAATCTAAGAGGGCCCGCCCATTTTATGTATGGTCTGAATACCTCCTTATGGAATTTAACCAAAGCCTTTAAAGAAGGAAGTACAGATAAAGGTAAACAGACAAGTCTTGTAAAACAGGCTATACATGAGTTGGAACAGGCACAAAAAGCACTGTACAGTACACAGTATCCTCCTTTTGAAAGTTGGTATAGTAACAGTACAATTTTTAATCTCAGCAAAACAATTAATTTATTAAAAACAGTAAACCAATAAAATTTAAAATTATGAAGAAGTTATTAAGCATGTTATTTACAGCGATCTTATTTACAGCAACACAAGTCTTCTCTCAGGATAATACAAAAAGAATAGAAGCAGAAAACTTTAGTGAGAAAGCAGATGAAATCACCGTAAAACCGGGTGATAAAGGTACCATTATAGGTACTTTTAGTAAGGGTGCATGGGTAAAGTTTGAGAAAGTAAACTTTGAAAAAGGTGCAGAGCAAATTAAATTCAGAGCAGCCAGCGGTTCAGATAATAAGCCCCAATTAGAAATAAGATTAGGTGATGCAAAAGGAAAATTGTTAGGAACTGCTGCTATTGAGAATGAAGGCTGGGGCAAGTTTAAAGAGTATATAGTACAAATACCTAAAACTACAGGCGAACAAACTATTACTATTATTTCTCCCAAAGGAGGGGTAATACTAAACTGGTTTGAGATTAATTAATAACCTTGGCCAGACAGGCAGTGTGCGTTATTTAAACCAGAGAAATTATGGTTAAGACCAAATAGAAATATTACAAGAAATAAAGTACTAACCCAATTATGAAATTAAGAATAGGATTACTGCATATTATCATTTTTATGATACATGCAAACATACTTCATGCAAATCCCTATTCGTATAATAATAATGCGAATAAGGATTTAAAAAAAACGGTCAATAGGCAAAAACAGACCGTTATAAGTGGAGAAATAAAAGATACCAATGGAGAACCGCTACCTGGCGTTGGTATTAATGTTAAGGGAACACAAATCAGAGTCAATTCTGATGTAAATGGTAAGTATTCCATACGTGTGGCAGGAAATGAATCTATATTGGTATTCAGTTATATAGGTTTTTCTACTATTGAGCGTAAAGTAGGTAACAATAAGATACTGAATGTAACTTTAAATGAGACAGCCAGAGATTTGGATGAGGTAGTGGTGGTAGGCTATGGCCGACAAAAACGCAGCGAATTGACTGGAGCAATATCTTCTATAAAAGCGGAGGATTTGGATGAATTTGCCGGCGGCTCATTAAACACCAGTATGCAAGGTAAAATATCCGGATTGAGTATTACAACAAACTCAGGTGAGCCGGGTGCCAATGCATCCATAACATTAAGGGGAGTTTCTTCAATTAATGGCAACAGTTCGCCTTTAGTTATCATAGACGGTATACCGGTAAATAACGATTCTTTTGATTCGTTGGAAGATGGAGCTTCGTTTAGTCCCTTAAATGATATTAATCCTGCAGATATTGAATCTATAGAGGTATTAAAAGATGCGGCAACAGCTTCTATCTATGGGTCAAGGGCAACAAACGGAGTCATTTTAATTACCACGAAATCAGGAGAAGGAAAACCGGCAGAAATAAATGCTTCTGTAAATACTTCTGTGGTTTCTTTAGGGAGAAAATTAGGCGTACTGAATGGACCTCAGTTCAGGCTGGCTTATCAGGATGCTATTTCTAATGCTTCGTCAACCGGATCTAATACCACAAAAGTTTCTGTCATTGATTCTTTGCATCCATGGTATAGGGAAACAGTAAATTGGCAGGATGTAATGTACCGTGATGCCTTGCAATACAAGGTAGATTTAAGCACAAGAGGAAGCTCAAAAGATAAAGCGATAAGTTATTCTGTAAGTGCAGGATACAAAGACTTACAGCCTATAGTTGTTCATACCAGCTATAAGCAATATACAGGCGCAGCCAAGGTAAATTACAAAATATCGCCTAAACTTTCGGGAGTAACCAATTTCAATCTGTCAAATTACACATACGAGCGTATTAATTCAGGAAACTCTGATATAAGTGTTATTCGCAGATATTTGGTTACATTACCTGTTTATAGTCCGTACGATCCTTATACAGGAGAAGTGGTGCCTTTGTTTGAAGGTTCAAAGGTAAATCCATTGGCGCAGGCAATGTATGTTCAGAACGATATAGACCGCTGGCGATTTATGGGAAAACAAGAGTTTACTTATTCGATACTGAAAGATTTGGATTTCAGAACTAATGTTGCTATGGATTATAGTGCTAATACCAGTAACTATTTTATGCCACCTATTTTAAATAGTACCGGATCTGGAAAATCTGTTTTTGCTGTGTATAGTCCGTTAACCAGGAAATCATTGATTAATGAAAATTACCTGACCTGGAATAAGAAAATCAAAAAATCGCATACGGTTAATGTATTGTTAGGACAATCTAATCAATACAATCAAAGTAGATTGTTGAATTTCAGAGGAATTAACTCTATTGATGACAATATGTCTTCTATTGGTGCTACCGGACAGATTACCAATAAATCCGATAAGCAGGAAGAGTACGTATTAAGATCTTATTTCAGTAGGGTAAATTATAATTATAAATCTAAATACTTATTCAGTGCTTTAATGAGAGCTGATGGCTCCTCTAGATTTGGATCAGAAAATAGATGGGGATACTTCCCTTCAGTTTCTGCCGGATGGGTATTTTCTCAGGAAGATTTTATTAAACAAGCTGAGATATTGTACTCAGGTAAGTTGAGGTTAAGTTATGGTGTTACAGGGAATCAGGAAATAGGAAATTACTCTACCCGGGCCTTATACAATTTTGCAAATACTACCTACGATAGTAATGTCGCTATTACTACTTTTAGTGCAGCCAATCCAAATTTGAAATGGGAAACTACCAAACAATTTAATATCGGAACAGATTTAAGTTTCTTAAAAGGAAGATTGAATATCACAGGTGATTATTATATTAAAAACTCATCGGATTTACTATTCAACGTTCAGGTGCCGTCACAGATAGGTTATAGCACAATACCTTATAATTTTGGAAGTATAAGTAATAAAGGATTTGATATGCAGGTAGAAGGTATCCTGATAAATGACAAAACATTTAAATGGACAACCAACTTTACGTTTGGGTTGAACCGCAACAAAGTAACTTCTTTGCCTGATAATGAGGACTATTTAGCGAATGCTTATTCTTTGGCCCGTGTAGGACAGCCGGTAGGTGTTTTTTACGGATATAAAGCATTGGGAGTATATGCCCGTGATGAGGATAATGTATATACAGTTGATGGTGGTGGAAATGTGATTCCTTACAAAAAAGGATCAGCTACCGGAAAAATTTATAAAGGTGGCGATGTGATTTATCAGGATTTGAATGGTGATGGAATCATTAATGATGAGGATCTGCAGATTATAGGTGATCCAACTCCTGATTTTTTTGGTGGTTGGCAAAATAAGTTCAGTTACAAACGATTGACGCTGACTGCATTTATTAACTATTCTATTGGAGGAGATATATTAAACCAATTGAAAAGAGGAATAGATGGTAATCAATTTGATGTGAATTTTACTACGGATCAGTTGCGCAGGTGGAGAAATCAGGGAGATGTAACGGATGTGCCAATACTGGTAAAAGGAGATCCTATGGAGAATTATGCGGTATCATCAAGATTTATTGAGGACGGATCATTCATTAGATTACAAAATCTAGCCCTTTCTTATCAGTTTAATGCAAAGCAATTAAAGAAAATCAACATTAAGGGATTGAATGTGGGAATAAGTGCACAAAATCTAATGACTTTTGGAAGCTATAGTGGGTATGATCCTGAAATAAGTACGGGCTCTAGTCCTTTTGGTTTTGGCGTTGATAACGGCTCCTTCCCTAAATCTAAGTTTTACAGTTTGTCGTTAAATGTTAAATTATAAAGATGGAGACAAATATGAAAAGAATATCAAAAACAATAATTGGTGCTTTCTTAATGATAGGCTTGGTGGTGTCTTCATGTAAGAAACTGGATACTTATCCTATTACTTCTTATGGTAATAATAATTTCTGGAAGCATCCCAGCCATGCCGATGGGGCACTAAACGGAGCTTACACTTTGTTACAAGGTGCGTTGAATACCGAATTTATTTATTACGGTGAAGCAAGGGCAGATTTGATATCACTTAATCTGGAAAATAATGTGCAGTCGATAAATGTAGCAAATAACAGACTGGATGTCAATATGGCGTTTGCAGATTGGGGTAACTTGTATAAGGTGGTACAACAGGTAAACCTGATCATTAAACATATGCCCGTTATGCTTAAGGATAATGTGTTTCAGGAATCTAATACAAGTAGTTACAATAATTATAAACGAATACTAGGACAAGCTTACGGATTACGGGCACTTTGTTATTTTTATATGATTAGAGTTTGGGGAGAAGTACCTTTAGTAACCGAACCGGTAGAAGTGGTAGAAAATATCAATGATTTTAAAACACCACGTACACCGATGTTAGAAATTCATAACCAAATTATACTGGATCTGCAAACCGCCAGAAACCTTTTGAATAGTTATGAGGATTATAATAGTAAATTAACCCGTTCGCAAATTACGAGAGGAGCAATTGATGCTTTATTTACAGATTTCTATTTATGGATAGGAGATGCTGGAAAAGCTATAGCTTCAGCTGATAATCTGGTTACCGACACGGGAGAACCAAAAAATGCATCGGTTTATGGATACGCGACCTTAGCAGGAACTACTGCTGCCGAGAGATATACTTCTGACTATGCCAAAATGTTTACAGAGGGTTATTCTAAAGAAAGCATATTTGAAATAGCTTTCAATATGGATGAAAACTCTACTTCCAGTATATATGGTATATATGGAGAAAGCAGTTTGTCACAGTTTAAAGCAAGTAATATTATAGTGAACAAAATTTCATCGTCAGACCTTAGAAGAGATATTGTTTTTAATACCGGAACTACAAAAAGTTATGTTTATAAATTTTTTGAAAAATCTGGTTTCGACAGAACTACCATGAATGATAAGAATGTGATCATTTATCGTCTTGCTGATATCTGCTTACTGAAAGCAGAAGCTTTAATGAAGAGAGCTAATAGTGGAGATAGAGATAAAGCACTGATATTGCTTAATAAAATCAAATTGAGGGCGGGATTAGTCGCAATACCTGCAGGTGATTTTGCATTAATGTCTAATACAGAGGTCATAGATGAAATATTGTGGGAAAGAGCTAGAGAATTGTGTTTTGAGGGTAAAAGGTGGTTCGATTTGGTTAGAAATAACAAAGTTATAGAGCTTATGCCTGATAAGTATAGCGATCCCAGGAACTTTGTTTGGCCAATTAACCTCAAAATAATCAGACAAAATCCCAATATCATACAAAATGAATATTATAAATAAATGGTCATGAAGAAATTTGGAAATAATTTTTTGAAAGTTCTGGTAATATCTCTTATTGTGACCTTGGTGGGTTGCGAGAAATTTAAATTACTGAAGGATGAAGATATGGATAATGTATCTGCAGGTGCAAATACAAAAAATATTACTTTTACTGAATTCCTTAAATCCAATAATTATCAACAGGATGATAGGTATAGTGTCCTGAAACAATATGCAAAAGCTGTTAAAAAGGCAGGTCTGGAACCTTTGCTTGACGAAGCAGATAAAAGCTTCACAATAGTAGCTTTTACAGATGCTGCTATGAATTTATTTATAACGACAAGTGGTTATACAAGTATTGATGATGTTCCGAATGAGGTTTTAAAACATCTTATTTTGAACAATATCATAGAAGACGGAAAGTTTCAGGTAATAGATTTTGCGGAAAATGAGGATGTTGGGTTTAAATCTCTTACAGGAGACAGTATCTTTTTTAAGCGGGAGCCTATAGCATCTAATCCTTATGTGCTGAAAATAAATTCAGTTAGCAGATATGCATCTGCAAGTGCAACAATCAGATCACGGGATCTGCCCTACAAAAATGCAATAGCGCATGTTTCCAATACAATAACGTTCACAAAAAAGAGCGAAGCAACAATAGATAATCCACCAGCTGATTTGCCAACTTCTAAAGATACCCTTTATGTATCTAAAGACGCTGTGCTGTTATTTGCTGCAAATGTAAGTGGTTACTCTGTGTCTAATGCTACGGGACCTGACGCCTTTCAAACCAAGACCGCAACACCTACAGTTACTCGAAGGCTTTATCTGCAATTCCCTATCAGACAGCCTAAGTTTACAGCCAGAGTTGGCGTGGCTACTTTGAAAATGTTTCACATAAGAACTGCTAATGGAGTCGGAGAAAGTCAGATTGATGTTTTTGCTGATGGGAAAACTGATTGGTTTGAAAATACAACCTCCTTTGCTGATTTACCGATAATGGGACCAAAAATATCAGAATTTAAGATACCATCATCTGGTGCTACTAATACCTGGTTTGGTACTACTATTTCTTCTCCAGTCATAGATGCGATTGAGAGTGGAGAAACGTTTATTAATATTGGCGTATTTAATATATCTAATTCAAATGTCTATTTTGGACATAAGGAATACACTGGTAATACAGATAAAAAGGCATTTATTGTATTGGAGAGTACACCTCCCCCTGTTATAGGAAATGTAAATGTAAATGTTGTACAAGTTAATCTGTCTGATTTTTATAAAATCATCACAAAGCAGAATATATCCTCTACAGGGACCAGTGATAAAAATATCAAATATATAATCACCGAAGTTCCCAAATATGGGACAGTTATGTGTAATGGGATTCCTTTGAAAAAAGGAAGCGTATTTACACAACATCAGCTGAGTCAGAATGTGGTGAAATATTTATGTAATTCCGAAGCAACAGCTGGTTCAGATGAAGTGAAAATAGAAGTGCAGGATTACACCGGCGGGTATTATCCAGATATTATAACACTGCCTATTCAAATTAACTAAGTATAAAGGACTTCCGTAAAACACGGAAGTCCATTTTATTATAAACCAATTCTTATATAAGATGTATAAACTTATACTGGTATTTTTATGTCTTTTTGTTAGTGCTTTTGTAAAGGCACAAGAACAAAGTTTTCTTCCAATAGCAGATGTCTCTGTTTATGAAGGGAGTATAACGACAAATTATGGCGCTGCAGATATATTGGTAAAGCACCGAAATGGGAATAGTGTTACTCGTTTTGGTTATTTAAAATTCAATATATCAGCCTTTAATCTTACTGCAGCAGGTAAAGTAACTTTAAAGCTTTACTGCCGCACCAAAGAAACAGAAACATCACCGGTAAATGTGAATGTTTATGCGGTAAAAGATAATGATGTGAGCTGGACAGAAAGTGGTCTCAACTGGAATAATAAGCCAGCATTAGCTAATCAGCTTTCTAGTGTAACTGTAGAAGAGTCTGGAAAATATTATGAATGGGATGTCACCGCTTATATCCAGCAACTAATTAATAATAATATCAATGAAGTTTCTTTTGTATTGGCCGATATTGCCGACGGAAACAATACGTTGACTTTCAATTCCAAAGAAAATACACAGAATAAACCCCAATTGATAATCGGCGAGCAACCGGAGGCCAATCAGTATAACTCAGTTTACTATGTAGATGCCGATAATGGACTAGATAGCAATGATGGACTTTCAGAAAATACTCCGTGGAAAAGTCTTTCAAAAGTAAATGGAATTAAATTTTTACCGGGAACAAAAATCCTGTTTAAATCAGGCGGAATATGGGTTGGGCAGCTAAAACCAAAAGGTTCTGGTTCGGCATCTATGCCTATTATCATAGACAAATACGGTACAGGTGCAAAACCACTTATCGATGGCAACGGGCTGGAAGGAGAAGGTGTGGTTTACCTTTACAATCAGTCTTACTGGGAAATAAATAATCTGGAAATTACCAATAACGCGGCAACAGAAGGCGACCGGCGGGGCGTGGAGATCAATCTGGCAAATTACGGAACGGCAGAACATATCCACCTGAAAAACCTGTACATCCACCATATAAAAGGATTAATAGGGCATGATTTGGCGCACAAAAAAACGGCAGGTATTTTTATAGGCGTAAGCGCTGATAATCTGGTAGATACCCGCTATAATAACATCCTGATAGAAAACTGCATTATCCATGATATACAAAATCAGGGAATAGTAACCAAATCGGTATCGGAAAATATTTACCCCGGAGAACCCGATTTTGAAAGAAGAAGGTTTACCAATGTCATTATCAGGAACAATATCCTGCATCATATATCCAAAAACGCCATGATTATCAGAATGACAGATGGCGGATTGGTAGAACGTAACCTGTGTTATGAAACAGCGATTGGAGATGGTATTACACCTATCACCGGAAACACCATTTTTTCAAGAACAGTACGCGGAACGGTTTTCCAATATAACGAAGGCTTTTTAAACCGCTCGCCGGATTACGACGGCAGCCTTTACGACCCCGATTTGATAAGCCCGGGAACTATCTGGCAATACAGCTACAGCCACGATAATGCGCATGGTTTGGTATGGTTCTGCACCGACCCGAGAGATACAGGCGTAGTGGTTCGTTACAATATCAGCCAGAATGACAAGGGAAGACTGGTTTATATTAACTACGCTTTCACAAGTGCCTCTGTTTATAACAATGTATTTTATGTGGGCGAAAATGTGTCGCCGGTTATTATTGAAGAAAACAGGAATAACGACCACAATTACAAATACTACAACAATATTGTTTACAATAACAGCAGTACGTCGGCTTATAAGCTGGCAACATCGGGCAGCGGAGTACAGGTAAGAGATTTCAGCCATAATATTTTCTATGGCAATCATCCGGCAGGAGAACCGGCAGACCCTTATAAAATTACAGCAGACCCTATGTTTATCAATCACGGAAGCGGAGGAACAGGTTTAACCACATTGGACGGATATAAACTGAAACCCGGCTCACCGGCTCTGGGAGCAGGAAAAATAGTGTCGGACAATGGCGGAAAAGATTTTTACGGAAATCCGGTATCATCATCAACAGCGCCTAACATAGGGGTATATAACGGAGAAGGGCAAACTTCCATGGTAAATCCCAATTTCCATTTGTATTTGCTGATTGGGCAGTCTAATATGGCGGGTCGCGGAGTTGTTGCAGGAGAGCATACATACAGAAGTCATCCCAGAGTTTTAATGCTGAATGCCGAAGGAGAATGGGTAAATGTAAAACACCCTATTCATTTTGATAAATCTGCCGCCGGAGTAGGTTTGGGAATGGAGTTTGCCATAGAAATGGCAAATGATAATCCTGATGTTACCATAGGATTAATCCCCGCCGCTGTAGGCGGAACGGCGATTACTGCATGGTCTCCCGGTGCAACAGATGTAGCCACCGGATTAAAACCTTATGATGATGCTGTTTCGAGAACACATACGGCTTTACAAAAAGGCGTGTTGAAAGGGATATTGTTCCATCAGGGAGAAGCGAACAGTGGAAGCACCAATCCTTCAACGTGGATAACAAGAGTAAAAGAGCTGGCAAACAATTTAAGAACAGAGTTTAACACGCCCAATATTCCTTTTATAGTAGGAGAATTGGGTTATTTCAGGGCGACGTCACCTAATATCAATAATATATTACCAAAACTGATTTCAGAAATTCCCCAATCGGATTTCGTATCAGCAGAAGGATTAACGGATATAGGAGACGAAACACATTTCGATAGCTATTCTCTGGATATTTTAGGCAGGCGATATGCTGCAAAAATGCAGCAATTACAGAATGCGTCTGCAATAACAACATTTACATCCGGAAACCTCACAGTTTTAAGGGCCGGTGATGGCACAAGGGCAAATGGCACAGGAGCACAACGGCTGTTTATAGACGAATATACACCGGGCGGAAACTTTTTAAGAACCGTAGCCCTGCCCACAAGGGAAACAGTTACTGGAACAAACAAAGCGCTGGTAGCTCCCGATTTAAACAGCAACTATGGTTTGATGACGCTGTCAAACGATTCAAGCCGTCTTGTGATTCCCGGATATGAAGCAGGTTTAGGCGATTCGGGCGTATCAACAGGTTCGGGAGAAAGGGTGATAGGTTTTGTAAATGCGGATGGCGACATTGATACAAAGTACACTATTGATATGGGCAGCAATAATTTACGGAGCGCCACAGCTGATGATGATAATGTTTGGGCAATTGGTACCAGTTTGGGAGTAAGGTATATGGATATAACAAATCCTGCCACATCAACAATATCAGGAAGTCCCGGCTCTCCAAGAGGGATAGGTGTTTTTAACGGACAGTTGTACGTATCTTCGAGTGCATCAGGATATTATTTATATAAAGTAGGAGCGGGTTTGCCAACTACAACGGGGCAGTCAGCAACTTTACTTCCCGGTATGCCTGCAACGGCAGGAGACCCTTACCAGTTTGCTTTCTTTAATACCGAAGGGAATACTGAGCCTGATTTATTGTACATAGCCGATAATACATTAGGTTTACGTAAATTTTGGTATAACGGAAGCGTTTGGCAAGACAAAGGATCCGCTGCGCTTTCCGGGTTAAGAGGTCTCATCGGAAAATATTCAGCAACAGAAGGAACCGTTTTATATGGAGTAACCAATACTACGTTAATCAAATTCGAAGATAGCTCTGCTCCGGCAGCAAATATAGCCGTTACACAAACGGTATTAAATACGGCATTAACAAATACCACTTTTAAGGGGATTGCTTTTGCACCGGAAAAAGAAACATCAGAAGAAGAAACTACTCCTGTAAATCTCCTTTCATTTACTACCGAATTGCGAAATAATAAGGTTCGCTTGCAATGGAGTACAGCTTCGGAGCAGAACAACGCAAGGTTTGATATACTGCGTTCATCAAACGGTAAATCTTTCAGCAGGATAAATTCTGTAGAGGGTTATGGCAACAGTACAAAAACGCAGTATTATGTTTATACGGATGAATCATCAGTTCCGGGAATAAATTATTACAAGCTGAATCAAGTAGATTTTGACGGTAAGATGAAGGAATACGGTCCTGTTACTGTAAATACAGTTCAATTCAGCCCGGAGTTTAAGATTTACCGGGCGGATGATAAAATTTATGTACAGGCATATTCTTCGGATGAAAATCAAGGCGTTTTAGTGATAACAGACATTGCAGGGAGGGAATTGTTCAGGAGGAATGTCGGGTTGATTTCGGGATATAATAGTTTTTCGGTTGATTTTAATGCCATACCGAAGGGAATATATCTTGCCCGTTTACAAACGCAGGCTAAAACTCTGACTGCTAAATTTGTAAATTAGGCGGGTTAGCCTGTTTGCGTCCTTCTGACCGTAGGGAAGAATCCCACATGCAGGGTGTCTTTATGGTGAGATGCCTGCCTGACCGGCGAGGCAGGCTTCCTTGCGTCAGCATGACGGTAGCTTTTAGGGAACATCATCTTTAACTTAACGCTAATACGAAAGCGTTCGGGATTAAGATGATGCACTTTAATTCATGACCCTGTTAACGTTTGAAATAAGTTACTTTTGATGATATAAAGTTTGAAACATGTTGAAGAACATCACAACAATTACACTACTGATTTTTACAGCTTTTGTATCTACAGCAAGAGCAACTACCCCAAAACCTGTAGCCTATATAAATAATCAGCCTATAGAAGCTGCGGAGCTAAAGCGTGAGATGCTGCGCTACAGATCTGTAATATACAGTGAATATGCGGCGACTTATAATCTGGCGGAAGTAAAAGATTTCTGGAATAAAGAATTTAAAGGAATAAAGCCAATAGATTTGTTGAGGAACAGAGCATTAAAAGCGTTAACAGAAATAAAAGTACAGCAACAGTTGCTGGAAGAACAAAATTTATGGCCCTATAAAAATTATGGCGAATTGCAGACCGCATTGCAGCAGGAAAACGAACAGCGGCAACAGAAAGTACAGCGACAAGAAATCATCTACGGTCCTGTTGTTTACACCGAACAGGTATTTTTTGATTATAAATTCAGCAATGCGCTAATTCCTCTGAAACGCTACCTCACCGGAACTAAGATCCCTGTGACCGACAGCCTGTTACTGAACCACTATACCTTGTTGAGAAAAGAAGGAATATATTCTGAAAGAAAAACGTTTAATAATTTAAAAAAACAGGTACAGGACAATTATATAGAAAGAGAATATGAAAAACTAGTTGCAGCTATGGTAAAAGAGGCTAGGGTGATAACGATTGATAGTTATCACAGCTTAAAGATATAACTTTGTTTAACTTGATGTTTGGCCAACCACAAACAGATTACAAACACATATCAATAAGTTTTTGCGTTATTTGATTTTTGCAGTAAAGGGACACATTGGTAATGCCCAGTTATTAAAAACATTCACAGGGCCATAATTTTTATATGCATATCGTAAATATTCTGCTTTTTTTACCTGTGGGCAGGTTAGTTGTATGGCTGTGGTATTATTTATAAATAATGCATCTGCTGTATGAAACTTTTTATCAGCTCCTGCCAGTTCAAAGCCAGTTAAAGCGCCGTCGCTGTGTAATCCTCTGATTGCATAATCAAATTCAAGAATTACTTTTTCATCTTTTATTCTGACAGATTTATACATCGGGCCACTAAATGGTATTTCAGTTTTGCCATAAGTTTTTGCTAATGCCTGCAATGCTAATCTGCTTCCTACTACGTCTTTTTGAGGGGGATGTATACAAGTAGGATGGCCTATATCAGCTGTTACCGCCATACCGCTATTTGGAATTGTTTCTAGAGACTCTAATTGCGCCTGTCTTAAGTGGGCGGCTTCTAAACTATCCGGATGACTATAATTATATGGCGCTATTTGCACATAGTAGAATGGTAAACTTTCAGATTTCCATAAACTTCTCCATGATTGAACCATAGCCGGGAACAATCTACTGTATAAAATAGGATTTTGCCTGTTAGATTCACCCTGATACCATAAAAAACCTTTGATAGTATAATTGGTTAGAGGATTTACCATACTGTTAAAAATTAGCGTAGGTTCTGGTCTTGGGTTTTTAATTTCTTTAATGTCTTTCTTAAGAACTTGCAGTGAAACTTCCGGAAACTGAGTTTGGAGTGTTTCTTTATCCATCCAAGCTTCAATTTGAGACCCTCCCCAACTGGAAACAATGATTGCAACAGGCACATTTAAGCTTGTTTGCAAATGTTTAGCAAAGAAGTAAGCTACAGCGCTACAATCTGCCAGTGTAGCTGAGGAAGCATTTCGCCAATTACCTTTACATTCTTTCTCTGTTTTGTTATTGAATTTTCGTTCTACATTAAAAAACCGAATGTTATCGGTTTCCTTGGCGGTTGTTATTGCATTAAGGGCATTATATATTGGTTGCCCCATATATCCGCTTAAAGGCATATCCATGTTTGATTGTCCTGAGCAAAACCAAACTTCACCAATGAGTATGTTTTTTAAGATAATGGTACTGCCATCAGAAATATTTATAGAGTAAGGCCCTCCGGCTGTTGGAGTTTCAATTTGTGTAAACCATTCTCCATCCTGATTAGTAGAAGTAACGTATTTTCTTTTATCCCATGAAGGAATGACAATTACTTTCCCTCTTTTATCGGACTCTCCCCATATTTTAACGGAAGATTTTTGTTGTAATACCATGTTGTCTCCCAATAATGCAGGGAGCTTTACCTTTGCGTTTGATGTAAGAGTAAAGAATATAGCGGTAGCAAATAAGCAAAGAAATGTTTTCATTAAATTACTTTAAACTGTGTTAACCTTATTCTGGATTGTGTTGTTCTAAACCCGAACCAACCAGATGTGTATGGACTATCATCATTAAAATCAATGAGTAAATTTCCATCAATAAAGTACTTTACATTTCCTTTTTTACATTCAATTTTGATATCGTACCAATGGTTCGGTTTCAGCAAATGCTGTTCATCTATAAATTCTGTGATAATGGCAGGTTTCAAATTTTGTTTTTCGAAAGCATCAAAATCGCCACTGTATTTTCTAAAACGCGTTGTTGTATTGTTGTTTCCTCCATAACCTAAATAATACATTTTTAGGCTGTAGTAGCGTTCGAATATTCCATTTCGCCACTTGCTTCGTTCAAATATATCATTTGGGAAAAGCGGGTCTGTTGCCATCCAAAAACAATTAAGATCGCTTAACCGATCCCCAACTATACCTTCTTCCATTACACAGGCTTTGTAGCTAATTTCAATATCTCCTGAAAGCTTTTCGTTTCGCCATAAAGTAAATCCTCCCGGAGCTCTTATCTCTAAAGTATCTCCAAAATGCTTTATCTGATTATTTAAGCTGTCGACAGCCTCAATAGTCCAGTATTTTGAAAAAGATGCAGAATCTAATCCGGAAATAAACTCCCGCTTAGTATTGTTTCTGCAGGATGAGAATAAGAGGAGAAATAAATAAGTAACCCATTGATGGCTCATAAATAAATTTACGATAATTTATTTTAAAATATAGAAGGTGTCCAAAAAAGCCTAAATTGTAACATTGAGCTTGTCGAAATGCTCAGTCCTGACAAAAGGCGGTACTTTTTGGACACTCCCTTGTGATTTTTATCTATTCATAACCAAACTCATATCATCTATATAGGGTTGCTGATTTCCATTTCTTACCCATGATATATAGACTTCTGTTTTTCCTGCAGGTACGGTAAAAGTATAAGAGACTTGCTTAAATTCATCTACACTACTTGGCGTACCTCCAGAAGCTTCGGTATGTCCAAAAGTAATTTCTCCGTTTAAAGGGTTTGTTAATGATGCCACATCTGCAACATTCTGTACGGCTCCTAATCTTATGTTTCCGGTTTGTACAAAACTGGCGTTATTAGCCGGCGTTTTGTACCAGAAAGAAAAAGTATATGATTTTCCTGAAGTTAGTCCACTTAGTTTCCTCCAAAACCAATCCACGGAAGTTGTTGTTTCATTGGCTCTCATTCTTACAAAAAGGTATGATTTTCCTGTTCTGATCACAGGACTTACACCTGCAACAACTCTTACAGCTGTTCCGCTTCCACCAAATCTGCCAATACCAGATGTAGCCGAACCACCCCATTCCCCACGAGGTGGCCATGATTGATTTGTTGTAATCAATTCGAAACTGTAATCCTCCTCAGGAGTGTCTAATAGATTTATACCTCCGTCTGCTTCTGTTTTTTGAACAACCTGTATGGTTCTGGTTAAAGTGCCGGCGGTTATCGATACAGTTCCGGTACGGGAAGATGTTCCTTCATTATTTGCTATGGAAATTTTCACAGTTCCGTCTTCTAAACCCGAGTTTGCTCCATCAAAGGTTATCCAGTCTGCATCGCTGGAAGCAGTCCATTGCATGTTACATATAAATGCAATTGATTTTGAATTATTTTGGTAATCTACGTTTATAGGACCTTGGGTGGTAATAGTCAATTGAGGAGTAGCGGTATCTCTGTACTGCTGTTCTACTAAAATAGTTTTGGTAATATCTCCGGCAATCATGGTTATGGTTGCAGATCTCTCTTCACCTGATTCATTTCTGGAAACAAGTGCTTTAAATGTGCCACTCTGACTACCTGTCGTTCCGTCCGGGAAAGATATCCAATCTGCATTGGAAGAAACGCTCCAATCCATGTTAGATAAAAACTCAACTTCTAAAGTATTGCCATAAGTACTTACTTCAGAAAAACCAGATGTTTTTACATAAAGTGTAGGTTTATTTACCAACTCTTCCTTCTTATCACAAGCTTGTAATAGAATTAGAAACATCATCAGGGAAGCTATTTTACCTGTATTCTTTTTCATGTTTTCCCTTGATTTGTTCAATAAATTTCGTTTCATATTTAGGTTATTATGAATAATGATTTAATTAACAGATGCAGAAAAAAATCTGGTGAAGCCCAGTAAGTCCATGTAAGCTGTTTCTCTATTGAATCGTCCTGAATTAATAAGAGCTTTTACAGGTGCACTATTCGGGAAGTATCTTAATCCTAATTCGTACATGCCCGGATTATCGCCCGCTTTTGTCATTCTATCTGTCTCTCCGCAATAAAAACCAGATTTTATACAAGAATCCATCTCACGATAGAAATCGCTGTAGTACTCAAACGGGAATAGTAGATTTTCGCCTGTTGGAGCAGTAT
This sequence comes from Pseudopedobacter beijingensis, assembly GCF_042678145.1. Classification (NCBI taxonomy): domain Bacteria; kingdom Pseudomonadati; phylum Bacteroidota; class Sphingobacteriia; order Sphingobacteriales; family Sphingobacteriaceae; genus Pseudopedobacter; species Pseudopedobacter beijingensis. Next base: position 161,353 of record NZ_JBHUDG010000003.1, on the reverse strand, counting down.
AAGCAAATAGGTCGATGCCATTATTATGGCACATTCTTGCTACTGTTGTTAATAGAGTTTGTGTAAGGTGCGCATATTGCAAACCCCTTACTGGACCTGTTTTATGGCGATATCTGTCGTAGATTTCTCCTCTTGCAGGTGGAGCAGCGTTAGGGTTTTCTCTTTCGCAGGGTTGGTCTCCGGGCATGAATATACATCCCTGAATTAACTCGTACATGTCTCTTGGGTTGCTTGGAGAGTTTAACGCATACTGAATCATAGCCTCGTCTTCAGTAACAAAGCCTAACATCATGATCCCCATGGTATGAGCTACCAGGTGATTTTGATAATATTGCTTATTAAAGTAATCGTTGTTTTCCCATAGTTGAATGCTCGCCAGCGCTTCTGTATAAAGTATGCCAAACCAATCTAAAATAATTGTTTTGGTTTGTTCATCCATAATATCTTCCTCTACAAGCATATCATAAGCACAAAGCATAGGAAACATTCCTCTGGTTAGGTACATGCTGTTCCCCGCATTAGATACATATTGAATTCCTTTACATTTGATTGCCCACTCTTTTATAATTTCTATAGACTTTTGGGCGTATTTTTTATCGCCTGTAAACCAATATGCCATTGCTAAATCTCTTGAATATGAAGCGGGAATATAACTTGCACTGATAAAATCTGCGGGATTAGTTCCTGTGTACGGGTTTGTTATATAGTTTAAAGCGGTATTACAGCGGTTCATTAAATTGTTATATGTTGTTGTAATACTGGGCGATGTATTATTATTGATCTTTGTTTTTAAATCCAACAATTCCTGGGCGGTGTATAAAATAGATGGGTGCTTGAAATCCATTGCTACAGATTTTGCCATTTGTGTTACTTCTATTATTGTTGGCACCCCTTTCACATTAACGGTTAATTTTCCGATACGTAAAGAACCCTCATTTCTTAAAGCATTAATTTTAATAATAGCATTTCCTTTTCCCTCGGTTGGGCTTAAAAACGTAATCCAGGATACATCAGAAGAGATGTTCCATGAAGCATCGGCAACAAACTTTACGCTTTTTTCTCCTCCTTCAAATCCTACCTCCATCACTTTTCCGGATATTAGAGATATTTCTGAGCTGCCAGTATCAGCATCTTTTTTAGTACAACTAACAGACTGATAGAGTACCAGCAACATAACGATTAATTTCGCGTTCATCTTAACTTGCTTTTTCATGACTTTTAATTTTTTGGTCAAATTGGTATCCTTTAAGAGTATTGCTCTGTATAAGGATAAACAGCATTTGTAAATTAGTTTATAATGGTTACCAAGTTCAAAAGTAGCTTATGCAAATGGCTTTAATACATTATAATCGTACATAAGATTACATAAAAATGTACAGCAAAATCGTCGGGAATAACTTTAATGGCTGTTTAAAAGGCCTATTAGTCTTGTTCTCCCTTATCTAATTTATCCAGAAATGATTTGCGATATGCCGAAGGAGAAACACCGAAATAATCTTTGAACGATTTGCCGAAATAATTTAATGAGCTAAATCCTAAGTGATAGGCAATGTCACTAATATTATGTTCCTGATTTTCGCGAAGCATTTTCGCTGCCGTATTAAGCTTAATGTTCTGGATAAAATCATGTGGCGTTTGCCCGGTAATACCTTTCATTTTCAGGAATAATTTTGTCCTGCTGATAGCCAGTTCACTACAAAGCAGCTCTACATCTATATTCCCGGAGACTATATTGTCTTCTATAATTTTGATGGATTTATCTATAAATTCCTGATCCAGTGGATTTAGAGCAACTTGTGCGGTATTGTTATTCCCCTGTTTCCGATATTTTTCCTGTAGTTTTATACGGTTATTTAATAGTGCTACACAGCGTGTAATTAACAAACGAATATCAAAAGGTTTTGTTATATAATCATCAGCTCCGCTATTATATCCAATGATATTTTGATCTCTGCTGCTTAAAGCTGTCAGTAGTACAACCGGAATATGACTGGTATCGAAGTTGTTTTTTATTCTGGCACAAAGATTAATACCTGAAATTCCCGACATCATTACATCCGAAAGGATAAGATCGGGAGAACTATTTTGAGCTATTTTAAAAGCATCCTCTCCATTATTTGCTTCATAAACATTAAATAATGGTTCAAATATTTTGATCAGTAGTTTTCTGATCTCTTCATCGTCTTCAACAATTAATATACTGGCCTGCTGTTGCAGAATCTCTTTTTGCTCTTCTATAAGATCATCTATAAATTCCTTATCCTCATCCAATATCTCAATTACTACAGGCTCATATTGTTTTTCATTCTCAATAACTTCAACGTTGGCATCATTCTTAAAATGATGATTGCCCAGTGGCAATTCTACTATAAAGAGGCTGCCTTTTCCTTCTTCACTACTTAACTTTATTTTTCCGTAATGGCTTTTAACAATGTTAAGCGCCAGGGACAAGCCAATTCCTGCACCTGTATTAGATAGATCAGCATTAATTGGATTATTTACCTGAAAAAATCGGTCGAATATCTTTTCGGTCATCTCTTCCGGAATGCCAATTCCGCTATCTTGAAATAATATTTCTACAGCAGTTTCAGTAGTATTTATTGCAATTTCTATCTGCCCCCCTTCGGGTGTAAATTTAAATGCGTTAGAAAGTATATTGTTAAATACCTTTTGCAGTTGTATGTGGTCAAACCATAAAAATATATGCTCCCCTTCATACTTAAAATCAAAATTGATTTTTCTTAAGTTGGCATAACTGGTAAAAGAATCGTAAATCTCTTGTGTAAATTGTACAATACTTTGCTGCGAAACTTTTAATTTAAAAATCTCTTTATTGTATTTCAAAAAATCTAATAGCTCGTTGATTAACTGAGACATTTTGGATGCCCTGTTATGTACTTCCTTAAGGTTATTTTTAATGGCGGGAGTTGTATTTTTGGACATCAGAATAAGCTCTAACTGACCGGATATTAAGGTGACTGGTGTTTTTAGTTCATGAGAAATGTTTCCCAGAAAACGCATCTTAGATTCGTTAATGGCATCTTTTTGTTGCTGATCTCTTCTCTCTAATTCAAGCGATGAACGTAAGGCCAGTCTGGAATAATAAAAATAGAAAATACTTCCTGCAACACTCAAACCTGCAATGATGTAAAATAAATAAGCGTACCATGTGGCATAAACTGGAGGGATTACAGAAATTCCCATCCGTATTTCCTCAGATTTTGATTGCTCTCCAAACAGCTTATTCCTGACTTTTAAGACATAATCACCATAAGGTAAATTCATATATCTTATGGTTCCCTGAGGGCGAAAATCAATCCATTGTTCATCATAACCTTCCAAAGTATATTGGTATTGCGGTTGCCCTAAATTAACAAAGTTGTTGTTGCCTGTTTCTATTGCAATATTGTTTTCATCATGTTTAAGTTTTAATTGCGTTGTGTTTTGTAAGGTTTGCGATAATATCCCGGAAGAGCTGTCTGTTGCTACCTCTTTATTATTTACCCACAGCTTTGAAAAATAGATTTTTACAGGTAGTTTTTTAGAAAACAGGCTGTTTTCCTTTACTGTTGCCATACCATTCAATCCGCCCATTACTATTTGTTGATGGCTGTCTTTTATAATATCGCCCGGAATCATGGAGCTAAGTACAAAACCATTTTGCAAATCATAGTTATAGCAGCTCTTGTCTTTAATGTCTATACAGGACAGACCATTGGCTCCTGATACCAATAGATAATTATTTTGTAACGATCGTATAGCGCTTATGTAATCACTGGAGATATTACTGTTCTTCCTGCTAATTTGGCTAAAATATTCTGTCTCAGGATTGTATATTAAAATCCCCGATCCGGCAGTACCAATAATTATGTTGCCATTTTCTTTGGCAAAAAGTGCGGTAATGGTGTTTTTTGAAGAAGATGTTAGCTGAAATATTCGTCTGTCAAAGCTGCGGACATAATTTTGTTTGATGTTATAATTGCATAACGTGTTTCCGCCAATCCATAATGTTTTATTTTTATCTATCATGAGCGAATTGACAGCATAAATATATTTATCAAGAATTTTGATCTTGTGGATATTTCCGGTATTTAAATCCATATAGTACATGCCGGAGAGTGTACCTATAAACAGCAGGTTCTTGTACCTGACAATAGCTTGTACAATTTCCGATCGTTTGGTATTATCCAGCGGATCAATGGTATAATTCGTAAATTCTCTGGTCTCTGAAGAATAAGCACTAAGGCCTCCAAGATGCGTACCTATCCACACAATATGATCTTGCTGATCATAATACAAAGACTTGATATTATTATGAGGAATGGTCTTTTGTTCTTTAGTATAATATCTGTAAGTATCCCGCAGAGGATTATAGGAAATGAGTCCCCTGCCTTCCGTACCAATCCATAGAATGCCGCTTTTATCTTCTACAATCTTACTTACAATAGGACCTTCTCTTTGTTCAAAACCCAGATCATAATATTTAAAGATGTTCTTCCTGTAATTGTAATAGTCTAAACCGCCATAGTAAGTACCAATCCACATTGTTCCCTGGTCATCCTTGGTAATAATCCAAACAGATAGGTTGCTCAATCCCGGTTTACCTTTTTCGGCAAGCCCCTGGTGGCTTATGCTACCTGTTTTAGTATTTAAAATATCTAAACCAAGCATCGTTCCTATCCAAATGTCGCCATTATCGTCCTCACAAACTGCCCGTACGTAATTGCTGGATAATAATGGAGCCTGATATTGTTTAATCTTGCCATCCATAGAAATACAGAATAAGCCTTCATTAAATGTAGCAATCCAGATATTATGTTTACTGTCTTCATTAATAGAGATCACTTCTGTTTTTAAAGGTAATACTCTTCTTTTTGCTCCGGACTTTTCAAAACAGAAAACGCCGCCATTTTTAGTCCCGGCATAAAGTTTCCCGGAAGAAGATTCTTTCATGGCAGATATAGTAGAGTTGTTTTTGTTTAACACATACTTTAATACAGACTTTCTGCCATCGTAACTAAAAATACTGTCTTTCATGCCAATCCATAATCTATTTAGTCCGTAATGGAACGTAAGGGAAGGAAGTGTCTGTGTATTTCCCTGTTTGAAAATGATTTTGGATTTCTCTTGTTTCAGGTCGTATTCAATAATATGATAATCAGTGTTTACATATAACTGTCCTTTTTTGCTACCGCACACTGTGGGTACAAAGTTAGATTGTACCCAGTTGTTCATCCCCATTAAATTAACCGATTCTATTCTATTTCCGGTATATTTTTTTACACCGTCTTTGGTACCAACCCATAATACACCGTATTCATCCTGATAAAGCCCGTTCACAGTCATTTTAGAAAACTGGAGGTCAACTGCAAGATGTTGCAGTTGCACATCCGCACAATACCCGGAAATAAAATACAAGCAGAAAATCTTAGCAAATAATAGTTTTGCACATCCCTTCATAGCGCTAACTTATTAGATAACGAAAATGTAACAGATAATAATTTAGATTAATAAGCCGCAATACATATTTCCATATTGCAACTTATCGAAATTACCGAAAAAGTTTTATAGCCCCAATCTAATCTTTATTTGTAATACGCCGGTATAAGGTCTCGTAAAAAAAGACGATGGACTGAAAATATCTTTCTTTTGATGGTTTGCAGCATATTTCTGAAGTGCAGAGGCTTCATGTAACCATAAAAGGAAGTAGTAAGAAAAACACGAAATTATAGAATGATTGATACTTTTTTGTAGAATTTTTATAGCTATTACCAAGTACTTTTGCTTTTATCCAATTGTAAACAGGCCAATAAATAGTTTGATTTCCCTGTTTTTATGATTAATTATTTTACAACTTATATGCAAATGAAGAATTATTTAGTGTGTTTAGCCGCTTTGATATCAATACTTAGCTGCAAGGTTTCTTCTCCTCCATCTATGTCCGATATTATTGACAAAAGTCTAGATCGGGCAGTAGAACAAAGTACTTTAATGTATGCTGTGATAGATAGCATTCCGGAAGCATTGCCCCGTTCGATAAATCCAAATGGAAGTTTAGAGACCTCTGACTCCTATTTCTGGACCAGCGGTTTTTATCCGGGGACTTTATGGTATTTATATGAGTACACTAAAGACGACAGATTTAAAGAAATGGCTGTTAAAATGAGCGATAGGGTAGAGATTCAGAAATTCAACACAGATAACCACGATGTAGGCTTTATGATTAATTGCTCTTTTGGAAATAAGCTTCGCTTAACAGAAGATAGCTCTTGTGTTGATATCATTGCAACAACAGCTAAATCCTTGGCAACTCGTTACCGCCCAACAGTAGGTTGTACACGTTCATGGAGCCATCCTGCCACTTCACATTGGCAGTTTCCGGTTATTATAGATAATATGATGAACCTGGAATTGCTTTTAAAAGCATCTAAATTAACCGGAAACCAACAGTTTCACGATATAGCCATATCTCATGCCAATAAAACTATGGCGAACCATTTCAGAGAAGATTTTAGCTCTTATCATGTAATAGATTACGATACGCTTAGCGGAAAAGCAATAGATAAACGTACGTGGCAGGGCTACTCAGATAATTCAGCATGGAGCAGGGGACAATCTTGGGCTTTATATGGATATACTATGATGTACAGGGAAACCAAAGATAAGCGCTATCTGGAACAGGCTAATCATATAGCTTCTTTCTTAATTAATCATCCAAATTTACCGGATGATAAAATTCCTTACTGGGATTTTGATGACCCTAAAATACCCAATACCTTAAGAGATGCTTCTGCTGCAGCTATAATGGCTTCTGCGCTTATAGAGCTATCTGCTTTTGCAGATGCAGAACAAGGCAAAAATTATATGGCTGTTGCAGAGAAACAGTTAAGAACTTTGTCTTCTGACGAATACCTGGCAAAGAAAGGAGAAAACGGAAATTTTATTTTAAAACATAGTGTAGGTTTCTTGCCCCAGAATAGTGAAGTAGATGTTCCTTTAACTTATGCCGATTATTATTTTATAGAAGCGCTTATGAGATATAAGGCACTGAAACCTTAACCAATTAAATCTAATTGAACGTAGATATGAAGAAAATATATAAGGCAACAATTTGCGCTGTTTTATTGGTAACAATCTCAATAATTCCACACTCTAAAGCACAGGATATCAGCGTGAAAAAAGGGCATCCCAGACTAATTCTCTCCAATACGGATATAAAACAGATGAGGGAAAATGTATTATCCGGAACAGAGCCATGGAAAACAAGTTGGGGAAATCTGAAACACCAATTGGACAGCTATGTAGATAAAGGAACTCCAAAAGTTTATCGCGGCAATATCAGCATGGCATTTTATCAGGCAGCTATTAAGGAAGGCAGTATGGCAAGAGATCTTTCTATTGCTTATCAAATAACTAAAGATAAAGCTTATGCAAATAAAGCTATAGAGATTATTAAATCCTGGTCTTCTGAAGAAGGAGGACTTGCCGGATTATCCTTTGATTCCACTAAATATTATCCCAATACAGGAATGCTGGTATCCAGAGGAGTATTTACATTCTTATATGCTTACGATTTGCTGGCAGCTGATAAATTAATTGATAAAAAAACAGAAAAACAATTCAAGAACTGGTTAAGAATATTAGTGCCGCATATTAAGGAAGGAGCCAGACGCTGGGAAATTAATGATTACTTCGGGAAACAATATTATCAGAATCATATAGCTGCAGACGCGGTTGGTTTACTGTCTCTTGGCGTTATCCTTCGGGATAACCAACTGGTTAAATATGCCTATGACGGACAAGATAATCCGCGTAACATAAAGAATGTAATAGAAGGGTTAATTTTAATGAAAGACCAAAAACCATATTCAGGAGAACCAGGTTCATGGCCTGTGCAAGACGGGGAAATAATGGATAGATACAGGCATTTTGCCCTACACCATTATCAAGAAACAACCAAACCCAACAGAGCTTTACAATATGCAGGTCTCTCTACTAATTTACTGGTAATAGCAGCAGAAATAGCACAGTTAAACGGATTGGATTTGTACGGATGGAAAGCGGCAACGGGAGAGGAGATTAAACAACCTTTACTTTTCTACGCTGATTTTTATATCCAAAAAGATGCTTCAATAAAAGGGGGATTTTACGATGGCGAAACTTATTGGATAAACACCAATAACCAAGCTACATTCTCTCTTTGGGAAGTTGCTCACTCAAGATATCCGAGTGAGGCTAAATTTAAAGAAGTCCTTAAAAATAATGACCGTAGTTCCGGGGATCTGCATCTGTTAGGGCCTGTTTTATTAACCCATGGACGTAGTATTGATAACGAATAGCAAAAACAGAAGTTATGAAACCAATAAACCTTAAAAGAAAAAAAAGAAAAATACACCATTTGTTTATGGTGATGTTTCTACTGTTAATTCCTTTGTTAAATCTAAAGGCGCAACAAACCATCACAATAAGCGGAACTGTTGTTGATTCAAATAAAGAACCGCTTACCGGCGCAAGTGTTGCCATAAAAGGCAAAACAATCGGTACCAGGACAGATATAGATGGAAAGTTCAGCTTACAGGCTTCACCAACAGATATTATTGTTTTTTCGTTTATGGGATTCGTTAATCAGGAGATTATAGCCAGCGGAATACAAAATACAATAATCATCTTAGAAAATCTATCTACTGATCTTAATGAAATTGTTGTAGTCGGTTATGGGACTCAGAAAAAAGTTAATTTAACAGGAGCAGTAACATCTGTAAATATAGCAGAACAGGCAGAGAGCAGGCCAATAACTAATATATCTTCTGGATTGGCAGGCTTAAGTTCCGGGTTATATGTAAATCAAGCTACCGGAAGGCCTAACAATAACGGAGCATCGCTATTAATTCGCGGACAAGGAACATTAAATAACGCTGCTCCTCTGGTAATTATAGACGGAATGGAAGGGAACATCAATGATGTGAATCCGCAAGATGTAGAATCTGTTTCGGTACTAAAAGATGCATCATCATCTGCAATATATGGGTCCAGAGCTGCAAACGGCGTATTATTAATCACTACTAAGCAAGGTTCAGAAGGTAAAACTACCATTAATTACAATGGTTATGTTTCTTTCGCCCAACCATCCAATACCATCAAATCTGTATTTAATTACGCAGATTATATGGAATATTATAACGAAGCAGCTTATAATGTAGACCCCGCAGCACAACCTCCTTATTCCGAACTTAAAATTGCGGAATGGAGAGTAAACACGGATAAACCGTATTTATATCCGAACACCAATTGGTCTGAGGAAGTGTTTTCAACCGGAGTTTCAAATAACCATAACCTGTCTTTTAATACGGGATCAAAAACTGTTAAATCTTTTGGTTCTTTTTCATACCTGAATAATCCCGGTATAGTGGAGAATTCAGCTTACGAGCGATTTATGGCAAGGTTAAATATCAGTGCAGAGCTAAAACCATGGATAACTCTGGGTATGAACTTAAATGGGTTAAAATCTGATGCAGATATGGGGTCTAACTACATAGGAAATCTATTTAGCACCATTGCACATCCCGGAATGGTATACAGACATCCCGATGGAAGATACGGAGCAGCGGAAAATCCGGAAGAAAATCAACAGCCACAAAGTCCGTTATACAGTTTAAATCAGTTCCAGGGAAATATTAATGATAACAGAATTTCTTCCCGTTTCTATGGAATTATAAAACCTTTTGAAGGCTTGTCCATAGAGGGATCTTTCAACTACCGTTATAGCGGAACATTAGAAGAAGAAACACCATTTTTTGCAGATAGATGGAGCTTTCAGTCCAATACGGTAACACAAATTGCTTCGGGCAGAACTTATGTAAGAAACAGAAGTCGTTCCAATACACATTACCTTGGTGATATCGTAGCTCGTTACGAGAAAAAAGTGTTAAACAAACTACAATTAGGAGTACTGACTGGAGCAAGTCAGGAAAAAGATAACGTAAAATGGTTTGAAGCAAAAAAATATGACCTTCAGGCAGATAATTTATCTGTAATTAACGGTGCAACAGGAGAATCTGAAGCTACCGGAACAGCAGCAGATTGGGTAATGCACTCTTATTTCGGGCGTCTGAATCTTTCATGGGATGATAAATATCTTTTGGAAGCGAATATAAGAAGAGATGGATCTTCCCGCTTCAACAAAAATAATCGCTGGGGAACTTTTCCCTCTTTCTCTTTAGGTTGGCGTATTACCGAAGAAGAATTCATGAAAAACGTGAGTTGGGTAAATATGCTAAAGTTAAGAGGTTCATGGGGTGCATTGGGTAATAATTCAGTAGGAAACTACGAGTATCAACCGGTATACAATACAGATAATTATATTCTTAACAACGCTATAGCTGCAGGTTTAGCCCAAACTGCTTTATCTAACGCATTTATATCATGGGAAACTACTTACGTAGCCAATATCGGTGTTGATTTTAGTTTGGCAAAAACAAGGTTAGATGGATCCGTAGATATTTTTGATAAAGACACACGCAATATCCTGATAGATCTTCCTGCACCGTTATTGGTAGGAAATGCAACTATACCTACGCAAAATGCGGCGAGGGTTAACAATAAAGGTATTGAGGCCAATTTGAAGTGGAACGACAAAATCGGTAATGTCAAATACTTTGTAGGAGGAAACTTTACTTTTATCAAAAACGAAGTAACGCGTTTTAAAGGTGATGAGCAATCAATCAGCGGAACAAATCTGATACAGGAAGGCTTACCAATCAATGTTCAATATGTTTTAGCTGTCGACAGAATATTGCAGTCTGATGAAGACATGCTTTACGTAGAAAAAATGATAATGGATGCGCCTATAGACGCCGGCACCGGGTTCAAAAGAAATCCTTTTGCAGCATACGGAACACCACAAAAGGGAGATTTTCTCTATAAAGATTTAAATGGTGATGGTATTATAGACGATCAGGACCGTTATACAGTTGGTTATGGGAGAATCCCAAGAACAACTTACGGAATTTCATTTGGCGCAGAATGGAAGGGGTTCGATTTTTCATGCCTTCTGCAAGGCGTTTCTGGTTTGCAGGTTTACTGGCAGGATAAGTTCTATCAGCCCTTCTTTAATGTAGGAGATGTGATGAACCGTGAAATAGCCGAAAACGCATGGCGAGAGGGAATAACAAATGCGCAATACCCGCGTTTGCTAACCCGTACCAATGTCATTAACTCGCATCCAAGTGATTTCTGGGTTCAGAATAAATCATACCTGAGAGTAAAAAACCTGCAATTAGGGTATAAATTTTCCGATAAAGTCAATAAGCAATTAAATACCAAACAAATCCGGCTGTTCGCGAGTATGGAGAATTTCCTGACGTTTACAGACTATAAGGGAATAGATCCGGAAGTAAACGGAACAACCTATCCTACTCTAAAGCAAGTATCATTTGGTTTAAACATAACTCTTTAAAATTAGCTATTATGAAGAATTTAAAATATATAGGAGCTATTCTGGCAGTATTAAATTTAAGTAGCTGCTACAAGTTAGATGTTGCTCCTTATGATACCATTGCGCAAGGTAATTTCTGGAAAACAGAGGCAGATGCAAAATCTGCTGCTATGGGGGTATATGCACAATTGAAGAATATGGGAGCGTTTGGCTATATGCCATTATGGGATACCTACTCAGATATAGCACTTGGTCCCGGAGGTCCGGTAGAACAGGGAACCTACAATGGAACCTATGACTTTCTGGTAACCAACTGGAAAGATACTTATGACGGTATAAACAGAGCCAATACAGTTATTAAGAATGTGTCAACAATGGATATTGATGCTGCTGTTAAATCAGATGTATTGGGAGAAGCCCGTTTTTTAAGAGCTCTGTACTATTTCCATTTAGTAGATTTCTTTGGTGCAGTACCTATTTACGATGAAAGCTGGGATGTAGCGGAAAGATTTAATGAGATGCTTCTACCAAGAAATAGCACAGAAGAGGTTTGGAATTTCATTATTACAGATTTAACATTTGCAATAGATAATCTTCCTGTTAGTTGGGCACAAAGTGATTATGGAAGAGCAACAAAAGGAGCCGCTTATGCACTTAGAGGCAAGGCATATTTATATACTAAGAGCTGGAAGAATGCAATTGCAGATTTTGAAGAGATTGTTTATAACAGAACCCATAATTATGATTATTCCTTGTTTTCTGATTATACCACGTTATTTACTTCTTCCGGGCCTATAGCAGGTGACAGAGAATCTATATTTTCTATACAAAATAAGGGAACTGTAGGCAATTTGTATGGTATGGAATTAACCACGCTTTATGGAACCAGAGGTGCTTTTGGTGGTGGTAGAGCTACTTGTATGCCATCTGTTAAACTCGCCGATATGTATGAAGAGAAAGACGGAAGAATTTTCAATTGGAACAATCATATTCCAAATTTTAACGAAAGCAATGATGTAAAAAGAACAGCATTTAGAGCCACGCTAAATTCAGGACTAAATGCTTTAGCCACCATTCCGGATACTGCAAGATTAGGAAATATTTACAGAAACAGAGATCCCCGAATGATGCAATCGCTTATAGTTCCTTACTCTTATTATGATGGGTTTATTGTAGGAACAGGTCCTAAAAGACAGCTTTACGCCGTTGCTTCAGGCGCTACTGTTGCCAATGGATTTATACAGAACGATCGTGGTTGGAACGTTTACTTCTACAGAAAATTTGTACCTATAGGCGATATGGGAGGAACAATTACCAACAGAAACCACACACCAATTAATTTTCCAATCATTAGGTTTGCAGATGTATTGTTAATGCTTTCTGAGGCCTATAATGAAGATAATCAATTAGCAAATGCAGTAAGGGAATTAAATAAAGTAAGAGCAAGAACGTCTACCAATATGCCGGCCATTAATAGCGGTCCGGTTTGGTTGAATGTTAGCGGTAAACAAGAGATGTTCGAAAGAATTGTACGCGAAAGAGCCGTTGAGCTGGCAGGTGAAGGACATCGTTACAGCGATTTAAAAAGATGGAGATTAGCTGTAGAATATTTGAACGGAAAGCAGGAGAAAGACTTTACAGGAGAAATACGTTTTACCAGAAAGTTTGAAGACAGAGATTACCTCTGGCCAATTCCTACAGCAGAAACACTAATTAATCCTGATTTGTTGCCCAACAACCCAGGTTGGTAAAACACCTTAATAATAGTATGTAAGTTGAGTTCCTTAAGAAAACCAACTTACATTTTCTAACACATAAAATTCCAGAACATGCAAAAAATAGCTTTTAAAATGTATTTGAAACCCGGTTATGAAGAAGAATATAAAAAGAGACATCATGAAATCTGGCCAGAGTTAAAGCAACTATTAAAAGAATCGGGAATTAGCGATTATACAATATTTTTTGATAAAGAATCTAATGTTCTATTTGCTGTTCAAAAAATAGAAGGTAAGAACTCTCAGAAGCTTGGCGAAAATGAAGTAGTAAAAAAATGGTGGGCATATATGGCTGATATTATGGGAACTAATGCGGATAATTCACCGCTAAGTGATCCGTTAAAAGAAGTTTTTCATATGGACTAACATAGCGAAGCACTTACGAATTAAGTGTTTCTCTGGCTCTTCATGTAAGCAGTTACTTTTAAAATGGATATGCTTTTTCTATTTACATATTCCGGATTATCTAACCAAATAAATATAAACCATTATGAAAAGAACACATTTATTTTGCTTTGTACTTTTAGTAAGTACTGTACTTGCATCCTGCAAAAATGCTATAGAAGCACCACTGGAGAACACCAATCTCTCTCCTTCCAAAAAGAACAAACAGGAAACAGGTATAACAGCTGCGGTTAATTATTACATTCCGCACAAGGGAATTTCAGATCATTCAAATGCATCAATTAATGGTAGTATAGCCTGGTATCTGAGCCAGTATGGAGCAGGAACAGCCAGTAGCCCTAATATATTCTATTTAACCAGTGACACTTCGTATGTGTGTAGTAATAGTATTATTATGCCTGCCTATACCAGAATAGACGAGAGTGGAGCAAATGCAGTTATAGAATGTAATAACAGTTCCTGGACATCCACTGCACCAAATCAGGAATTTATAAGGTTAGTGCCAGGTTGCAGATTGCTAAATATAGAAATCCGATGTAATTTTAAACCTAAAGTAGGAGTGTTTGTCAGAGGGGATAACACGCAAATTATTGGAGCTACCATCCATAAGAGCAGCAGAACCATAAGCCCTTCTTATACCGTATTTGTAAACGATAGCCGGAATGTCCAGATAGAAGATTGTTTAATAAGAAGAAGTGGCTGCGATAGCAACGAAGAAGACTTTGAAAGAATAGGATACCTTATTTATCTGAATCATGGGAGTGATATACAGATTATGAATAATGATATGGCAGTTTCTCCTTCATCTGGTATTGGTTTCAATACTACAGATACGTTAACCATAGCTTATAACCAGATTCATGATACCGGAAGAGCTGTAAAACCAGGATTTATTTCTGATGGTATCACTTCTTATCATAATGGGAATACAGCAAATAGATATGTGCATATTGCCCACAACACCATTTGGAACAGCCGTAATCACGGAATACACGTTAGCGGAAATGGCTTTAGGATAGAAAATAATACTATTTATAGCAGTGGTTTAAAAACAGCGGCATCTAATATATCTCTGGCAGATCATAAAACGCCTTATGACTGTTCTAAGAATTCTGTGATTAAGAATAATATTTTGAGTAATTGCCCTGCTTTAGGTGGGCCTTCTATCAAATTGGATAAATATAATACTTCAACGGTTACTGTGTCTGGAAATACTGGATGTTTGACAACGTTGTTAGGAACAACCTGTCTGTAGGATAATTATACATCACCCCGTTTTGTCAGATATTACCATAATTAGCTCATATCTGAGCTAATTATGGTGTTTAGTTATACATTAGGAATATGCCAAAATATGGAAATATGTTGTTGTAAATTTATATTAATTCTACTGGAGTTATCAAAAACGCTTCTGTTATAGTATTGTGTTTTATAGCCTTATAATAGTCTAACTTACAATCCCCAATAACTCTTTAATCTCATTAACCTTATCCTGAGAGCCTAATTCCTCATACGCAGAGATGAGATTCCTCAGCACCCTTTTAATAATATCTACATTAGAACAGGGTTCATAAAAAGAACGGTCTGGTTGTACCTTAAGCTGTTTTAGAAAAAGATCTATATCTCTTCTTCCAAATATATACCCCCGGTTGAAAACGTTTATATAAAACAAGACATCGTTATCATATTGGGTTTGGTTCTCTTCATCTACATAAGCCAGAATAAAATGCTGAGGCAGATTTACACCATAAATAGGAATATCCAGTTTTTGTGCAATAATGGAATAGATAATGGCCAGGCTGATCTGATTTCCTTTTTTAGATTCTAAAACCTGGCTGATATAAGAGTTTTGCGGGTCCTTATGATTTGTCGTATTCCCGCTAAAACCATAAATATGATAGAATACATTATTTATCAGCCTCACTTTTTCCGAAGGACTGGATTCGTACATCATCTGCATCCATACTTCGCGTTTAATCTCTTCTATTTGATTAATAACCTTTTGTTCGTCAAGATCCGGATATTGATATCTGTTAATGATCAGAATCCCTCTAAGCAAATCAAAAGAACCGCTGTTGTACCAAAGTTCCAGATCCATTTTGACATTCTGAAACTGTATCTTATGTATAAGATTAACCAGTCGCTCCTGTAAAATAGGGTTAAAAGACTTTTCCCACTCTAACTCCAGATAAGAAACAATGTCTTCGCCGTAAGATAGCAGTCTGTCTTCTATATGTTGAAAGATCTCCGGGTCCGGATCGTCTAACAACCTGATTAATGCTGGAATTTCCTTCTCGTTCATCACTACTCCTTGAAAATAATCAAAAAACCATTCAGCAAAAAATATTCACCATATTATTTACCTTTGGCACATGGTAAAATTTCAGTTCATTAAAGACTTTATACTTCATAGAATCACTTCGAAAACCAGACATGGTGTACACTCACCTTTTGTGTACAAATTAATTGATGAGGTTATCTATGATTTAAAATCTAAAGATGAATACAAAAATATCGAAGATTTACGTAAAAAGTTAATATTCGATGATAGAATTATTACCATAACCGATCTTGGGGCTGGTTCGCACATGAACAACAATAAGCAAAAAGCGGTTTCACAAATAGCGGAAAATGCTTTAAAACCCCGTAAACTGGCACAGTTGATTTATCGTTTGGCAAAAACAATGCAACCTGCTACTATCATAGAATTAGGTACTTGTTTAGGGATAACGACGGCTTATCTGGCCAAAGCCGCACCTGGTGCACAAGTAATTACAATGGAAGGCTGTCCGGAAACCGCTAAGGTTGCGCATGAAAATTTTAATGCGTTGGATCTTAATAATATTCGTTTGGAAGTAGGAAACTTTGATGATAATTTTCCAAAAACCATAGATCAATTTCCAAAGCTGGATTTTGTTTTTATTGATGGTAACCATAGAAAAGAAGCTACATTAAATTATTTTAATTGGAGCTTACCTAAAGTACACGAAAATTCCCTGCTGATTTTTGATGATATTTATTGGAGCAAAGGGATGAAAGAAGCCTGGGAAGAAATTAAAAATCATCCGGATGTAACCTGTACAGTTGACTTGTTCTGGATAGGATTAGTATTTTTTAGAAAGGCGCAGGCTAAAGAACATTTTAAAGTGAAGTTTTAAAAAATCATCCAAATTACTAAACCTTCTTATAGGAGGTCCCTTCCCTATGGTCAGGACGACAAAAATGCTATGCCAGACAATAGGGTTAAAAGTAAAAAATAACCAATCCTATTTGCAGTTTCCGGTAAATATCATTAGGTGTTGTGCCAAAAAAAAATCCAGATGTAAGAAAAGCTAAAATTCACCTTTTTTGTTTATTCAATTGCTATTTTGTACTTATTGTTCTGTTTTTGAGTGAGTTTTGGTGTTTCTGTGTTTTCCCAATCTGTCTTTTTTCTTACACAATTTCTACAACTATTCAAAAACTGAAGTTTTTTGAACTGTAAAAACTCGTTTTCAGTATCATTCCCCAATTAGCTTTGCTTCACTAAACTAAATTTTAGAATACTATGCTTTAAGGTTAGATGCTCTCCAGATCTTAAAGCATACTAAACGTATGATGTATGGATAGATTTTTACGAGTTTTGATTTTGGGATTTTTGTTGTTGTGTTTTGATGTGTTTCATACAAAAGCACAAACGACAGTTCAGTTAACGGCAAATCCAATAACTGCAAATGGAGTAACATTTACATTGAGTGGCAATGCGGAAGTTACAGATTGGAAAGGTGGGGCGTTTTCCTTTCCAACGAAAGCATATGGAACTACAAGTGAGGCTACAGTAACTATCAGCCAACGCATTAAAATAACCTCTCTTTATTTTTCCTGGGGGACAAATGTGCAGGGAGCTTCAGTTCAATTATATGATGGGGCAACCTTGAAACAAACTATCCCATGGCCGGGGAATGGTACAACGGTACCTGTAAGTAATGTAGTAGCAGATAAACTTATCTTTAAGGAAACTGGTCCGAGTCAGAATGGGTCAGGAGATTTACAGTCGATCACTTTTAAAGATGTTACAGTCGGTCCAACCATAACAACTACAGCATTGTCAAGCTCATCCTTTACAACTTGCGAAGGAACATGGTCTACATTATCTACTTTTACTGTATCAGGGACAGATTTAACAAACAATATTACCATCACAGCGCCCGCAGGCTATCAGATTTCTGATAATTCAGTTTCCGGCTTTTCCGGAAGCATGAGTCTGAGCCCAGCGGGCGGTACGGTTACAGCCAAAACAATATACGTAAGGCTGGACGGAACCAATACCACGTCCAGTCCCGTATCTGGCAATATTTCAATAGCAAGTACAGGAGCAACCACGCAAACATTAGCGGTAAGTGGAACAGTGAATAAGTTACCGGCTATCAGTGCTCAACCGCAAAACCAGATAAAATCAGTTGGGGATAATGTTACATTTTCTGTAACGACAAGTAATGTGACTAATTATCAATGGGAGTATTATAACAGTGGAATATGGAATGTGCTTAACAACGCATCTGCCGTTGTAGGAGCTAATACTGCCACAGTCACTATTTCATCTTTACAAGCCACTCAAAGCAATATAAAACTTAGGTGTAAACTAACAAATGATTGTGATATTATTTATTCTGATGAAGCAACATTAACCGTAATAGCACCCAGTACCCAGAAGGTTCTTTTTGTAAATAAAAGCGTTACCGGCGGAAATGGTTCGGGAAACAGCTGGGCAAATGCTATTCCCGAACTGGCAGATGCTTTGAAGTGGGCAAGACAGAACAAAGATACAGACAAATGGTCGTCAGAAAATCCTTTACAGATATGGGTAGCTTCCGGAACATATTACCCGATATACAACGCAACTGATGGAGCTTTTACGACAAATGGCAACCAAGATAATGCCTTTGTAGTCCTGAAAGATATTCATCTGTATGGTGGGTTTGCTGGAACAGAAACTGATACTGAATCGAGGGATTTAGCAAATATATCCAATAAAACGATTTTAAGCGGTGATATTGATCTTGACGATGGCAATGATGGAACTATTAATGGAAATAATGCAAGGCACATCATTATAAGTGGCGGAGGATACGGAGACAGAGCTGTGATAGACGGTTTCACAATAACCGGTGGAGATGCAAAAGAGAATAAGGAAATTATGGTTAACGGAACACCCGTATCTCACAGAAAGGGTGGAGGATTGTACTTTCAGGAATTTACGCCACTGGTACGAAATGTAATGATCACCAATAACTATGCAGAAGAAAGAGGTGGAGGGTTGTATTGTGCAGATGTATCACCTGATGCCGTGTTCAAAGATATAACCGTTGCTAAAAATAGAACCAGCGGAAATGGAGGCGGGGTAGCTACTAACGATAGCCAGATTTTTATTAGTCAGGCAGATATTAGAGAGAACCATGCCAATAACGCTGGCGGTGGTATCTTTAGTGAAGGTGCTGGGGCAAGGTTAGCAAATGTAAAGATAGTCAATAATACCAGTAGCAATAGCGGAGGTGGATTGGGAACTGAAAGAGGAAGCGCTAAACTTACCAATGTTATTATCACTGGAAATACGGCTCAAAATTCAGGAGGAGGGATAGCTAATTCTGCCGGTAACGCCATTCTAACAAATACAACTATTATTAATAATACTGCATTACAAGGGAGTGATATGTATAACAATAGTTCCAGCCCAGAGATCCGTAACAGTATAATATTTGGGAATAGCGGAACGCTGATATTTAGCCAGGGAAGCAGTAACCCTGTTTATAAATATAGTTTAATACAGGGGTTAACAGGCACAGATAATGGTAATATTGATGCTTCAGGTATAACAGCCACAGATATATTCGTATCTCCAACGACCGGAGATTATACCCTTAAACAAGGTAGTGTAGCTGTAAATGCAGGTAGTGATACCTTTTATCAGCAAGGACAAGAACCCGATTTATCAGCAATAACAACGGACTTATCGGGCAACCTGCGCAAGCAAAGAGGCGCTATAGATTTAGGCGCTTATGAAAGCAGTTTTTATGGCGATCCAAAACCTGGTGTTAATAACATCTTATATGTTAAAAAAGACGGTGCGGGAATCAATGACGGTTCGTCATGGGATAACGCCCTGCCTGAACTTGCCGATGCTTTAAAGTGGGCAAGACAAAATAAAGATGCAGGCAAATGGTCGTCAGCCAGTCCGTTGCAAATATGGGTAGCCGGAGGTACTTATTATCCAATGTATAATGCTGCCGATGGCGTTTTTACTACAGATGGAAATAAAAACAATGCCTTTGTAATGGTAAAAGATGTGCAATTATACGGAAGTTTTGCAGGTACAGAAACTAATCTTTCTGATAGAAATTTAAATCAAATAGCTAATAAAACCATATTGAGTGGCGATATAGATCAAAATAATACAGTAGACGAAAACAACGTAAACCACGTCTTAATAGCTTCTGGTGATATAGGGAATGCTGTTTTAAACGGGTTCACAATTAGCGGAGGTAATGCTTCGGTATCGGGTAATATTAGTGTTAACGGAAATAACATAACAAAAGCATCAGGAGGAGGGATATTTACCTTTTCCTCTTTGTTAAATATACAAGGTGTTCATCTTACCGGAAATAATACAACAGGAGAAGGAGGGGCATTATATATAGAAGGTAATGTTAGTCCTGTTTTAACTAATGTTATAATTACAGGAAACAATGCTCTTATAGGAGGGGGAATCTGTAATAAATCATCCACCTCCTTTTTCTTAACTAATGTAACCATAGGAGCTAATAACGCATCGGCAGGCGGAGCCATTTATTTAACAGAAGCAGGTACTTCTCTTAAAATACGAAATAGTATAATCAAGGGTAACAAGCAGGGGAATAATCCTGTTACAATAGGAAATCATACTGATCAGGCAACTATAGACTTTCATTATAGCTTAGTCGATTCTTACGCAAACTATTCGGGCTATGCTTCTGAAGAGAATGTAGGTAATATAGATGCAACGGATAAAGCTATAGAAGATATTTTTGTATATCCGTTGGTCGCTGGTTTAAATACAGGTGGAGATTATACCCTGAAAGCCGGAAGTGCAGCAATTAATAAAGGAAGTAACACATTTTATCAGGCAGGTCAAACACCAGACTTATCTTCTGTAAATAAAGACTTAGCGGGAAATACCAGAGTTTTTGATGGTACAATAGATATAGGTGCCTATGAGCGCCAAATGAAGCAACAGCTTATCACACTGGCAAATGTAGTTAACGATACGTTATCCGTAACTTACGGAGATGCCAATGCGGTAGCCACAGGAACAGGCGCTATTACCTATATCTCTTCAAACTCAGGAATTATTGAAGCAGGCGTTGATGGACTAAAAATTAAAGCAGCAGGAGAGGCAAATATTTCGGTAACAGCAGCAGGTAATGCACAATACGACCCAGCAACAAGGACTCTTCCTGCAAAGATTGCCAAAAAGAACTTAAGCATTACCAATACAAATCGCAGTAAAACTTATGGAGAAACCCTGGCAAGCACCGACTTTACCGGCACTATAACCGGTATTGCCAATAATGACAACATTACGGTAAGCCGTAACAGTACAGGTTCCGGATCAACTGCAATTGTAGATACTTATACTATAACCGCTACGCTGAACGACCCTGACAGTAAGTTGGCAAACTACGAAGTAAGCCATACAGACGGAACGCTAACGGTAGATAAAAAAGCATTAACGGTAACAGTGGATGATAAGACCAAAGTATACGGAGACGCTAATCCTGCATTCACCGTAAGCTATGATGGTTTGGTAAACGGCGAAACAGCACTTACGCCAGCTCCAACCCTTACAACCATAGCAGATGAACAGTCAATAACCGGCAATTACGATATAACAGCAAGTGGAACATCGGCAAACTACGATGTCACGTTTGAGACCGGAACCTTAACAATAGGTAAGAAAGATCTGACCATCACCAATACAGACCGAAGCAAAATTTATGGGGAAACGCTTACAGGAGTAGATTTTGAAGGAACAATATCAGGCATTGTCAATAACGATAACATCACAGTAAGCAGGAACAGTACAGGTTCCGGATCAACTGCAATTGTAAATACTTATGCTATAATTGCTACGCTGAACGACCCGGACAATAAACTGTCTAACTACGAAGTAAGCAATACTGCCGGGACGCTAACGGTAAACAAAAAAGCACTAACAGTAACGGCAGAAGACAAGACAAAAACCTACGGGGAAGCCAACCCGGCATTCACGGTAACTTATAATGGTTTGGTAAACGGAGAAACAGCGCTTACTCCCGCTCCAACCCTTACAACGATAGCCAATGCACAATCAGTGATAGGTGATTACGATATAGCAGCAAATGGTACATCAGCAAACTACGACCTAACATTTGAAACAGGAACCTTAACAATAGGCAAAAGAACTCTGACTATCACCAATACCAACAGGAGCAAGACCTACGGTGAAACCCTTACAAGTGCCGACTTTACCGGCACCATAACGGGCATTGCCAATAACGATAACATCACGGTAAACCGTAACAGCAATGGGTCTGAGGCAACAGCAAATGCAGCAACCTATCAGATTATAGCTACTGTTGTCGATCCGGGTAATAAACTCGCAAACTATGAGGTAAGCAATACAAATGGGGAACTTACCGTTGACAAAGCAGCTTTATCCATAAAAGCGGAAGACGCTGCTAAAATATACGGAGACGATAACCCTGTGTTTTCAGTAAGCTATACGGGTCTGCAAAATAATGATACCGGAGCAGATTTAACAGGAACCTTAACTTTCGACGGATCTGCAACCACAGCCGTAAACGTAGGTACTTATACCATAGAACCCAAAGGACTGAGTTCAGGTAATTACGATATTACCTATCATAACGGAACCTTTTCTATCTCCAAAGCATTGCTAAACATAACGGCAAATTCAGTAGAAAAAGACTATGACGGACAGGTATATAGCACAAACCCAACCGTTACTTATGAAGGTTTTAAAAATAATGATACAGAAAGCACACTGGCAGGAAACCTTTCTTTTACGGGTTCTTACGTGTCGGCAAAAAACGCGGGAACCTATATCATCAATCCAAGAGGATTAAGCTCTTCCAACTACGATATTACTTTGACCCCCGGCAATCTCACTATCAATAAAGTAGCGTTGGAAATAACGGCAAATGATTTCGAAAAAACTTATGACGGGCTAACTTATACAGGAGGTAATGGGGTACGCTATTCCGGATTTGTGAACGCAGAAACAGCTGCCGATTTGCAGGGAACGCTAACCTATACAGGCAGCTCTCAGAATGCCAAAAATGTAGGTGCATATCTCATCAGGCCAAGGGGATTAAATTCGGGCAATTACCAGATTTCCTATTATGACGGAAGCCTGGACATCCGGAAAGCAAGCCTGCAGGTTACAGCTAAAAATGATGAAAAGGTATATGATGGTGTGGCGTATACCGGTGGCAAAGGTGTAGATTACATTGGTTTTGTCAATAACGAAACGTCAAGTGTATTAAGTGGTGCTTTAGCCTATGACGGAAGTTCGCAGGGAGCTGTTTCGGCAGGAAACAATTATACCATTACGCCAAAAGGACTAAGTGCTGCAAACTATGAACTGGTATATACTTCGGGAACTTTAAAAATAACCAAGGCACCGCTTACCGTTACAGCGAATAATTTTACAAAAACTTATGACGGTCTTGCTTACACAGGAGGCAATGGCGTTGTGTATCAGGGATTGGTGAATAACGAACCATCTTCTGTGCTAACAGGAACAATAACTTACAGTGGAAATTCGCAACAAGCAGTCAGTGCAGGTGAATATGATATCGCGATAAGCGGATTGTATTCTAATAACTATGCGATTGATTATGAAGGAGCCAAATTAACCATTAACCCTAAAGTACTAACCGTAACCAACACCAACCTTTCAAAAACTTATGGCGAAACACTGGCAGCAACAGACTTTACAGGAAGTGTTGTCGGATTGGTTTTGGGCGATAATATCACAGTATCCAGAAATAGCGACGGAGCACAGGCAACAGCAGGAGTAAACACTTATTCTATCATTGCTTCATTGAATGATCCGGATAATAAGCTGGGCAATTACATCCTAACCAATACCAGCGGAACATTAACAGTTAACCAGAAAGAACTTATTATTACAGCAAAAGGCCAGACTAAGACCTATGGTGATGCGTTGACTTTTGGTGGAACGGAATTTAATACCACAGGATTAGTAAATGCGGATGAGGTGAATACCGTAACCTTAAACAGCGTAGGTGCAATAGCTACAGCAACAGCTTCCGTTTATCCTATAGCAGTTTCTAATGCACAG
Source organism: Pseudopedobacter beijingensis (assembly GCF_042678145.1). NCBI lineage: Bacteria > Pseudomonadati > Bacteroidota > Sphingobacteriia > Sphingobacteriales > Sphingobacteriaceae > Pseudopedobacter > Pseudopedobacter beijingensis. The sequence goes on along the minus strand of NZ_JBHUDG010000003.1, from coordinate 137,358 downwards.
GGCTCCGGTTTAGCGAATTATAACATTAGCTATACTGAAGGCAATTTAACAGTAAACCCTAAAACAGTAACGGTAACAGCTACAGACAACGGAAAAATTTACGGAGCAGCAGAACCACAATTAGTATATACCTATACACCTGAATTGGTAAATGGGGACAGTTTTTCAGGTAATCTGCAAAGAATAGCAGGAGAAAACGTAAACATTTATCAAATCCATCAGGGAAATCTGGCTTTGAGCAATAACTACATCCTGGATTATGTTGGTGCCAATTTCAGTATTACGCCTAAAGCTTTAACGGTAACGGCAGAAAATAAGACAAAGATTTATGGAGAAGTAAATCCGGAACTGACAATGATTTACGATGGGCTGGTAAACGGTGAAACAGCCTTATCACCATTGCCTGTAATTACCACTGTAGCTACGGTGCAGTCAGGCGCAGGTACTTATGATATCAACGTAAGCGGAACATCAGAGAATTATAACATAACATTCAACAAAGGAACATTAACAGTCGGTCAAAAAGCACTGACCGTGACAGTAGATAACAAAATAAAGGTTTATGGAGAAGCAAATCCGGAGCTGACAGTAAGTTATGATGGTTTGGTAAACGGAGAAACGACACTAACACCAATGCTAACGATAACTGCTTTGGCTAATGAACAATCAGCCATAGGCAATTATGATATTGTTGCCAGCGGAACGTCTGCAAACTACGAAATCACATTCGAGCCAGGAACTTTAACAATTGGTAAGAAAGCCTTAACCATTACCAATACCAACCGGAGCAAAACCTACGGAGAGACACTTACCGCAGCCGACTTTGAAGGAACAATAATCGGTATTGTTAATAATGATGATATCACGGTAAGCCGGAATAGCAGCGGTGCACAAGCACTGGCAGGAGTAGATACTTATTCTATAGTTGCTACATTGAACGACCCTGACAACAAGCTGACGAATTATGAGGTAAGCAATACAGACGGAACGTTAGCAGTAAACAAAAAAGCGTTAACGGTAAGGGCAGACGACCAAACGAAAACCTACGGTGAAGCCAACCCGGTATTCACGGTAAGCTATGACGGATTGGTAAATGGTGAAACGGCATTATCGCAGTTACCGGTAATAACTAGTGTAGCTACAGAAGAATCTATTGTAGGGGTCTATGAAATTAATGTAAGCGGCACTTCGCCAAACTACAATATCACGTTTGAGCCAGGAACCTTAACAGTAGGGAAGAGAAATCTGACCATCACGAATACCGACAGAAGTAAAACCTACGGGGAGACACTTACCGGAGCTGATTTTGCAGGCACAATAACAGGTATAGCGAATGATGACAACATTACGGTGAACCGTAACAGTACAGGGGCAGCCGCCATAGCAGGAGTAAATACCTACGCCATCACGGCTACGCTGAACGACCCGGATAATAAGCTGTCGAACTACGAAGTAAGCAATACTGCCGGAACGTTAACAGTCGGTCAAAAAGCACTGACCGTGACAGTAGATAATAAGACAAAGGTTTATGGAGAAGCAAATCCGGAGCTGACAGTAAGTTACGATGGTTTGGTAAACGGAGAAACGGCATTAACACCAATGCTAACGGTAACTGCTTTGGCTAATGAACAATCGGCCATAGGTAACTATGATATTGTTGCCAGCGGAACGTCTGCAAACTACGAAATCACATTCGAACCAGGAACTTTAACGATTGGCAGGAAAACCTTAACCATTACCAATACTAACCGGAGCAAAACCTACGGAGAAACTTTAGAAGGTGCCGACTTTGAAGGAACAATAATCGGTATTGTTAATAATGATGATATCACGGTAAGCCGGAATAGCAGCGGTGCACAAGCACTGGCAGGAGTAGATACTTATTCTATAGTTGCTACATTGAACGACCCTGACAACAAGCTGACGAATTATGAGGTAAGTAACACCAACGGAACGTTAGCAGTAAACAAAAAAGCGTTAACGATAAGGGCAGACGACCAAACGAAAACCTACGGCGAAGCCAACCCGGTATTCACGGTAAGCTATGAAGGTTTGGCAAACGATGAGATAGTATTGACACCAGCGCCAATGATAACAACTCTGGCTAATGAGCAATCAATCGTAGGCAGTTATGAAATTATAGCAAGTGGAACATCTGCTAATTACGCTATCACATTTAATAAGGGAATACTAACTATCAATAAAAAGCAACTGACAGTAACATCAGTTAATCGTAGTAAGGTTTATGGGGAAGCGTTAACACCATCAGATTTTACAGGTACAATCTCAGAACTGGCGAATAACGACAATATCACGGTAAATCGTAACAGTACAGGCGCACCGGCAACAGCAGGTGTAAATACCTATCCAATTATAGCTTCGCTAGATGATCCGGATAATAAACTTGCTAATTATGAAGTGGCTAATATACAAGGTGTCCTCACGGTAAATAAAAAAGCTTTGATAGTGAGAGCCGATAATAAAGCTAAAATTTATGGTGAGGTAAATCCGGTCTTGTCGGTGAGTTATCAGGGTTTGGAAAACGGTGAAACATCTTTGCCTTTGGTGCCTGCAATATCGACAACAGCAACACAGCAATCGGCTACGGGAGAATACCCAATTACAGTTGTTGCAACATCTGATAACTATGAGCTTACAGTTGTGTCAGGAATATTAACAATTGGAAAAAAGCCAATAACTGTCACTGCCGACAATCAGCAGAAAGTTTACGGAGAAACCGATCCGCAGCTAACTTATACCTATACGCCATCTTTGATAAATGGAGATGTTTTTTCGGGAAATCTGTTCAGAACCGATGGAGAAAATGTGACTGAATATGTTATAGGTTTGGGGAGTCTGACATTGGGAGATAATTACAGTATTAACTATAACCCTGCGAAATTAACGGTTACCAAAGCTATGCTTTATATTAAAGCAGATCATACAGAGCGTTGCTATGGCACAGATAATCCGAATTTTAATATCAGTTACGAGGGATTTAAATTCAGTGATAATCCGACAAGTTTAACGGCACAGCCAAAAGTAATTACCAATGCTGTCCAAACTTCTGATGTTGGAACTTACATATTGCTGATCAACGGTGGTAAATCTTCAAATTACGATTTTATATACGAGGAGGGTTTGCTAAAGGTAAATCCGTTGCCTAAAGTTTCGATAACCAGTAATAGAGGAAATAGCATTAGTAAGGGAGAAACAGTAACGTTGACTGCAAACGGAGGATCTGTTTATTATTGGAGCAATGCAGATGGAATTTTAGGAACACAATCGAATCCGGTACTGGAAGTTCGTCCAATGAAAACCACCACGTATATCGTTACAGCAACTAACGAAAGCGGATGTGCGACTACAGAAAGCTTTACTATAGAAGTAAAAGAAGATTACATAGCTGTAAAAGCCGAAAACTTCATTACACCAAACGGAGACGGTGTTAATGATAATTGGGTAGTGACCAATGTAGATGCCTATCCGGAACATACATTAACTATTGTAGACAGATCCGGAAAAGTGCTTTATAAAACCAGAAATTATCGCAATGAATGGGATGGAACAGCAAACGGACTGCCTTTATCAGCAGGAACCTATTATTACATTTTTGATTTCGAAGGAAAGAATGCTATTAAAGGATTTATAACAATTGTAAAATAGGGAGTCGGACAAAAGGGAATCAGTAAAAAACACACAGATGAAACCAATAACTAAATATATATTGACATTTGGGTTGGCAGTAGCACTGTCATCCCAAACTAAAGCACAGCTTAATCCTATGAAAAGTCAGTATTTCCAGAATCCATATCTGGTAAATGCAGCAATGGCGGGTTACCAGAATAAAGCAGAAGTTTTTCTGAATTACTCCAATCAGTGGAATAAAATAGACGGGGCGCCGGTGCTGTTGTCGTTTTCTGCGGCACAACCTGTAAATGATAAAGCAGCGGTTGGATTGAATATAATTAATGACAAATCGGGCTTAATGAGGAAAACTCAGGTAGCCGGAAGTTTTGCTTATAAAGTTCCCTTCAGCGCAGAACATCATATCAGATTTGGCGTCTCTTTAAGTTGGTCGCAAGATAGATTAGACTATACCATGGCCACTAGCTCTGGTGTAAATGACGTTCAACTGGCTCAATTCAATGATAGAGAAAATTATCTGGATGGAAACTTTGGGGTAGCCTATCAGTTTAAACATTTTGAAGCGCAGTTTAGCTACTTGAGTCTCAACCAGAAGAGATATGGACGTATTGCTTCCGTTGATTATGCTACATTTTACAGCGCTGTAAGCTATATGATTAATTTTGACCAGAGCTTTGGTGTAAAGCCACTCTTTGCTTACAGAGGAATAAAGAATTATGATAATCAGTGGGATATGGCCGCAGAATGGAAAGCCGATATGCTGCGGTTTTATACCATGTATCACAGTAATAAAAGCTTCACTGGAGGGATAGGATATTTGCACCAATCTAACTTAAATATATCGCTAATGTACAATTCTGAACCTAGCGATCTCAGGGGATTTAGTGGCGGTATTTTCGATGTTGTAGTAGGGTATAAGTTTTAGTCAATTTATAGAACGGAGAAGGAAAATTTTAAACTCCGTTCATTTTTGCTTTTAATTGTTAGGTTACCTTGAATTTTATGAGGTATAATGTGTCTGCTCTGACAGTAAAAGGATGGACCGAAGAGCGGTATTGATTCTACAAATTAAGTTTTACACAATCTTGGTACAAAATTATCCACTTACTCTTTTGAGAAATACTGTTTAGGCATTACCCCTGTTTCTTTCTTAAAGGCAGTATAAAAAGTAGTCAGGCTTTTAAAGCCAGATTCGTTAGCCAAAGCCTCTATGGTAAGCTGATTTTTCTTTTCAGGATACATCTCTATAAAATATAAAACCCGATATCGATTGGTCCAATCCCTGAAATTTTTTCCGATATGATTATTAATGATCTGAGAGCACTGATGCACAGGAATTCCCAGCAGATTAGCTAAATCCAGAATTTGGAAATTAGGATCTAAAAAAGGCTTCTTAGTACTCATTGTCATCTCTAAAAGGGATTGATCCACAGTGTATTGCTCATTATCTAAAGAGATCGGATTATAAGGAGTACCTGTAAAGTCTTCGGTCTTTTTATCCTTTCTGATAAAAGAAGAGTTCGCCTGTTTTTTATGAATGTTTACATTTACCAGTAAGTAACCATACAACAAATTAGGTTTGTGTAAAAGATAAAGGATAACAAAAGTTAAAGCAATACAATGAAGTGTTAAAAACCAGGGGAATGAGTTGAATTGATACTGAATAAACAGAGAAGAAATGCTAATTGCATGAAATAAAGTTGCTGCTGTTAATATAAAAAACAACCATATCTTATTTGCTCTCCACTTTTTTTGTTTAAATAGTTTAGAATTAATCAGGGTAATCCAACTCATGGAGAGATAGCTTACCATTAAAGCAATTCTGAAAGAAGCCATGAAAATTGCAGGAAAAACACCTGTCTTTTCCGTGATAAATATATTCTTGCTTTGCGAAACAAGATTTGCAACGGCTTCCCAATTTACCTGATGGTCAAAAGATAAAGGGATAAAATGAATAAAAGCAATGATAAAGGGGGTGAAATGAAGCCATTCTTTAGTCGTTAGTTGTTTTTGATCATTTACGAAAAACTTAATATAAAGAAATAAACAAGCCGGAATAATATAATATAAAGGGGTGAAAAATATATATAAAAACGGGAACAAGCCTAATTGATGATGATTTGCCAAAAGAAGTATAATAATTTGCCCAACCCTGGTGAAGATAATAATAGACAAAAACCGGGTTAATTTTCTGATATCTCTATTGGTGAAAAATAGATGAAGAGAAAATATTAAAAATAGAAAGCAAACAGATACGAGAATAATATTTATGGTGTTCATATAAATTATACCGCAAGTTATAGGTTTTTTAGAAAACATTTTAAAAAGAGTGTTTTTTATCTTTCATTGATTGATCCATATCAATATTCCGGTAATTTATTTTTCCTGTTATGGAAATGAAAAATAAAATTTACCATGATGATAAACTTTTGAAAAACTATTCTACCTATTCTATGTTGTATAGAAAATAATTTACCAGAAAATATACTATAGGAAAACATTTATGCTACTAAAATTAAAAGCCGGGAAATACACTCTCGAAGCTAAAAGAAAAACATTTTAACAAAGTACAGAGCTTCAATTTTGAAGATTCAGTAAAGAGATCTAACCGGTAATTGTCTATTGGTGTTGGAATAATCTGTGTTACCCAGTTTAGGGTGGGGCAGAGAAGCTATGTTTCCTGAAGGGAAATAGTGGAAGGAAAGCGTTTGGATTTACCTGTCAATATCTCTTAACTCTGCTATTGAGGCTTTGTACTATACATTATTTTTTAATAACAGAAAAACTATTTGAATAATATCAGGGAAACCTTGTGAGGTTTTACCCATTATAACTAGTCCTAATTAACAAACGTCTATGAAAAAGAGAATTTTACCTTTTTTGTATTTATTGCTATTACTTGCTGTAAAGTTTAACGCTTTAGCACAAAATATAGTACCAGGTAGTGCAGATAATTTTGTGACCACCTGGCAAGTCACTTCAAGAGATCTGGGCATAATCATTCCTGCCAATACAGCTGAATATACTTATAACTATCAGATATATTGGGAAAAAACAGATGATAGTAATGTATATAATCGACAAACCAGTTTGACAGGTACTGCTCAGATACAGTTTCCGTCTGCCGGAACTTATCGGGTAGAGATTTTTGGAAATTTCCCTCACTTTTATCTAGGGAAAGAAGGAGATGGGAATGCTTCAAAGTTAAGTTCCGTAGAGCAATGGGGAAAAATGAAGTGGAAGTCTATGAATAGCACCTTTAAAAATGCTGCTAATTTAAAATATAATGCATTCGATAGTCCCGATTTAGCTGAAGTTAAGGATTTGTCCTGGATGTTTGCTGGTGTTGGTTCGTTCAACTCCCAGTTGAATAACTGGGACGTATCTAAGGTTACAGACATGAATCATATGTTTTATGGATGTGCAAGGTTTAATAATAACTCTCTTAATAATTGGAATGTATCTCAGGTCACCAATATGAGTTATATGTTCTCAGGAAATATTGGATTCAATCAGAATTTGAATTCATGGAACGTAAGCAGTGTCAAGGATATGAGTTATATGTTTGAAGGAGCTTTTGTTTTTAATCAACCATTGGATAGGTGGGAAGTAGGCAATGTGACGGATATGTCCTCCATGTTTAGTGACGCAAGGAACTTTAATCAAAATATAGGGACATGGAATGTATCAAAGGTTACTAACATGTCGAGGATGTTTCGGGAAGCATGGCAGTTTAATCAGGTTTTGAATAATTGGAAGGTTTCTAATGTTACTGAGATGAGCAGCATGTTTTACTATGCCAAAAAATTCAATTCGGATATATCGGGTTGGGATGTGTCGAAAGTGACAAACATGACAAGTATGTTCTCTCATGCACCTGAGTTTAATCAGAATGTAGGAAACTGGAATGTGTCTAGTGTTACCTCTATGAATAGTATGTTCGATTGGGCATTTGTTTTTAACCAGCCACTAGAAAATTGGGATGTATCGAATGTTGTTGATATGACAAATATGTTTAGGTTGGCCAGAGTGTTCAATAAAAACTTGGGGAATTGGGATATTAGAAATGTAAAGCTAATGGGTAGCATGTTAGATGATTGTGGGATGTCTATGTTGAATTATGACAATACTCTAATAGGTTGGGCTAAGCAGGCAGATAAAACACCAAGTGTAAGTTCCAGGGTAAATATGGGAGCTGATGGAATGAGGTACTGTTTTTCTGTTGCAGCAAGAAATAAATTAATTCAGGCCCATGGCTGGAGTATTATAGGAGATACTCAGAATTGTACAGAAATACCCATCATAAAGGGAGATCCCAATAATTTTATTACTACCTGGACAGTGGGGAATGAAGATAAAAGTATCACCATACCTGTTACAAAAATTTATTCCAAAGATTATAACTATCATATTTATTGGGAAGATGTAAATAATACTGCTGTTAATGGGATGGATGCTATCCTGACATCCAGTAAGAAAATAGACTTTCCAGCTCCGGGAACTTATAGAGTAGAAATTACAGGTGATTTTCCACAATTCTCTCTGATAGAGTATGCTGACGAGGCACCAAAACTTACCAGTATAGAGCAATGGGGAACCATAAAATGGGAAAGTATGGAAGGGGCCTTTAATAGGGCAATAAACATGGTCAGTAATGCCAGTGATAAACCTGATTTATCTAAGGTTAACAATATGAAGGGGATGTTCCTGTCTGCTGAAAAATTTAATCAGGATCTGAATGATTGGGATGTTTCTTCCATAATCAATATGCACCAACTTTTTTTCGGAGCTAAGGAATTTAATGGGAAAATAGATAATTGGGACGTTTCACGTGTTACCAATATGGGAGGAATGTTTTCAGGAGCAAGCCTTTTTAACCAGCCATTAGATAGATGGAATGTTTCGGCGGTTACCAACATGGAGGGAATGTTTCTGAATACCAAAGTGTTTAATCAAAGTCTCAACTCATGGAACGTTTCTAAAGTAAAGAACATGTCTAATATGTTTAATGGGGCCGAAATTTTTAATGGACAAATAAGTGATTGGGATGTTTCTGCTGTAACCAACACAGTATCCATGTTTGTAGGTGCCAGAAAGTTTAATCAACCGTTAAATCAATGGAAAGTAGGCAAGGTAACCAACATGGGCATGATGTTCTTTTATGCAGAAGCATTTAATCAGGATCTGAATGATTGGGATGTTTCAAAGGTGACAAACATGTCTAGTATGTTCAACTCTGCACTGAAATTTAATGGTAAAATAGATGCTTGGGATGTTTCCAGTGTGAATAATATGTCTAACATGTTCAATACAGCGCGTGTGTTCAATCAGGATATAGGTGGTTGGAATGTTTCAAATGCGACCAATATGTCCAGTATGTTTTCCGGTGCTCAGTCTTTTAACCAGGATTTGAAAAATTGGGATGTTTCTAAGGTAACTAATATGAGTTACATGTTACAGTGGGCTCCTTATAATTACAGCCTTGGTGGATGGAATGTGAGTAGCGTGACTAATATGGAAAAAATGCTTGATGTTTCCGGCTTATCCTTAGAAAACTATGATGCCACCCTTATTGGTTGGGCCTCGAGATCTGATTTACAGTCAAACGTAAAATTAGGGGCAAAAAGACTAAAATATTGTACAGCTGAGGAAGCACGGAATGAATTGATAAATAAGTGGGGATGGCAGGTGATGGAAGATGAGGTAGGGTGTCCTATTACACCGGGAAGTTCGAAAAACTTTATTACCACATGGACAGTCTCAGGAACAGATTTAAGTATTCCGTTATATAAAACAAGCTATCTCGATTATAATTATCATTTGTATTGGGAGAAAGTTGATGATCCTAATATAAAAGGTATGGAAATGGATATTACAGAAGAAAAAACGTTGACATTCCCTACAGCAGGTACCTACCGACTAGAAATATTTGGAGAGTATCCTCATTTTTACTTTGAAGATAATACACCAAATGCTCTGAAATTGATATCTATAGACCAATGGGGTACCAATAAATGGAAATCTATGCTTAAGACTTTCCAGGGAGCCAAAAATATGGAGTATAAAGCAACGGATAAGCCCAATCTGTCAGTGGTAGAAAATATGAACTTTATGTTTTATGGGGCTGAAATGTTTAATGGTAATATTGGAGATTGGGATGTCTCTAAAGTAACCAGCATGACTTCTCTGTTTCATGGAGCCATTAGATTTAATACCGATCTATCTAACTGGAAGGTCTCTAATGTGACTAAGATGGGCAATATGTTTACTAACGCATCTATGTTTAATGGAAACATTAGTACCTGGAACGTTTCTAAGGTAACAGATATGAGGTTTATGTTTTTTGGAGCTTCTGTCTTTAATGCCGATGTATCTGATTGGGATGTTTCAAATGTTACAAATATGGGCTTCATGTTTAACGGAGCCAGTAAGTTCAATATTAACCTGTCTGGTTGGAATGTGGGTAAGGTGACTAGTATGACGAATATGTTTCAGATGGCATCGCTATTTGATCAGCCTATTGGAGGATGGAATGTGTCTAATGTAACCGATATGTCGGCTATGTTTTACAACGCAGAGAAATTTAATCAGGATTTGAGTACCTGGAACGTTTCTAAAGTCAATAAGATGGTTTCGATGTTTGCATTTACCAAAGTATTTAATGGAAATATAAAAAACTGGGACGTGTCCAATGTTACCAATATGGTGAATATGTTTATAGCAGCAGAGGCTTTTAATCAGGATATCTCGGGGTGGAATGTAGCGAAGGTGACCGATATGAGCAGCATGTTTTCTGAAGCAAGTGCATTTAATCAGAATTTAGGTTCATGGAATATCTCCAATGTGACCATCATGAAAGATATGCTGAATAAATCGGCATTATCTAAAGACAATTACGATGCAACACTTATAGGTTGGGCAAATCGGGGAGGCTTAAAACAAAATGTAAAATTAGGAGCGTTAGATCTTGTTTATTGTGCCGGTAGCCAGGCCAGAGAAACACTGGTTACCAATTTTCAATGGAACATAGTGGGCGATACACAAGAATGTTTAGAAATTCATGGTGAAGATAATTTTATTACCACATGGCAGGTGAGTGGTAGCGATCTAAGTATCACCATTCCAATAAATCCTGCTTATACTACCTATAACTATCATATTTATTGGGAAGATGCCCTAAACTCTGCAACTAACGGAGTAGAAGCTAATCTTACAGGAAGTAAGACCCTTACCTTTCCGGCAGCAGGAACGTACAGGGTAGAGATAGCAGGTGATTTTCCTCATTTCTATCTGAATAATTACAGTGATGCGCCTAAGCTGCTTTCTGTAACCCAATGGGGTACCGGAGTGTGGAAATCAATGGAAGCAGCTTTCTACGGAGCTAAAAACATGAAGCTTAATGCAGATGATATACCCGATTTGTCTGAAGTAAGCAGTATGAAAGAAATGTTTGCCTCCGCGACATTATTTAACGGAGCCATTGGTGGTTGGAATGTTTCCAATGTGACCAATATGCATGCATTATTTGCCAATGCAGCATCCTTTAATGGGGATATCAGTAATTGGAATGTGTCTAGTGTAACCAACATGTCCAACATGTTTCAGGGAGCAACAGTGTTTAACCAATCTATAGGAGGTTGGACCGTAGAAAAGGTCACCAATATGGAGGCCATGTTTGCAAAAGCCAAAGCCTTCAATAAAAATATAGGCAGCTGGAACGTAAGCAATGTTACAAACCTGAAAAACATGTTTTCAGAAGCTACAGTATTCAACCAGCCATTAAATAACTGGAATGTAGCACAGGTAACAAACATGTCAGGTATGTTTAATACCGCTTTGAAATTTAATCAGTCTTTAACAGACTGGAAAGTTAATCTGGTGACAGACATGAGTCTCATGTTTGCCAAAACAGATGACTTTAATCAAGATTTAAGCAGTTGGCAAACTGCTGCACTTACCGATATATCTGGCATGTTTAGCCAAACAAGATCATTTAATGGGGCTCTGAATACCTGGGATGTGTCGGCAGTAACAAAAATGGAGAATGTTTTTAATGCCGCTACTTCATTTAATAAGTCGGTAAGTGCATGGAATGTTGCCAATGTAAGTACTATGCAGGCAATGTTTTCAGGTGCATCTAACTTTGATCAAAGCTTAGCCACATGGGATGTTAGAAATGTGACCAATATGGCGGGAATGTTAGATAATTCCCATCTATCAAGAGAAAATTACGATGCAACATTAACAGGATGGGTAAGAGATAATTTTGTATTGAAGCAAAATGTGCCATTGGGCGCAGCAGGACTTACTTTCTGTGAGGGGGGGCTATCCAGGTCCAAACTAATTAATGATTTTGGATGGGTAATTACAGGCGATTCAGAAGATTGCCCTATTGTACCCGGAAGCACAGATAATTTTATAACTACCTGGGTTGTGGACAATTCAGACCTCACCGCTCTGGTACCAGTTAACCCCGCTCATACTTACAACTACGTTGTACGTTGGGAAAAAGTAGGCGATGCAAGCCAGACCAGCGTAAGTATGAATATTACAGGCGATGAGTTGCTGACTTTCCCTTCTGCAGGAACTTACAAAGTAGAAATAGTAGGAACCTTCCCGCAGTTCTACTTAAATAATAATACAAGCCATAAATCAAAACTAGTTTCCATAGACCAATGGGGTAAAAGCCAGTGGAAAGCTATGAATAATTCGTTCTACGGAGCATCTAATCTGGAGTATAGGGCAACAGATATTCCTGATTTGTCTGCCGTACAAGATATGAGCGGAATGTTCAGGGATAATACCATATTTAATGGAAACATAGGCAATTGGAATGTAGCAGCAGCTACCAATATGAACGCCATGTTTAAAGGAGCAACATCTTTTAATCAGGATATAAAAAACTGGGATGTTTCCAATGTAACCAACATGGGCGCTATGTTTGAAAATGCAGAGCTATTTAATAAGGACCTCGCAGATTGGAGCGTAGCAAAAGTAACAACTATGAATGCCATGTTCCAGGGTGCAAGAGCTTTTAATGGAAATATAGGCAATACCTGGGATGTAGCCGAAGTGGTAGATATGGGAGCTATGTTTGCCAATGCTATTGTTTTCAATCAAAGCTTGGGCAACTGGAATATATCTAAAGTAACCAACATGCAAAATATGTTGGATTATTCTGCACTGTCTAAAGCCAATTACGATGCCACGTTAATAGGTTGGGCATCACAGCCAACACTTAATAATAATGTAAAATTAGGGGCAGAAGGGTTAACCTATTGTTTAGGAAGAAATGCCCATACCGATCTGGAAAATAACTACCAATGGGTAATTTCAGGCGATACGGAAAATTGTCCGATTACACCGGGTACTACAGAAAACTTTGTAACTACCTGGAGGGTAAGTGGTACGGATCTTACTGTTACCATACCAACCCACACCTCATCCAATTATAACTATAGTATCTATTGGGAAAAAATAGGCGATCAACAAGTAAACGGTATAAAAACAGATATCACAGGCGATGGCCAATTAACCTTCCCTTCTTCTGGTGATTACAAGGTGGAGATCTTTGGCGACTTCCCTCAGATTGATATGGGGAAAGCAGCTTATACCGATCATTCAAAACTTATTTCTATAAATCAGTGGGGTACCAATAAGTGGAAATCCATGTTGAAAGCATTTTATGGTGCCGTGAATATGACCTATAATGCATCTGATAATCCAGATTTGGCAGAAGTGAAAAGTATTTCAGAAATGTTCTCCGGAGCATCCTCTTTTAACGGAGCCATTGGAAACTGGGACGTGTCAAATGTAGAAGAAATGGCCATGGTGTTTAAAGATGCTACACAATTTAATCAGAGCCTAAGTAACTGGAATGTATCCAATGTAAAGGGAATGAACTATATGTTCCAGGGAGCAACTTCATTCAATCAGGATTTGGATAGCTGGCAGGTTTCCAATAAAATGGAAAGCATGGGGGGAATGTTCCAAGGAGCAACCAGCTTTAATGGTCTTGTACAAGGGTGGGATGTTTCTAATGTAAAGGACATGATGTATATGTTTAAAGATGCCACTTCCTTTAATAAGGATCTGGATACATGGAACATCACTTCTAAAATGCATACCATCAATAACATGTTTGAGGGGGCTACTGGTTTCAATGGACAGCTAGGCGCATGGAATATTTCGGCTGTAACCAATCTGGCAGAAATGTTTAAGAATGCCACCTCATTTAATCAGGACTTAAACCATTGGGTAACAACCGGTACAAAGGGAACAATGAAGGGAGTGTTTGAAGGAGCAACCAGTTTTAATGGAATGCTGAGCAATTGGGATGTGTCTGGTGTGACCGAGATGGGGAGCATGTTTAAAAGTGCTGGCGCATTTAATCAAAGCCTGGCTAACTGGAATGTATCCAAAGTATCCTCTATGAATGCAATGCTGGATAATTCAGGCTTATCTAAAGAAAATTATGACGCCACATTAGTAGGATGGGGCAGTAGAACCGATCTTAGACAAGGAGTTAATTTAGGTGCGGCAGGTTTGCTTTATTGCGCAGGAACCACCGCAAGAAATAAATTAATCACTCAATTTAAATGGGTAATAACCGGCGATACCGAAGACTGTATACAGCCAGGTAATACCGATTATTTTGTGACCACCTGGAATATTCCTGCATCTGATTTGACGGTAACTATACCGGTAAACAACGCCGGTGTATTCAATTACCATATATCATGGCAAGATGTAAATACATCAACCGTTAATGGTAAAGTAACCAATTTAAAAGACACTTATGTCATCAATTTTCCTGCAGCAGGTACTTACAAGGTAGAAATAGCAGGCGATTTTCCGCATTTCGCTATAGATAGCAATCATGATGGGTATAAACTGGTTTCCGTAGATCAATGGGGAGTTAACCAGTGGCTTTCTATGAAAGAAGCGTTCAAAGGAGCTTCTAATATGACTCTCACCGCAACAGATAAGCCAGATCTGTCAACAGTAAAAGATATGAGTGGAATGTTTTCCGGAGCATCATCTTTTAACGGAGATATTGGCAGTTGGAATGTGTCTTCTGTGGAAAATATGAATCATCTGTTCTCCGGAGCCACTCAGTTCAATCAAAATATAGCTAACTGGGATGTTTCCAATGTGATCGATATGAGTTACATGTTCCAGAAAGCAACTGCCTTTAATCAGAATTTGCCATGGGCCGGAAAAACAGCTAAGGTGACCAATATGGCTTATATGTTTGCCGAAGCAACATCGTTTAATGGTATAATAGACAACTGGAATGTATCAACGGTTAATAATATGAGCCACATGTTCCAGAAAGCATCAGCTTTTAATCAGTCGTTAACGTGGAATGCAGGTAGTGTTACCAACATGTCTTATATGTTTTCTGAAGCAACTGCCTTTAATGGAAATATAGGGAATTGGGATGTGTCTGCAGTTGAGGATATGAGCTATATGTTCCAAAAGGCAATAGCTTTTAACCAAAATCTAGCCTGGAATACAAGCAAGGTGACCAATATGGCTTCTATGTTCTCCGAAGCAACTTTGTTTAATCAGGATATAGGAACATGGGATGTGTCGAAAGTTCAAAACATGAGTAATATGTTCTATAGGGCGGGTGCATTTAACGGAAATATAGGAGAGTGGAAAGGAAAAGTAGCAAACGTAAAAAATATGGCGGGCATGTTTAACGAAGCCTCGCTATTTAATCAAACACTGGCAGACTGGGATGTTTCTAAGGTGACAGATATGAAAAAAATGTTCTCCGAAGCCACCAGTTTTAATCAGAATGTAAGCGGCTGGAATGTGAATAATGTGACAGAAATGGATCAGATGTTCAGACAGGCTACTTCATTTAATCAGAGTTTAGGTAATTGGAATGTGCGAAATGTACGCAGCATGGACGGCATGCTGGACTACGCTGATTTATCTATAGCCAATTATGAAGCTACATTGCAAGGCTGGGTAGCATTGGGTAATTTGAAACATAACGTGGTGCTTGGAGCAGAAGGCCTAAAATATTGTAGAGCAGAAGTGCACAGAGAAACATTGAAAAATACTTACAGCTGGCAAATCTTAGGCGATATACAAAGTTGTACAGATAATTTTGTAACCACCTGGCAGATTCCTGCGGGTAATTTATCACTAACTATACCTGTTAATTCAGCCTATACCTATAATTACGATATCTATTGGGAAAAAGTAGGCGATTTAAATATCAATGGAAGGATGCCGGCAAACCAGGGGGCAGCAACAATTACCTTCCCTTCTGCTGGTGACTATCGCGTAGGTATTATAGGTGCTTTCCCTCATTTCTATCTAAATGGAAATGCAGATGCCGATAAATTAAAAAGTATAGACCAATGGGGTACAATAGAGTGGAACTCTATGAACAATGCATTTAAAGGAGCGGTAAATATGGTGTATAAAGCAACAGATAAACCCGACTTAAGTGATGTTGTTGATATGAGTGGTATGTTCCAGGATGCAAAGGCATTTAACGGAGATATCGCCAGTTGGAATGTGTCTAATATAGACAATATGTCTGCTATGTTTGCCGGAGCTTTAGCCTTTAATAGAAGTTTAAGTAACTGGGATGTAACAAAAGTAAAGGACATGAGCGGTATGTTCCAGAACGCCACCTTGTTTAACCAAACTTTAGCATGGGGTAATAAAACAGGAGTAGTTACCCATATGAATAATATGTTCTCTGGAGCTTCAGCCTTTAACAAACCTGTTAGCGGCTGGGATGTGTCTAAGGTAGAGAATATGAGTGGTATGTTCCAGCATGCAACCTCTTTTGATCAGGAACTAGATTCGTGGTCGGTAGCCGCTGTAAAAGATATGACGGACATGTTCTCCGGAGCATCTTCATTTAACCATGCCCTTAACGGATGGAATGTATCTGCAGTGAAAAACATGAGTGGTATGTTCCAGGATGCAACCTCGTTTAATCAGAGTCTGAGCAATTGGAATGTAACAGTTGTAACACACATGACCAATATGTTCTCTGATGCAGTTTCATTTAACCAAAGTTTAGGAATGTGGCAAATAGTTGCCACCACAGATATGAGCGGTATGTTAGACCGTTCAGCATTATCTTTAGCAAATTATGATGCTACCTTAAGCGGATGGAAATCATTTAATGATTCGCAAACCACACCAATAACCGGTATAACATTAGGAGCTGCAGGGTTGGATTATTGTAGTGCTAAGCTGGATAGAGATGTATTGGTAGATAATAATACCGGAGGATATAACTGGACTATCAATGGAGATAAGGAAAGTTGTAACATGCGGTTTATTACCACCTGGACGGTAGCCGCTGGAGATACAAAAATTACTGTTCCTGCGAATACCAGCGATTATACTTATAGCTACAGCATCAATTGGGAGGATGTAAGTAATCCAAGTAATCAAGGTGCAATAGCTAATGCAACAGGTGCAGAGCTTATTGACTTTGTTAACCCAGGAACCTATCGGGTAGAAATTCACGGTACTTTCCCGCATTTCTATTTGAATGGCCATGCTGATGCACCTAAGTTAGTAAGCATAGATCAGTGGGGAGAGAGCGATTGGAAATCAATGAAAAATGCTTTCAAAGGAGCGGTGAACATGACGTATAATACCATAGATATACCCGATTTAAGTGGGGTAACAGATATGAGCGGCATGTTTGCAGGAGCATCTTCCTTTAATGGAGCAATAGGTGGCTGGGATGTTTCCGATGCCAAAGATATGACCTCTATGTTTGAAGGAGCAAGCTCTTTTAACCAAAACCTGAATAGCTGGAATGTTTTGCAGGTAGAAAACATGTCAGCGATGTTTAAGGGAGCTACAGCCTTTAACGGAATTATTGGCAACTGGAAAGTGAATAATGTTACAGATATGTCAGCAATGTTTAACGGAGCCAAAGCCTTTAACCGTGCTTTAGGAAATTGGACTGTTGATAAGGTAACTACCTTAGAAAGTACATTCGCTGGAGCCGAAACATTTAATCAGGATTTAAGTTCATGGAGAACACCTGTGGCAATAACGCTGAAAGATATGTTTAGTGGGGCAAAACTCTTCAACCATCCTGTAAAAGATTGGGATGTTGCTTTAGTAAACAATATGGAAGGCATGTTTAATCATGCCGAAGCATTTAATCAGTCTTTAGCAACATGGAGTGTGGCAGCAGTTACAGATATGGCCAATATGTTAAGCCATTCAGGTCTGTCTATGGCAAATTATGATGCTACGCTGATAGGTTGGGCATCACAATCGCTCAAACCAAACGTTGCTTTAGGTGCCGATGGATTGCAGTATTGTCAGAGTGCCGAACAAAGAACTATTTTAATGGGAAGCCCGTTAAGTTGGAATATCACAGGAGATACAGAAGGCTGTTCTACTAACTTTGTGACCACCTGGACCGTAAATGCTGCAGACTTAAATATAACTATACCGGCAAATACAGCAGACTATACTTATAACTATAGTGTTTATTGGGAAAAAACAGATGATGTAAACAGTAAAGGTTCGGTAAACGATGCCGAAGATGCTGTGGTGCTGACTTTCCCTGCAGCAGGCACATATAAAGTTTCCATTTCAGGAGAATACCCTCATTTTTATCTTAATAATGTACAATCCAATGCAGCCAAACTCAGCAGTATAGAACAGTGGGGGAATATTCAATGGAAGTCTATGCACAAAGCATTTCAGGGCGCCAAAAATATGGTCTATGGTACAGCTACAACCATAGGTGCTCCAGACCTTTCCTTAGTGAAAGATATGAGTTTTATGTTTGCCGGTGCCTCTAAATTTAATGGCTCTATAGGGAGCTGGAATGTCTCTGCCGTTGAAGATATGAACAACATGTTTAATGGAGCCAGACTGTTTAATCAGCCTTTAAATAACTGGGATGTTTCGCAGGTGAAAAATATGTGTTTCATGTTTAATTCAGCAGCAGCATTTAATCAAGATCTGGCATGGGGTGTTAAAACAGCTCATGTAACCAATATGTCCTCTATGTTTTATGATGCTGTCGCCTTTAACGGAAATATTGAGAACTGGGATGTAAGCAATGTGTTAAGCATGGATGGCATGTTTCAGGGGGCATCAGCATTCAATCGGGATTTGGATAGCTGGAATGTTAGCAAGGTGAAAAATATGAGCGAAATGTTCTCTAAAGCAACCGCATTTAACGGTCAGATTAAAAATTGGGTGGTTTCTGCCGTAGAGAATATGGATGCAATGTTTAGCGAAGCCAGCGCATTTAATCAGGATATCTCAGGTTGGGATGTAGGGAATGTAATAGATATGGACCATATGTTCTCTAAAGCAACCTCTTTTAACCAGTCGCTAGGTAACTGGAATGTAGGCAAAGTTTTAGATATGGAGGGGATGCTGGATTATTCAGCCTTGTCTATGGCAAATTACGATGCAACATTAATAGGCTGGGCCACTAAAACATTGAAAAATGGAGTGATTCTGGGAGCCGAAGGTTTAAAATACTGCCAGTCAGAAAATGATAGAACAGCTATAATGACAAACTTTAGTTGGACTATTAAGGGAGATAGTAAAGGCTGTGCAGATAATTTTATCACCACCTGGAAAGTAGATGCAGGTAACTCAACCATAACCATACCAGTATCCGCTAATGCATCTTATACCTATAATTATGATATCTACTGGGAAAATACAGGGAATACAAGTCAAAAAGGAATAGTGAATGATGTACAGGGCAATGGAGTGATAACTGTTCCTGCACCTGGAACATATAAAGTAAGTATTACCGGAGAATTCCCGGCAATTTATCTGAACGGAGGCACAGAAGCTGCAAACTTATTAAGCATAGACCAATGGGGAACCATAAAGTGGCAAACCATGGAAAGCGCATTTAAGGGAGCATCTGATATGGAGTATGCTGCAACAGATAAACCAGACCTTGCACAGGTAAAAAATATGAGTGCCATGTTCTCCGGTGCAACCAGCTTTAACGGTAGTATTGATGGGTGGAACGTTGCGCAGGTACAGAATATGAGCGATATGTTTAATGGGGCCACGCTGTTTGATCAGGAATTGAATAGTTGGAATGTATCCAATGTAACCAATATGAGCAATATGTTTAAAGCAGCAGGTAGCTTTAATGGAAACATAAAGAATTGGCGCGTAAATAAAGTAGCTAATATGGCGCAAATGTTTGCTGACGCCATTAAATTTAATCAAAGTCTGGCCAGTTGGAATATATCTAATGTGTCTGATATGACAGGAATGTTGGATAGAACAGCTTTGTCTATGGATAATTATGATAATACATTAATTGGCTGGGGCGCTTTAAGCTCAGTGAAAAGAAATGTAATACTGGGAGCAGACCAACTAAACTACTGTCGTGGACAAGTAGCCCGTGCCATGTTAATAAGTGCTTTCAGTTGGGATATTGTTGGTGATAATCAAAACTGTCCGGAGTTGGTGATTACAGCAGTGGCAGGTAATAAAATTTATGGTCAGGATGATCCGGAATTAGCTTACAACGCAACTGGTTTTGTAAACGGAGAGGATGAAAGTATATTAAATGGTGCATTGGGTAGAGTAGCAGGAGAAAACGTAGCTACTTACCCTATCAATTTAGGAACATTAACAGCACCAAACTATAATATCACTTTTAATACGGCAGACTTTACCATTAATCCGGCAGGATTAAAAGTAGTGGTTACGCCAGGTCAAACTAAAGTTTATGGAACTTCAGACCCAATATATAAATATTCGGTAACAGGCTTTGTAAAAGGAGAAAATGAAAGTTTGATGCAGGGGCAACTAACCAGAGCAGCAGGAAATAATGTGGGGGATTACAACATAGAGATAGGAACCCTTCAGGCCAATAACTATACTATTTCTGAGTATACAGGGGCGATATTTAAAATTACACCTGCTCCGTTAAAAATAGTAGCCAACCCAGGTCAGTTTAAAACCTATGGACAAACAGACCCTGTGTTAACTTACACGTCAACAGGTTTAATTCCGGGAGACGACCCGAATGATGCTAGTGTGATAAGCGGAGCATTATCCAGAGTCCAGGGCGAAGCAGTTAGAAAATACGCCATTAATAAGGGAACTCTTGTAGCGCCAAACTACAGTATTAGTTTTACCGGATCAGATTTTGAGATAAAACCAGCAGGACTGATAGTAACGGTAGATCCAAACCAGAAAAAGATGTACGGAAAAGCGGATCCCGTACTCTCTTATACCGCAACAGGTTTTGTGTTGGGAGAAGATAAAACTGTCCTGAAAGGAGCTCTAAAAAGAACAACAGGAGAAATTGTAGGATTGTATCCTGTTAATCAGGGAACTTTGGCCGCAGATAACTATACCATAACCTTCCATACGGATAACTTTGAAATTACAAAGGCTGGATTGGAGGTGGTTGCAGATCCAAACCAAAGTAAAGTATATGGTGAAAACGATCCCGATGAATATACTTATGTCGCCACAGGTTTTGTCAGAGGAGATAACTATAATGTTTTAACAGGTAAACTGGGTAGAGTTACAGGGAATAATGTGGGTAGTTATGACATCAATCAAGGTACCCTGGATGCTGCCAATTACGATATAAACTTTACAAAGGATGTATTTGAAATAACACCTGCAGAGTTGACAGTAATAGCTACAGAAGGACAACACAAAACTTATGGAGACACGGATCCTGTTTTTGTATATACCGCAAGTGGTTTTGTAGCCGGAGAAAATCAGTCTGTAATTACAGGTAGTTTATCAAGGGTAAGTGGAGAAGCTGTAAGAGTTTATGCCATTACTCAGGGAAGTTTAACCGCACCAAACTACACCATCAATTATATAGAAGCCGGTTTCGAAATCAAGGCCAAAGAACTTATTGTAGATGCAAAACCGGGGCAAAGTAAAGTGTACGGAACAGCAGATCCTGTACTGGATTACGATGTTACAAATTTTGCCTTCAATGAAGATAAAACAATCATGAGAGGAGCATTGTCCAGATTAGAGGGTGAAGAAAGAGGTATGTATCCAATGAATAGAGGAACATTGTCGGCACCAAATTATACCATTAAGTTCAATAGTGCCGATTTTGAAATTACCCCTGCAACTTTAACAGTGACACCAAAAGCCGGACAGCATAAAATTTATGGTAATCCTGATCCTGAACTTATGTACGATATTACCGGATTTGTAACAGCAGACGATGCAAGTATTGTAGAAGGTGCATTATCCAGAAAATCAGGAGAAAATGTTGGAAATTATCCAATAACCATAGGAACACTTTCCGCACCTAATTATGTGCTTACCGTGTTAAATGAAGTTTTTAGTATACAAACCAAAGAACTGAAAATAATAGCTGATAGTGGGCAGCACAAAACTTACGGGGACCAGCCAGATCCCGAGTTGACTTATACAACAGAAGGTTTGGTTTGGGGAGACAGATTAACAGGAGAGCTGGCAAGGCAGTCGGGTGAAAATGTAGGTAAATATGATATTGAGAGAGGGACATTGGATCTGGCTAATAATAGCAGTAATTACCTTGTCCAGTTTGTGGGGAATAAATTTACCATTAATCCTGCTTTATTAACCATCACTCCGGAAGCCAACCAACAGAAGGTTTATGGAGAAAGAGACCCTATAGAGCTGCTTTATACAGCTGATGGTTTTAAAAATGGAGAAGATCTGTGGATAATGACGGGGACTTTAGCGCGTGCCTCAGGAGAGCAGGTTGGGCTGTATAAAATAACTCAGGGTACTTTAAGCTCGGGGTCTAATTATACTATGCAGTTGAAAGACGAAGATTTCGAAATTAAAAAGGCCATATTGAGGGTGAAGGCAAAAGATGTTGAAGTATGCCAGGATGAACCATTGCCGCTGACCTACGAAATAGAAAGTGCTGATTGGGTAAATGGAGATAATGAAAGTGTGCTGACTGCGAAGCCAAAAGTAAGCGGGCCATCTACAGGAAGTAGCGTTGCCGGTGTGTTTGATTTGGAAGTACACTCTGCTGCGGCTGATAATTATGATTTCAATTATCAAAAAGGAAGATTAGAAGTTTATGCAGCGCCACAACCCACTATTGTAAAAGTGAGCGAAGCAGAACCTGTGGTAGGATCGGTAGTGATATTAAAAGCCGGAGGCAACGCAAACTCTACCTACGAATGGACCTGGGAAGGAGGTACAGGTGTAGCTACAGATGAAGAAGTATCTATTCTTGTAAGTAAACCAGAGATAACTGTTTCTTTAACAGAGACTACAGCAAACGGCTGTAGCGCAACAGTCACTTATCTTATTAAAGCCAGAGGTGGAATAGAGATTTTAGTGCCAAATAACTTTATAACTCCTAACGGTGATGGTAAAAATGATGTTTGGATCGTGAAAAATCTGCAATATTTTTCAAATACGTACCTGACCATAATAGACCGTTCAGGGAAAAAAGTTTATGAAACACCAAACTATCAAAGTGATTGGGGAGGAGTATCATCATCCGGCGAAATTCTGGGAGAAGGAACCTACTACTATTTGCTAGAGGTAGAAGGTCATGTGTTAAAAGGGTTTATTACAATAATTCGTTAATCGATCATCATCTATGAAGAAAATAATGTTGATTATAATAATGGCAATGGCTGCAAAAGCAGCCATGCCTCAACAGTTTGGACAAATGGGGAGGTTATATCAAAACCCTTATCAAACTAACCCGGCCATGGCAGGAAATGATGGAACAACCAGTATTTATTTAAACTATTCCAATCAATGGAATAAAATTAATGGGGCACCAAAAGCATTATCATTATCAGGTAGTACACCTTTAAACGAAAGAGCCTATGTGGGGTTAAATGTGTTTTCAGACAAGTCTGGTTTGTTGCGTAAAACGCAAGGCATGGGAACCTTTGCTTATCATTTTCCCTTAGGAGAAAAACAAAAACTTAGACTGGGGGTGTCATTGAGCTGGACAGACGACAGGCTGGATGCAGATAAAGCAATAGGAGATCTGGACGATCCACTATTAATGGGCTATAATGACAGGAGCAGTTACCTTGATGGGAATTTTGGTGTGGGCTATACATTTCAATCTTTTGAAGCACAATTTAGTTGGTTAAGCATCAATAATAAACGTTACGGACGTATAGCTACTGTAGATAGAAGTCTTTATTACGCATCATTAGCTTATAGCTTCAATATTGATGATAACTTTAGTTTAAAGCCACGAATAGGGTACAGACATCTGGATACAGGTAAAGATAATTGGGATGTAGCTATGGCCTGGGGAGTGGATATAGTAGATATTTATACGGTTTACCATAGTACCAATAGCTTTACAGGAGGTTTTGGAGTACGTACAGAAAAGAACTTCAGGTTAGGATTTTATTATAGCAATGAAGCCAAAGAAACCCGAAGTTTTAGTGGGGGCGTATTTGATATAGTGGTGGGATATGTGTTTCCTCCACGCAAAAAATAGACAATATGGAAAGGAGTTCTTTTTTCAAAAGTCCTTTCCATATTTCATAAAGAATAGTTCCTCATTATTCATTAAGCATTAAAAACTCAACATTCATCATTCAACCGGTTTATAGTTAAATAATAGCTGCTACTTAAAGTTGGAAGATCCCTCTACTGCGGTCGGGAAGACGTAAAAGGAAGAAGCAGGAGTTCATCTTGAGCGAGCTTGCGAGTCGAAAGATCTGTTTCAAAAGTCTTTATACTAAAGAGTTCCAGTTGATATGAAACTTCCTATATCAGAATCACTAATTCAAACGAGAGATATTGCTGAGAAAAAAGAGATACCTCCAGTCGTCGGTATGACAAGGAAGCTTGAACGCTATGAAATCCAATAATCCTGTATAATCCGTGGTTCAGATAAATAAGGATAGCTCATCGATTCAATATTCAATAGTTCATTATTTAAAACAGTTCATAGTTTAACCCCATTCATAGTTCATAAAGTTCATCATTTAACCAGTTTCTGCTATTTAAAGCTGAAGATCCTTCCACTGCGGTCGGGATGATGTACAAGGAAGAAGCAGGAGGTTCCTATTGTGCAATTTTTTAAAGAGGGATATTAGTGATATAATAGAGGGTTGATAGAGGGTTCATAGAGGTAAAGCTCTATAAATACTCTGTTTTAGTACTTCTATATTTATACTTAAATACTACTATTTATATTCTCATAAATAGCTTTTGAGATTGCAAAATCCTGCACTTTTAGGAATGTTATCAATTCTGGCAGAGGAAATGTGTTAATAATTAGTGGTTATTTTTCGTGAATATTCACAGATGGCTAATAGCTGATAGCCCATGGTACAGGGGTAATGAATTCACCATTCATCGTTTATTATTCCCCTATTATACCGCCTGTTTTTTTTAGGATAATCTTTTAGAAAGTTGACTTATAGAAAGCCTGGTTGTATTTATACAGAAGATTTTGCAGCTATTCTCCATTTAAAAAGCTTCGCTTAATGCAAAATAAAATCCAGATATACGTTTCTCGCCGGGTCTTTTTTCTCCCATTCCATAATCAAGTCGTACGGCTAGATTTTTATCCAGGTCAAAAAAGAACCTGCCGCCTACACCATAATTAGGTTTTAAAGATTTAACAGTTTCATTTGCATGTGGAGCTACATTCCCAACACCGCCAAAAGCCACTATTCCAAACCGGTCAGAAAACCGGTACCTCAGTTCAGATTGCATAGCAAGGTAATAATTGTCTCTATATCGGCCGAGATAATATCCACGCATGATTTCGTCATTCCCCATTTGTCGCATGGCATAAAAAGGGACAGGTGTTTTACTGTCTAGCCCCTCGAAAAGTAATTTTCCGGCCAGTACCAAATCTTTCCTCAGCGGAATAAATTGCCTGATATCTGCCGAATAGAAGTTACCATGAAACCTGTCCTTTCCAAAAAAATCAGGAGCATAGCCATATTTTAACTTTCCGAAAAAACCACGGGTAGGATAGGTGTTTGAGTTACGCGAATCATACACCTGAGTGATTTTCAATATAAGAAATTGTCCCCCTTCCTGGTCGCTCGTAGGTAAATGGGTAAATATACCTCCAGGATCTTTGTCTTTAAACTGATGAGA
The DNA here is from genome assembly GCF_042678145.1 of Pseudopedobacter beijingensis. Classification (NCBI taxonomy): domain Bacteria; kingdom Pseudomonadati; phylum Bacteroidota; class Sphingobacteriia; order Sphingobacteriales; family Sphingobacteriaceae; genus Pseudopedobacter; species Pseudopedobacter beijingensis. The sequence continues at coordinate 111,624 of NZ_JBHUDG010000003.1, read as the reverse complement.
CTCATATTCAGCACCAATACCAGCGTAATAATTTTTCAGGAAGTTTCGTTCAACTTCTGCATTGGCTCTCAGTTTCAGTTGTTTCAATCTGTTTTTATCTGCTTCAAGAGTAGCGTTTCCAATTCCGTAATAATTAAACGGATTATTGTAAAACTGCAGTGTATAAATTTGGTGCCACAGGTTTTTTTTAGACCATAAGTCAGACTTAAAACCCAATTGCGTTTGTCCTTTAGTACTGGTCATCAGCGAAAGGCTGGCTTGTGAGGGGCGTATGGTTAAATCATGGATATCTGTGTAAAAAGAATAAAGTCCGGCTCCACCTATCATAAATCCAGCCTCCTGATTATATCCGGCAAGAGGCAATAACATAAAACTATTGTGACGAGTGGTATCCTCCGGAAAAAAGTGATTAATTACCTTATTCACAAACCTCATTTGCGAAAAGGCCTGAACAGATATGCTGCAAATGATAAGAATCAAAAGTACTTTTTTCATTAGATAGTTAAAATAAACTGATAGGCAATATTCTCCGTACCGGTCTTTTTGTAAATATAATATTTTAGACTTTAGTTGTTGGTGTTTTAATCTTTTATTGATTACCCTCTAAATCTTATTACTTCCACTATATCAGTACTGTACTTTCTCCTCAGTGCCACTTAGATAGTTGTGTTCTTGTCATTAGATAACATCATTTTCTTAATAAAGAAAAAGAGTAAAGCTTTAATTATTGATACGGTTTTTCCTGTGCTTTTATAACACCATTATTAATAATAACCCTTACAGCTCATCTTCCGGAACTCATTGTTTGTAGGTTCAATGTTTATCATTAATAAAGCAAGAAGAAGGAGAATGGAAATCAGGGGAGTTGAATGTTTCTGATTTATCATTCATCGTTCATCCTCCCAAATTCATTGGTCATAAGTTCAGAGATCATCAGAGTTCCATGTTTGTGCTTGCATTCATAGTGGTTAAAAGATAAAAAGTCTTACTTTTGTCCAAAAATTTAATGACATGAGTGTACAAAGAGGTCCTATATCACAGTTTATAGAGAGAAATTATCTGCACTTCAATGCTGCAGCTTTAATGGATGCCGCTAAAGGATATGAAAAGCATCTGGAAGAAGGTGGTAAAATGATGATTACATTAGCTGGTGCTATGAGTACAGCAGAACTGGGAATATCGCTTGCCGAAATGATTCGCCAGGATAAAGTAGCTATCATTTCCTGTACCGGAGCTAATCTGGAAGAAGATATTATGAACCTTGTTGCGCATTCACATTACAAGAGAGTTCCGAATTACAGAGACCTTAGTCCGCAAGACGAGTGGGATTTGTTAGAAGATCATTATAATCGTGTTACGGATACCTGTATACCAGAGGAAGAAGCATTCAGAAGATTACAAAAACATATTTTCGAGATATGGAAAAAGGCAGAAGATGCAGGTGAACGTTATTTTCCACATGAGTACATGTACAAAATGCTGTTGAGTGGTGTATTAGAGCAGTATTACGAAATTGATCCTAAAAATTCATGGATGCTGGCTGCTGCAGAAAAAAATATTCCGATTGTAGTACCGGGATGGGAAGATTCTACTATGGGTAACATTTTTACTTCTTATACCATAAAAGGTGAGTTAAAGGCTTCTACCATGAAGAGCGGGATTGAGTATATGGCTTGGTTGGCAGATTGGTATCCTAAAAATTCAGAAGGAAAAGGTATTGGTTTCTTCCAAATAGGGGGTGGTATTGCAGGAGATTTTCCAATTTGTGTAGTACCTATGCTATATCAGGATTTAGAAATGGAAAATATTCCTTTCTGGAGCTATTTTTGTCAAATTTCTGATTCAACAACTTCTTACGGTTCCTATTCCGGAGCGGTACCTAATGAGAAAATTACCTGGGGTAAATTAGACGTAAACACGCCTAAGTATATTGTAGAGTCCGATGCTACCATAGTAGCACCGCTTATTTTTGCCTGGGTGTTGAAACAATAAATAAAAAAAGATATAAAAAACAAATTGCCTGAAATGCATTTTTCGGAGTCAATCACCGAAAAATGTGTTTTATATCATTTCAGGATTAATTTTCAACTAGTTTAGAATGGTTTTAAATTAGGAAAATCGGTCATCAAATTGTCAGGCAAAAGGTAATTAATTATACTTTTGTGGTGCGAAAATGAAATAGTAGTGCATTTTCAATCAGGAAACATTAAAAAATTTAGTATAACAAGCTCAATATGAGAAACTTCTCATCTGATTTTAAAAAATTAGTAAGATCCCTTCTGATAGTCTCGGCTATCATTATTGGAGCCTCAGTTGTATCTGTTGCTCAGGAAGCTGCTGAAGAGCCTGCTACTGCAGGTGGTGCCGAGGCGGTTGTTGGTGATGCGGCTGCCGGTGAAGCTTTATTTAAGGCTAACTGTACCTCTTGTCACGCTGTAGACAAAAGAGTAATGGGGCCGGCTTTAGCGGGTGTTGATCAACGTCATGATAAGGTGTGGTTACACAAATGGATTAAAAATGCTCCTGCAATGGTTGCTGCTGGTGATGCAGCTGCAGTAAAGATTTTTAATGAGTATAACCAGGCGCCAATGACACCGTTCCCTCAGTTATCTGATGCGGATATTGATAACATCCTGGCTTTCGTGAAAGCAGAAGAGGCTAAAAAAGCGGAAAAACCTGCTGCGGGAGGTGCTGCTGAAGCTGCTGTTGATACAGGTGTTAGTGGATTAATGATTGCAGGATTAGTGGCGGTGATAGCAATTGCGTTGATCGTTATTCTGGTCTTAAACAGAGTGATATCTACGTTAGAGCGTTTGCTGCTGAACAAAGGCGAGGCTTTATTGTTAGACGAGGAAGAAGAAGAGGCAGAAGCGAAAGATCGTTATGCTGGCGTAAGAAAGTTCTTGAAAAACAAGAAAGCAGTATTCTTCTCTGTGATTGTGTTGTTGGTTGTTGTTGGTGCTTACAGTACTTCGGTAATGTGGAATACGGGTATACAACAAGGGTATCAGCCGGTACAACCTATTAAGTTCTCTCACCAGTTACACGCAGGAACTAATCAAATAGAGTGTCAATACTGTCATACAGGTGCATGGAAATCTAAAAACGCATCAATTCCTTCATTAAATGTTTGTATGAACTGTCATAAGTATGTACAGGCTACAGATAAATATGATGGTGAGATTTCTCCGGAAATCAAAAAAATCTATGCGGCACTGGATTACGATCCTGAGACTCAGAAATATGGTGAAAATCCAAGACCAATTGAGTGGGTTAGAATTCATAACCTTCCGGATTTGGCCTATTTCAATCACTCGCAACACGTAAACGTTGCAGGTATTGAGTGTCAGAAATGTCACGGACCTATCGAAACTATGGAGGAAGTTTATCAATATTCTCCATTAACGATGAAATGGTGTATCAACTGTCATAGAGAGACAGAGGTGAACCATAAAGATAATGCGTTTTACGATAAGGTTATCGCGGCACACGAACAAATTAAGAAAGGTGAAAAAATCACAGCAGCTGTCTTAGGAGGCTTAGAGTGTGGTAAATGTCACTATTAATTAATTGGTTAAGTAATTAGAGTAAACTATAAGTCTTATATAGCTTAAATGGAAAGCACAAAGAAATATTGGAAAGGTTTAGAGGAGCTAAATAAAACTCCTGAATTCGTTGAGAAAAACAAAGGCGAATTTGCTGAACCGCTTCCTATCGAAGAAGTATTAGAAGGTTCAGGATTGAAAGCTTCTACTCCACGTCGTGATTTTTTGAAGACTATGGGATTTGGTATAGGTGCAGTTTCTTTAGCTGCATGTACAACAGCTCCTGTCAGAAAATCTATTCCATACCTTATCAAGCCAGAAGATGTAACTCCTGGTGTGCCTAACTATTACGCCTCTTCTTTTAAAGGAACTGGTGTTTTAGTTAAAACTAGAGAAGGTAGACCTATCAAACTGGAAGGTAATCCAGCTTGTCCTATCAATTTTGGGGGATTAAGCGCTCAGGGACAAGCTTCTGTTTTAGATCTTTATGACAATTCTAAGCTTCACGGACCATTGTTAAACGGAAACGATGCGTCATGGGAAGATGTTGATAAATATGTTAAGGCTGAGTTGTCAAAAGCTCAGGCAGCGGGGAAAACTATTGCAGTAGTAAGTTCTACGGTTAATAGTCCCTCGACTAAAAAGGTAATTGCTGAATTTGCTGCTAAATACCCAAGTACAAAACACGTAACATACGATGCGGTTTCTTTTGCTGGTATTATCAAAGCGAATGCCGACAGTTTTGGTAAAGCAGTTGTTCCTCAATACAATTTTGAAAAAGCACAGGTAGTTGTAAGCATCGGTGCTGATTTCCTTGGATCTTGGATTTCTCCATCACAGTACGCAACTCAGTACTTTAAAAACAGAAACTACAAGTCTTTGGAAGGCAAAAAAATGTCAAGACATATTCAGTTCGAGTCAATATTGTCTCAAACTGGTACTGCGGCAGATTCAAGGATAGTTATAAAGCCTTCACAAGAAGCTGCAGCAGCATTGGCATTATATGCTGCATTAACAGGGACATCGGTAGCAGGCGCTAGTCTTGCATCAAACCCAGCTGCAGATGTAGCTGTGAAATTAGCAGCTAAAGAATTATTAGCGGCTAAAGGTTCTGCGTTGGTGGTTGCGGGTTCTAACGATGCTCAAATACAGAGTGTGGTTAATGCCATTAACAGTGTTTTAGGTAGTTATGGATCTACAATAGATTTAGATAACCCAAGTAACCAATTTACAGGTAACGATACAGATTTTGCTGCATTATTGAATGATGCAAAAGCAGGTAATGTTGGTGCAGTGTTCTTCCTGGATACTAATCCGGCTTACTCTTATACAGATACTAATGCAGTTAAGGAAGCTTTAGCTAAAGTAGCGTTGAAAGTTTCTTTTGCTGATAGAGAGGATGAAACTGCGGCTTTATCTAATGTTGTTGCAGCAAATAATAACTTTTTGGAAGCATGGGGCGATGCGAATGCGTTGTCTGGGTATTATACAATAGTTCAGCCTACTATTAATCCTATCTACAATACCAGACAAGCTGAAGAAAGTTTGTTGGTATGGGCAGAAAGTACTACTCCTGATTATTATACTTTCGTGAAAAATAACTGGGAATCAGCAATTCTTCCGGGATCAGGAAAAACATGGCAAGACGTGTTGCAAACTGGTTTTGTTTTAACAGCACCAAAAGCAGCATCTTCTTATAGCTTTAGTGGCAGTGTAGATGCCTTAGCATCATCATTAGCTTCTAAATATAAAACTACAGATGCTATTGAGCTTTGTTTATATACAGGTGTCATGGGGATTGGCGAACAAGCTAACAACCCTGTATTGCAAGAAACACCAGATCCTATCTCTAAAGTAACCTGGGATAATTATGCTGCTGTAAACCCTAAATTTGCTGAGAAATTAGGATTGAAAGAAAACAGTTTAGTGAAAGTAACAGGTGGCGATTACTCGGTAGAATTACCTTTGTTGTTACAACCTGGTCAGGCACATGAAACTGTGGCTATTGCTTTAGGTTATGGTAGAGAGAAAGCAGGTAAAGTAGGAACAGGATTAGGTAAAAATGCTTATCCATTCTTAGGGGTATCAACTGTAACTATAGAAAAAGTTTCTGGATACTATGAGTTGGCACAGACTCAAACTCACCATTCTTACGAAGGTAGAAATGTAATCAGAGAAACTTCTTTCGCTGACTATAAAAAAGATCCATCAAGTGGTAATCCGCATAATCATCATGCAACGTATGATTTGTGGAAAAAATACGAAACTCCAGGAAATAACTGGGTAATGGCAATCGATCTGAATGCTTGTACTGGTTGTGGAGCTTGTATTGTTGCTTGTAACATAGAAAATAACGTTCCGGTAGTAGGAAAAGATGAAGTACGTCGTCGTCGCGAAATGCACTGGTTACGTATAGATCGTTACTATACTTTCAACGAAGAGGGTAAATCAATTACTGAAGAAAAAGAGATTGATAAGATCGAAGGTAGAATGGAGAACATTTCTGTTGTTCATCAGCCGATGATGTGTCAGCACTGTGACCATGCTCCTTGTGAGACTGTTTGTCCGGTATTGGCAACAGTACACTCTTCAGACGGTTTAAATCACATGGCTTATAACCGTTGTGTGGGTACCAGATATTGTGCAAACAACTGTCCGTTCAAAGTACGTCGTTTCAACTGGTTTAACTACTGGAATGATTCACGTTTTGATAATTACCTGAACAATGAATTTACGCAATTGGTACTGAACCCGGATGTTACTACACGTTTCCGTGGGGTAATGGAGAAATGTTCAATGTGTATCCAACGTATTCAGGCAGGTAAGCTACAAGCAAAAATGGAAAGAAGAGAGCTTCGTGACGGAGATATCAAAATGGCTTGTCAGCAAACTTGTGCGTCTAATGCAATTATTTTTGGTGATGCCAACGACCCTAATTCAGAAGTATCTAAGGCATTGAAAAATGAGAGAGTATACTACGTGTTGGAAGAAATCAACGTTCAACCAGGCGTTGGTTATATGACAAAAGTTACGAATACAGGGTTACAGGAGGCTTAATTTAAATATTATTAGAAAAAAAATATGGCATCTCATCACGAATCGATATTAAGAGAACCGTTAATTACTGGTAAGGACATTACCTACAGAAGAATTTCAGACGAGGTTCTTCTACCAGTAGAAAATAAACCAAACAAGGCTTGGTGGATTGGATTCATTGTAGCAGTTGCGGGTGCTTTGCTTTGGGTAGTTAGTATTAGTTATACATTTTGGAATGGTATAGGTGCATGGGGATTGAATAAAACAGTAGGTTGGGCATGGGATATCACCGGTTTCGTTTGGTGGGTAGGTATCGGTCACGCCGGAACGTTAATCTCCGCAGTATTATTACTATTCCGTCAGAACTGGAGAAACTCCATTAACCGTTCTGCAGAGGCGATGACAATCTTTGCCGTTATTTGTGCTGCTACATATATTGTGGCACACATGGGACGTCCCTGGTTGGCACATTTCGTGTTCCCGCTTCCAAATCAGTTTGGTTCATTGTGGGTTAACTTTAACTCTCCTTTGATCTGGGACGTATTTGCGATTTCTACTTATTTCTCTGTATCATTATTGTTCTGGTACATTGGTTTATTGCCAGATATCGCTACTATCAGAGATAGAGCAACCGGTGTAAGAAGAAGAGTTTATTCTGTTCTTTCTTTCGGCTGGACAGGTTCTGTTAAAACATGGCAACGTTTTGAGGCAGTATGTTTGATCTTATCAGGTCTTTCTACACCTCTTGTACTTTCGGTACACACTATTGTATCTTTTGACTTTGCTACTTCGGTAATTCCAGGATGGCACACCACAATCTTCCCTCCATATTTCGTTGCAGGGGCGATTTTCTCAGGGTTTGCCATGGTTCAAACTCTATTACTGATCACTAGAAAAGTATTAGGTTTAGAAAACTACATCACCATGTTCCACATTGAATCTATGAACAAGATTATTGTTTTAACTGGTTCTATCGTAGGTGTTGCTTATTTAACCGAGTTGTTTATTGCTTGGTACTCTGGTGTGGAATACGAGCAATATGCGTTCTTAAATCGTATATCAGGACCGTATGCATGGGCTTACTGGTGTATGATGACTTGTAACGTAATTACTCCACAGTTGTTCTGGTTCTCTAAAATCAGAACCAATATAGCGGTGTCATGGATATTGTCTATCATCGTAAATATAGGTATGTGGTTTGAGCGTTTTGTAATTATCGTAACATCGTTACACAGAGACTATATTCCATCAAGTTGGGCAATGTTCTATCCAACCTGGGTTGATATATCATTATTTATAGGTTCAATTGGGGTGTTCTTTACCTTGTTCCTGTTATTCATTAGAGTCTTACCATCAGTTGCGATGGCTGAGGTGAAATTGTTGGTGAAATCATCATCAGAGCAAAGTAAGAAAGCATTAATTGAAAAGGGAGTTCTTAAACCAGAGGAGGTTGAATACTACAAAGAGTCTTTAACCAAATTTGATAGTGTTAACCAAGCAGATTACGCAAAATAATAACAATGAGCAACACTAAATATATTTTAGCATCTTATGCAGATCCTGATGATATGATGTCAGGTATCGATGCTTTACAAAAAAATAATATTAAGATCTATGACGCTTTTACTCCTATGCCTATTCACGGTATAGAAGATAAGTTAGGTGTTCAAAGAAGTCGTTTACCAATCGTTGCATTCTTATTTGGTATTACTGGAACTATTTGTGCTTTCAGTTTAATGTACTACACTTTGGTTTATGATTGGCCGATGAATATAGGTGGTAAACCTGCATTTGCTTTTCCGGATTTTATTCCTATTATGTTTGAGCTTACAGTTTTATTTGCAGCTTACGGAATGGGATTCACTTTCTTCTATAGAACGCATCTTTTTCCGGGAAGAGCACCAAGAGTGATGGATTTTAGAGCTACTGATGACCGTTTTGTTTTAGCAGTAGATGCTGCTGAAAACACAGATCACGAGAAATTAGATTCTTTGTTTAAAGAAACTGGTGCAGTAGAAGTTAAGTACAACGATAGAAAATATGTTAGCTATGAATAAGACCGGTATATTAAGTTTAGCACTAATAGCTTTTAGTACTGTAGCTATATTGAGCTCTTGTAAGGATAAGAGAAGTACCGGATTAGAGTTTGCACCAAACATGTACGAGCCTATTGCTTATAACCCGGATCAAAAGAATCCGAATTTTGCTGACGGTAAGACTGCTCAGACACCTCCAGCAGGTACTGTTCCGGTAGGTTATACTCGTTTTGAATATCCAAATACAATGGATGGTTTCCATGCTTCTAAAGCAGCGGTAAATCCTTTGGAAGCAAATGAGAAAAACCTGGCTCACGGTAAACAGATGTATGTTGCCATGTGTGGACCATGTCACGGAGTGGATGGTACAGGTAACGGCCATATAGTAGAATTGGGTAAATTCCCAGCACCACCTTCTTATGCTACAGGAAACTCTTCAAGAGGTGGTTTAATGAAAGATTTAACAGACGGTCAGATTTACCATACTATTGAGTACGGTTTAAACCTGATGGGATCTTACGCTTCTCAGCTTTCTCCAGAAGAAAGATGGCAAGTAGTAATGTATGTTAAACAATTACAAAACGGACAACATTAATTGATCAAAAATAAAAATGGGAACTCACAGTCATACGCATAATTTTTCGGAACAATACGAATTCTCAGGAAAAGCTAAAACGTATAGTTTAGTAGCAATTTTGATCGGTATTGTTGCTATTGCTTACGGTTTCATAACCGAGGACGGTGCTAATCATCACGCACAACGCACATTTGCCAATTTATTATTAATGGCTTATTATTTTGCTTGTGTTTGTGCAGCAGGTACATTTTTCTTGGCGGTACAGTATGTAGCCCAAGCAGGATGGTCTGCAGGATTGCTTAGAATACCACAAGCTTTTTCTAAAGTATTGCCTATTGCCAGCATTATTTTAATAATAGTAGCTGCAGCAGGTTTATTTACACATAATTTATATAATCACTGGAACCACGAAGGTATAGCAGAGGTTGGTCATCCCAATTATGATGCTATTATAGCAGGTAAAGTAAGTTTTTTAAATATTCCTTTTTTCCTGACCAGATTGGTTATCTTCTTAGGTGTTTATAGCTTCTTTGCTTATTTATTGCCAAAGCTTTCTAACAATGAAGATTTGGATGGCGGCTTAGCAAGCTATAAAAGAAGTATCAAAAATTCAGCTATATTTTTGGTAATCTTTGGTTTCACAACACCTATATGGGCATTTGATACCATCATGTCATTAGAAGCTCATTGGTTTTCTACTATGTTTGGCTGGTACAATTTTGCGGCTATGTGGGTTGCAGGTTTATCAGCGATAGCCATTGTTACTATTCTTTTAAAGAAAAATGGATATTTAGGATGGATTAACGAAAACCATATTCACGACTTAGGTAAGTTTATGTTCGCTTTCTCTATATTCTGGACTTATGTATGGTTTGCTCAATTTTTGTTGATTTACTATGCAAACATGCCTGAGGAGACAGTGTATTTCTACAAAAGGTTCGAACCTGAGTATTTACCTTGGTTTTGGTTAAACCTAATTCTTAACTTTGTATCTCCGTTATTAATTTTAATGACCAGAGATGCTAAACGTAAAATGAACGTAATCTTGTGTGTTGCAATATTACTGATATGTGGACACTGGTTAGATTATTATATGATGATTATGCCAGGAACGGTTGAAGAACACAGAGGTTTTGGACTAATAGAAATCGGTATATTCTTAGGTTTTGTGGGCTTATTTACTTATTTAATGTTAAATACATTAAGTAAAGTGGCTTTGGCTCCAAAAAACCACCCGTTCTTAGAAGAAAGTGTACATCACCACATTTAATAGAAATCTGGTACTACTAAAAATAAAATGAATATAAAGAAGTATTTAAATTTTAGAACAGCATTATCTTTCACTGGGTTACTGACATTGTCGGTAACTTCAGTGATGGCTCAAGAAGCTGTGGACGCTGCAACAAAACATGAAGGTTTAGGTAAAGTAGTATCTTACTATGTTCTGTTGTTTCTTTTAGCTTGTATGTTCATAGGTATCATAGGAAAGGTACTGCAAGTTTACGAGCTGACTAAAAAGATACAAGGAAAAAAAGAAGGAATCTCCTGGAACAAGTTTAATGGTGTAATGTTTGTTGCAGCATTAATTATTGGTTTATACGGAGCTTATTGGTCTTTTTCTGTTCACGGTTCTCAAATATTACCTCAGGCAGCATCAGAACATGGTAAAGCAGTAGACACTATGTTTAATACTACTGTAATTATTACTACTATAGTATTTGTATTAACGCATATTGCACTATTTATATTTGCTTATAAATATAAATTCAAGAAAAGCAAAAAAGCTTTTTTCTACCCACATAACAATACTTTAGAGAAATACTGGACTATTATTCCTGCTATTGCTTTAACAATATTAGTATTAATGGGTTTCTTTATCTGGAGAGGTATTTTTAACCTTACAGATGACCAGATAGCAAAAGCTATAAAAGTTGATGTAACAGCACAACAGTTTAAATGGAATGTGAGATACGCAGGTGCTGATAACGAGAATGGTAAGAAAAACTTTAAGTTGATAGGTAGCTTAAATGGATTGAATGCACTTGGTCTGGATTTGTCTGATAAAAGAAACTACGACGATTTAACGGTTAATGAAATTGTATTGCCGGTAGGTAAGCCAGTAAGATTTAGTTTAACCTCAATAGACGTATTGCACAGTTTTTATATGCCACATTTCAGGGTTCAGATGAACTGTGTACCTGGTATGCCAACATTCTTCCAGTTTACTCCAGATATTACTACTGCAGAAATGAGAGAAAAGTTGAACGATCCTAATTTTGATTACAATTTATTGTGCGCTAAAATTTGTGGAGGTTCTCACTATAATATGAAGTTTGTGGTAAGGATTGTTAGTGAGGGAGAGTATCAAAAATGGTTAAAAGAGCAAAAGCCTATTGTAACCGAAGATATGATCAAAGAATACCAGCTGGCTCTTGAAAAAGAAAGCAACGGTATCGGTAACAAAATTGCATTAAACAACTAAGAGAAATTAAAAGAGATTATGGCAACAGCTGCAATTCATACAGATACATTACATGATGACCATTCTCATGGGCATCATAAAGAAACGTTTCTGACTAAGTATATCTTTAGTCAGGATCATAAAATGATAGCTAAGCAATACCTTATCACTGGTATGATAATGGCATTGATAGCGATGGGTCTGTCTATTTTATTTAGGATCCAATTAGCTTATCCTGATTCTAGTTTTCCTTTGATGGAGGTATTATTGGGTAAGTTTGCTCCGGAAGGTAGGTTAGATCCAAACTTCTTCCTTTCGTTGGTTACTATACATGGTACCATTATGGTATTCTTTGTATTGACTGCAGGGTTGAGTGGTACTTTTTCGAACTTATTGATTCCATTGCAGTTAGGTATTCGTGATATGGCATCTCCATTCATGAATATGCTTTCATACTGGTTATTCTTTGTTGCCAGTGTAATCATGGTATCAACATTCTTTATTGAATCAGGACCTGCTGGTGCGGGTTGGACAATATATCCACCGCTATCTGCTTTACCTAAAGCTATGCCAGGTTCAGGTCTGGGTATGACTTTATGGTTGATTTCAATGGTGTTTTTTATCATTTCCAGTTTGTTGGGTGGTATCAACTATATTTCTACTGTGCTGAATATGCGTACAAAAGGAATGGATCTTTGGAAAATGCCTTTGACTATTTGGTCTTTCTTCTTAACAGCTGTAGTAGGTCTATTGTCTTTTCCGGTATTGGTAGCGGCAGTAGTACTTTTAATTTTTGATAGAAGTTTTGGTACTTCTTTCTACTTGTCTGATATTTATATTGGAGGTCAGGCATTGGCAAATGAAGGTGGTAGCCCTATATTGTTCCAGCATTTATTCTGGTTCCTTGGTCACCCTGAGGTGTACATTGTAATTATGCCGGCTTTAGGTATCTCATCTGAGATTATCTCAACCAATTCTCGTAAACCTATTTTTGGTTACCATGCGATGGTTTACTCTTTAATAGGTATTACAGTATTGTCTTTCATCGTATGGGGACACCACATGTTTGTAACTGGTATGAATCCGTTCTTAGGCGGGGTGTTTATGATTACCACGTTAATTATTGCGGTACCGTCTGCGGTAAAAACATTTAACTATTTAGCTACACTTTGGAGAGGAAACATACGTTTTACTCCTGCGATGTTGTTTGCTATTGGATTGGTATCTTTCTTCATTTCTGGTGGATTGACAGGTATTTTCTTAGGAAATGCTACATTGGATATTAACTTGCATGATACTTACTTTGTGGTAGCTCACTTCCACTTGGTAATGGGATCTGCAGCTATATTTGGTATGATCAGTGGGGTTTACCATTGGTATCCTAAGATGTACGGTAGAATGCTGGACGAGAAATTAGGTTACCTGCATTTCTGGTTAACTTTTGTGTCTGCTTATTTGGTATTCTTCCCTATGCACTTTATGGGATTAGATGGTGTGCCACGTAGATATTACTCTTTTACTGAGTTTGAATTTATGAACGAGTGGTTGTCTGTAAACGTATTTGTTACCTGGGCTGCTATTATTGGTGGTGTTGCACAGTTCGCCTTTGTTTATAACTTCTTCCACTCTATGTTCTATGGTAAGAAAGCAACGCAAAATCCATGGAATTCTAATACATTAGAATGGACTACACCAGTTGAGCGTTTACATGGTAACTGGCCGGGAGAAATCCCAACTGTTTACCGTTGGCCTTATGATTATAGCAAACCTGGACATGACGAGGACTTTATCCCTCAGAATGTACCGCATTCAGAAACCATGACTTCTAACCTTCCTCATGATTTTGAAGGAAACGAAGAGGCAGAAAGAATACAGGAAGAGTGGAATGCGAAAAATCTTGTAGCTAACAGCGAAAGCGAAAAAGAGGTAAAATAACTTTAAGAAGTTTCAAATATATGGGGTGTCCATGTAAGAATTACCTTACTAGATACCCCATAATTATATGGAGTAATGCATCAGAAAAAAGAAAAGCGGTTTATCAGGTATAATCTTTATACTATTGTGCTGCTTTTTTTAGTCATTTTGGCAGGAGGAGTTGTGAGGAGTAGTGGATCTGGGATGGGATGTCCTGATTGGCCTAAGTGCTTTGACCATTACATTCCGCCAACGGATATTTCTCAGCTCCCTGCTGATTATCAGGAAAAATATGTTGCCAAGCGAATCGAAAAAAACGAACGTTTTGCCAATATGCTGGACAAGATGGGCTATAATGAACTGGCTGATAAGGTAAGGCATGATGAAACTATAAAAGTACCGGAAGAGTTTAATGTAGCTAAGACTTATACTGAATATGTAAATAGATTGGTAGGTGCTACTACAGGAATATTTTTGTTACTCTCTTTCTTCTTTTCTTTTGTATACATCAAGAGGGCTACACGTATTTTTGTATTGAGCTTGCTGAACTTATTTCTGATTGTATTTCAGGCCTGGTTAGGGTCTATCGTAGTGTCTACAAATTTGTTGGCATGGACTATTACCGTTCATATGATTGCCGCCATATTGATTTTGGCAATAGCGATTTATACTTATCATTATGCCCGATCTTTGGAAGATAGGTCTGTTTTATCCGCTAATAGTCAAACTTTGATAAAACTACTGCTTTATTCCGCTTTATTGATTTCTTTTGCCCAGATTGTTATAGGTACAGAAGTCAGGGAAACAGTGGATGCTATTGTTCAGCTCAATCCCCATTTAGGCAGATCAGAGTGGCTTAATGGTGCCGGAGAGATTTATCATGTACATAAATTACTGGCTATTGTGGTGGTTGTTTCTGCCCTTATTATCTATATTCTAATTAAGAAAAGGAATGTGGGAGAGAATCAATTGAAATTTGCTAAATATTGTCTGCTGTTAGTAGGGTTCCAATATTTTTTAGGTGTAGTTTTGAATCAATTCGCTATGCCTCCGGCCGCACAGGCACTCCATATGTTGTTTGCTACCATTATGTTTGGTGCTCAGTTTTATTTGTTATTGATGCTCAACACCAGAGCCTCATTAAATTAATTGTTAATTGAAAGCGTTTATAAAAGACTTTAAGAACCTTGTTAAGCTAAGACTTACGCTATTAGTGGTTTTTTCTGCATCGGTTTGTTTCCTTATTGCCGAAGAAAGCCAGCATGCTATCCATTGGATAAATTGGTTGAAATTAATAGTGGGAGGTTTTTTGGTTACGTCTGCAGCAAATGGTTTTAACGAAATTATTGAAAAAGATCTGGATAAGCTGATGACCAGAACGCTGGACAGACCTTTGCCTTCTGGAAGAATGACTAATGGTCAGGCGCTGGTATTAAGTTTGGTTATGGGAATTTTTGGAACCTACCTGTTAGGTAGCCTTAATTTAACCACCGGCTTATTATCTGTTTTTTCTATACTTTTTTATGCGTTTATATATACACCGCTAAAAAGGAAATCGCCTATTGCCGTGTTTTTTGGAGCCATCCCTGGAGCATTACCTCCATTAATAGGTTATGTGGCGGCTCATGGAGCTATAGACCATATTGCGGTAATTCTGTTCAGTATACAGTTTATGTGGCAATTTCCACATTTCTGGGCTATTGCCTGGGTATTGGATGACGATTATAAGAAAGCTGGTTTTAGACTTTTGCCAACCACAAAAAGAGATAAAATAAGTGCGGGTTTTGCTTTGTTTACAACCGTAGCACTTATTCCTATCAGTTTATTACCAACAATTTATGGTTTTGGTGGAAACATTGTTGCCATAATTTCTGTAATTTTAGGACTTTGGTTTTCGTGGTTAGCGTTAAAGTTATTTATTAAGTTGGATATAGAGTCTGCCCGGAAATTGATGTTCGGAAGCTTTATTTATCTTCCGGTAGTGCAGCTGGCATTATTGTTTAATTTGAAATAGTATGATTATGCAACAACATATCAATAACGAAGTAGATAAATATAACCTACAGCCTAAGAAGTTTATTATGTGGCTGTTTGTTGTATCTTCAGTTATTTTCTTTGCTGGTTTAACCAGTGGTTTTATTGTATATACAGGATCGGGAAGGGTTTTGAACGTACAACTGCCAAAAGTTTTTGGTTACAGTACCATTGTCATATTCCTGAGCAGTATGAGCTTGTATTGGGCTTCGCAACAAACAAAGAAAGGGAATTTTGGAAAGCAAAGGTTAGGGCTTTGGCTTACCTTCCTTTTGGGAGTAGTGTTTATTGCTATGCAAATTCATGGCTGGAAGGTTTGGATTGGATTAGGAGCTTATTTTATCAACTCAAACGCCAGTATTAGTTTTGTTTATGCATTTACATTCCTGCATATATTACATATATTAGCAGGGCTAGTAATTATAATAACAGCATTAGTAAGTAGTTACGGAAAATTGCCAGGAGTTATTAATGGTTTTAGAATGCAGCTTACTTCTATATTTTGGCATTTTGTAGATATACTATGGATATATCTGTACCTTTTCTTACTTTTGAATCAGTAAAATTTTTAAATAAAGAATTTACAACCTACATTTTTAATGAACACAACAGTAGCAAAATTAGACGAAGTTAAAAACACTCCATGGAGTGGAGGTAAGTCTCCTTTTTCCGTAGAATACGGAAAATTGATGATGTGGTTTTTCTTGGTATCGGATGCCTTTACATTCTCTGCATTTTTGGTGTACTATGGCGCTCAAAGGTTTAGCAAGTTTACCTGGCCAGATCCGGACGTTGTTTTCCAATCTATTCCAGGAATAACAGATAGCGGTGCCCCATTGGTATTTGTGGGTATTATGACCTTTATATTGATTATGAGTTCTGTAACTATGGTATTAGCCGTAGAAGCAGGGCACAGAAACTCTAGAAAAGAGGTGATTGGCTGGATGGTAGCTACAGTTATAGGGGGTTTAATGTTCTTAGGCTGTCAGGCTTTGGAATGGTCGCATTTACACCACGAAGGTTTTTGGTGGGGAAGCGTACCAAGTGCCGAAGTAATGGCTACTTTGGGTTCTGACCATGTGAGTACCCTGCAGTTTGCTAACCTGTTTTTTACAATTACAGGATTCCACGGATTCCACGTTACTACAGGTATAGTATTGAACATTATTGTCCTGATCCAAACGCTAAATGGAACTTTTGAAAGAAGAGGTAGCTATTTAATGGTTGAAAAGGTTGGTTTATACTGGCACTTTGTAGACCTTGTTTGGGTATTCGTATTTACATTCTTTTATTTGGTTTAATTTTTTAACATAGTAATATGTCATCTCAAGATACACATTTAGCACACGCAGAAGACCATGGTGAAATGACCAAGGGTAGAATCTGGAAAGTATTTTTTATTCTGTTATTCTTAACTCTTATTGAGTTCCTTATCGCATTAGGTTTTGTGCATCACTGGCAAATTCTTGCCAAAGGAGCATTTGTAAATGCAGTTTATATAGTTTTAACGCTGATGAAAGCATACTATATTATAGCTTATTTTATGCACCTGAAATTTGAGAAACCATCATTGATTATTTCAATAGCAGTTTCCTTTGTATTTATCATATACTTTATCATCCTTTTATTGGTAGAAGGTGGGTATATGCATCATATCAAGGCAATTTTTCACTAACATGATGAGGAATCAATTTCCTTTAACAAAAATATTAATCCTGGTCACCATTTTAGCGGTACCAGGATTTTTGTATTATTTACTTCAGGATAAAGGTAAAAATCGCTATAAACCTTTACCGTTTTATGGACCTAAAGAAGTAGCAGAAACTTTTACCGAAAGAAGGGGAAAGAAAATCCCAGATACTATTTATCATCGTATTCCCAATTTTTCCGGTGTAAATCAGATAGGAGAAAAATTTGATTTCGATAGCGTGAAAAATGAAATCGTTATTGCAAATTTCTTCTATACAAACGCTGAAAAATTAGGGGACGAAATGTTTAGACAGATTTCGTGGTTGAGAGATAGGTATGCTGATAATAAAATGATCCGTTTTGTATCTGTTTCCATAGACCCAGAGAATGATAACGGCGCGGTAGTACAGGAGTTTGCCAGACAACATAAAGCTTTGGCAGGGAAATGGGATTTAGTAATAGCAGATACCAGTGTGGTTTATCCCTTGGCTTCTAATGGCTTTTATGTAAATGCGTTTAAACATGGTAATGACTATGTGCTGAGTGAGAAGTTAATATTATTGGATAAACAGCATCGTATCAGAGGTTATTATAGTTGCTTACTGGCCGAAGATATGAAATCTCTGAACGATGAGATTAAAGTGTTGATTACAGAAGAGTTAAGAAAAATGCAGTAATTTCTATGAACGATAAGTTGATTTTCAGGATAGTAACAGGAGTATCTATATTTGTATTTTTGGTGGTTGTTTTATTAAACAGGAAAGTTATTCCGGTAGTGATAGAAACACCTTCCTATATCTATTTCCTACCTAAGCTAAATGCTATCATTAATGGAACTTGCAGTGTGTTGTTACTCTTGTCTTTGTATTTTATCAAAAACAAAAACATCACTATGCACAAACGTATCAATCTGTTTGCGTTCTTTTTATCTTCCTTGTTTTTAGTGTCTTATATTGTTTTTCACTATTTTGCACCAGAGACAAAATTTGGGGATTTGAATGGGAATGGTATTCTTGAGCCTGAAGAAGTTTTAGCTGCAGGTAATTTAAGATATGTTTATTACGTTATTCTTATAACTCATATTATACTTGCAGCTGGAGTACTACCTCTGATTTTATTGAGTTTTTACAGAGGTTTACAGATGAATGTAGAAAAGCATAGGAAATTAGTGAGGTACAGTTTTCCAATTTGGCTTTACGTTACTGTAACGGGCGTTGTGGTTTATTTAATGATATCACCTTATTATCAATATTAAGGATATGAAAAAGTTAAAAATTTTGTTTACTGTTTTTTTGTTAAGTGCGGGTTTTAGCCTCATCGCATTTGATGCCCATGCACAATGTGCCATGTGTCAGTCTACTGTAGAGTCTAATGTTATGGAAGGAGGCAGCACTGCAAAAAAATTAAACTCGGGTATTATGTACTTATTAGCAGCACCTTATCTTGTGGTGGCAGGTATAGGTTTTCTTTGGTACAAAAAGTATCGTAAAAAAGACATAGTCATCGATATAAAAAACGAAAAAATAAATTTAAATTAGTACTTAGAACCCCGGATAAACGGGGTTTTTTTATTCAATTTAAAAGCTGTCTATATGTCTAAAACATCTAAAATAGAGGCAATGGCCAAGGCTAAATGCCCCAGATGCAGAAGAGGGAATCTTTTCCAAAACAGTATGTACGGTTTACGTTCGCAAAAAATGTACGAGGTGTGTCCACATTGTGGATTACGTTTTGAAGTGGAGCCCGGTTACTTCTATGCAGCTATGTACGTAGCTTATGCCATTAATGTAGCCGTAGCTGTAACTGTTGGTGTGGCCACTTACATTATCACCAAAGAAGATAAATCTCCGTGGGTATACATTATTGCTATTTTAATTGCCAGTGTACTTATTGCACCTTTTAATTTCAGGTACTCCAGGGTAATTCTCTTACATTTATTGTCTCCAAAAATCAAATATAACCCGGATTATGATTACGATTAAGAAGGAAACACTGGATTTTTTAAAACAGCTTAGAAAGAACAACACGAGAGAGTGGTTTGATGCGAATAGGGATTTATATGAAGTGGCTAAACAAAATATAGATGAATTTGCCACTTTTATGATTATGGAAATTGCCAAGTTTGATCCCGAAATTCCAAGAGATTTAAGTCCGAAGAAATGTATTCTGCGCATTTATAGAGATGTGCGGTTTAGTAAAGACAAACAACCTTATAAGAATAATTTTGCTATTATTATAGCCAAAGATAGGATGGTAGAAGGACCTTGCTACTTTATACATATAGAACCGGGCAACAATTATATTGGTGGAGGTTATTGGCGCCCTTCTGCGGAGCCTTTGAAAGCATTAAGACAGGAAATAGATTATAACATATCAGAGTTTTTATCTATAATTGAAGAGAAGAATTTTAAAAACTATTTTGGAGATTTAAGTCGGGAAGACGTTTTAAAGACCAATCCTAAAGGCTATGAAAAAGATCATCCTTATATAGCGTTTTTGAAGTTGAAGAGTTTTGTTTGTTCCAGGGAGTTTGATGATCAAAGCTGGTTAAAAGAAGAAGGAATTAAAGAAATGATTAAAGGGCTGAAGATGATTAAACCGTTTAATGATTTTTTGAAAATAGCACTAGATTAAATTATGAAATATTTGAAATTATTGGCTACCGTAGGGGTATCTTCTTTATTGTTGAGTTCTTGTGTGGTTATGTCCAAGAAAAAGTACGAAAGATTACTTTCAGACAAAGATTCGTTATCTACAGGATGGAATGCATCAAATGTGAAAATAGAGTCGCTTGAAAGTGAATTAGGCCGTTTGCGTAACGATACTGCTTTCTTACATCAAAAGATTGCCGGTTTAAATAAAGAATTAGGCGACTTAAGAGGGAATTACGCTACTTTACGTACAAACAGTTCGTCTGAAATAAACAAGCTGTCTGAGGATCTTAAAAGAAGAGAGCAAAGGTTAAAAGAAGTAGAAGATATACTGAAAAAGAGAGATGAGGCAAGCAATGCACTTAAAGACAGGTTGCAAAAAGCACTTCTTGGTTTCCAGGATAAAGGGTTGACCGTAGAGATGAGAGATGGGAAAGTTTATGTTTCTTTAACAGATAAGCTTCTTTTTGCAACAGGAAGTATAATCATTGATGAAAGAGGAAAACAAGCTTTACATGAACTGGCTAAAGTATTGAATACCCAACCCGAAATTAACATAGCTGTTGAAGGACATACCGATAATCAACGTGTGGGAAATCTGGGACAAATAAAGGATAACTGGGATTTAAGTGTATTAAGAGCAACTTCTGTAGTGAGATTCCTAACCGCAGATCAGGGAATATCTCCTAATCGGGTTATGGCTACAGGAAAAGGAGAGTTCCAGCCTTTAAATAATGAAAATACTGCTGAGGGTAGAAGCAAAAACAGAAGAATTGAAATAGTGCTTTCTCCAAAATTGGATGAGCTTTATAAGTTGATTAACTAAGCTACCTATTTTACCTATCCATATAAAATATCAAATTATTATATGGATAGGTTGTTTATTTTAAAGAAAAAAATAATGTATATTCATCGAATTTTAAACTTACGATGAATAGAATTTTTACTTCACTTACTTTAGCTGTCTTCTCTGTTATTTTTCTTGCCTCATGTGCAGGTGGTTATAATTTTATTAAACCTCAGCAGGCTGTTTATACGGAACCAGACACAGGACTATTAAAACTTTCCTATAAATATGATGTGCTCAGGGCTGCCGGAAATAAAAAATATGTAAAAAGGGAAATCAACAGTAACATCAGGCTGGTTTCTTTAAAAATAACCAATAACGATTCTCGTTCGGTGAAGTTTTTACGTGATTTTGCTATATATAGTGATCACGATTTCTTAAATGTCATACCACTAGATGTCGTACACACTCAATTAAAGCAAAGAGCGCCTTTATATCTGCTTTATCTGTTGCTAACCCCTGCGAAATTATATAAAACAGAAATGCAAACTAATGGTATCGCAAAAAACGAAACCATTTTTCCTGTGGGATTAATTATTGGGCCAGGTATAGCCTTGGGAAATATGATAAGGGCAAATTCGGCGAATAATAAATTTAAAAAAGAACTTATAGAGTATAATTTATTTGACCGGGAGATTAAAGCGGGAGAAACAGTCTATTTTATTATAGGGATTAAGGAGGGAGGATTCCGTCCTTTGTCTATCAAAAAAATATAACTGGTCTTATAGTTGAGTAAAAGGAGGTTTAACCTCCCTTTACTCTTTCTGTTACATCTTCGCTACCTGTTGTTCTTTCTCTCTTTTTTATGTTTTGGTTTCCAAATCTATAAGTAAAGGACAGCATAGCTCTTCGGTTATCCAGGTTAATATGGGTGTACATATCAATGTTTTCGTACTGAGTAGTTCTTTTTAGCTGTTTGCTTTGAAAGATATCATTGACCATTAATTTAATAACCGCCATATCATTCAATAAAGATTTTTGTATACCTGAGGATATTACAAAAAATGGTTTTTGGGAAGATATTCCATAAACTACTTTTGAGTGGTATAAGCCACTTACTTCGGCACTAAAGCCATTTCCTAAACGTAAGGTATTTTGCGAATTGAAGCTAAAGCTGGTCATGCTATTGTTTAAGGTTCCCTGTTGGTGATTACCTTTATATTCGTTACGGTAAAGGTTTGCAAAATGGCTTCCGCTCCACCATCTGGTTATATTGGTTGATGCGGTGAAGCTAATTCCATAATTGACAAAACTACTCAGATTTAACGGGGTAGAAAATGTGGTGTTAATAGAGTCTATCTGTCCCGGAACCCAGTTCATTACGTCTTTTGTATAATTGTAATTTATTGCCGTAATGTATTTACCCTTAATGCTATGGCTTAGTTGCAAGGTATGTGTAAGTTCTGGTTTTAAGAAAGGATTACCCTGATAAAATAAAAACGGATCTCTAAATACTCTGAATGGGTTCAAATCACCATATCCCGGTCTTTCTATTCTTCTGCTATAGGCAAATTGTACTTTATCGTCTTTGTTAACAGCTTTGGTAAGGAAGAGGCTGGGGAACAATTGGAAATAATTTCTGTTAACCAAAGAATCTGAAGTAATCTGGTGTCCTTTGGTTTGGGTATATTCGCCTCTGAGTCCTAACTGAATACTAAATGAATTTAAGTCTTTGTTAACCGATAAATACCCAGCATGTATTTGTTCGTTATACCTGAAATAATTGCTGCTACCTGCATCATTTACCCATTGGTTGTTCTTTAGGGTATCGTAACTAAGATTATTGTCTGCTTCAACAAAACTGCTTTTTATTCCTAATTCGAGTTTTCCATTTTTTAGAAAAGGTTGTGAATAATCTATTTTTCCAACATACACATCTGTAGTGGAGGGTATATAGCCTTTTCTAAAGGATGGGCGGTCATTATAATCTCCTGTAACACCTTTATATTTTGTATCTAAATTAAGTAGGGAGGTAAATGAATTGGAAGAATAGTCGGCATCAGCAGCTATTTCATAACCCTCTTTGTTAAATTTATGTACGAAATTGAGGTTATAAGTAAGGCTTTCCCAGCTTTGTTTATCATAGTTGTGGCTTAAAGCATCACTTATAACGGTAGTAGCAGTATTATCTAATAGTAGATTTCCTGTCTTGCTATCATGTGTGTATTTGCCAGAGTTACCATTTATCAGGAAACCTAAAGTGTTTTTGTCGTTAAGAAAATAATCTACTCCGGCTCTGAAATTGTGGGTATGCAAAGGTTCATCTGTTTTTGTGTCCTGGAAAGATGTTCTATCCGGTTTACCGGAAGCTATCCCATTGTCATAGAAGTTTCGTGAAAAATCTAAATATTCAGTTTCGCCTCTATACCCATAGGTGTAATTTCCGTAGGCATTTAATTTTTCGGACCGGAAATTTAATGTTGCACCACTATCGTAACGGGCTTTACGGCTACTTCCGCCATTTAGAGTTACTGAACCATTGAAACCTGTTGCGGTATTTTTTTTCATCACAATATTAATGATCCCTCCGTTACCTGCAGCATCATATTTTGAGGAAGGGTTGCTCATTACCTCAATTTTAGAAATGGAGGAAGAATTTGTCCCTTTAAGTAAATTAGATAGTTCCCTGCCCGATAAATAGGTTAGCTTTCCATTGATTAATACCGATGTGCCTGAACGTCCTTTGAGCGACACATTGCCATCATGATCTACGTTTACGCCGGGAGCTTTTTCAAGTAATTCTAATGCTGTATTCCCTTCGGATAATATACTGTTTTCTACGTTTAAAACGGTTTTGTCTATTTGTTGTTCTATCAGCGGTTTTTGGGCAACAACTGTAACTGTACTTAACATTTGGGATGCTTGAGACTCCATAATTAATGCACCCATGTTTGTGGTATTCCCATCATAGTTAAAAGGCTTTCCTGTATAGGGTTTATAACCCATAAAGTTGGCCTTGATGAAGTATTTCCCTTTTGCTATTCCGCTGAAACTGAAGTTGCCTAAAGAGTCGGTTAAGGTTCCTTTTACCCGAACAGAGTCTGGAAGTCTGAGAATAGAGACACCTGCATATTCTATAGCCTGGTGGTTGGTGTCTTGTAGTTTGCCATTTATTTTTACGGACTGGGCATATGTTGATCCTGCTGCACTTAAAATGCAGCCAAGAAATACGATTTTCTTTAGCATATTTAAATATTTAAGATGATATAGGAAATAGTAATAGTATAACCGTTATGGTATGACTAAACGATAGCGGTTTCGCCAGGTGTTTTTGTAGGTCTTTTTCTTTTGTTTTTCTTTTTTCGACCCCACCAGATATAAAATCCGGTGATTGGTAAACTGGCACACACTAAACTGGCAAAGAAAAATAGGAATTTAGTGGGTAAACCGGCAAACGCACCTACATGGAAGGCATAATTGGTTCTTCTTAAATAGGAAGCAAAGTCTTCTTCTTTTAATTTTTTCTGGGTAGACGCTACAGGTTCTAGCGTATGCTGATCCAGATTTACATAACGCCACGAACCATTGTGCATATCTACACATAGCGCAATTACATCTGATGCTTTTTTAGGGAAAGATACAATAATAGCGTCTTTGTTATATTCTCCTATTTCTGTGATGCCTTTTTTCCAGGCGGCATCTACCTGTGATAAACCAACCACAGATTGGTTTAAGGTTGTATCTGATTTAGATACAATTCTTTCTTTTACAGTACCACCGGTTATTTTAAAGAAACCATTAGAAAACCAGGGGAAACTCATAATTAAACCGGTAATGGCAAAAATAAGGGAGATAATAAGCGTGTAAAAACCTAGTACATTATGTAAATCGTAATTAAGGCGTTTAAACCTTGCTTTCCACTTTATTTTAAAGCTTTTGTGAATATTGGTTTTATTCCATTGTTTAGGCCACCACAAAATGATT
The DNA here is from genome assembly GCF_042678145.1 of Pseudopedobacter beijingensis. NCBI lineage: Bacteria > Pseudomonadati > Bacteroidota > Sphingobacteriia > Sphingobacteriales > Sphingobacteriaceae > Pseudopedobacter > Pseudopedobacter beijingensis. Next base: position 86,910 of record NZ_JBHUDG010000003.1, on the reverse strand, counting down.
CCGGTTACGAGCAGAATGAAAAAGATAAAAGTTCCCCAACCTACAATAGGGTCTCCAATAGCTTTAGGTAACCATAAATGAAAATGTCCTTCTTCTATAAAATGAAAGAAATCTTCATGATCTATGACACCGGTTATTTCTGCGGTATATGGATTGATGTATATTAAGGAATCTGAATCGAGTCTGAAATGTGCTGTCTTATTTTCTCCGTGATACCATACAGAAAAGATCTTTTTATCTGGAAAATGTTTGTGAACTTCGTTATATAGTACGGAAGGAGGTAAAAACTCACCCTCTGACGGTTTTTCTGCATGTAACCATGGAGATGTTAGTTGTTTTATTTCTTGTTCAAAAACGAGGATACAGCCTGTGATACTTAATATTACTACTACAATTCCAGAAACTAATCCTAACCACAGGTGAAGCCAGGCATTTATTTTTTTGATCATTTTTATATATTAAGGATATTACTAGATAGTAGCTTAATTGTTAAAATACCGAAGGTTTTATTGGGAATTGTGTTACTTTTTGACGTTTGTGAAGAAAGTAAGATTAGTTAACTGCTGATTTTAGAGTAGCATAAGCTGTTGAAATGGTCACTAAATTTTGATCGTGGATGAACGATAACAGTAAATAAAGTAGCTGAATATTCAATTGATTCACAAATTGAATATTCAGCTACTTCAATAATTATTTTATTTTGTTTACATGGTAAATATCTGCAACCCCCGGATCAATTTCCGCACCTCTTTTAACCGTATTGTTTTCTGGATTATATTCATAAACAAACCATCTGGATTCATATGTTTTAAATACATCATATAATTTTCCATTTTCCATAAAATTCATTTTAGTTCTGGATCCCGTACTTCCTGTCAATAGTCTTAAATCTGCTATTACTCTTTGATGTGCAGGATCAACTACAAAAGGACAGATATAAGCTTTACCATTTCCTAATTTTTGGATATTAGCGGCAAAAGAGTTTGCAAACACATTGTAGTCTTTCAAATCAAAGAAATAATCAGGATCAATTTCTGTTTCTCCTGACTTAATGCGTAAGATACCATAGGCTCCGGTTGTGGTACGTCTTGTCATGATATATAAATCATTATTATCATCCAGAAAAGTAGTTTTATTTACTTCCCAGTGGCCGGCAGCAAAACCACCTCTAGGATCTTTTGTTATCTTACCATTTGCCAGACTTGGATAATCACACACATATACATAGGTTGTGTCTATAATATCTGCCTTCGTGATATTGCTTTTATATTTGTGACCAACAAATAGTTTATTTCCTCTTACAGTCAGGCTTGTAGGTACAATATAAGGATCGTCATCCTGACCATTGGTTTGCTTCGGGATATACTTTATCATAGGAATCTCAACAGTCAATGTTTTATTGAGTGTCAGATTCTTGGTATTCATGAAATAGATTGGTTGTTCCAGTACATTTTTAATCTTATTTGTAGTACCGGCAGTTTTAGTGATGACCAATTCATCTGCCGAACTGACTTCATCCAAAACTTTTCCAAGATAAAAGTTTCCTGAAAATGCGAAATTATTAGTTTCTTTTAATTTACCCTCGCTTGTAATTTCGAGCTGGCTAAAACGCGTACCATCATTAGATAAATAGAATTTACCCTGATGATTATAAGCGTATACACCATAAAATGAAGCGGGAAGGTACGAGGTTATGTCTATACCTTTATTATTATTAGGAGACAATAAAGTGTCTTTCATTAAATCATTTGTTGTTAACAGGTATGACCCATTGGATGTAGTAACCCAAAAGCTATAGAGATTACCGCTTGTATCAATTACATCGGGAGTCGCCTCGTTAGGCGATTTTTTACACGCTGTAAATAAGGTTGTTGCAACAAAACAGGTTGCAAGTAGTTGTTTAATATTCATAATATATATTTTAATTGTTTTTACATTAATGATAATCTTAACTTGAGATAGAATGCGCGCCCAGGTTTCTGTAATCGGAAGTTATCATAAGCCCGTTCATCTGTAAGGTTACGAGCTTCGAATGAAATGTTATATTTATTCTGAAGCCAGGAATAACTTAGGACTGCTGAGTGAATAGTTTGTGAAGGAATATGGTCTTTAGATGCCAATGATCCTAAATGAGCCTCGCTTAGATAAAACCAATGGCTGTATTGAGATAGGTATGATAATTGAATCCGGCTTCCTTTTTGAAACCAATCATTCTGAATAAGGCTTAAATCCATGCTTCCATAAATCCAGGGTCTATTTGGAATCTGATAGTTGTATGATAAATTTACTTTTTGATTGGTTTCATCTGTATATTTATTGTTGTCGATAGCTTTATCATAAGTTCCATTAAGGGTAAGAGCAATCAAATCTTTATATCCGTATTTCACTTCAGTGGAAAAACCATATAGTTTTACTCCGGGTATGTTATAGTATTGAAAATAATCTTTATCTACAATTCGGGTATTTATATAGTCATCAGCCAGACGGTAAAAGCCTGTAACATCTATATTTAAAAAATTATTTTCATTGATAAATGTGTTGTAATAAAAGCCCGAATTAATATTGTCGCTACGTTCTGGTTTTAAATCAAAATTAGATATTGTATTTACCCCATCTCCAAAAAACTGTGTCATGCCGGGTAGATTATATGCCCGTTCGTAAGATAATTTCCATCCTCCATCTTTTGTAATCCGGAAGCGGGAAGCAATACTCGTACTATAGAAATTCCAGTTCTTTTTGTATCGTACTATTTCTCCACTGATATATTCATTATTACCAGTGAATTTTCGTTCATCTATATCATGTGTAGCATTTAGTCCATAATATTTTACAGCTACAACATTGGATAAGCGTTTGTTAAACCACTGATTTTGCCACGATAAACCGAAAAGGTGCCTGTCTAAATTAGATAACAAACCCGAGGAAAGATCGTTGCCAATGATCATATCATATTGTTTCTGATGGCTATTGTTATAATTATAATTGAAGTTTATACTTTGATTACGTTCTTCATCAAAGTCATAATTGAGGTTAATTCTTGCTAAATTATTAGTGATGTTAAACTTATTATGTATGGGGGTGTTGGGTTGGGATGCATCTCTGTTAGCAATCCAATTTCCTGACCAGGAATAGTTATATAAAGCGGTATCTCTTACATGTCGTGTGTCATAACTGTAGCTGGTATAAATATCGGCAAATAAACGGTTGATTATAAAATTGCTCTTTTTGTAAGTTAACGAGGGCATCCAATAATTACTTTCGGACCAATTTCCTCCTTTTACAGCACTAAGTGTGGCGCCTAATTGATTTTGTTTATGATTTTGTGAGTAAGTTATACCTGCATAAAACTGATCAGCCCAGGGTTTATCACGAACGCCAACTTCGAACTGTCCCATTGCTGATGTATAGGCATCGTTAAAACGTTTGGCTGATGGGATAGTTACGAATTCGTTTCCTCCTCCTTCTTTTGGAACAACTTCCTGAATAATCACATTGTATTTCTCTTCAGAATACATTTTATAGTCATTATCAGAATGGTTATAAAAGGCATTCAAACGAAAAGATAACTTATTTTTTGGATTGGTATATGTGCCTACTAAAGCAGATTGATGAGTGTTGAATGAACCTAGGTTATAACTAAGATCCAAAAATGGTCTGGCTCTTCGTTTGGTGATAATATTGACAGCGCCACCCAAAGCATCTGATCCTAAGAAAGCGGGAACTACCCCTTTATAGACTTCTACACGGTCAATCAGATTTACTGGGATATTGTTTAAGGACATAGATGATCCGAAGTTATCCATAGGAACACCATCTATGAATATTTTAGCATCTAAACCGTTTATCCTGAATACAAAATTAGATCCTAATCCGCCATCTTCCCGTATAGTAATGCCTGTAGCTCTTTTTAGAACCTGTGTAATATTTGCAGCTTCATTTGCATTTTTGTTTAGATCTATGACGCTTACATTAAAGCCTGAACGTTTTATCTCGTGAATTTTTTCTTGATTCTCAGACTTCCCAATGACAGTAACTTCTTTCATGAAGTTATCGCTTTCTTTAAGTTGGATATTGTGTGTATTAGCCTTAATGGGGATAAGTGCTATTTCTTGCGAATATTCTAAATAACCTAATGCCCGCACTTTTAAAAAGATGGGCTTATTAGGCAAATTGTCAATTTTATAAAAGCCATCAATGTCTGAAACAGTATTTACGTCTGGTTTTAAAATACTCACAACAACACCTGCTATCGGATTTCCAAAATTGTCTTTTATATAGCCATTGATTGAAGTTGTTTTCTCTTGTGAAAAAGCAGGAGAAATATATAATAAACAGAGTAGGATGATTGCGTTTTTATAGATATAGTTTTTTGAACTTTGAATGTTTGTTTTTTTTGCTGAAAAGCAAAAAGACCAGGTTATAGAGCGATTAAGACTGGATAATTTCAGTATAAACATTTAGACTAGTTAAAAATAATATTGTTTTACTAGTCAAGTAGCTTAAATGTAAAAGTACCGAAGGTGTTAGTCGTAAAAAAAAGATTTTTTTATGGTTGCTATTTTAAATGGTGTGCTTTTTAGCTTGATAAAGCTTTGTCTTTAGAAGTTTCTATCGATTCTGAAGATATAATCAGTCTCCCCAGATAATTGTACCCCCTTTTTGAGAGTACCAGATTTAATATCATAAATCCAAATGTAATTATTCTCTTTACCTGCATTTACTGCTATATATGCTGTGCCTTTTTCAACAATTACACATTCTTTTCGTGTTCCCTTATCTAAAGGCAGGTTGATCTTTTGGGTAGATTGATTTTTTAAATCTAAAAGATGAAATTCAAAATTGTAAGTGCTGTGGAGATCGCTGAAATTTGTATATAAATCTTTCCTTTCGCTACGTACTATAGCTTTGTTGTTTCCTAAATACCATAATCCATAAGCGTGATTGTTGATTATAGAGGATATATTAAAGAAGTAATTTTGATCGAGCAGGTTTTCATCCGCTTTAATTCTGAAAATTCCAGTAGGTTCATTTGGCATATTCCCCATAGCTATACCTGGACATGTCATGAAATAAAAATCACCATTCTCGTTTGTAAAAGAATAGGGTTGCACAGTGTTTATCCCTCCAGGATAAGCAGATCTGGTATCTTTTTCTATATTAGTTAGCGTTAGTTCAGGATAGTTAAGAGTAGCCATATAAATGGTGTCGCTTGAGTTATAGTTGTACGATTCGTTAAATTGATGAAAAGTAAACCCTATAAATAATTTGTTTTCCCTTTTATGAATAAAGCCAATAGATGTTGATTCAAACTTGCCTTGTGGTTTGGGTAAGGGAAGCGGTCCGCTTTCTATAATATTAAATCTTGTGGTATTTATTTTGTGATATTTTGGTATAGAAGAAGTTTTACGATCAAGTCCAACCAATAGCAACGTGTCAGGGCTTAACCAGAAAAAGTTTTCAATTCGGAAATCTTCTATGTTTAAGACCCCAGTTTCTTTCAATCTTGTGGTGGTTTTTACATATCTGGACAATTTGTTGTTTTTAGAGTCAAGATGGTAATAGTTGCCCGATTTTACAATCATTTCTCTACTCACTATTTTGTCGTTTAATAGTACTCCATTTTTTTCTGGTGTTAAAATACCTTCGGTTAAAGAGTTTGTCTGTAAAAGATATTCTTGCTTATCAAATCCCAGTATGTAAATACTATATTTTTTCTTTTCTTCTTTGTCTTCGGTTTGTTCTGTGCAAGCACTCAATAAAACCTGAAGTATAGCAAGAAGACATAAATTAAAATAGGTGAATAAATACGGATTTCGTGTTTTCAAGTACAAGAGAAATTAAATACTGAAATGGGTCATTAAATGTTTTTGTAAAACCGGAGGTAAGTGCACTATGTCTTTTTCATTTACAACGATAGGTTTTGAGGAAGGGCAGGTATTGCTTAACACAATATAGGTTTGTCCCGTCTTTAATTTGATTTTATCATGATAACCCTGAAGAGTAAGTACGATATCTTTTTTGGGGCTTAGTAATATACTGCCACAGAAATCTATCAGACTATTGTTTAAATCTATCTTACCATTGCTTTTAGGAGCCATAACAATGCTGTAGTTTCCTGAATCTATATGTTTTATCTGGTTGCCTTTAGAGTTGTCAAAAGCAAAAAGACGTTGTTGTTCCTTTTGGGGGCTTAGGTAAGAATAAGTGAGGCCAACCGCTAAAACTAGAAATAGTGATGCAGCTATTTTAGAAATAAGACGTATTGGATGATTGCTGATTTTAGGTTTCGAAATCTGCTTCTCTTCTATAAAAGAACTTATTCCGGACCATATTTCCTGCTTATCGGTTGTTTTATGTAGTTCGTTAGGAAGCTGAGAATTATCAAACTCATCATGTGCTAACCATGCATTAACCAATGCCTCCTCTTCGGGGGTACAATTGCCAAGATGGTATTTTTCTATGAGTTCTTTATCTATTTCCATTTGAAAAACTTTTATACGAGAGTTTCTCTGGCATAAAAATAATGCAATTTTTTCAAATAAGTAGCACAGGCAACTGATAGCCGTATGTCGAGCTGGGAAGTTTAAGAACGAAAAGTAGGAATGTTGTTTTTTAAGGAGCTTAAAGCTCTTGTGATATGGTATTCAACAGCTCTTTCTGATATGAGTAGAATAGAGGCAATTTGTTTGTTGGTAAGCCCTTCTTCTCTGCTCATTTTGAACACCTTTTTGCATTGACAAGGTAGTTTCTCTATCAGCATATTTACTTTTTCGAGCAGATTAGAAAATACAATACGATCTTCTGTACAATTTGTAGCTAGTGGACACTGGTGCAATGTGTTTTCTAATAGTCTTTGCCTATTTACTTTGTTACGTATGTATTCAAAAGTTTTAAATTTTGCAGATCGGGCAAGATAGTTTTCTACCGTTGTTAGTTCTAACTTATCTCTACGTTCCCAAAGAGACTTAAATATGTCTTGAACTAATTCTTTGGCCACTTCGCTTTCTTTTATATTGTTATAGCATATCGCATAAACTTTTTCCCAATAACGCTCATATATCGTTTCGAACGTTACTTTGTTGATAGGAGTGGAGCTGGTGCTTTTATTTGGAGTATCTGCTGATGCCATATTATTTCCTACAAATATATATTTATTTAGATTGAATATAAATAAAAGTTAATATAAAAGCTGATAAACCTCATGCATGTATTCTGCTTCTTCTATGGCGGTTAGAAAACAAGTCCACTCATTCTCACTGAAGATTAAATTTACCTGTGAATGTTGTGTAGAAATAAGAATTCTTTCTTCGTCATCCGGGAAAGCTAAAAATGTATGGTCGCTATTTTTAATATACTTCTTAAAAGCCAGAAACTGCTTGTTCTCGAACGTCAACATAAGACTTTTGTGCCAGATGTATGTTCTTTTGCATTCTGGGCAATAACTGATTACTGTCTGGTCTTTTTGGCTGAGTAGGATTGTTGGACACATGAACTGAAATTTATGCGGTACCCGAAATTCAGATACCGCAGATTTAAGGATTAAGGGATTTTTTTTTAATATTTTAGTTTCTGAATAGCGGTTATATTACCACCTTCAACTTTTAAACCTCTGGTTGCAACAGCTGTTTCTCCATCGATAGCATAGACGTAATTTCCGTCAGGAGTATTTACTCCCAGGTAACCAACTTTTGCATCATCAGAAGTAATATTATACCTGGTAGTGAAAGAAGTAATTACTTCCGGCAAACCAGTAACCCATTTAAATGTTTGAGCATAAACGTCTACAACTGCCAGCTTTCTGGTATTATTATAGGCAACAGTTCCAGGAGCACCATACATGTTTAACATAAATTTGCCTTTTCCAATATAAGTTTGGTTTGCGATATGATGACCTCCAGATTTTTCCTGTACATTAAAGAAGTAAGTCTGATCAAAGGCAGTAGTGCCTTTTTTTATTCTAACAATTGCTGATGGTTTAGTTGTTGTTTGAATAGTTAATTTTGTTTTTCCGTCAGGACCAAGTTCTGTTGGATGTGGTTCTGTTGCAGATGCAGGAGAAAATCCATATACATCGCCTTGTTCATCTACAGCTAAGCCATTATTCATATAAGCGCCAATAGAAGCAGTACGATTGTCACGAATAATTTTTTCTAATCTTAAATCAGGATAAGAAAATACTGCAACCCAGGTGCTGTCAGGGAATGATGTGCCAAACGCATCTGTGCTCAAACCCCTAATACTCATGTAAGGTGCCAATAATTTATCACCAAATTGAGTAGCCCAGGTAAAATGAGCTCTTTCTCCGTTACCTGCAAGTTTAACGATATCATGATCTGCAGTTCCAACAATTTCTTGTTTATCTGCATTTACGCGGAAAAAGTTTGCAGTTTGGTTGGTTCCACTACGCGGAATTTTAATCAATACAATATCATCTTTCATGGGAGCAAATGTTTGAACTGTTTCCGATTGAAAGTTTGATATTTTTGTTAGTTTTCCAGCAGCATTTAAGCCATAAGTAGTAACAGCTCCCGGGTTTCCTTGCCCATAAAGCATACTAAAGAATTTATTTTTATGGGTAACATAATATCTATAAGTACCTTCCTGTTCTATACCATTACCTAATATGGAGATACTTCCTTTATGAAGACTGTCTACTTCTAAGATATAATCTGCAACACCCGTACTGTTGGCTGGTGTAACAGTTACAATATATTTTGTTTTTGTAGTGTCCTCACTTACAGGGTCAGGTTCTACAAAGGATGTTTTTTTATCACAAGCACTTAATATAGCCAGTGAAGTAGCTGCAAGAATTGCAATTTTGTTTGAGATTTTCATTTTATTGAAATTTATGATTATGATTAATTTGATTTTCTACTGAAATAATAGCGTGTTTTAACATAAAATCCACGACTTGGTTTTTGAAGCGAGTAATTATCTATTAAAAGATTATCCATTAGGTTTTTACATTCAAAAGCAATATTGTACTTGCCGTTTGCCATAGTGTAGACAATGCTTGCATCATGTGCATATTGTCTCTCTGTTAAAAATTTTGTACTGGTTGTTCCATAGGCCGGTGTGTATAGATAGAATGGGGCTACATAAAGTAAGTTATACCCAAAACTTAGGGTATTGCCTTTTCTATAAACGTTATGAAGGAATACAGAGAGATCAACATTACTAAAGAATGTTGGTAAATTGGGCATAGGTGTATTATAGCTTAAACTTGGTACATTAGAATTTTGTTGATAGATTGATTTGTCTTTGATATCCTGATAAGTCACATTTATACCAGATGTAATGAGGTTTTTATAAGAATATCTTATCTCTCCGTCTATACCTTTGTTTTCTACATTATCCCAGTTTTTCATGGATTGTTTTACCTGATTTGGATCAAGATTAACTCTTATGAAATCTGAAGTTTTTCTGTATAGAGCGTTAACGTCAAAATTAAAACGATGGATTTTATTAATGTGAGTCGCCCAGGTAACTCCGGCATTATAGTTATAGCTTTGCTCTGGTTTCAGGCTTATATTCCCACTAATATTAAGTAAATCGCCAAAAAGCTCTTCCGTTTCCGGTAATCTGTATGCTTTTTCATGCGAAGCTTTAATTTGCAGATTTGGTAATAAGAAATACGTTGCTGCAATACCATAACCTAATTTATTGTATTTATTTACCTGTTCCAGATAGTAGGTTTGTGCTCCCCATGATTCTGAGATAGTATAACTCTGAGAATACTTGTTTCTTTGATAAAAATATTTACCAAATACGGTCGTATTCCATTTTTCATTGGGCTGAAATCTATAACCTAGTCCGGTAATATTTTTTGAAGATATTCTCGGTTGCTCATTGGCTTCGCTTTCTGGAGATAATGCATCCCACCCTTTTCTGTTAAAAAAATTGGTAACGTTGTTTAGCATAATCGCATGAGAATCTGCAATTTTATATGACAGATTTGCTGTTGCTAAACCATTGTTGTTTCTAAATTTATAAAGCTGTCTGGTTTGTTCTCCACCAGCAACCCCTACAGGTCCGGGTTTAGTTTCGCCAAGCCAATTATATTTAATATTTACTGTATCTATATTCTGTTCATGACCCAGATTATAATTGGCACTCATATTAAAATTTAGGTTTTTTAGAAAAAGATCATTTTTTTGATACTTCATTTGTGGAATAATGGTATTACCTTCTCTAAACCAAGATCCATAAACCACTTTCATGCGGGCACCAGTTTGTATATCGGCTTTATTTTGGCCAGCTGTTATACCAAAAGTTAGTTTGTCTGCATACTTTTTATTAACAACTCCAATATTTGCAATAACTGTTTCGTTATGATAATTATCATGAAATCTTCTCACCCTAACTTCTGGATAATATTTGCCAGTATAGAGATCTGATGTTTCTACCGTGACCCAATAATTATTGTCGGAGTAATTTTGAAATGCATTTACCTGGAATGTTATACCTTTTTTTGTTATAATTCCGGCATTTACAGAACTACGATGAGTATTAAAAGACCCAAAAGAATAAGCGGCATCAGCATAAGTTCTTGGAGAGCTATCCGTAACAATATTAACCGCTCCGCCTAATGCGTCAGAACCTAGCCAAATAGGTACAACACCTTTATAAACTTCAACTCTTTCTGCCAGGTTAATGGGGATGTTATTGATCTGAAATGATGAGCCGAAATTTTCCATAGGTACTCCGTCAATGAAGAACTTTACCTGTCTTCCGTTGAAACCATTCATAGCAAAGTCTATTCGCGACCCCACACCTCCAGATTCTCTAACTCTAATTCCAGAGACTCTGTCTAAGGCATGAGAAATATCTAATGTGGTATTATGAAGTTTTTTGGCATCAATAGCAATTACGTTATAAGCTTGTCTGTTTACATCCTGAACGGCAGATCTTCCGATAACAGAAACCGTTTCCATCTGCTGAACGTTTGTAATCATCTTGAAGTTGAGTGGGTAATTTTCTGCTGGTTTTAGAGATACCTCTTTAGAAGCAGTTGTCATTCCCACTGATGATGCTTGTACAGTCTGTTTCCCTGACGGAATATTCTTCAAATTGAAATTTCCGTTTAGATCCGATGTTGTACTTAAAGAAGTATTTAAGATTTTAACAAGAGCTCCTGGTATAGGTTCTCCATTTTCATCTGTGATTTTTCCGTTGATACTCGATTTTGAGTTTTGGGCAAAAGAGTAGAATAAATTAGTGAGCAATAGTGCCCCGATCAGCAAAAATTTTCTAATTTGCATTTACTTTTAATTTGAACGTTAGAAGTTTCCCTCTCGCGAGGGTATGAGCCGTACAGTTGCCGCTGTACGGCTCTCTTTAAATCCTGTAAAAGTTGCCGCTTTTACAGAATTCGAAAGAATTTGTGCCTGCCTTACCCATAGCTCAAACCGACCGAGCCGGGTAAGCAGGACTTAGTTTCTTAATTATTTAGACACTTCAAAACTATAAGTAGCCCCTTGCCATTCGGCTTTGTATTCTTTGCCATTATGTTCTCCACTGTTTTTGACAAAATTACTGGCTTCTATTACATATCTTCCCGGCCAGATTGGATTGAAGTTTATCATTCCGTTAGTGTCGGTAATAAATTCTTTGCTCCATCCTTCAGGTGAAAATACAGATACTTGTTTATTAACCAGAGGCTTACCATTTAAGATAACTTTTACTTGTACGTTTGAAGTTGTTTTATAAACTTTTGTTTCATTAGTGCTTATCTTCAACGGATTAGAAACCTCATCTAAGTTTATAGTAGCGTTTTTTCCTACAGTAACAGCGGCTAATGATGAGAACTCATATTTTGTAGTTCCCCCAAGGTCTTTTGCCTCATGTACCACGGTAAGCGTATATACTCCATCTTTTTCTGGTGTAAAATGAGCGGAGAAATGGTCTTCTTTGTCCGTAGTATTTAATTTAATCTTTTCCTTTCCGGGAGCACTAAGCCATAAAGAGAATTCTTTTACATCAGAATACCATTTTTGTGTCTTCTCTTTTTCATTAGTTGCATATTCTCCATAGAATATTTTTACCTCATGGTTTAGTCCATTCTTTCCCACGGTGTTGGTCTCTATCCATAGGGCATGTGCAAACAACTTGTTTGCACTAAAAGTGATGAGTATTGTAATAATCAATAGTTTACAGGTTTTCATGTTTGTTATTTTATTTTTATTGTGATTTAGTTTCTTCTGTTTGTATAAGTAAGTTTTCCAGAACGGGTTCTCTTTTCTTTCTTGTTTGAGGAACAAAAGGTTTTGCATCCGTTGTCTCAGTCTGATTGTTTTCTGTCAACCTCTTTTTTTTGCTTTTCTTGTTGTTTTTACCAAATTTTCTTCCCCACCATATTAAAAAACCAGTTATAGGAAGTGACGCCCCTATTAATGTGGATAAAAATGCAAGTACTTTTCCGGGGAATCCCAGGATACTTCCTACGTGAATATCATAATTCATTTTTCTTAGTTTTCCACCGAAACCGGCTTCCTCGTAAGAAGAATCATATACTGGATGGTCTCCTTTAAGTTCTTTTAGGGTATGTTGATCGAATTTATAATTACGGTTGTTGTAGAATTGGCCGCTTGTAGGATAAATGGTAATACTTATTATAGATTTTGATTTGGAAGTGTCCGGAAAGCTATAATAAAAACCCTCTGATTTGGGGTTTTCACTGATGACTTTATTGAATGCCAAATCTATCGCTTGTTCTGGTGTGTAGAACTTGTTAGCCTGTAAGGAGTCTGATTCAAGTCTTTTAAATTCTTTTAAACTTTGACCGCCAGAAGTTGCCCAGTATAAGCCTTCGCTATACCATTTTATACCCCAGACCATTCCCGTCAGGGCTATTGCCAGTAAAAATAAAAGAGAATAAAATCCTAAAACATTATGAAGGTCTAAATTCACACGTTTAAAAGAAGCTCCCCACTTTATCTTAAAACTTTTATCACGGGTGCTTTTATTCCACTTTTTAGGGTACCACCAAACCAATCCTGTTATTAAAAGAATTACAAATACCAGTGTGGCATAATTAACCACGGGACGTCCAATCTCATAGGGTAACCACAAAAAACGATGTCCATTTAATATAAATCTAAAAAAATCTGTTTGACCTTTTTCTCGCACTTTTTTACTTATAATTTCTCCAGTGTATGGGTTTAGTTTTAATGTAGCACCTCCTTTTCTTCGTTCTCCTAAACCAACATTTACTGTACGGCCCAATTGGTAATTGGCATAGGAGAGTTTCATGTCCGGGAACTCTTTTTTTGAAATTTCTTGTATTGTAGAAGGGGAGATTACGGGTTTGTTTTGGATTTCTATTCTGGTTTCTGGTTCTATAAAATATGCAGTTATTTCTTCGTTAAATACCCAAATGCAACCGGTAATGCATACTATAAAAACAATAACACCTGATATAAGCCCTAACCATAAATGTAACCAATTATTGATCTTTCTAAATTTCATTCTATATTTTATTTAGATTAATTATAGATAAGGCAAAAATAGAGTATCTTTTTTATTATCCAAAAAATTATTTAGAATAATTATAAATAAGTTTGTTTTTGTTTTATATTATTGATAATTAGTTATTTATGTTTTTTTGGATACGGTTTGTTTCGGTATATGAATATGTTTACGTATTGAAATATATAAAGTGGGATAAAGAAAATAGAAATGATTAATTAACTTAGAAACTTTACATCACTTATAAATACAAAATGTTATTACCTTTTTTTCAATCAGAATTAATAGAAGCAGGGTGCGATGAGGCGGGTCGGGGCTGTTTAGCCGGACCTGTGTTTGCGGCTGCGGTTGTTCTGCCTAAAGACTTTTCTCATGATCTGTTGAATGATTCTAAGCAATTGTCTGAAAAGGAAAGGAAAAAGCTGAGAGATGAGATTGAAAAAAGTGCTTTAAGTTATGCTGTAGCCTCGGTAGATCATCAAGAGATAGATCAGATAAATATCCTTAATGCCTCTTTTTTGGCTATGCACAGAGCGTTAGATCAATTATCATTAAGACCAGAGTTTGTCATTATAGACGGAAACAGATTTAAGCCTTACCAGGAGATTAATCATCAGTGTGTGGTAAAGGGAGATGGAAAGTATTTCTCTATAGCTGCCGCTTCGGTGCTGGCAAAAACATATAGAGATGAGTATATGGAAGCTTTGCATGCAGAGTTTCCTCAATATGATTGGATTAAGAATAAAGGCTATCCAACTTCTAAACACCGTATTGCAGTTAAAGAGCATGGAATAAGTATTTATCACAGAAAGACATTTAGAATAAGCGATCCGCAATTAAGTATTTTTAATACATAATTTATGAGAGTTTTAATCCTTAGCAATAGAGTTCCTTTCCCCCGAAAAGGAGGATATTCGATTGTAATTTACAATACGATGAGAGAATTATTGCGGCAAGGATGTCAGATAACTCTCTTTAGTTTGAATCCGACCAAACATTTTGTTTACACCAACTCTATAGACGATGAAGTGTTCAGACAAATTAATTTTTATACCTATAGTGTCGATGATCGGGTCAATGCCAAAGCTGCTTTTTTTAATCTGTTTACCAATAAGTCATATAATGTTAGCCGTTATTTTGAAACATATTGCGCCAATAAACTGGCGCAGTTATTAAAAAACGAAAGTTTTGATGTTGTGTTATTTGAAGGTTTACAGGTAGCCTCTTATATAGATGTTGTACAGTCTAATACAGCAGCGAAGCTATTTTTTAGATCGCATAATATAGAATCTAAGGTATGGAAAAGACTGGCTTTAAAAGAAAGCTTTTTACCAAGGCGTATTTATTTAAATTTACTTAGTAAGAGGTTGCATCTCTTTGAAACCGGAGTGATTAACCGTTTTGATGTCTTATTGGCCATCAGTTCGGCAGACGAACATTTTTTTAGAAGTATGGGCTGCACTCAAAAAGTGCTTACTATTCCCGTCGCATTAGATCTTACTGAGTATGTGACGACAACAGCTTTAACGCCGCATAAAAGTGTTGGTTATATTGGTTCTATGGATTGGCGTCCAAATATAGAAGGACTTAGGTGGTTCTTAGATCAGGTATGGCCACAATTACAGGAACTGCGCTCGGGCATAAAGTTTCATTTGGCAGGAAAGAAAATGCCGGTAGAGTTTCAGTTGAATAATCAGCCCGGCTATATTCTGGAAGGGGAGGTTGAAAACGCACTGGAGTTTATTGCTAAACAGCATGTTTTTGTTGTTCCCTTATTTGCCGGGGGAGGAATGCGGGTAAAAATCATTGAAGCAATGGCTTTAGGTAAGTGTGTTATTGCTACCTCAATTGCTGCAGAAGGAATTAATTATTTGCATGATAAAAATATTTTGATTGCAGATAAAACAGATGATTTTTACAAACAAATTCTCAGGTGTTTTACAGATAAAACACTTATTAAACGGATAGGCGCAGAAGCCAGGTTATTGGTGACACAACAGCATGATATAGAAAAAGAGTGCAGAAAGATGTTAACTATCTTCGAAAATACTTGTAATAACAAGGCTTGATGTTTTTTTCTTAATTTCGCGGCAGATTTTATCGTATAAAAGATAAGTCTCTGGTTTTATCATGAAGAATACTGCGTTAACAGAAAAGCACATCGCTTTAGGAGCCAAAATGGTGCCCTTTGCGGGTTTTAATATGCCCGTTCAATATTCCGGAATCAATACCGAACACGAAACCGTAAGGAAAAGCGTCGGTGTTTTCGATGTAAGTCACATGGGCGAATTTATTATTAAGGGAGAAAAAGCTTTGGACTTGATCCAAAGGGTGAGTGCTAATGATGCATCAAAGCTATTTGATGGAAAAATACAGTATTCATATTTCCCAAATGAAGATGGAGGAGTGATAGATGACTTACTGGTTTATCGTATAGACGAAAAAACATATATGTTGGTAGTGAATGCCTCAAACATAGAAAAAGATTGGGACTGGATAAATAAGCACAATACTGATCATGTTGAGTTAATCAACATTTCGGAGCGCACTTCTCTTTTAGCTGTTCAGGGGCCCGATGCAGCAAAGGCATTAAATCCATTAACAGATATCGAACTTTCCAGTATGGAATACTATACTTTTAAAAAAGGAGTATTTGCCGGAATCGAGAATGTTTTAATTTCTGCTACAGGTTATACCGGAGCCGGTGGTTTTGAAATATATTTTGACACAGTGCACTCAGAAAAAATATGGGACGCAATATTTGAAGCAGGAAAAGTTTACGGCATTCAGCCAATAGGTTTAGGTGCCCGGGATACCCTGCGTTTAGAAATGGGATTCTGTTTATATGGCAATGATATTGATGAAAACACCTGTCCAATAGAAGCGGGTTTAGGTTGGGTAACTAAATTTAGTAAAGACTTTGTTAACTCAGAAACCCTAAAACAGAAAAAGGAAAATGGTGTAACAAGAAAACTGGTAGGCTTTGAGATGATAGACAGAGGGATTCCACGTCATGGTTACGAAATTGTAGATGGAGAAGGCAGAACAATAGGAGAAGTAACATCAGGAACACAATCACCATCATTACAAAAAGCTATTGGCTTAGGTTATATAGAAAGACCTTTCGGTAAAGAAGGGACAGAAGTGTTTATCAATATCAGAGATAAAAAGATTAAAGCTAAAGTGGTAAAACCACCATTTTATAAAGGATAATAAAAATATTTACAGGAAAACCAGAAATATAAAAGTATCCGGAGAGGTGTAAACGTAATAATCCGCTGAACTTTTAAATCCTGAGTTCTTCTTTTGAGCCCTACAATACGCATGAATAAGAGAAAGATAGAGGTCTGTTTAACTCCCGTTTTGCTCCCTCTTTATGATATAGAAAACTCAATAGTTGTTGTCATAGATATTTTTAGGGCAACAAGTTCTATCTGTTATGGAATAGCTAACGGAGCAGAAGCTATTATTCCGGTAGCCAAGGTAGAGGACTGTCTCAACTATCAGCAGACAGATTGTTTATTAGCCGCAGAAAGAGATGGTAAAGTAGTAGAGGGGTTTGATTTTGGGAACTCACCTTTTGCGTATACAGAAGATAAAGTAAAAGGAAAAACCATTGTTTTAACAACTACAAATGGAACCTATGCCATTTCCGAGTCAAGAAAAACAGCCTATCAGGTTATTGTTGGTTCGTTTTTAAATTTGGATGCCATTTGTAATTACTTGCAAAAGCAGGATAAGGATGTCCTGTTATTATGTGCCGGATGGAAAAACAAATTCAATCTGGAAGACACCTTGTTTGCAGGAGCTGTTGTTACTCAAATGGGTTTAGATAATTTTGAATATGATGATTCTGCTTATGCTGCAGAAGATCTATATCTGCAAGCCAAAGATGATTTAAGCGGTTATACCTCAAAAGCATCACACGGAAAAAGAATGCAGAAGCTAAATCTGGAGAAAGATATTGCATTTTGTTTAAATCACAACCTAACCAATGTAATTCCTGTCTTAGTAGGAGATAAATTGGTTAAAATGTAAAAACATGAAAACATCTTGGAAGAAACTTGCCGTTTTACTTTTCTCGATGATACAAATTGGAGAAAGTTATTGTCAGGTTTCTTCTATAGTAAAAGATGGAGTTAAGCCAATCTTAATAGCCCGTAGTTTTTCTTTCTCAGAAGGTCCCGCAGTAGATAAAAAAGGGAATGTCTTTTTTACAGATCAGCCCAATAATAAAATTTGGAAATATGACATTAAAGGGAATTTGTCTCTGTTTATGGATAGTGCAGGACGATCTAACGGAATGTTTTTTGATTCCAAAGGAAACCTGCTGGCCTGTGCCGATGAAAACAACCAGCTTTGGTCTATAGGTAAGAACAAACAAAAAGTGGTGCTTTCGGATAATATCAACGGAAAGCTTTATAATGGGCCTAACGATGTTTGGGTAAGTGCTGCTGGACATGTCTATTTTACAGATCCCTATTACAAAAGAAGCTATTGGACTCGTACACAAACAGCATTATCTGTTAGTGGTTTATATGTGCTTTATAAAGGGGCTTCCGAAGCGGTTTTACTCGATTCTAATTTTGTGCGACCTAACGGAATAATAGGCTTTCCAACAGGAAATATTTTATACGTAGCCGATATAGGAGACAATAAAACCTATAAATACACAATTTTATCAGACGGAAGTCTGTCAGAACGAACATTGTTTGTTAACAAAGGTTCGGATGGAATGACAATTGATACAAAAGGAAATGTGTATACCACAGGGAAAGATATTGTGGTGTTTGATAGAACCGGGCAACAAATAGCACATATTCCAGTCCCCGAACCTAAAACCACTAACCTGAGTTTTTATGGTAGAAAGAGAGAAAAGCTATTTATCACAGCAGGAAAAGGTGTTTATTTGTTGGATATGCAAGTTAGGGGTTTTAAATAAACAAAGTATCATTATTACCGTTTCATATCAGACAATTTAGGGAAATGGACCACTTCCCTAAATTGCCCCAATAAGTAAAAGGCTTAAGTTCTTATTGATAAATTCCTGTTCCTGATGAATTTCACGTGGAACCCATTTTTACGTGTTTGCAAAATCAATGATGTATTCTTTGTAGGCCTTATAATTGCTTCTTTGCCTTTTGTTTTTGACGATAATTTCTGAAAAAAACAATAGCTATTATAGCTAAAATCCAAAGAGGCCATAAGGTAATTAACCCCAGTACCAGATTTTTGAAAATACTTATGCCATTCGCAAAAGCATTTTTTAGATCCTTCCCGAAAGAAGGTTTTACAATTTCGCTGTTGGCAGAAGTAATATGGATTTGAACCTCACTATATCTGATTTGTTTTTTTAACGTGTTAAAGCTGTTCTCCGAAATATCAATCGTCGTTTTTAGCTCGCTCAGTTTATTCTCTATCTCCAGCATATCGCTCATCTTTGTAGCCTTGGCAAGCAACTGCACATACCTGTTCAATAATGCTTTTTGTGCATTTATAGAAGTCTCTGTTTCTACATATTCTCTGGTAACATCCTTTCTCTGAATGCTTTTTCCGGTCATTTTACCTGGAACACCTTCCAGTTGATCAATGAAAGCCTCAAACTTTACCGCCGGAACACGACACTTTAGTGTGGTATATTGATAACTACCACTAGAACTATTATCTTCCTGTTCGGTATAACCACCTAAATTTTTTAGTAGCTCATTTACTTTCTGAACGGCAGACAAACTGTTATCCGATTCAAATGAAATATCTGCTGTTTTGATCATCTTTAAAGCAGAATCTACTGTTTGGGTGTTGCTTTCAGTCGGTGTGGGAGGTGTAGCTAATAAAGCCTCAGACTCTACCATCCTGTCTTCTGATGATGAGGTAGCAGAAGGGGTGCTGCAAGAATAAAGCAGAAATATAAAAAGTGCAGAGAGTATTGTTTTCATAGACGTATTTTAACCTAAATACCTCAACTATGAAAAAGGTAACCTTTATGCACTTTGTCTCTATGTTTTTTGAACTACTTAATGGATAGCCAAAGCGGGGATATGAAAATAATTCAGATAGATTTTATCGATTTATTACAAAAAATAAGCGGTTTATAATTGGTTTGTTAAAATGTATCCTAATTACTTTAATTTTTCGTTGTTTTTATGCCTTTCCGCATCCCGGATAGATTTCTTATCCAGGTTCTTTTCTAAGGCATCGGTTAAATCTATTCCTGTTTGGTTGGCAAGACAAATAAGAACAAATAGAACATCAGCCATCTCATCTCCTAAATCCACTTTTTTATCAGATTCTTTAAAAGATTGTTCTCCGTATTTTCTGGACATGATACGGGCCACCTCGCCCACTTCCTCCATAAGAATAGCCGTATTTGTTAACTCGTTAAAATATCTTATTCCGGTAGTGTTTATCCATTTGTCTACCAGTTCTTGTGCTTCTTTTATAGTCATAATACGAATTTAATATAGCTAATATCATGAAAAATTATAATGATTAGAGAGTTTTGGAAAACCTTTCTATGTAAACTATTATTATACAAACAACAGTTGTTTGTATAATAATAGAAATCGAATTTATTTCTGGTGATAAAATTAAATTTTTTACTATCAAAGATTTCTGGTTTTTTACTCTCAACAAAAACTGCATTGTTAGGTTTTTGTTATTATAGTATAATACTACTATTCTTTTTAAGATATTTGCGAAGCTTAAATAAGCTAGTAGGATATGTCTTAAAAAGGGCTTTTATAAAATGGCAATGAATAAAATCTTGATTGGTAAATGGTAATTGATTTGGATTATATGTTAGTAAGTGATGAGTAAGTATTTGTGGTTTTAGTCCTGTTTAAGTTGTTTGTAATGAGGTTTTGCGGTGAATATTCGTCTGTGTAAGTTATCTTGGTTTATTTTTCCTTTATCAATGTCAATTCTTGTTTTTTGAAGTGAATATTATTAATTGTTCTTTGGTAATAGGGTTTTATGTTTTATATCGTTCTAGCTTATCATTAGCAAAATTAAAAAGTATATATAGTAGCTTATTTTTATATTTATCGACAATAATCCTGATTTTTTAGTGATAAAATGGATACCATTAATATTAAACAATTAGCAGCAAAGTTAAATCTTTCGAAGTCTACAATATCTAGAGCTTTTAGAGGTCACTCAGATATCAGTGAGAAAACAAAAAAGCGAATTCTAGACATGGCAGAGAAGTTGAACTATCAACCTAATCATCTGGCAAGTAATATGAGAGAGCAAAAAAGTAAAACTATTGCCGTTATTGTTCCGGAAATAGCCAACAACTTTTTCTCTCAGGCTATACATGCGATAGAAGGTTATGCCAAACAAAAAGGATATCATATATTGATATATGTAACCGATGATGATGCCGAAAAGGAAGCTGCTTACATTTCTCATTTAAGTAATGGAAGAGCAGACGGAATTATCATGTCTGTTTCTGGAGAGGGCAGAAAACATCAGTATTTGAAGAAAATTAATCAACAGAGACTACCTATTGTTTTTTTCGATAGAGTTTATGAAGATGTTAAGGCTCCTAAAGTAACTACTAATGATTATGAAAGTAGTTTTTTAGCTACCGAGCATTTAATAGAGCGAGGGTGCCGTAGAATAGCTTATCTGGTTGTCAATAAGAAGATGTCTATAGGTAAAACAAGAATGAATGGTTATATGGATGCCTTAAAGAAGTATCATATTCCAATGAATGATCACCTGATTGTTGATTGCTGTAATACATTGGAGTTAAATCGGCGGATTTTGTTGGAATTTTTAGCTGAGGAAAAACCTGACGGAGTTTTTGCTTCAGTTGAACGATTAGCTTTTGCTACTTATTATTCTTGTTATGAATTAGGAATATCAATTCCTAAAGATTTAAAGATAATTAGTTTTTCTAGTTTAGAAATTGCAACATTATTAAATCCTGCTTTATCAACAGTTACTCAACCCGCCTTTGATTTGGGTCATCAGGCAGTAAGTCTGCTTTTTGAATTGCTGGAAAAGAAGAAAAATATACAAGAATTGAAGAATAAGAATATTGTATTAAACTCCGAGATTTTTAAGAGAAAATCGACTGATGTTTGAGATGCTAGTTCAAAATAAAATCATGCATTTTGAGAAAAATGAGAAGAAAAAACATATTTATACATATTAAATATTTCAAAAAAACGGAACCGTTCCCGATTGTGTGAGGTTTTGTTGGTGTATTTTTTAATTTATAAATTTTATTTATGTGTCTTATTTTCAGTGATTTGTGTATTTATTAGTGTGTTTTTGTTTTGTTTTTGTTAAATATTTTTGAAAATATTTTTGAAAATATAATTAAAGCACTAAATTAGACGAGCTGATGTTAATACAGTAACAAACTAGTTATCACCAATAATAAACAAATTAAAATGAAAATTTTTTACTTAAAAATTTGTGGACTAAGTTCGTTTTTTTTATTCCTAAGTACATTCTTTGCTATGGCACAGACAGGGAGTATAATAGGAAAAGTGCTAGACGAACATGATCTACCTTTGCCTGGCGCTACTATAATTGTTGAAGGTTCAGGAAAAGCAACCCAAACGGATGCCGATGGTAATTATAAAATTAATAGTGTGGTTTTCGGGAACGTTTCCGTTACTGCTCGATTTGTAGGATATAATTCAATGACTAAAAAAGGTATGGTAAGTAATCAGCCTTTGAAACTGGACTTTGAGTTATTACCTAATAATAAAAGCTTGGAGGAAGTAGTAGTAATTGGGTATGGATCTGTTAATAGAAAAGACTTAACAGGATCTGTTTCAACAGTGTCTTCTAAAGATTTCCAAAAAGGAACCATTACTACACCCGATCAACTGATTCAGGGAAAGGTAGCGGGAGTATCTATCACTAGTAACGGTGGAAATCCAGGAGCTAGTGCTACAATTAGAATAAGAGGAGGGGCATCATTAAATGCGAGCAATGATCCGTTAATAGTTGTGGATGGTAATCCGTTAAGCGGAGACGAGATTAAAGGTGTATCTAATGTTTTATCATTAATTAACCCTAATGATATAGAGACTTTTACCATTCTAAAAGATGCAAATGCAACTGCAATTTATGGTTCTAGAGCTTCTAACGGTGTTATTTTAATAACCACTAAAAAAGGAAGTAACGGAAAGCCACAGGTGAATTTTAGTACCAACAATTCTATAGCTACAATAGCCAAAAAAGTAGATATCTTAAGTTCAGATCAGATAAGGGAATATGTTCATACTAATGGAACTATTAATCAGATAGAGCTTTTAGGAAATCACAATACAGATTGGCAAGATATTATATTCAGAGAAGCTTTTACAACAGACAATAATTTAAGTATATCTGGAAGTATAAAAACTATTCCTTATAGAATCTCCACTGGTTATATTAATCAAAATGGGGTATTATTGACTGACAATATGCAAAGAGGAGTTGCTGGTTTGAATTTGTCACCCAAACTTTTTGATCAACATTTAAAAATAGATTTAAATGTTAAAGGCTCTTTAAGCAAATCACATTTTGGAGATCATGGTGCTATGGGGGCTGCTATTTCTTTCGACCCTACACAGCCTGTATTAAGTATCGGGAACGGTTTCGGGGATTATTTTGAATGGTTATCCGGAAATGTCCCCAATCCTAATACACCAAGAAACCCATTAGGATTATTAGAGCAAAGAGAAAACATAGGTAAAACTCAAAGAAGTTTCGGAAATCTTCAGTTAGATTATAGTCTTCACTTTCTGCCAGAGTTACATGTGAACTTTAATTTTGGCTATGATGTTGCAAAAGGGAAAGGATATACAAAAATATCAGAGCATGCTGCATCTAACTATTCAACCAGAGGCTTTTATCAGGATTACGGTAATAAATTAGATAATTATTTTGTAGAAGGCTATTTGAATTATACTAAAGACATTAAAGAAATAAACAGCAATATTAACGCAGTTGTTGGGTATGGATATTATGATAATAAGTCAACTTTTTATAATTACAAATCTTTTAATGCTTTAGGAGGTATATTAAGTACGCCTAATTTTGATTTTGATGTACCTCAAAATAGGTTGTTGTCTTATTATGGACGTTTAATTTATACACTAAGTAATAAGTACATTGTTTCAGGTACATTAAGAGCTGATGGTTCATCAAAGTTTAGTGAAGACAGTCGTTGGGGGTATTTCCCGTCAGCGGCATTTACCTGGAGAATAAATCAGGAAGGATTCTTACAAGGACAATCTTCAATTTCTGACTTGAAATTGAGACTGAGCTATGGCGAAACCGGAAATAAAGATGGAATTGCAAATTATTCCTATATACCAAACTATTATTTAACAACCGGGGAAAGCCAGTATCAAATTGGGGATACATTTTACCAGACTTATACACCTATTTCTTACGATGCAGAGTTAAAATGGGAAACAACACAAACATATAACGCGGGAATAGACTATGGCTTTCTAGACAATAGGATAACAGGAAGTATTGATGCTTATATTAAAAAGACAAAAGACCTGCTTGCTGTTGTAGAAATTCCTGTTGGTACCAATTTTAACAATCAGATATTGACCAATGTGGGCAATATGGAAAACAAAGGAATTGAAGTTAATCTTAATTTCGAAGCCATAAAGAAAAACAACCTTACTTGGAATGTAGGAGTAAATGGAGCATATAACGATAATAAAGTAACTAATTTGAGTTTGGTAGGTGATAATACGGTACCACAATCGGCGAGAAATGCTACCGGAGGAACGGGTAACAGCATTCAGTACCACTCTGTAGGTTATTCTCCTTTCGCTTTTTATGTTTATAAGCAAGTTTATGATACTAACGGAAAGCCTTTAGAAGGACTGTATGAAGATTTAAATGGTGACGGTATTATTAATACCAATGATATGTATTTGTACAAGTCGCCCGTTCCTAAATGTATTTTAGGATTTAATACCTCATTAACTGTAAATAAGCTAACATTTACTACAGTGTTAAGAGCTAATATTGGAAATTATATATACGATAACATTGGATCAAACTTAGGTACAAAGAGAAATATTATTAGCCCAAGTGGAAATATAAACAACGCAGGTACAGATGTGTATAATACCAATTTCACAGTAAATCAATACAATAGCGATTATTATGTGAAAAATGCATCTTTCTTAAAGATGGACAACTTAGGGGTTTCCTATGCTTTTGGTAGCCTTATTAAAGGAATAAACAGTAACCTTTCTGTAGCAGCCAATTGTCAGAATGTATTCGTTATTTCTAAATACAAAGGAGTTGATCCCGAGAATTTCACAGGTATAGATTATACCCTGTATCCGCGTCCGAGAACATTTACTCTAGGTGTAAATTTTCAGTTCTAAAACTTAAAAAATTGAAAGATGAAAAGGTTAATAAAAATATTATCGATAGGTCTAGTGATGTTAGGTTTAACATCATGTAATAAAGATCTTCTAAATCTGAAACCAACTAATGATATTACAGCAGACGAAGTGTATAAAGATTTGGATGGTTACAAAAGAGCTTTCGTTAAAATATATGCAAGTTTTGCTTTAACGGGTGGAGGCGGAGCAGGTTCAGGGGATTTAGGTGGGATAGATGCTGGACAGTCTGATTTTCTGAGATTGTATTGGAATATTCAGCAGTTAACTTCTGACGAAACTTTGTGTGCATGGAATGACCCAGGTATACCAGATATGAACTTCGGTATGCCCGCATCGGACAATGTGATGATTAAAGGTTTATATGCCCGTAGTATTTATCAAATTACGTTAGCCAACGAGTTCTTAAGAGAGTCTACCGAAGCCAAACTAAACAGTAGAAATATACCCGCTGCAGATAGAGAGAAAATTGCCCAATTCAGAACAGAAGCAAGATTTTTAAGAGCCTACCAGTATTGGATATTGATAGATTTATTTGGCAACCCGATATTTGTGACAGAAGACAATGTAATTAGTAAAAATGCACCCAAACAAATTTTTAGAGCAGATTTATTTGCCTACATAGAAAGTGAACTTTTAGAAATTCAGAATGAATTGGCCGATCCGAAAACCAATGAATACGGAAGAGCAGATAAAGCCGTTGCTTGGACCTTATTGGCAAAGCTATATCTTAATGCAGAAGTTTATTTGGGCAAAGGAAAAGGAAAATACACCGAAGCCGTAACCTATGCAAAAAAAGTAATTGATGCGGGTTACCAATTAGCACCTATATATAAAAACTTGTTTTTAATAGATAATAATGTAACCAGTAAATCCGAGATAATTTTTACGATAAATTATGATGGAGAGAAATCCCAAAATTTCGGTGGAACTACCTTCATTATTAACTCCTTAATTAATGCCGATATGAATCCCGGAAGCTATGGTGTACCAAGTGGCGGTTGGGGAGGAAATAGAGCAGTAAGCCTATTGCCTACATTATTTAATACGGCCGACAAGCGAGCTATGTTTTACGGAGATAAAGCAGATAATGAAGAGTACAGCCTCTTTACCGATGGCTTAGCAATAACTAAATTTAAAAACATGAGTTCTACAGGCACTGCAGGTGCTTCTCATGATGGGACGTTTAGCTCACTAGATTTTCCGCTAATGAGACTAGCCGATGTTTATTTAATGTATGCAGAAGCTATATTACGTGGAGGAACCGGTGTACCACAAGGAGATGCCTTAATTTATTTCAATAAAGTAAGAGAAAGAGCATATGGCAATACTTCAGGGAACTTAACAACTGTAAGTCTAGACGATATTTTAGACGAAAGAAGCAGAGAGTTATATTTTGAAGGCTATAGAAGAACCGACCTAATCAGATTTGAGAAATTTACGGGAAGCAACTATTTGTGGCCTTGGAAAGGGGGCTTGAAAGAAGGTAAAGCTATCGAGTCTTTTAGAACTTTATTACCTATACCTTCCAGTGAAATTATTGCGAATCCAAATATTACACCTAATCCTGGTTATTAATCAGACTAAAGGATTTAAATCATGATTAAAATGAGAAAAATATTTATAAAAGTCTTAACCCTTGCCGTGGTATTGCTAGGATTAGGAGCTTGTAAAAAAGACGAACAAAAATCTATCCTCAATCCAAAAGGAGAAATAGAATTAAAGGCATCAACTGATCAGTTGGTTTTAGAGAAATCTATGGAAGAGCAAGAGGTGATCTCATTCACTTTTAACCAGCTAGATTTTGGATATAACGCAGCAGTTATTAATGTTTTGCAGTTTAGTGAAAAATCTGACAATTTTTCCAAACCTCTAGAGGTAACTTTGTCTGCCAAAGAATTGAAAAAAGCGTTTAATGGTCTAGAATTTAACCAGATTTTGCTCAAATTAAACCTACCGGAAGATGAGTTTTCTGACATAGAAGTAAGGTTGATGTCTTATGTAGGCAATAAGCTAGGGCTTACCTACAGCAATAAGGTAAGTCTTAATGTAAAACCTTACCCGCTAGTATTTCGTGTATATGTTCCGGGACATTATCAAAAAGGTGCTGATAATCCTACAGGATGGACACCAGAAACAGCAGACAGTTTAATATCTGCTACCGGGAATGGCATTTATGAGGGAGTGATTTATTTCCCGAATGCAAATACTACTGATGACGATGCTTTTGAATTTAAAATTACAACTAAGAAAGATTGGGAAAATGGTATTTATGGAGATCTTGGGAATGGAAAAACAGAGTTAGGAAAAGGGAATAATTTCAAGGTTCCGGGAGCAGGTAGCTATAAGATTACATTAAATACCAATGACGATACTTATAAAATAGAAAAATTCAGTTGGGGAGTGGTGGGAAGTGCAAATCCTACCAGTGATGGATGGAATGTTGACTCGGACATGAGATACAATAATACAACAGGCTTGTGGGAAATTAATATCACGTTTTTAACTGGAGATTTTAAGTTTAGATACAACCATGATTGGGGAATCAACTTAGGGGCTGATCCGGACGGAGAAATCGGAGATCTAAAAGATAGTGGGGCTGACATCCCAATTACTGCCGGGAATTATAACATTGTTTTAGATGTCGGAAATAAATCTTACACAATAGTTAAAAAATAACATTATTCAGAGTATTCAGAAGCAGATTGGATAACAGTTGTTTCTGAATACTTCTTAATAAAAAACTTGTAAAATGATCCGTAAGTATAGTTTAACCTCATTATTCTTTGTTTTTTTTATCAGTTTATCTTTTGCCCAAAAAATTGATCGGGTAGAACCTATATCATGGTGGACAGGAATGAAAGATACCCGTCTTCAATTAACTGTTTATGGGAATAAAATTGGTGAAAGAGGGGTAGAAATAAGTTATCCCGGAGTTTATGTAAAAAAAATACATCGGGTAGAAAACCCTAATTATCTATTTATAGATCTGGATATTTCATCAGAAGCGAAACCAGGAATAGTTCCTTTAAGGTTTGTGAAAAAAGGAGAAAAAGCTATACCGTATTCTTATACGTTAGAAGCTAAATCAGATGCTAGTAATAGAATCATGGGAGTAAATAGCAAAGATGTTATTTATCAAATTATGCCTGATAGATTTGCCAACGGAGATCCTAAAAATGATATAGTAAAAGGAATGCGAGAAGTAAAGCTAAACCGAGACTCTATGTATTATCGTCACGGAGGAGACTTGAAAGGACTTATTTCCAAATTAGATTATATCAAAGACCTTGGGTTTACAGCAATATGGCTTACCCCTGTTTTAGAAAATGACATGGGCAATGCGTCTTATCATGGTTATGCCATTACCAATCATTACAAAGTAGACCCACGTTTTGGTACTAATGAATTGTATAAGCAGTTTGTAGAAGAGTGTCATAAAAGAGGAATTAAAGTAGTTAAAGATATTATACATAACCATTTTGGAGACCAGCACTGGACAATCAGAGATCTCCCTTTCAAAGACTGGTTGCACCAATGGCCAACCTTTACACAAACTACTTATAAAGATCAAACGGCAATGGATCCTTATGCCGCAGATATCGATAAAAAACAAATGCTAAATGGTTGGTTTGTAGAGTCTATGCCAGATTTGAACCAAGAGAACGAGCTTGTGCAAAATTATATTAATCAGCATATTATATGGTGGGTAGAGTACTCCGGTTTAGACGGGTTAAGATTAGATACTTATCCGTATAATAATTTAGATTATATGCGTGAATGGGCTTTACGTATGAACCTAGAGTTTCCTAAGCTAAGTGTTTTTGGAGAAACGTTAGTAAATAGTGTAATTAGTCAGGCATTCTTTTCTAGAGGAAATAAATTAAACCAAGGTATAGAAACCGCTTTGCCCGGTGTAATTGATGTACAGGTTAAAGACGCTATTTTCGAAACTCTAAATGGTAGCTTTGGGTGGACATCAGGAGTTAATCAACTTTATACAGTTCTTTCGCAAGATTTTGTATATCAGGATCCTACTCAGAATGTTCTCTTCTTAGATAATCACGACTTGAGTAGGTCTTACTCGATTTTAGGGGAGAATCTGCAAAAATTCAAAACAGCATATTCCATTTTATTAACAACCAGAGGAATACCGCAAATATATTACGGTACAGAAATTTTAATGAAAAACTTTAGTAATCCTGATGGTTTAGTACGTTCAGATTTTCCGGGAGGATGGGCTGATGACAAAGTAGATAAATTTACTGCAAAAGGAAGAACGGCAGAGGAAAATGAGTTTTATAACCATCTGAAAAAAGTGCTTCACTACCGTAAGAATACAACCGCTTTACAGGATGGTAAATTAATGCAGTATGTACCTGTTGATGGGGTATATGTGTATTTCCGTTATGACGATTCAAAAACAGTAATGTTGGTAGTGAACTCAAATAAAGAAATGTCAGAACTGCCTTTAGATAGGTTTCAACAACGTATAAAAGGCGCTAAGCATGCCAATAATATTTTAGAAGACACCACGATTTCTTTAACAGAAAATATAAAGATACCTGCCGGAGCAGCCCTTATTTTAGAACTA
Organism: Pseudopedobacter beijingensis; assembly: GCF_042678145.1. NCBI lineage: Bacteria > Pseudomonadati > Bacteroidota > Sphingobacteriia > Sphingobacteriales > Sphingobacteriaceae > Pseudopedobacter > Pseudopedobacter beijingensis. The sequence continues at coordinate 57,465 of NZ_JBHUDG010000003.1, read as the reverse complement.
CTTCAAGAATGAAAGACAGAGAAGATAACTTATACAAAGCGTTCATCTTTGATTTAGATGGAGTGTTGGTAGATACAGCAAAGTACCATTTCAATGCGTGGTCAAGGTTGGCTAACTCTTTGGGTTTTGACTTTACCGAGCAACAAAATGAAGAACTGAAAGGAATAAGCAGAATAGATTCACTAAAAAAAATATTAAAGTGGGGAAATCAAGAAGTAAATGAAGAGAACGAGTTAAATCGCTTAGCGAATATTAAAAACACCTGGTATATAGAAATGATAGAAAAAATGACACCAGATGAAATATTACCCGGTGTGTATGATTTTCTTGTTTTATCACAAAAAGAGGGTATAAAAATAGCCTTAGGATCAGCAAGTAAAAACGCTGAAATTATTTTAAAAAGAACCGGGATAACACATTTTTTTGATGCAATTGTTGATGGGAATCTGGTGAAAAAATCAAAACCAGATCCAGAAGTTTTTATAAAGGCGCAGCAGCTTTTAAAAGTAAAAATACAAGAATGTGTGGTTTTTGAAGATGCGCAAGCAGGAATAGACGCCGCTAAAGCAGTATCAATGAAAGTAGTAGGAATAGGACTTCCATCCAATTTAACAGGAGCAGATATGGTAACGCCAGACCTAGAAAACTGGACGCCAGATAAATTAATAGCAAAAATATAAACGAGAGAACAGCGAGTATGAAAGATTATATTACAACCGACGAATGGAATATTATAGAAGAGGGATTTAATCCGGATTATCATAAAATATCAGAAAGCCTATTCAGTATTGGTAATGGGCGCATGGGACAAAGAGCCAATTTTGAAGAAACTTATTCGGGCAAAACCTTACAAGGAAACTATATAGCAGGAATTTATTATCCTGACAAAACCAGAGTGGGTTGGTGGAAGAATGGATATCCAGAGTACTTTGCCAAAGTTTTAAATGCCTGTAATTGGATAGCATTAGAAATTAAGGTTAATAATGAAATAGTCGATTTAAGCACTTCAGAAGTTTTATCATTTAAACGTATCCTGAATATGAAGGAAGGATATTTGGAAAGAGAAACCTTATTACGTTTGAATAACGGATGTGTTTTGGAAATAAAATCAACTCGTTTTTACAGCATTGTTGATGATGAATGCGGAGCTTTAAAATATCAGATAACAGCTAAAAACTTTGATGGAATTATCCATGTAAAAAGTATATTAGATGGAGATGTTAAAAATCAGGATGCCAATTATGGCGATAAATTTTGGACACAGGTTTATCAGGAACAAATAAAACAGCAGGCTATTTTAACCTTAAGAACAAATAAAACAGAGTTTGACGTTTGTACAGGAATAGAAACTTACCTTGTGTTAAATGGAAAAGCTTTAGAAAATACTTTCGAACAAATCCAAAAAGAGAAGTACCTAGCTTCTTCGCAAACAATTACGGTTAAAGCCGGAGACCAGTTAAGTGTATTTAAATATGCAGCTAATATTTCGTCAGAAAACCATTCCAAAGAAAACTTAGTTGAAGTATGTAAAAGAACTCTAAAAAATATTGCAGATAAAGGTTTTGCCAAGTTATTAAAAGAACAAGCAGATGCTTGGGGTTTGAAATGGAAAACCAGTGACATTTTAATAAAAGGAGACGCTAAAGCACAGCAGGCAATCAGATTTAATATTTATCATCTTTACCAAACCTACACAGGTAAAGATGTGCGGTTAAATATTGGACCTAAAGGATTTACCGGTGAAAAATATGGCGGATCTACTTATTGGGATACAGAAGCTTACTGCGTTCCGTTTTACTTGTCTACTGCAGAGCAGGAAGTAAGTCGTAACCTGTTAATATACAGGTATAGACATTTGCCAAAAGCCATAGAAAATGCAGAGAAATTAGGTTTTAAAAATGGAGCAGCTTTGTATCCAATGGTGACGATGAATGGAGAAGAATGTCACAATGAATGGGAAATTACTTTTGAAGAGATTCATCGCAATGGAGCAATAGCTTATGCCATCTTTAATTATATCCGTTATACGGGAGATAAAGACTATTTAGTTGACTATGGGCTCGAAGTTCTTATTGCTATTGCTCGTTTTTGGAGCCAGCGTGTAAATTGGAGCGAGCAGAAAAAGAGATTTGTAATATTAGGAGTTACCGGTCCAAATGAATATGAAAACAATGTTAATAATAATTGGTATACAAATCTAATTGCATCATGGTGTCTTAGTTATGCTACAGAAGCATTAGCCTATGTAGAAGAAAAAGCCCCTCATGTTTATAGTGCTTTAATAGCTAAAACCACTTTTGATAAAATAACAGAAACGGTTCGTTGGAACGAAATTGTTGAAAACATGTACTATCCTGAAGATAAAGACTTAGGTATTGTTTTGCAGCAAGATGGTTATTTAGATAAAGAGCAAATGATGGTTAGGGATTTAGATCCAAAACACTATCCTATTCATCAAAACTGGAGTTGGGATCGTATTTTGCGTTCATGTTTTATAAAGCAAGCAGATGTTTTGCAAGGAATGTACTTCTTCGAGGATAATTACGATGAAGAAACCCTAAGAAGAAACTTTGATTTTTATGAGGCCAGAACAATCCATGAGAGTTCGCTTTCACCATGTGTACATTCCATTTTAGCGGCAAAGTTAGGAGATGAGAAACGAGCCTATGAGTTTTACCTTCGTACCGCTCGTTTAGATTTAGATGATTATAATAACGATACTCAAGACGGTCTTCATATTACTTCTATGGCAGGTACATGGATGAGTGTTGTCGAGGGGTTTGCAGGAATGAGAGTAAGAGACGGCTATTTACACTTTAAACCAATGCTTCCCGAAAAATGGGAGTCATACTCTTTTAATATTTTATTTAGAGGATTTAAATTGAACGTGAAAGTAGCTCATGATTATACCATAATTCAAAACCATTCGATAGAAAATATTAAACTGTTTGTTAACGGCTCTCCTTTGTTAATTAAAGCAGAGTCCGAAAAAGAAATTTTGTCCTTAAAAAAGGAATGTATATGAGATTTGTAAAATGCTTTCTTGTATTGTTTGGTGTAGTCATTATATGGTCGTGTACTACCTCGCATAGGCATTCTGTAGCCAAAGATGAGAAAATTGTACTCTATCAGTTGATGGTTCGCCTTTTTGGTAATCAAAATCAAACAAACAAACATTATGGTTCTAAAGAAGAAAATGGTGTTGGTAAATTTAACGATATCACTTCCAAAGCACTTTCCGAACTGAAAAACTTAGGTATTTCACACGTTTGGTATACAGGAATTATAGAACATGCTACCATGACGGATTATACTAACTTTAATATAAAATCAGACGATCCGGATGTGGTAAAAGGAAGAGCAGGTTCGCCGTATGCCATAAAAGATTATTATGATGTAGCTCCCGATTTGGCAGTACAAGTAAATCAAAGGATGGAAGAGTTTGAAGCACTTATTCAGAGGACTCATCAAGCTGGTTTAAAAGCAATAATTGACTTTGTCCCTAATCATGTGGCGCGTACCTATCAATCTGATAAAAAACCCGCTCATGTTCGTGATTTTGGAGAAGATGATGACAAAAAGAAAAATTTTACAGCAAAAAACGATTTTTATTACTTGCCAGGAACTTCTTTTGCAGTGCCACAACAAAAACGTATAGATGGCTTTGAAGGAGACAAAAGAGACGGTTTTTTTGAGGAAAAACCGGCAAAAGCAACAGGGAATAATGTTTTTACAGAAAAACCTTCGGATGACGACTGGTATGAAACCATTAAATTAAACTATGGGGTAGATTACCAAAAAAACGGGGAAACGCATTTTGATCCAATTCCTCCGGTTTGGGAAAAAATGCATGATATTTTGGTGTATTGGGTAGGGAAAGGAGTAAATGGTTTTCGTTGTGATATGGCCGAAATGGTGCCTGTAGAATTTTGGAACTGGGTAATTCCAAAGGTAAAAGAAGTAAACCCCGAAATCATTTTTATTGCAGAAGCATATAATCCGGATGTTTATGAAAACTACTTAACCATAGGATGTTTTGACTATTTGTACGACAAGGTTGGTTTGTATGACGCATTAAAGCCATTAATAAAAAATGAAGAAGAAGCAAGTGTAGAAAATATCCGTCTTTCGTTAACTAAAACAAAAGCATATCAGAGCCGCTTCTTAAGTTTTTTAGAAAATCATGATGAAGAGCGTATCGCTTCACAAGGATTTGCCGGAGATCCTACATTAGCATTGCCCGGTATGGTGGTTTCTGCCACTATTTCAGGAGGTCCGGTGATGATTTATTTTGGACAAGAAGTAGGAGAGCCGGGTAAAGGAAATGAAGGATATGGAGGCGAAGACGGAAGAAGTACTATTTTTGATTATTGGGGAGTGCCAGAGCATCAAAAGTGGATGAATGCAGGGCGTTTTGATGGCAAGGCTTTGTCTGCTCAACAGCAAGATTTAAGAGCTTTTTATAGCCGGTTGTTGAATTTGGTTAAGGCAGAGCCGGCAATTGTTAAAGGAACTTTTACCGAATTAACGGTTATCTCCAATTCACAAGAAAAAACATATGCTTACCTCCGTTCTTTTGGAAAAGAACATGTTTTGGTTCTTGCTAATTTTAATAGAGGAAACCCTATTGATGTCAAAATAAAACTACCCGATTATTTACTTAGAAATGAAAATAAGAAACTTAATATCGAGAATATTCTTGAAGGTGGTTTTTTTGAGATAAATTCAGTTCAGGAAGGTGTTTCCATAAAAGTTCAGCCATCATCAGCTCAGTTATTAAAGTTTGAATTATGAAAATAGTAAAACCAAATCTCTCTTTCTGGCAAATATTTAATATGAGTTTTGGCTTTTTGGGGATTCAATTTGGATTGGCTCTTCAGAACAGTAATGCATCACGCATATTGCAGACCTTTGGTGCCGATGTAGGACATCTTTCTTTGTTTTGGTTAGCAGCTCCGTTAACAGGTATGATTGTGCAACCCATTATAGGTTATTATAGCGATCAAACTTGGACCAAATTAGGAAGAAGAAGACCTTTCTTTTTAGTTGGCGCAATTTTGACTGCAATGACTCTAATATTGATGCCAAACTCGGCAGTACTTACCTCTGTTTTATCGCCAATGCTTATTGGTGCAGGTTTATTGATGATTATGGATGCGTCTATAAATGTAGCAATGGAACCTTTCAGGGCTTTGGTTGCCGATAAATTGCCAACAGAACAAAGAAGTGCGGGTTTTTCTATGCAAACTTTTCTCATCGGTATTGGTGCTGTAATAGGATCGTTGTTGCCCTATGTTTTTGCAGAATACTTAGGGATTTCAAAAACAGCACCAGAAGGGCATATACCAGATAATGTAGTCTATTCTTTTTATACTGGTGCTGCGGTATTAATATTTACCATTTTGTGGACTGTGTTTTTTACTAAGGAATACTCGCCACAAGAAATGGCTAAATTCGAACAAGAAGAGTATACCGAACATAAAAAAGAAGGAATACTTTCTATTTTTAAAGACTTTGCTAATATGCCAGCTACTATGAAACAGTTAGGGCTGGTACAGTTTTTTTCTTGGTTTGCATTGTTTTCAATGTGGGTTTTTACAACTCCGGCAATTTCACAGCATATATACAACGTTAAAGTAGGTGATACATCATCAGTAAATTTTGCAGATGCAGGAAACTGGGTAGGTATTTTATTTGGAATATACAACGGAGTATCTGCTTTATACGCTATTGTGCTGCCTTTTATTGCTAAAAAAACAAGTAAAAAAATAGCTCATGCGGTTTCTTTACTTGCAGGAGGCGCAGGGTTAATATCTATCTATTTTATTCAAGATCCTATGCATTTAATATTCTCTATGATAGGCGTAGGCTTAGCTTGGGGGAGCATATTATCTATGCCTTATGCAATGTTGTCCGATTTTTTGCCGGCAAGGAAAATGGGGGTTTATATGGGGATTTTTAATTTTTTCATTACACTTCCACAAATAATAAACGGCTTTTTTGGAGGATTGGTAGTTAAAGAAATATACAACGGAGAGGCTATATATGCTATTGTTATTGCTGGAATAGCTATGATTTTAGGAGCCATTTCTGTGCTTTATATAAAAGATGTAAAGGTTGATTAATAGTTTTTAAATTAAAAAATATAAAAAATGAAAAATAGATTTTTATATGCGCTTTTAATACCATTGTTTTTAGGTATTTCTTGCACAAAAAAGGAACTAACAAGAGAGTATTTTGAAGATAAAAACTCGAAGTCAGGTTCTCCGGTAGAACAGAAAGCCTTATTAACCTATGAGCCACATTTTCCGTCAGGGAGTGAGGAGTTAACCTTTGTTGTAGATTTAGAACAAGGTAATGGAGCTTTAAGAGGAGCTAGTGAGGTGTTTGTGCACATTGGAGTAATTACCAATAAAAGTACAAATGATACAGATTGGAAGTATGTGAAAAATGGATGGGAAGTAGCAGTAGAGAACACAAGATTAACTCCAAAAGAAGACTCTAAATTTGAGTTTAAACTAAATCCAAGAGAATTTTTGCAGGTTCCTGCAGGAGAAGTTATTCTGAAATTAGCCATGGTATTTAAAAATGCAAGCGGTGATATCGTGGGTAGAAATGCGGATGGTTCAGACATTTATCTTCCGTTCTTTGAGTCCAATAAGTTGAATGTGAGGTTTTTAAATCCAGAAATGGAGCCTTTGAGCGAGCCTAGACCTATTATAAAAATCAGTGATGTAGGACAGGAACTACTTATTGATGGAGTAAGCTCTAAAAAAGCAACACTTTCATTAAAGATAAACGGAGACTTAATAACATCAGTAAGCAATTCCGAAACCTTACAAGCGAAATATAAGGTAGAGCAGGCAGGTAACTATGAAGTTATATTGGAGGCAAATGATGGTTCTGAAACCAGTTCGGCTGTGTTTTATTTCGTAATTAATAGCGACGTGGTTGTAGAAGCTCTGCCTATCGAAGCCAAAGAAGGGGTTGTTTTATTAAACGGAGGAACATCGGCATTAATTACCTTATATGCTCCCAAAAAGCAAAATGTTTATTTGATAGGAGACTTTAATGACTGGCGCCCAAGTAGCGAGTATTTTATGAAAAAAACTCCCGATGGAAACTTTTGGTGGATACGGTTAGATAATCTGGAATTAAATAAAGAATATGGGTATCAGTTTAAGATAGACGGAAATATAGCAGTAGCAGATCCGTATACCGAAAAAATATTAGATCCGTATAACGATCAATATATTTCAACCGCAACATATCCAAACTTAAAAAGTTATCCGTCAGGTAAAACCACAGGAACAGTGAGTGTCTTTAATACAAAAGCAGATGATTTTTCATGGACAAGCGGTACGTTTACAAGACCTCAAAAAAATGACTTGGTTATTTATGAGCTATTGGTTCGCGATTTTCATGAAAAAAGGAATTATGAAGCGTTGATTGAAAAGATAGGTTACTTCAAAGATTTAGGTATCAACGCTATTGAATTAATGCCTGTTAATGAGTTTGAAGGTAATTCCAGTTGGGGATATAATCCGTCCTTCTATTTTGCAGCAGATAAATATTATGGAACAAAAAAAGCGTTAAAAGAGTTTATTGATGTTTGTCATAAAAATGGAATTGCTGTGGTTATAGATATGGTGTTAAACCATTCATTTGGAGAATCTCCGATGGTGAAAATGTATTTTGACGCCATTAACAGCAAACCTAATGCACAAAATATATGGTTTAATCAAGACGCTACACATCCATATAATGTAGGTTATGATTTCAACCACGAAAGTTCGGATACCAGAAGATTCGTGAAAAATGTAGTGAAGTTTTGGATAGAAGAATATAAAATAGATGGTTTTAGGTTTGATTTATCCAAAGGGTTTACGCAAAAAAACACAGGATCTAATGTTGGTGAATGGTCCAAATATGATGCCAGCAGAATAGCCATCTGGAAAGACTATAACAACTATATAAAATCAATTGCAGGAAATGATTTCTATGTTATACTAGAACATTTTGCAGAAGATAGTGAAGAAAAAGAACTAGCAGCTGAAGGTATGATGTTATGGAATAACTTGAATCATAATTTTAGTCAGGCCTCAATGGGGCATATAAATGAATCGAGTTTTGACAGAGCTTTTCACACTTCGCATGGTTTTGCATCTTCTGAGAATTTGGTAACTTATATGGAAAGTCATGACGAGGAACGGATGATGTACAGAAACCTGCAATACGGAAAAACATCGGGATCTTATAATGTCAAAAACTTAGCAACAGCACTAAAAAGACAAGAAATGGCAATGGCATTTCTAATGGCTGTACCAGGGCCAAAAATGTTGTGGCAGTTTGGAGAGTTAGGCTATGATATTGAAATTGATAGAAATGGAAGAACCGGAGAAAAGCCTATTCTCTGGAATTACTTTGGAGATACCAATAGAAAAGCTTTGTACAATAATTTTTCGAAGTTTATTAAGATGAAAACAAGTAATGAGGTTATTAGCAGAACAAATTATATAACTCAGCATACCGGAGGAGCTATTAAACAAATTATACTTACATCTGCGACTAATAAAATGGTCGTATATGGAAACTTTGATGTTACTCAACAGTCAGCAACCATTGATTTCCCTGAACAAGGAGAATGGATTAATTACCTGACCAAGCAGAGGGTAAATGCTACCTATAATTATCCGGTAACCCTGCAGCCAGGTGAATATTATATCCTGTCAAAAAAGGAAATGAATTAAAATAAATGACTTAAAGTGGCTGGTGTTTTTACAGTCACTTTAGGTCTCTTTTTGAATTTATAGAGGTTGAGCTATTTTGAGCTTTAATAAGAAAGGAGGGGAAGTGAAATATAAATGTTAATCAGATTATAAAACAACCAGGTTGTTTATAATTATTGTTTAAACAAGCTTTTAGTAACTAAAATTATTTATTAAAAATACCATTATGAACAAAAAAATACTTTTTATAGCATTGTTAATGCCCTTTGCACTGTCTTTTCAGGTAAAAGCGGCAGATTATGGTCATTTAGGAATTGTTGGAGATGCGACCTTTTACGGATGGCCTGATGCAAAAGGAATCGCTATGGTGAAATCTCCATCCAATACTAAAATTTTTACTTATATAGGTCCCTTAAAGCAAGGGAGCTTTAAATTTCATACAGAAGATGATATTGATTGGAATATTGGTGACTGGATTGTACCAACAACTGCAAGTCAAGCTATTAGCAATACCGGTCACATTATTACACAAAACTGGTTTCCTGAAGCTGACAATACATGGAGAATAACAGCAACAGAAGATGAAGGAATCTACAAGATTATAATAAATGTAGAAACCATGGCTATCAGTTTTGAAAAACTTAATTATTACCCAAATTTATATTTGGTTGGTAGCGCAACTCCGGGGGGATGGCCTGTTGAAAATGCAACCAGTATGACTGTTGATCCAGGTAATGCTGCAATATTTACTTGGACAGGGAATTTAGTTAAAGACGGTGCTGGTGATGGAGAATTTAAAATTGCAACTAATCTTACGTTTAATCAGAAGTATGAATGGATACATCCCATGACAGATGAACAAGACTTAGGACTTACTGAGGCACAATTTCTTCTTAACGGCGGGGTCGATCCCAAATGGCATATTAATGCAGCTACCGAAGGTTTGTACACCATAACGGTAAATTTATCAGGAGCAACGCCAACAGTTGCAATTATAAGAAACGGTGCTTTGCCTTTAAATTTTATTTCTTTTTCAGCACAACAGGAAAAAGCTTCGAGACAGGTAACTCTAAATTGGGAAACCGTAAATGAAGTAAATACCCAATCCTTTGAGGTAGAAAAAAATACAGATGGAGCATCATTTGAAACCATAGCTAGTGTGCCTGCAAAAAACAGAGCAGGGGTAAATTCCTATAGTTTTATAGATAAAGAAGCTGTAGTTGGTGTAGCCTATTATAGGTTAAAGCAGTTAGACGAAGACGGAAAATACACCTATAGTAAAACAATATCCGTTGATAACAAAAAACAGTTGAAATTAAGTGTGTATCCAAACCCTGCTACAGATTATTTACGATTAAACTATACAGTTTCGTTAGCATCAGAAGCTGAGCTAAATATTGTAAACATTAAAGGAGAAAAAGTTGTTTCCGAAAAAATAGCAGCTGGGGTTAGTTTGTCAGATAAACAAATAGATGTTTTGTCTATCCCGGTAGGTTATTACATAATTACAGTAAAAGACGGAGAAAAAGAGTTATATGCACCTTTCATAAAAAAATAACAGATTGCATGGGGTAAAACCAAATAATGATATGTTGTTTTTGAAATTTGGACTCGAAGCTCCCGGGAAGAATTAAACGGGGGCTTTTTATTTGACCTGATAGTTTGGTTTAAGAACTAAACTATATTGGTTAATTAACCAATAGTAGTTCAAAATAAAATCAGTGGTTTTCTTTATCTGCAGTATCCATAACAATGGTTACAGGGCCGTCATTTGTTAACGAAATTTTCATGTCGGCACCAAATATTCCTGTTTCTATTTTTGTTTCCGTTAAAGCAGAAAGCGCTGTAATCATTTTTTCATACAGAGGAATAGCCTTGTCGGGTTTGGCAGCTTTAATAAAACTTGGGCGATTTCCCTTTTTTGTTTGGGCGAATAATGTGAACTGAGAGATTAGGAGTATTCTTCCCTTTATATCTGCAATAGATTTGTTCATCAGTCCATTCTCATCTCCAAAAATACGCATATTAGCAATTTTTGTGGCCAGCCATTTTACATCCTCTTCCGTATCTTCTTCAGAAATTCCTAACAATACCAGAAAACCGTTTTCAATTGCCCCGGTAATTTCTCCCTCAACTTTACAAGATGCCTCTGAAACACGTTGTATAACTGCTCTCATATTTATTTTCGTTATTGTTGTCTGAGTTATTTCGTCGGACTTCCGGTTTTTCTTAATTCCTGGTTTCGTTTCCGTTGTAAATACTCAAATAACTATCATATCTGGAAGGTTCTATTTCGCCTTCATCTAAAGCTTTTAAAACAGCACAACCAGGTTCGTTAATGTGTACGCAATTGTTGAATTTGCAATCATGCATACGTTCTCTAAACTCGGGAAAATAATGTGCCAGTTGTTTTTTGTCTATATCGAAAATACCAAGTTCTCTGATGCCCGGTGTGTCAATCAGCTTTCCTCCAAAAGGCAAATTGTACATCTCGGCAAAAGTTGTAGTATGTTTTCCGCTGTCGCTCCAGTCAGAAATTTCTCCGGTTTTAATGGCTATATCCGGAATTATCCGGTTAATTAAGCTCGATTTTCCAACACCGGAATGACCAGAGAATAGAGTCGTTTTATCTTTCAGGAGGTTTTCAATAATCTCAATATTGAAACCATCATTTGCTGATACCGCATAGCAAGCGTAGCCAATGTTTTCGTAAATAGACATGAAATCTTCCAGAATATCCAGGCCTTCATCACTGAATAAATCTAATTTGTTAAAAATAAGAATTGCCGGGATGTGGTAAGCTTCTGCAGTAACCAAAAAACGATCGATAAAACCCAAAGAAGTCCTTGGAGAAGCCAAAGTAACCACCAGAAATGCCTGATCCATATTGGCAGCAATGATATGTGCCTGTTTAGATAGGTTGATTGATTTACGAATGATGTAATTTTTACGAGGTTCAATTTTACTGATAACACCTGTTTCCTGATCGGGTTCTAGTTCAAACGTCACAATATCGCCCACAGCCACAGGATTGGTGCTTACAATTCCTTTGATTCTTAGCTTTCCTTTAATTCTACATTCGTAATGTTCGCCGTTCTCAGCAGCTACGCTATACCAGCTTCCGGTTGATTTTGTGACTAATCCCTGCATTGTGGGTAAAGATACTGAAAAAGTGAAATGAGGTATTTAAAACTTTATGCTATAATTATATATTCTTAAAAAAGATCTGGATGCTTACTTATTCTAATCAGAGAATAAGTTTTATGGTTTCGTTTCCATATCGGCAACCAATCTGGTTGGATGTGACATTCCCATATATCTTTAAAAGAAATGGGGTTTGTATTTGGGAGGAAGTTTCTCTTCTTTTCTAAGATGCTTTAGAGTGTCTTCAGGTAAATTAGTTGTGCTATTGTTGTAATAGTAGTGCAAGATTTTCTTACCATTCTTTATACCCGATTTTTTTTCTTTCCTGTGGAGACCGCTCTTTCCTTTCTGTTAACTCATCCAAGTATTGAAATACTAATTCTATGTTTTTGTCCTGATTATCCTGTCTTTTGTTTTGTAAAGAAATGATGTTTTTGATCTGTTCAATTTCCAGCTTGAGTTCTATATTGTTGTTTAACATTTCTCGCATTTTAACAAAAACGTCTATGATTTTAATACTCATATTAATAGCCTGCTCACTTCTTAATACATTAGAAAGCATGAGCAGACCATGTTCTGTAAAGGCAAATGGAAGGTACTTTGAATAACTGCCATGTTTTAAGGTCGCAAAATGCGACCTTAAAACATTATTATACTCTTCTCTTGTAAGCTCCATCATAAAATGAGAAGGGAAGCGATTAATGTTTCTGCGCACTTGTTCTTTTAATCGTTTAGTTTCTACTCCGTAAAGTTCTGCTAGATCTGTATCTAGCATTACCTTTTGTCCTCTTATATAATATATTTTATTAAGGATAATGTCTTCTGTGATAATGACTTCTTGCTTGTTTGTTGTAGATTTAGCCATATGCGATGTTGTGATTCGGTTAGATGAAGGTTTAAGTTAAAAAAAAAGAATTAAAAGCAAGAGCTGTCTGTTGTATAATAATTTGATGATGAATGATTATAGTCAATCAGATAAGTTTGTTTGTTTCCTGAAAAACGATAAAATTCAAAAATGTTTGCTTTTAGCAAAATGAAATCTTAGATTTGGCGCATAAAATAGAAGAGTTACTTAACTAAGCAATGAAAAGATTTATTACAGGCACAAACATTACCACAACCATTACGCTTAATGCATAGAGGAAGGTAGTCTTTGGCTTGAAATAAACAAAATATATGAAGCGCCTTCCATAAAATCGGAGGCGCTTTTTTTATGATTTGGTCTGGTAGCATCATTAAAGCGTATAACAACAGATGAAAGTTTTAAAATTCGGAGGTACATCAATAGGATCGGTAGAAGCTTTACAGGCATTAACCGGTGTGGTAAAATCTAACCTGGAGCAGGGAGAACGTATTATTGTGGTAGTTTCTGCAATGGGAGGGCTCACGAACCTTTTGATTAAAACAGCCGAAGATGCCGTAAAAGGAATTGATTTTTCTAATGCCATGTCAGCAATAGAAGCCAGGCATTTTGAAGTTGTTAAGGCATTAATTCCCATTCAACAACAAAACAAAGTGTTTACCACCCTAAAAATCTACTTTCAGGAATTGGAAGATTTAATGCAGGGCGTAACAGCTTTAAAGGAATTAAGTCCGAAAACTAAAGATGCAATATTAAGCTATGGCGAAAAATGTTCTGCTTTTATGTTGAGCAGAATATTACGTCCGGTTTATGAAAAAACAGAGTTTCTGGATGCAACGCAGGTGGTGAAAACTGATAGCTCTTTCGGAAATGCGCATGTAGACTTCGATCAGACTAATTTGTTGATTCAGAACTATTTTAATCATCATAACGATGAATTGACTATTGTTACCGGTTTTATTGCCAGCGACAACCAAAATAGAACAACCACTTTAGGTAGAGGGGGTAGCGATTATACTGCGGCAATTATTGGTGCAGCATTAAATGCCAGTCAGATAGAAATATGGACTGATGTTAACGGGATGATGACCGCTGATCCAAGAAGAGTAAACAAAGCTTTCTCATTGGACGAGCTTTCTTATACCGAAGCTATGGAGCTTTCTTTCTTCGGAGCTAAGGTAATTTATCCGCCAACAATGGTTCCGGCTTTAATGAAAAGGATTCCACTGGTTATAAAAAATACATTTAACCCTGAGTTTGAAGGAACTTTTATCCGTCACGAGAATAAATCATCAGATACAGTAATCAGGGGGATTTCTTCTGTAGATTATGTAAGTATTTTGAATGTTCAGGGGAGTGGAATGGTAGGTAAAGCCGGCTTTAGTGGAAGGTTATTCTCTTTACTGTCCCGTGAACAGGTAAACGTAATTTTAATTACTCAATCTTCATCAGAGCATTCTATTACTTTTGCTGTAGCCCCGGAAGACGCCATCTTTGCTAAATCTTTAATAGAGCAGGAGTTTGAACTGGAATTGGCGGCAGGTAAATTAGAACCTATACGGATTGAGAACGATTTGTCTATTTTGGCAATCGTTGGAGAAAATATGAAACAAACTCCGGGTATTTCCGGAAAATTGTTTTCTTCTTTAGGAAGAAATGGAGTCAATGTGGTTGCAATTGCACAAGGTTCTTCAGAATACAATATCTCTGTGATTATCAATCACGACCATCTTTCTAAAGCACTAAACGCTGTTCATGATGCATTTTTTGCCGAACTGCAAAAAACATTACATGTGTTTGTGGTAGGGGTTGGTAATATAGGAAAGGAATTGCTTACTCAGATCAAGAACCATCATGCTTCTCTGGTTCAGGATAACTTAATCAATATCAAAATCATCGGTTTAAGTAATTCCAGAAAGATGTTTGTAAATCCTGACGGAATAGATTTAGAAAATTGGGAAAACATTCTGAACGAAAAAGGAGAGCAGGCCAGTTTAGGTGGTTTTGTAGATCAGATGAAATCTTTAGATCTGCCTAATTGTGTGTTTGTAGATAATACTGCAACTCCTGCGCCGTCACAGTATTATAAAGAAATATTCGAATCCAACATTTCTGTAGTAACTTGTAATAAAATAGCCAATTCAGGAGAGTACAAACAATTCGAACTGTTAAAGAAAACAGCACAAAAACATGGTGTTGATTTCTTCTACGAAACTAACGTAGGCGCAGGACTCCCGATTATTAAAACTTTAAATGATCTCATCATCAGTGGCGATAAAATCCTGAAAATAGAAGCTATACTTTCAGGAACTATTTCATTCATCTTCAATAATTTTAAAGGAGATGTTACTTTCTACGATATTGTAAAACAAGCACAGGAAAAAGGTTATACAGAACCAGATCCTCGTGATGATTTAGGCGGAATTGATTTTATGCGTAAGATGCTGATTTTGGCAAGAAATAGTGGTTTGGCTTTAGAATCATCGGATGTTGAATTGGGAGCTATTTTACCAGAAAATTGTGCAAAAGCACCAAGTGTAGATGCTTTCTACGAGGAGCTGAAAGTGTCTAATGATTATTTTGAGAAATTGAAAAATGATGCAGCTGCCGAAGGTAAAGTTCTAAGATATATCGGTAAACTGGAAGACGGTAAAGTGAGCATCAATCTGCAGGCGGTAGGACCAGAGCATCCGTTCTATTCATTATCTGGCAGCGATAACATTATTGCATTCACTACAGAGCGGTATTGCGAAACACAAATGGTAGTTAAAGGCCCGGGAGCAGGAGCTGCGGTTACTGCTGCAGGCGTATTTGCTGATTTGGTAAAAGTTGGAGCGGAATAGTCATGAGCAGGAAATCGATTAGAGTTTTTTCACCGGCAACTGTTGCCAATGTAGTGTGTGGATTTGATATCCTTGGTTTTGCGGTAAACGAACCGGGTGATGAGCTATATATGGAATTATGTGATGAACCAGGTGTTGTAATCACATCAATTGAAGGGGATGAAGGAAAATTACCTTTAGACCCGGATAAAAATACAGTTAGTGCTTGTGTAAAAAGTGTTTTAAGACATCTGGGCAAAGAAGATTTAGGTGTAAAGCTAAAGTTGACTAAAAAGATGCCTTTAGGAAGCGGATTGGGATCAAGTTCGGCAAGTTCGGTAGCAGGTATTTTTGCTATTAACGAATTATTAGGGCGGCCGCTAACCAAACATGAATTGCTTCCTTTCGCGATGGAAGGCGAAGCGCTGGCTTGTGGTCATGGGCATGCAGATAATGTTGCACCTGCTTTGTTTGGTGGCTTTACATTGATTAAGAGCTATGAACCTTTAGAAGTTATCCAATTGCCTGTACCGGATTTGTATTGTGCATTGTTGTATCCGCATGTGGATGTTCCAACACGCGATGCAAGACAGATCATCCGTTCTAAAGTTGCATTGAAAGATGCGGTTGTACAATGGGGAAATATCGCAGGTTTGGTAAGTGCATTATATCAGCATGATTACGATTTATTGGGCAGATCAATGAAAGATGTGATTGTAGAGCCGGTAAGATCGATATTGATTCCTGAGTTTGACAGTATGAAACAACAGGCTCTGGCAAATGGTGCTTTAGGTTTTGGTATTTCCGGGTCCGGCCCGACTGTTTTTTCTTTATACAGAAACAAAGAAGATGCGAAAAAGGTCCTCAATCAATTGAAAGCTTTCTTAAAAGAAAAGGGGATTGAGAGCAATATTTATTTGTCTAAAGTAAATAGCGAAGGGCCAGTTGTTTTGGAATAATTAGAGTAGCGAGAGTATTTGGTATGTGAATAAGGGAAATAGAATATCTAATTGATTGTTATTTCCGTTGGATGAGATAAGCTTCGAGTCTCGAATTAATAGTATGCAAGAACCGTACATAATTCGTCATCCTGAGCGGAGTCGAAGGATCTCCAATGCAGTAACACGGACTTTACAGATTTCTTCAACATGACAAAGCATGTTTATTTTAAACGTTAGTATATTATATAATAAAAAAATAAAGGATAAAATGTTAGGTGGTTTCATCAAAAGTATTTCGATTTGAAAATCTGGATACTTGATACCAGCTACTTAATACTATAAATAATGAAACTATACAGTACTAAAAACCATAATCTGTCAGTAGATTTTGAAACAGCAGTTTTCAATAGTTTACCAGCGGATAAAGGTTTATATATGCCAACGTTTTTACCTCTGTTAGATACAGAAGTTATTGCCAACTGGGATAAAAAATCATTACAGGAAATTGCTTTTGATTTGGCCTATGCTTTATTGAAAGATGATATTACAGCAGAAGAATTGAAAGCCATTGTTGATGAAGCTGCAAATTTTGAAGCACCGCTAGTCCCTTTGGATAAAGATGTGTTTGTTTTAGAGTTATTTCATGGCCCATCTTTAGCTTTTAAGGATTTTGGAGGAAGATTCATGAGTCGTATCATGTCTCACTTCTTAAAGAAAGAGCATAAAGAAATTAGAATATTAGTAGCTACATCCGGTGATACCGGAGGTGCCGTTGCTTTAGGTTTCTTAAATGTTCCCGGTATTAAAGTAACTATCCTATATCCAAAAGGGAAAGTAAGTTTAATTCAGGAATTGCAATTAACAACCAATGGTAATAATATTGAAGCTTTAGAAGTTGACGGAACTTTTGACGACTGTCAGGCTTTGGTAAAACAGGCTTTTCTGGATAAAGACCTGAACGAAAAATACAATTTAACATCTGCAAACTCCATAAATATCAGTCGTCTGATTCCGCAGATGTTCTACTATGCAAATAGTTACGCTCGTTTAAAAAATCAGTTCAAAGATGTGACATTTGTTACCCCTAGCGGCAACTTTGGAAATATTGCTGCAGGAATGATAGCCCATAAAATGGGGTTGCCTGTGAAGCAATTTATTGCAGCTACAAACAGTAATGATATTGTACCTCAATATTTAACAACAGGCGTTTATACTGCCCGCCCGAGTGTTCAGACATTAGCAAATGCAATGGACGTAGGCGATCCGAGTAACTTTGTACGTATCCTTGATTTGTATGGAAACGATAAAGTTGAACTGGAAAGAGAGTTTTCATCTATAGCTTTTGATGATTCGCAAATAAAGCAGGCTATCGTTAAAGTATATCAGGAAAAGGGTTACATCATGTGTCCTCATACAGCAACTGCTTATTTAGCTATAGAGGCTGAGAAAGCAGCAGGGAACCAGACGGCAGAAAATGCTTATGTTATGCTGTCTACAGCACATCCATGTAAATTCCCGGATGTTTTTGAAGAGTTGAATATTGCTTACGAAATTCCTTCCTCTGTAGACGAATTGTATCATAAAGAACGTCAGCAGAAACCTATGACTAAACATTTTGAGGATTTTAAGACTTATTTGTTGGGAGAAGGTTAGGTTGTAAGTAATACGTTATAATAGAAATCCCTTAAGGTACGGAAGTGCTTTAAGGGATTTTTTTTGATAGTAAGTGTCAATAAACATCATGTTTGTTAATCGGTTTTATATAGGCTACTTTGATATTTAAAGAGGAGGAAGAATAAGGGAAATACAGGTGGTTTGCCATTCAGTTTTGTATTGCTGGTATAGGTAAAGAACTTTGTTAAAATAACTTCAATCTTAGTTTGTTAGCAAAAATATGATCAAAAAATAGTGTTGTATTTAAGGTTAAACTTCCATAAGTTTGTTTGTTATAACCCATAAACTTTATAAATAATTTACTATGATTAAAAAATTCGTTATTCATTCCCTGCTCTCAGGACTTGTTATCGCAGGATTTACTGCTTGTAATGGGGATGCAAAAAAAGCGGAGAAAGAAGAGATTCATAATGCTGCTAAACAAACTGTGCCTAAAGAGGCAGAAGGATTGATAGGACGATGGGATATCACGGTAGAAAAAGAAGGAAAGCAGGTACCGTCGTGGCTTGAGGTTAAGCTGTCAGGCTTTAATGTGTTGGTAGGGGCTTTTGTTGCAGATGCGGGAAGCAGTAGGCCGGTATCGCATATTAAATTGGATAAAGGGAATTTTTCATTCGAAATACCACCACAGTGGGAAGGCGGCGAAGGAGTCTTTACTATTCAGGGCGAATTGGTAGGCGAAGAAATTAAGGGAACCATCACCAGTAATAAAGGTAATGTGTTTAATTTTACAGGGGTAAAAGCACCTTATCTGGTACGTGAAGGAGAGGTGAAGTGGGGTGAACCTATTGAGTTATTCAATGGAAAAGATTTGACAGGCTGGACGCTATCAAATGATAATAATCAGTGGATAGTGAAAGATGGTATTCTTATTAACCAAAAAGCAGGAGCAAATCTGATCACGGATCAAAAATTTGAAGATTTTAAATTAACTGCCGAATTCCGTTATGCAGAAGGTGGAAACTCGGGTATATATTTAAGAGGGCGTTACGAAGTGCAAATTGAAGATTCTCCAAAAGACAGACATCCCGGAGCTTTGTATTATGGAGGTGTGTACGGATTTTTATCGCCTAGTGAAATGGCTACTAACGGACCTAATGAGTGGAATACGTATGAGATTACCCTGAGAGGAAGAATGGTTACTATTGTTTCTAATGGAAAAACGATTATAAATAATCAAGAGATACCTGGTATAACCGGTGGGGCTTTAGATAGTAAAGAAGGAGAACCGGGACCTATTTATTTACAGGGAGACCATACTGGCGTTGAGTTTAGAAAAATAACCATTACTCCGGCAAAATAGAAGTTTTGATTTTGTAAGTAGTTTGGAAAAGAAAGATAACTTTTGGGTTATATATTCTTTTCTGAATGGTACCGAGAAGAAGATAATTTGTAAAAGAGTGTCCAAAAATCGTTGATTTTATTTTTTGAGGCACTCTTTTATATTGATGAAAATTGGAGTTTACGATAGTGATTCTTCAATCGCATCCCACAGTAATTTTCTCTTCTCCAAAGCTGCCTTGGAAATGGTTATAACTTCCTGCCATTTTTCTTTATCATTTCCACATAGTTCCAATATCATTTTTATTGCCAAAGGTCCGTGTTCGTCGCCATCCAGTTCAATATGTCTTTGGAAATAGTAAATTAATTTTTCCAGATCGGCGGTAGGGAAGTTGGCCTGTATTTCGGTGAGTATGCTGGTAAACATATCCGGAATTAAATCTTCTCTTCCAAATGTAAATGCAGCTGCAATTTCATGTGTTTTGCCGTTCATAATCACGTCAAAAGTAAAAGATAAAAAGGCTTTTATTTTTAAGGGCAGCTCGCTTTTTTCAATGGTATGCAATATATTGTCCGATAGACGTACCTGAACAAGAAAACTTTGTAATTGGCTGATATCTGCTCCCATACTTTCCATGGCATCTAAATACATCTCGAAATGGCTTAACCGGCGACCATCTATATATTCATCAGATTCCTCTGCAAGTACAATCTCGTTAATCAGGTAACGGGTGGTAGGAAACGGAGAGGCAAACCATGGGATGGTAGTACACGTTAAGCGTTGCTGTAATGCTTTCAAAAGCGACATAAAGTCCCAAACGGCATAAGCATGACCTTCCATAAATTTCTGTAAACCGTTTACATTATTGATTTTCTGATATAATGGGTGATTTAATAAAATTCCTCTTTCTATGGCAATAGCTGCATTTATCTCCTCTATTTTTCTCATTGTTTGGTGCTTGAATAACGAGGGGCAAAGGTAGTACAATCTGGAGTATAAGGCGGATAGATAGCCGAATTTTTACGAAATGAGAAGGAGTAATAAAGGGGGCTAAAAAGCCCAATTTGGGATTACAAACGTTTAGGGAAAAGATTTTACTTCTCCCTTTTCGTGGAAATGACAACTTTTTTACTTTTAATACAAGCCCCGGTTTGTAAAGTTATGTCTTGCTATTAAATACTACTCTTGTGCTGTCTATTGTTTAAATAACTTCGTTCACAAGTTCTTCTTTCTTTTGTAATGCTGTCAGATTATTGAGTGTAACTGTGGCTATCTGATCTAAGGCTTCTCGGGTAAAGAAACCCTGATGACTGGTAATGAGAACATTTGGAAAGCTCATCAATCTGGATATGGTTTCGTCTTTTAGCACACTTTCTGATAAATCTCTAAAGAAAATATCTTGTTCCTGCTCGTACACATCTAAGCCCAGATAACCTACCTTCTGTGATTTTAATCCCCCGATAACATCTTTGGTGTTTATTAATGCTCCACGACTGGTATTGATAATCATCACTCCGTCTTTCATTTTTTGCAGATTATCTTTGTTGATAACATATTTGGTCTCTGGTGTTAAAGGACAGTGAAGTGAAATAATATCGCTTTGTTGAAAAAGTTCGTCCAGCGATACATAACGTACGCCTTTTTTCTTGAGCTCTTCGTTCTCGTAAACATCAAATGCAATAACTTTGCTGCCAAACCCAAGCATTATTTTGGCAAATGCCTGACCTATTAACCCGGTACCTACTACACCTACAGTTTTTTCAAAAAGATTGAAGCCGACAAGATGTTCGATAGAAAAGTTATTCTCGCGAACCCGGTTAAAGGCTTTGTGGGTTTTCCGGTTAAGAGTCATAATCAAAGCCAAAGAGTGTTCTGCTACAGATTCCGGAGAATAAGCGGGAACTCTTAAAACTTTGATCCCTTGCTTTTTTGCGGCCTCCAGATTGACGTTGTTATACCCTGCACATCTTAATAAAATCCCTTTAATTCCAATTTTAGACAAAGCGGTTATGGTATTTTCATCAATATGGTCGTTAACAAATACGCATACGGCTTCGCAGCCTTCGGCCAAGTTTACTGTTTTTTCTGATAGGCTGGTTTCGTAAAAAATAATATCGTGTTTGTAACGTCTTGAATGTTTTTTGAAATATTCTTTATCGTATGATTTTGTACTGAAAAAGGCGACTCTCATGATTTGGGTTTGTTGATGTTATAGTAAATATCCAAAAATCTTTAATTATAATTGGAATTGAAGTGATTTGTGTCACAAATAAAAAGGAGCTGTCTCAAAAAGCTTTCGTCACCTCTGATGAATTGGGAATCTATTGTCATAGGACTAAATAGCCATGTCTTAGGTCCCGAAACAGCTTGTTCCTAACTCAATTCGAGAAGTTCAGAACGACAAATTTTACTCCTTTGGTATGTTAAAAAACAGCTTCTGCAATTTGTTTTGTTTGCTCTGGTTTTCCCATGGTATAGAAGTGTAATACCGGAGCGCCAAATTTAATCAGTTCTTTACACTGTTGTATCATAAACTCTGTTCCTACCTGTTTTACTTGTGTATTGTTTTTGCATGCCTGAACGGATTCTACTAAATCCTCTGGTAAATCTATATGGAATATTTTAGGGAGATTAACCAGTTGGTTTAAGGTACTTATGGGTTTTAATCCGGGAATAATAGGGATGGTTATTCCGTTTTCCCGGCATTTGTTTACAAAGTCGAAATACTTTTGATTGTCAAAAAACATCTGGGTTACAATAAAGTCGGCACCGGCATCTACTTTTTGTTTCAGATATTTAAAATCTGAAGAGAGGTTAGGGGCTTCAAAATGTTTTTCCGGATAAGCTGCAATGCCTATACAGAAATCACTTTCTGTTTCTGCTGTCACGTTTTCATGCAGATAAATGCCCTGATTATGGTTTTTTACTTGTAACAATAGTTCAGATGCGTAGGCATGTCCGCCGGGAGTTGGAATAAAAGATGGATCTGCATGTCTGGCATCGCCACGTAAAACCAGAACATTATCTATACCTAAAAACTGAAGATCAATTAATGCATTTTCTGTTTCTTCTTTGGTAAAACCCCCACAGATAAGGTGCGGTACAGCATCTACTTTGTATTTGTTCATGATAGCTGCACATATAGCTACTGTTCCAGGCCGTTTCCGGTAGGATACTTTTTCCAGTAATCCGTTATCTAATTGTTTGTAAATGTAGTCTTCCCGATGATAGGTTACATCTATAAACGGAGGTTTAAATTCCATTAGCGGGTCAATGGCATTGTATATAGATTGTATTCCCTGACCTTTTACCGGTGGTAATAGTTCGAAAGAAAATAATGTTTTTCCATTGGCGTTTTTTATATGGTCTACTATTTTCATGTTTTTAGATTAAGAGATTGTTTGTTAATATCCCAAATTAGGGCTTAGCCATTTTTCTGTTGTTTCCAGATCCATGCCTTTCCGTTGGGCATAATCTTCTACCTGATCTTTAGCAATTTTGCCTACTCCAAAGTATTTTGATTGTGGATGTGCAAAGTAATATCCACTTACTGCGGCAGTAGGATACATGGCAAAGCTTTCTGTTAAATACAAGCCTGTTTTACTTTCTACATCTAACAAATCAAAAAGAATACGTTTTTCGGTATGGTCCGGACAGGCCGGATAGCCGGGTGCAGGGCGTATACCCTGGTATTTCTCTTTAATAAGTTCTTCGTTAGACAGGTTTTCTGTGGTAGAATAACCCCAATGTTCTGTTCTTACGAGTTCGTGTAACTTTTCGGCAAATGCTTCGGCTAATCTGTCTGCCAGAGCCTTGGTCATAATACTATTGTAGTCATCATGGTCGCTTTCAAATTCGGCAACCAGTTCATCGCAGCCAAAACCTGTAGATACTGCAAATCCTCCAAAATAATCCTGCAAGCCTGTTTCTTTAGGTGCAATAAAGTCTGATAATGCAAAGTAAGGTTCTCCGGCAGGTTTTTCTACCTGTTGCCTTAAAGTATGTATGGTAATGTCTTTGCCATCAACATTTAGTACAATATCATCTCCAATACTATTGGCAGGCCATATTCCGAATACGGCTTTTGCAGTTAATAATTTATTGTCTACAATACGTTTCAATAAATTTTGTGCATCGTCAAATAGTTTTTTCGCTTCGGGGCCAACGGTTTTGTCTTCTAAAATTCTTGGATAGGCACCTCTTAATTCCCATGCATGGAAAAAAGGAGTCCAGTCTATATAAGGTAATAATTCCTCTAAAGGGTAGCTGTCTATTGTTTTTGTTCCAATAAAGTTTGGTGCTTTAGGTAAAGGAGCCGACCAGTCTATTTTAAACTGTTCTTTACGGGCATCATTTATTGGTTTTAAAGATTTGTCGACCTTTTTCTTGTTATAATTATCTCTTGTTTTTTCGTAATCTTCTTTGATTTGTTTTTTGTAATCTTCTTTGGTTGCCGGATTTAGCAAATTGCTGCATACGGTAACACTTCTTGACGCATCTAAAACATGTATAACGGTTCCGTTATAATTGGGATCTATTTTAACAGCGGTATGTATTCTGGATGTGGTTGCGCCACCAATCATCAGAGGAATACTAAAGCCTTCGCGTTCCATTTCTTTAGCTACATGCACCATTTCATCCAGCGATGGTGTAATTAACCCGCTGCATCCAATAATGTCTACCTTGTGTTTTTTTGCTTCATCTAAAATGGTTGATGCGGGAACCATTACACCCAAATCTATTACTTCGAAGTTATTACAGGCCAGTACTACGCCTACTATATTCTTACCAATATCATGTACATCGCCTTTTACGGTAGCCATTAATACTTTTCCGGCCGAACTGCTTTCGCCTTCTACTTTTTCTGCTTCGATGTAGGGAAGCAGAATGGCTACGGCTTTTTTCATTACCCGGGCAGATTTTACAACTTGTGGTAAGAACATTTTACCGGAACCAAACAGGTCTCCTACCACACCCATCCCGTCCATTAAGGGGCCTTCTATAATTTCTAAAGGTCTTGCATATTTTAAACGGGCTTCTTCAACATCTTCATCTATATGGGCTACTATGCCTTTTACCAAAGCATGTGATAGCCTTTCTTCTACTGATCCTTTTCGCCATTCTTCGTCTTTGACTATTGTTTTTCCTTTATTTTTAACGGTTTCTGCAAAGTCTACCAATATTTCGGTGGCATCTGGACGACGGTTTAATAAAACATCCTCTACTTTTACCAGCAGCTCGGGGTCTATCTCTTCGTAAACTTCCAGCATTCCGGCATTTACAATCCCCATGTCTAAGCCTGCTCTGATAGCGTGGAAAAGAAATGCGGAGTGCATGGCTTCACGAACGGGATTGTTCCCTCTGAAAGAGAATGAAATATTGGAAACCCCTCCACTCACTTTTGCATGGGGAAGATTTTCTTTGATCCAACGTGTAGCGTTAATAAAGTCTACCGCATAATTGGCATGTTCTTCTAAGCCTGTTCCTACGGTTAAGATGTTGGGATCGAAGATGATATCTTGCGGTGCAAAACCTACTTCGTTAACCAATATGTCGTAAGATCTTTTACAGATTTCTATCCGTCTTTCAAAGTTGTCGGCTTGTCCGTTTTCGTCAAATGCCATCACTACAGAGGCGGCACCATACTGTTTAATGGTTTGGGCATGTGCTTTAAAAACCTCTTCTCCTTCTTTTAAAGAAATGGAGTTAACAATGCCTTTTCCCTGTAAACATTTTAATCCGGCTTCTATAACGCTCCATTTGGATGAATCTACCATGATGGGGAGTTTACAGATGTCGGGTTCTGCACCAATAAGATTTAGAAACTTCGTCATGGCAGCTTCAGAGTCAAGCATACCTTCGTCCATGTTAACGTCTATAACCTGCGCACCACCTTCCACCTGCTGACGAGCTACGGATAAAGCTGCTTCAAAATCGCCACTTAAAATAAGTTTGGAGAATTTTGGAGATCCGGTAATGTTGGTTCTTTCGCCAATATTCACAAATATGCTGTCGGGCTGTATGTTAACGGCCTCTAAACCAGACAAGCGTAGAAAAGGTTGCTGTACCGCAGGCTTTCTTGCGGGGTATTTTGCTGCGGCTTCTGCAATTTTCTGAATGTGATCTGGTGTTGTACCACAACAGCCACCCACAATATTCAGAAATCCTGATCCAAGGAAGTCGTCCAGAAGAGAGGCGGTTTCAACCGGCGTTTCATCGTATTGTCCGAACTCATTAGGAAGACCTGCATTGGGGTAGGCAGATACGTACACATCTGCCAGCTCAGAAAGTTCTTGAATGTATGGACGCATATCTTTTGCCCCTAAAGCACAGTTTAGCCCAATTGATAATAAATCGCCATGGCGTACAGAGTTCCAGAAAGCCTCGGTAGTTTGTCCTGATAGTGTACGACCCGAAGCATCAGTTATGGTTCCGGAGATCATGATCTCGATCTTTCTTCCAATAATTGCTTCGTATTTTTTGATAGCAAAAATAGCAGCCTTGGCATTTAAGGTATCAAAGATGGTTTCAACCAGTAACACATCGGCGCCGCCATCTACCAGTCCTCTTATTTGTTCGTAATAGGCATCTTCAAGCTCGTCAAATGTAATGGCTCTGTATCCAGGGTCGTTTACGTTTGGCGAAATGGAGAGTGTTCTGTTGGTTGGACCAATGGCTCCTGCAACAAAACGGGGACGGTCTGGTGTTAAAGCCGTTATTTCCATAGCGGCTTCTTTGGCTATACGGGCGCCTTCATAGCTCAGTTCATAGGAAAGGTCTTCCATCCGATAATCGGCCATAGAAATACGTTGCGTACTGAACGTATTGGTCTCGATAATGTCGGTTCCGGCCAACAAGTAAGCTTTGTGTATTTCTTTAATAATATCTGGCCTTGTCAGGTTCAGCATATCATTATTGCCTTTCACATCGCAAGGATGGTTTTTAAACCTTTCGCCCCTGAAATCACTTTCAGTCAGCTTGTAGTTTTGGATCATAGTACCCATGGCTCCATCAATCACCAGGATACGCTTTTTAAGTTCTTCTCTGATATTCATAAAATGCACATCGTCAAACAAAAGCAATAAATCGAGACTTAAAATGAAAGCAGTATCAATTTATGTACATTGTTATTCGTTAAAAGCTTAATGAAGAAAAGTCGGTATGTGTTGTAGTCCGTTGACTTTCACTTATCTTTCCCAGTTATATTTTTGTATTTTAACTGAGTAGAACGTAGCACCTTGTAAGCACAGGTTGCTAAGACTTCATCGGGTCTAATCCCTCCGTCTTTCTTTATAAGCAATGCAAATTTGCAATATAATTTGGTGAAAACCAAATTTTAAATAGCTATTCCAAATAAAATTAGGTGGATGCGGATTATTGGCGAAATTTTTTTGGTTACATTTCTATTAGAAACTAATTTTTAAGTTATTTGTTTTTTATGCAATGAAAGAGTTAGAAACGTTATTAGAGCAGAAAAATATTAAGCCCACAGCGATGCGCTTGTTGACTGTGCAATGTTTGGTAGAGCAAGATAAGGCTGTTTCTTTAAATGAACTTGAAAAACTTATGCATCCGGCAGACCGGATAACTATTTACAGAACGTTAAAAACGTTTGAGAAGAATGGTTTGCTGCACAGTATTGATGATGGTACGGGAACCCAAAAGTTTGCTATGTGTGACGATAGTTGTGATGCAGATAATCACAACCATGTGCATGTCCATTTTTATTGTAATACTTGTTTAGAAACTTCCTGTCTTCCGAAAACAAAAATACCTGCTATTGTATTGCCTGATTATTTCTTGTCTCAGGAAGTGAATCTGGTGGTAAAGGGAACCTGTGCCAAGTGTACGGTTCATTAGAATGCAATAGTATTGCACCTGATTATAACCTACTTTTGTTGTAAATAAGTACTAATAATTTTATTTATGACAGAACATAATCACAATCATAGCCACGATCATGACCATGATCACGGTCTAAATAATTGGCAGCTTCTGGTAGCGTTACTTGTATTGGTAACTATGCAGGTATTGGAATACGGTTTTCATATTCGGTTTAATAATATTACCGAATTACTTATATATGGTGCGGCTTATCTTTTATCGGGATACTCCGTGCTGGACCTGGCATGGAGAAAAGCCAAGAGGTTTGATTTTTTTAACGAATTCTTTTTAATGAGCGTGGCCACTATTGGCGCATTTTCCATTGGCTCTTATAGCGAAGGAGTTGCTGTAATGGTGTTTTATTCTATTGGCGAATGGTTTCAGGAACGGGCGGTTAAGCGGGCAAAGGGTAATATTAAGGCTTTGCTGGATGTGCGTCCTGATGCTGTAGATGTTGTGAGGAACGGTAAAATAGAAACTGTAAACCCCAAAGATGTATCTATAGGCGAGGTTATACAGGTTAAAGCAGGTGAGAAGGTGGCTTTGGATGGGGAATTGATTTCTGAAAAAGCAACTTTTAATACAGCTGCCCTAACGGGAGAAAGTGTGCCTGATAATAAAAAGCAGGGTGAAACTGTTTTGGCAGGGATGATTAATCTGGCAACGGTTTGTGATATTAAAGTGACTACTGCTTTTAGAGATAGTAAGTTAAGCAAGGTGTTGGAAATGGTGCAGGATGCGCAGGCCAGAAAATCTCAAACACAGCTTTTTATATCAAAATTTGCAAAGGTATATACTCCTGTGGTTTTTGCTCTGGCGGTATTGGTAGTTGTATTACCTATGTTGTTTGTGGCTGATTACTCTTTCCAAACCTGGTTTTACAGGGCATTGGTGTTTTTGGTAATTAGTTGCCCTTGTGCCTTGGTGGTATCTATTCCTTTGGGCTATTTTGGCGGTATAGGTCTGGCATCTAAACAGGGAATTCTTTTTAAAGGGGGAAATTATCTGGATGCGGTAACTGAGATAGACACTGTCGTGATGGATAAAACAGGTACCCTAACCAAAGGGGTATTTAAAATTAACCGTGTACATGCGGTTGAGATGGACGAAAGAAAGTTTGTAGAGATAGTGGCAACTATAGAAAGTAAATCTAACCATCCTATTGCAGAAGCGATTAAAGAATATGCCGGGAAGGTGAGCGGATACACTATTGAACAGGTTGAGGAAATAGCGGGGCATGGGTTAAAGGCAACCATTAATGGTGAAGTTGTATTAGCGGGAAACCTAAAGCTATTGAAGAAGTTTAATATCAGTTACGATAAATCTATAGAGGAAATTGTTGATACGATAGTTGTTGTAGCTATAAATGACCAGTTTGCCGGTTATATAACTATCGCGGATGAGATTAAGTCCGAGGCTTCGCAGGCTATTGCAGATATGCATAAGCTGGGCTTAAAAACTGTTATGCTTAGCGGCGATAAGCAATCTGTGGTTAACGAAGTGGCAAAGGTACTGCATATAGATTATGCTTATGGAGATTTATTGCCTGAAGGAAAGGTTAAACATGTGGATAAACTGAAAAGTGAAGGAAGAAAGTTGGCTTTTGTGGGTGATGGAATAAACGATGCTCCTGTATTGGCACTGGCAGATGTAGGGATTGCCATGGGAGGTTTGGGAAGCGATGCAGCAATAGAAACGGCTGATGTGGTTATCCAGAATGATAACATTACCAAAATTATTTCGGCTATTAAAATAGGGAAGATCACCAGAAGTATTGTTTGGCAAAATATAGTTTTGGCCATGGTTGTTAAAGTTATTGTATTGGTGTTAGGTGCCGGAGGTGTGGCCACTTTATGGGAGGCGGTTATTGCCGATGTAGGTGTTGCTTTAGTGGCTATCCTGAATGCGGTGAGAATACAGGGTAAAAATGTTTAAGCTGTTTTTTCTTTCATAGAACCAACGTGTGTTTCCGATAGCTTTCTTGTAGGTAGAGGAAACACTCGTTGAACTTAATGAGCAAAAGTTGGTTTTCTATAAATCAGAGATGGTATTTCTGCTAATTTTAGATAAATCAAATATTCCAGTCAATACCGTCCAGATAGATAATAAGAATCCCCAGTAGTATATGCTGCTTCGGCTATTCTTAGGCACATTTAATAAAAATATAAACAACGCTATTCCCAGGATAATTAATAAACAGCCTGTAATGGTTTTTAATACATTTAATTTTAAATGGGAGGAAAAATCATGAAAAAGAGTGACTATCAATAATATGGAAGTAAACAATATTGTTAAATTAATTGTAAGTTCCATTGTTGTAAATCGTCCTTCCTTTAATAAACTTGATGAACTTATCAGTATTAAAACAATGATGATGATTTTTGAAATTATCCAAAACCAAAAAGATTGGGTAAATAAGGTTTTCATTAAATATAAAATATAGTTTAGGTTTTATCGTTGATGAATCGATAAATATAATTAAATCTCTTTTTAAAAATGTTAATCGTTGTAAAAGAAAGTTATGTTGTTGAAATGTAAAAAACCAGAACAACTGACTGTTTTATTAGAAAAGTCAGTAAGACTTCTTAAAATTGCATTGGATTTTTAGTGGGTTTGAAAATGATTTTGTTGAATATTATTGTTTTTTAGTCTACTTGATTGAATTTTAAGGTCTTATGTTGAGATATTTTTTAGTGGCGCTTATTGCGGGGTTATTAAGTGTAGGTGGAGCTTTTGCGCAAAAGACTGTAGTGAGTGGAGTGGTGAAGGATGCTTTTACTAAAGAAACCATTCCTTTTGCGAATGTTTTTTTTAACGGAACACAAACGGGTACGCAAGCCAATATGGATGGCCTTTTTACCATGAGTACCAGTGCAAGTTATAGTGCATTGAAATTTGTATACATGGGCTACGAGACAAAAATTGTTCCCATAGCGGTAGGGAAATCGCAAAGAATAGAGGTTTTACTAACCCCGTCTGCAAAAGCTTTAAAAGAAATTGTAGTTACTAAAAAAAACAAGGCAAAATATAGTAATAAAGACAATCCAGCTGTAGAGCTTATCAGGCAGGTTATACATCATAAGGATCAAAACAGGATAAAAGAATTAAATACAGTTTCGTATCGGAAATATGAGAAGATGACCTTTTCTATGGATAATATTTCTGATAAATTTAAGAACAATAAACTGCTTAAAAACTATCAGTTCCTGTTTCAGGAACAGGATTCAAGTAAGTTTGGCGGTAAATACGTATTACCCGTATATATTGAAGAGAAATTGACGGATAATTTTTACAGAAAAAATCCGGCCGCTTCTAAGAGTATAATTCTGGGCGAAAAGCAGGCCGAGTTTGATCAGAGGTATGTAGATAACAAAGGTTTGCAGAGTTATTTTAAAAGGATGTATGAGGATATCGATATCTATGCAAATAATATCTCCATCATCAGTAATGATTTCTTGAGTCCCATAGCCGGGACAGCTCCAACATTTTATAAATACTTTATTACAGATACGGTTAAAAATGCAGAACCTAAACTGGTAGAATTATCCTTTTTCGCCAGAAATAAAGGTGATATGCTTTTTAACGGGAAGCTGTATATCACTATGGATGGTAAATATGCCGTTAAGAAAGCTAAGCTATCTATAGATAAAGATATTAACCTGAACTTTGTAAGAGGGATGGATATTGACCTGGATTTTGACGCAGATGAAAATCAACGCTATAATCTGACGAAAAGTCGTTTAGTTGTAGATTTTGGACTCAATAAAGAAAAAGGATTTGGGTTTGTGGGAGATAGGACAGTGTCTTATAAAGATTATGCAATTAATACTACCCTTCCGGATAGTGTGTTTGTAGAAAAGAAAGCTACTGCTACAGAACCAAAGGCTGTTTTACAAAGTGATGCCTTTTGGGAAAAGAACAGATTGGATACCATTTCTGAGGACCAGCTGAGTATTTATAAAAACATAGACTCTTTGCAGCACGTACGTTCTTTCAGAAGAACTATGAAATATGCTACCCTGTTGATAGCCGGGTACCAGAATTTGGGAGGTTATGATATGGGACCTTTTAACACATTTTATAGTTTTAATAATGTGGAAGGTTTAAGGTTACGGGTTGGTGGAAGAACAACATCTGAATTGAGCAAAAGCTGGTATTTTGAAAATTATGCGGCTTATGGTTTTAAAGACGAAAAGTGGAAATATTATCTGAGTGGGGCCTATGCTTTTAACCATAAATCTGTATATACTTTTCCTAAACATTATATCAAAGCCAGTTTTCAGAGAGACACTAAAATACCAGGACAAGAACTTCAGTTTGTACAGGAAGATAATGTTTTGTTATCGTTTAAGCGGGGTGTAAATGACATGTTGCTGTATAACGATTTTTATAAGGTAGAATATCTTAAAGAATTTGAAAATCACTTTTCTTATGGACTGCAACTTAAACGCTGGACACAAAATCCGGCGGGAGGTTTATATTACCAAACAGCTTCAGGAGATTTTATTGATAAGCTTATAACCAGCGAAGTTGGCTTGAATTTAAGATATGCGCCGCATGAGAAATTTTATCAGGGAAAACAATACAGAACCCGGTTTGTAAATAAGTATCCAATTTTTAATTTAGGGTATTCTGTAGGTCTTAAAGATGTTTTTTCCGGAGAGTATAACTACCATAATTTAAAGGCAAGTGTAGATAAAAGGTTTTATCTATCGCAATTGGGGTATACAGACGTTAAGCTGGAAGGATCTTATACTTTTGGTCAGCTTCCCTTTCCTTTGTTAAATATTCACCGGGCTAACCAAACTTATGCCTATCAGCCATATTCTTATAACCTGATGAACTTTTTAGAGTTTGTAAGTGATCATTCTGCAGGCCTGTTTTTAGATCATAGTTTCAATGGGTTTTTTCTGAATAAAATTCCTTTAATTAAAGCATTAAAGCTGAGAGAGGTTGTTTCTGTTAAGGCTTTGTTTGGAGGTTTAAGAGATGAAAATAATCCTTATACAGCAAATAACAATACCTTCAAGTTTCCTTTATATGAAAATGGTCAGCTTAGGACTTATAGCCTAGGAGCAGCACCTTATCTCGAAGGAAGTGTTGGTTTAGGCAACATCTTTAAAGTGCTGAGGGTAGATTTGGTGAAGCGTTTTAACTATTTGAATCATCCCGAAGTTTCCAGTTGGGGGGTGAGAACGTTTGTTAAATTCGATTTTTAATAGGCGGTATAAAACCAACATCACTTTTAAACTGTTCTATGTATCTGTTCATGTATTAGCACTAATTTTCTTTGGGATACGTTTATGATAAGAAGGTTTATCTACAATTTATAACGACTTAAATAATTGTATATTGGCCAGTGAAATCCCGATATTATCTTTAGGATATGGAGAAAACCGAAAAGAAAGTATTTGTAAAATCGGTAGTAGGAAAGATAATTATAGCGTCTATTCTGGCTTTTTTTGCGCTTGGACTGGCATGGTTTAGTGCTAAAAAAGCTTTTACAGATATATTGTTTACCGTAAAAAATATATCTGAACCTACCGAGCGTTTACGTATAGTGAATAAACTATCACTGGAGCTATTTAGTTTGGATCAGCTTCAGCGGGCACAAGCACTCAGTAATCCTGGGAATTATCAAAAGCTGCTGGACGAATCAAGAAAAATAAATCTGATTATAGATACACTCAGTCAGTTGTATGCTTCCGATACGTTGCAACTTAACCGGATAGCCTCTATGAAGGTACTGTTGCAGGATAGAGATAAACTGTATATCAATTATCTGAAGGGCCGTGAGGGGTTTATCAATAATGAAGATTTTCTGAAACAAGTAGAATCTTTAAATCAAATTGTAGAAGAAAGCTCCAGAAAAACCGATAGTACTATCCTTGAATCGGAAAAAAGAACCTTAAAGACAACTATTTATAACCTGGAAGAGAAAAAGGAAAAAGAACAGCCTAGAGGTTTTTTTAATAAGCTTTTTGGAAAGAAGAAAAGCGAGGATAATGATAAGGGCTATAATATTATTAATGAAGAAACCAATGTAAAGTTGGATACAGTTCCTTTGGTAAAGCAGGATAGTTTGTTAAAAGGACTTCGCCAGACTATGCAGTCCATAGAGAAAGATCAGCGCAAAAAAAGTGAAATTTTCCAAAGCAGAGAATCTGTTTTAATTTATACCAGTGATTTGCTTATTGAGAAAATGCTGACGGTGTTGAGAAAGGTAGAAAGCGAAGCCGTTAAGCAAATTGAGCAAAAAAATAATGAAGCAAATGATGTTGTTAATAGAGGGGTAAAGCAAATAACCATTATTATTCTGGTTTTCTTCTCCATTACTTTAATCTTACTGTACTTAATCCTGAAAGATATTTCGAGAAGTAATGCTTACCGTAAAGCTCTGGAAAAAGCAAAAGAAGAAGCAGAATATCATGGTCAGGCTAAACAACGGTTTCTGGCTAATATGAGCCACGAGATAAGAACGCCTCTGCAATCCATTATCGGTTTTTCTGAACTCATTAAAAATGAAGATAAGATAGATCAAAAACATATAGATGCCATATTTTACTCATCAGAGCACCTGATGCAGATTGTGAATGAGATTCTTGATTATAATCGTATTGTGTCGGGAAAAATAGCTATTGTACCTGTTGTTTTTAATATCCATACTGTATTAAATGAAGTTTTTTCTGTGTTGAAATATCATGCAGAGAAAAAAGGCATAAAATTATATTCTGACTTTGATATAGAGGATATTGAATATGTGAAAGGAGATGCTTTCCGCTTAAAGCAAACACTTTATAATTTGGTGGGAAATGCCATCAAATTTACAGATAAAGGGCATGTAGCATTGAATGTTTCTTGTAAAAGAAAGGGAAAAGATCTGCATTTTATGTTTGTGGTAGAGGATACCGGATTAGGAATGTCTCCGGAAGATGTAAGTAGGGTGTTTAATGAATTTGAAAGGATAGAGAGTGCTGATAAAACTAAGGAGGGAAGCGGTCTGGGACTTTCTATTACTAAATTATTGATAGAGCGCCAAGACGGGAGAATAAGTGTTAGAAGCAAATTGGGAGAAGGTTCTACTTTTACTGTTTACCTTAAGTATGAAGATGTGGAACCTCATGAAATACAGCAAACTGTACATTCAAGAGAAAAAATAGATTTTGAAGGAAAGGTATGGTTAGTGGATGATGATCCTTTTATAGTGGATCTTTGCTCTACCATATTAACTAATTATGGTGTTAACCATCAATGTTTTTATAACCCTCTGGATTTGTTGGATGCTGAATGGGACGAGTCGGTAAAAATAGTATTTACCGATATTAGAATGCCACAAATGAGCGGCGTAGAACTTTGCCGGAAATTACGGGAAAGCTTACCGGAAACTGTAAAAATTTATGCACTTACTGCTCAGGTACTGCCTGAGGAAAAAGAAGCCCTTTTGAAAAGCGGATTTGATGACGTGTTGAACAAACCATTTAAAGAGAACGATTTGCTGAAAGTATTAAACAGAGAAAATGCGATTAGGGAG
The DNA here is from genome assembly GCF_042678145.1 of Pseudopedobacter beijingensis. NCBI lineage: Bacteria > Pseudomonadati > Bacteroidota > Sphingobacteriia > Sphingobacteriales > Sphingobacteriaceae > Pseudopedobacter > Pseudopedobacter beijingensis. The sequence continues at coordinate 22,596 of NZ_JBHUDG010000003.1, read as the reverse complement.
CAGGACCTGGATTTTTCGGTAATTGAAAAAATGACTTTTGGAGATACAGCCCAGCTCAAAAAGTTGATTGATATTCTAATTGCAGATACGGAGCGGGATTTAAATGAGTTGAATGATGCGGTAAATCGGAAATCAACTCAAGACGCTGGAATGGTTGTACATAAATTAGCAGGCAGGTTATCGCAGTTTGGAGCCAAAGAACAAGGAGAAAAACTCAGAAACCTTGAACATCGTTTTAATGAGCATCCTGATGAAAGTATATGGGAAGAAATACGACCGTTAAGAGCTGAAATAGAAAGTATTATTTCTTACATTAAAAGAAAATACCAGCCAGATTAACTGTAAGGTTTCTCTGTGTTTTTATGTATATTTAAGAAACTGTTTGGAGTCTTAAGCAGGTTTTGCACTACGACCAAAAACATAGAGGATGAATTTAATCATAGCAAAGGTATTTGATAATTCGATCGAAGCCCATTTATTGAGAACAAAATTAGAAAGTGAAGGAATCGCTTGTTTCATATTTGATGATAATATGATTTCTATGAATCCGCTTTATAATGTTGGTTTGGGAGGAATAAAGCTTAAAGTTAGAGAAGAAGATTTTGGGCGGGCACTTGAAATTATTCGGGACATTGATAACAGTAAATCTACGGATGAGGAAGGGAATATTATTCAGTGCCCGGAATGCGGTTCCTCCAATTTATATGTCGGATATAAATCTATGAAAGGAACAAAAGGGATATTATCTGCTGCGGTATCGTTTCTGTTTATGGTATTTCCTATCTATTATAAAACAGTTTACAAATGCAAAATCTGCAATTGCGAGTTTAAAAACTGAGCCGAAACTAATTTTGTGGCATAGGATTAAAGAGCTTGGAGTTTGCTAAGTAGCGGTAAGGATAATATTGTATAAAATCTGAACTTTACCATTTGTACTTGAGCATAGGATTGTCAAAAGAAAACGAAAAGTGCAGTTTTGAAAGTCTTAGTTTGTTTTTTCTTAAAAGTTTTGCTACCATTACCTGTTTACACACATCAATAATTAGAAAAAATATCATGTTTAAGAAACTTGTTGCCGTAGAGCCTTTGAATTTGATTCCTTCAGCGGAAAAAGCGCTGTTTGATTATGCAGAAGAGGTAGTGATGTATGATGATATGCCAGGGTCGGTGGATGAAATGGCTAAAAGAATTGGAGACGCAGATGCGGTATTAATCAGCTATACATCCAGATTAGGAAAAGATGCTTTAGAGCAATGTCCTAATGTGAAGTATATCGGAATGTGTTGTTCGTTATACACTCCAGAAAGTGCGAATGTAGATATTCTGTATGCAAATTCCAGAGGAATTACTGTTTTAGGAGTGAGGGATTATGGAGACGAAGGAGTTGTAGAGTACGTAATAAGCGAATTGGTACGCTGTTTACATGGGTTTGGAACTAAAAATGATGGTACACCTCGTGAACCGTGGGACGGTATTCCAAGAGAAATTACCGGCATTAAAGTAGGTATTGTTGGCTTAGGTGTGTCGGGGGGGATGATTGCCGATGCATTGAAATTTTTAGGCGCAGAAATTTCTTACTTTGCTCGTTCAGAAAAAGAAGCCGCAAAACAAAAAGGGTATAAATTTTTACCATTAAAACAGTTAGTGAAAGAAAGTGAAGTGATTGTAAACTGTTTGAACAGAAATACGGTATTGCTTCATGAAGAAGAATTTGAGGCCATGGGCAATAGGAAAATCATGTTCAATACAGGGCTTTCGCCAGCTTGGGATGAAGAACCTTTTGCAAAATGGATTGATGAGGATAATGTATTGTATTGCGATACTTTAATTGCTTTAGGAAATGAGAAGTTTATCAATCATCCTCATGTGAATTATATGGGCGTATCAGTAGGGCGCACCCGTCAAGCTTTTGATCGTTTAAGCGAGAAAGTATTAGCAAATATTGAAACCTATAAAAAGTCAGTAAAAGGCTAAAAATAGGGAGGGATTTTATTACCGTTTCTTGTATGTAATGGAGACGGTGATGAAATCCATTTTCATTTCGACTATCGGGAGAAATCTCTAATTGGAATATAACAAAAAGGGGCTTTTCCTGATGGTCGAAATGATATTTTTTAACAGATATTAAAAAACAATAGGAGAAACAATATTTCTTAATTCGTTTACTACACTCCATCCAGCAATTTGAGCGGTAGAACTGTAAACATCTATAACAGCACGTACCTGTTCGTTTTTAACTTCTATACGGTGATTGTCGCCAATATATCCCGGAGTAGAAGTTACAGAAACTTTCATCTTTTCGGGGCCAACAGAAGCTAGGGATGCCGCTACAGAAACATTTACACTGTTTGGGAACAGAGCAATGGCTTCTTTAGCATTCCCTTTAAAAACAGTTCTTTTTTCCGTTTGCAGGGACTCATCATAAACGGCATATCTTCTTAAAGAATTAGGCCCTTTTTCGGTGTCAAAAGTAGCGGTACAGTTTCCCATTAAAGCTGCTGTGCGCATAACATCAAATCCTCCAATCGCACCAGAAACTAAATGCACACGCACATTATTAGCTAAGGCAGTTTGTTTTACCTCTTCGTAAAAGTTCTCGTCAGCAAAAGCACCAATAGATAAAGTGACAATTGAAGAACCATTTTTTAAGGCTGGTAAGGCAAGAGCCCTCATAGAGTCAGGCGAAGCCGCTTCAATAATATAATTGGGTTTAGCAGCCAATAATTCGTCAATAGAAGTACAGGCCTTACAGGGGTTGTCCTTTTGTGATTCGGAATTTACCATTTCGGCAATGCGTTGCGCTTTCTCTAACGTTCTGGAGTAAGTAGCAACCAGTTGATATTCTGGTAATAAATTCGAATTTAAAGCATCGGCAATAATCGTGGCAAGTCTACCACAGCCCACAATAGCAAGTGTTTTTCTTTCCATAAGCGGGCAACATAAGCTTTTTTATATAAAATCCATAATTTAATAGCTAAGCAGGATAAATGTTTACTATTGTATGAAATTAGGGAAGGAGAACCGGCTAAAAAGTTACTTCAACTTTTTAGCCGATTTTTTAAACAGCCAGTTTATGATTATAGATCATGCTGTTTTTCTGGGTAAATCCTAAACTTTCATAAAGATGAATGGCAGCTTGCCGATGTTCTTCGGTAAACAAAAGAATTTCGGTAAGTCCTTGCTGATTGCCTACTTCTAAAAGTTTTTCGATTAATTTTCTGCCGATACCTTTACCTCTTGCATTTTCATCAACAACAACATCTTCTATCCATCCCTTATAACCTGAAATAGTTTTATAGGAACCTAAAGAAGCAATGCCTAATATTTCAGTGTCTTCGATGTAGGCTGCAATGGTTAAATTGTTTTGATCAAGCAGGGCGGACAGTTCTTGTTGTTTTTTTGAGGTTGAAAGTTGTCTGAACAACGAAGAAATCCGCTTGCTGACGACTTCATTTAAGTCTTTTTTTGTTAGAATTTTAATTGTCATTAAAAGTGATTTGGTTGATACGAAGAAACGAACTTTTAACTTTTTATACTAATTTTTTATGCTCTAAACAGCCATTCTGTTACTTCTAACAGCTTATTTTTTTCTCCTCGTTCTTATAAAAAGGATGTCTTTTGAGAATGTGTCCGAAAACTCTTTAGCAATTTCATCTTTTGGATGTTGTAAAATTACTTTGTCAAATTTCAAATTGCTGACATTAATTCGCTTGATAATATGCTTTTCAGAAGTCATTTTCACCTTTTTGATATAGATGTTTTCTACATCCCGAGTCGTAAATAGCTTTTTGCTATTAATAATTGCATGCCTCAGGTTGAAATTTTGCATAGGCGGTTTCTGGTATGTCCCAATTCTAACGAATGTTTTGGCATTTTCTATAATAATGTTTTTGGCAAAAATATTCTTGAAACTGGGCGGTAATTAAAATAGCGTACTTGTTTTATTGGCAGTACCTTCTCATAAGTGAAGTAAGATCTTGAAACACGTTTAAGATGGGGATAGAGCACCTTTTCTTAGCCAGACTTAATAGTATTCCTGAAAGTGTGGGCTTCTTCATTTTGAAGCTTTCTTTATAAACATATTCATTATAGTATTTAGCTTTAAATATAAACGTGTTAAAATAGAGGTTTTATAGAGATTTACCTCTATGAACCCTCTATAAACCCTCTATTATCTCACTATTATTCCTCTTTAAAAAAAGACATAATAGTAACTAAATAATTAATCAATAGTGGATGAAATATGGTAGGTTGTAAAAAGGCGTGTCATCCGCTAATTTAAGTGTTATTTCGAATGGAACGTAGCGAAGTGGAGAATTGAAAATTAACGAAATTAAACTTCTTTCATAAGAGCGGTGGGAACAGATCCCCGAAAGACAATTTTCTGTTGTTCTCCAGGTATTTTATTCGGGTATTATTCCGGCCTTCCATTGAGTATTTAAAGTACAGCAGCTTTCCAGAAAACCCGAATAGATTTGGTATCTACTTTTTTCTTTGCAATAAACAGGTTGTAATTATCCTGTACCTGTAACCAAAATTCGGGTGTTGTATTACTGAAACCTGTGGCGAGCTTGATAGTCATTTCGGGAGTAACGGATTGTTTGCCGACAAGGGTACAGCAGAAGATTTATTGGCTCCTGTTATTAAAAACAGGAAGACAGTTCGTATATGGGAATGTATTGACTATAATGCATAAACGTTAATAGTTTAAGTTGTAAAATAGTAGGTGGTTATCTAATGACCTCTGTGAAAATATTCTCTTTTTATTGTTTTGAAAAAAGATTGACCTGTTTTTTACGATATAAGAGTTAATTTTATATCCGAAAAAGGTTTGAAATAATAAACATAAACCAGTGTATATTTGTTGTAGAGTTATCAAAGTAATATAAAAATGAAATTCAGACCTGCGTTATCCCTATCTTTTTTTATTATCCTTTTAGCGGCCCTTACTTTTATGTTTTTCTATTTCAAGAAACAGCTTTTTGAAGTGAAAACAGAAATTACAGAAGATGTAATGGTTAGTAAAATTACCAGTATGGGAAAGCTGGAGCTGGTGAAATATGCCATGAAAGATGTTATTGAGAAAAAAGAGGTAAGGCGATTTTTTCCAGATGAGCGTATACTTTTTGTAGCAGTGGGCGAAGTAGTAGGCTGTATAGATTTAACAAAAGTGTCTAAAGAGGATATTACTTTTCATAATGATTCGCTTACTTTATATCTTCCGCAACCAGAAATCTGTTATGTGAAAATAGATCATAAAGAATCTAAAGTTTATGACGTTTCTGGTGTTTGGTTTCCAAGTGATACCAAAGATATGGTGGAGGGAATTTATAAAATAGCAGAACAGAAACTGTTGGATAATGCCAGGCAAATGCAGTTGATGGATAAGACCAAAGAGAATGCCGTTTTGATTTTTAAACCCTTGGTAGAAAAGCTATCAAATAAAAAAGTAGGCGTTTTGTTTAGATAATTTAGACACAATATCTCAGGTAAATATTTGTATATATAATTGATACTTATACTACTAAAACTTTATCTTTGGTGGTTAAAATTATTAATGAATGAAATAAATTAAACGAATAGATATATAAAATATTAGCGTTTCGCTTTAAAATTTCCTGTTTCAGAAATACGACCAATTTTTCAATATAGTACAGGAAAGTAAAGGTAGAAGCGCCTGCGGTAAAGCGTGGGCGTTCCTTTTGCTTTGTACTATAGCCTTTGGTCGGGCTTCTGAAACAAGCAATTAAGGGAATTAGCCTACGCTTTTTTTATGTGATAAACCCAATTATCCAAATGAAAATTATGAACCGCTTTTTTATGAAAATTCCTCCTTAAACTTTTTAGGTAAAACCGATTGAAAAGCATAAGAACTTATTAATAAACAACTTTCTAATACGGTAATCTAAATGAATATCAAAAACTTAAAATTAACGGCAATTACATTGATGGCTGCAATAATAACTTCTTGTAGTGGAAATTCTAATAAAGAAGAAACACAAACAACCGATTTAACAGAAGAAACTACGGAAGAACCTTCTGTACAAAGTTCATCAGACGAAATTGCACAAGACACCGAAACTTCGGAGGTAGAAACTGCTTCTTCAAAAGAAAATTGGGAGGCCTTTCTAAATAGTTACGAAGGATATATAGACCAGTATATTAGGCTCATGAAAAAAGCTAAAGCAGGAGATATGTCTGCAATGACTGAATATGCAGAATATATGCAAAAAGCAACGGATTTACAGGAAAAAATGGAAAGCGCCAAAAACGAACTTTCGGCTTCGCAAATGGCTAGATACATGAAGTTGCAAACTAAATTAATGAAAGCTGCTGCCGAAATGTAGCTAGATTAAAAGGGGGCGTTTGGAGAATAGTTTCTTCTGAATGCCCTCATTTTGTAAAATTATAGTATCATGAAATATTTTTACATATTATGTCTCTTATTATTCAGTGTGACGTCTTTTGGTCAGGCACAAACAACGGCTTATCAAAACATTCAAGGTAAATGGATCTGTATTACGCCAAAATATCAAAATCACACTTTTTGGGTAAAGGGAACATCTTTTTTCCAGAAGTTCCAGAATGGTGTTTTAGAGCAGGGATTACCTTATCAGATAACCAAGCCAACAGGAGAAGATATTGATGTTGTCGGGCTTTTTGTGAAATGTAAGGGTTGCTTTGATGATGTATGGACAATTAGCGAGTTAACCCGCACAAAACTGATATTGATTAATTATGCTACAGAGGAAATAGCGGAATATAAAAAGGTGATTGTATCGAATGTTAAAAAGAAATAGGTTATGAGTGTAATCAAATTAAATGATATTCTGCGATTAGAAAATATCAAAAATGTAAAAATCAGATTTAATCTGATGTTTGCGAATAACTGGAACCCGATAGAGGTCTTCAAAAATAATGAAATAAAAACCCTACTTGAAGGGCAATATTGGAATTATAACAAAAACAAATCGTATAGAGAAGGACAAATTACAATTGGTTTTATCCGAATAAAAAGCAATGAAAACTACTGGCTACTATTTCATATTGGAAGAATAACTAAAGATTTACAAATTCTTAATGGAATTGGTTACGAATATGAAACGCTTACCGAATATGAAAAATATTTCGGTCGTATAATCGTACGATTCAAAAACAAATCTCAAAATATGGTGCGCAATGCAGAATCCGTAATGGACGATTGTGAAATATACCAGATATTGCCAGATACTTTTGATAATGATATTTTCCCGGGTTATGATAAAGTCAATGTTTCTTGGAAAGAACTGTCAAGAGTTATAGAGAAAGATACATGGAAAACAGCTCTGCAAAACCAAAAAGGTGTTTATCTGATAACCGATACCTCTAATGGTAAACAGTATGTCGGCTCGGCTTATGGAGATAATATGATTTTAAACCGTTGGAGATCGTATATCCATACGGGACACGGTGGAAATATAGAGCTAATAGCACTGAATAATTTTGACCATATCAAAGAAAACTTTCACTATTCAATTCTGGATATTTTTAAATCAACAACGGATGAAAAAATTATTAGAGAACGAGAAAACTGGTGGAAAGAAGTACTGTTGAGCAGAAAATTTGGATATAATAAGAATTGATTATTAATACATATAATGAAATATACAGCATCGAGACTATCAGATGGGAACAAAATTTTTCCTGCTGAAATTCATCTTGAAGAAAATGGAGTTACTGTGAAAATTCCCGGGTTTTTAAGTGGGAAAACTAAATTTATGAACTATGAGCACATTACAGCGGTTGAGATTAACACGCCTATGATTGGCTTTTCGAGTATTACATTGTATTATCAAGGGAATAAGGCTTTTGCACATGGTTTTACAAAAGAGGAAGTAAAACAGATTAAAGCAACGATAGATAGAAAAAGAAAAGAATCGAAAACGACAATAATACATAGTAATGCACATGTGGCTGAGCATCCTAAGAAACTTAGCCCGCCTGCACCTGTTATTTCATCTATTTCTAACATTCCACCTGTCTCAAAAGAGAGTGAAAATCTATATAGTAGTCAATTAGAAAAGTTAATAGAAATAGCTATCACTGATGGTGAATTAACAGAAAAAGAAAAACAGGTACTTTTTAAACGAGCAGAAGCAGAAGGTATTGATTTGGATGAATTTGAGATGGTATTAGAAGCGAGAATACCCAATAAAAAGCCAACAAAAAATAATGTTCAACTTCTAAAAGAAAATAAAGAATTAAACAGAAATCAACTAGATAAATTAATAGAATTAGCATTAGCAGATGGGATTGTAACGGAACAGGAAAAACAGGTTTTAATTAAAAAAGCTACAGAATTGGGTATAGAGCAAGACGAACTGGAAGTTATATTAGAAGCAAAATTACATTTAAGACAAAAAGAGGGTATTGGTTCGGCTCAAAAAGATAACGTTATCAAATGTCCGAGCTGTAATGATATAATTCCTGCATTGAGTAAAGTCTGCCCCTCTTGTGATTTCGTTATTGGTGCGACAAGAAGCTCGTCTGGTTCTGAAAAAAGTCTTGAAGATTTAATAGCTGATATTGAAGATACTCTTGTTGAGATAAAAACAATCAAGCAACCTAATGTTTTCGCAACATTGTATGAACATGTTCATATTACTGTTCCTATATTGACTTTTATATTATTTATAATAGGTTATAGAATAACTAGTGATTTTCTTATTCTTTTATCAATCCTATTAATATTCGTAAGTATAGCAATTATAAGAAGTCGGCAAAACAAAAATAAAAGCCAGAGTGAGAAAAAATCATTCAGTTCTCTTAAAGCAATATTTGAAAAATACGCTAGAACTGCAAGAACTTTGTTCGGAGAAAACAAAAAAGTAAAGCTCTTATTAGAAGAACTCAATATCGAGCTTACATACGCTGAAAAAAAACGTAATAAAAATAGGAAAATAGAATATGTCTCTTACAGTATAATAGTCATCATAGCAATAAGTATCTTTTTTCTCCCTAATAAAGGAGACAAAAGAATTGAAGAAGAGAAAACAATTAGAGAAACAGTACTTGAATATATAAATACAGGTGATGCAAAAAAAGCGGAAGAATATTATATACTTCATGCTAACGATGAAGGATTAGTTGGATATCATATTAGAGACTTAGCAATAACAGTTATGCAAGCATTAGTAGATCAGAATCTATTAGAAGAAGCTGAAAGTTACTTAAGTAAAGGGCATCACGTTAACACCAGTATGGGTGATGTTGCTAAGCCTCTTGTTTTAGCATACGTTAAAAAAGGGGATATAAAATCTGCAAAGAGGATAATAAGTAGCGTTAATGAATATCATCAAGAAGGTTTAAAAAAATTACTTCCAAAAAATTAAAATAACATGACATTTTTTAGCAGCAAAAAAGAAGGCGGATTAATGGACGTAATCCGTTGCGATGAGCAGGAATATTTGGTGTGGAAATGGCGATCATCAGGCTCTGCCAATTCCACCAACAAAGAAAATGCTATCCGTTATGGAAGCAGTTTACGTGTAAAAGACGGAGAACTTGCTGTATTCTTCTACAAGCAAAATAACGGTACAATACAGGATTTTATAGAAGGTCCATATGACCAGACCATTAAATCAGCAAACTTTCCAATCCTTACCAATATTGTAGGTACGGCATTTGGTGGTAGTTCACCATTTCAAGCAGAGATCTATTTTATTAATCTGTCAGGCAATATTCAGATCAGATTTGGTATTCCTTATTTTGATATTTACGACCCTCGTTATATAGATTTAGGTGTGCCCTGCGCTGTGCGTGGTACATTAACATTCAATTTAACTGATTACAAAAACTTCATTAAACTTAACCGGCTTCTAAATTTCAATTTAGAAGATTTTAAAAATCAAATCAAAGATTTTTTCCAACGAAAGGCAAAATCTGTTATCTTAAATACTCCGCAGGACAATAACATCCCTGTAATGCAGATTGAAAGAAAAATTGATGAAATCAGCGAGATCGTACAGTCTAAGCTAAAAGCAGAACTGGAAGAACATTTTGGCGTAAATCTAAAACGTTTAGACATTGGAACTATCGAGTTGAATAAAGAGCATCCACACTATCAGCAGCTTAAAAGGACAACAGCAGATCAGCAGACCAAATTTGCTGAAGCTCAAACTGATATTGGTATTACAAACCTTGAAGAAACCATGCGTATTCAAAGAAAAGATACGGAATTGGGGGTTGAGGGTAAAAACTTTGCTGTTCATCAACTGAATCAACAAACCGATGTATTGAAAACAGGCGCCGAGAATTTGGGAGCTATGGGGACTGTAGATTTAGGTGGAGGAGGTATGAATGTAGCAGGTATGATGGTAGGAATGGGGATTGGTGGAGCTATGGGAAACCAGATGGGAGGGATGATGGGGAATATGAACAATACGCCACCGCCTCCACCTGCAACAAATTATCATATTTCCATTAACGGACAACAATCCGGTCCTTTTAATCTGGAGCAATTAAAACAATATGCCCAAAACGGACAATTTACCGCAAACTATCATGTCTGGAAAGCGGGAATGTCTGGTTGGGAATTGGCGGGCAATGTTCCAGAAATAGCAAGTTTATTTTCGGTAATTCCTCCGCCTCCACCATCAATTTAATCAGTTATGAAAGTGAATTTTGTAAAATCAATTATTGCATTAGCTGTAAGTGGATTAATCGCTTACGGTTTTTATAGTTTTCATTCTACTGAAAGCAAAGGAGTATTGGTTATTGGAAGCTTCTTGTTTTTGGCAATTACGTTATTGTTTTCTATCGGTATTAGTTTTAACCTGTCAAGAACAGTTGCTTTAGTAAGAACAGTTTCAATTATTTTCTTTTTTATTTCTTTAGTAAGTAATCTGGTTTTTATATATATAAACTTTAATATGCCTCTTTATATAATTATAAATGGAATTTTATTTTTAATATATGTGCTTGTTGCTTATTCCATATCACAATCAAAACAATAAATTCTTACTCATAACGCTGACAGGGTTATTTTTAACTTTGTTTGTGAACCCTGTCAGCGTTAACCAACGATAATCAATCTCAAAAATCACATAAAACTCTTACAACAAGCTTACCTTTGCACAACATGCGACACCATATCATAAAAATACCCATCATTCTATTTTTGCTTACTGCAACGCTCTCCTGTAATGAAGCAAACGGTTATAAACAAGATAAAAACAATAATTATTATGTTACCAAGGTGGTAGATGGAGATACATTCTGGGCAAATAATGGCGCAGAAAAAGATATCAAGGTTCGTTTAATTGGTATTGATGCGCCTGAATCCAGGAAAACCGGTAAAAAGGAAATTGGTTATTTTGGAAAGGAAGCAAAGACCTATCTTACAACGCTGTTATCAGAAAAATATGTGAAGCTTGTTTCTGATGTAGATTCTTTAGATCGCTACGGAAGAACGTTGGCTTATGTCTATCTGCAAAATGGTACGTTTGTAAATGCAGAATTGGTTCAGAATGGTTATGCTGTGGTTATGACTATTCCACCCAATGTAAAATACGCAGATTTGTTTTTTAAATTGCAGACACAAGCAAGGGAAAACAAGCGAGGATTATGGAACTGAAATTAAATAATAGGTAGAGGATATGAGTGCTTAATTTTAAATGTATATATCTTTCAAAGAGTATTATTTAATCTCATTTTTACTAAAAAAACTCTCAATCATAGGCGTAATAAAATCGCTTTCTTTATAATCTGGCTTTAAGGTTGTTATTTCTCCTATGTACTCTCCATGTCCACCGGGGATAATCGCCAAATTGCAATTGGGGATTATCCTAGACATAGCAACAATGTGTTCAGGTGTGGCTACGTCGCTGCTTCCGTTAATTAAAAGCACAGGAGCTTTAATAGATTTTAGTTGTTCATCAGGAAAATCTTTGAAATTATTCATTCTATCGGCGCATTTCTGATACATATTCATGAGTTTTTCTTTGTCAGGATTGACTTGAAGAAAGGCATCTTTATATTGCTGCGGCATCTGATCAAAAGTTCCATTTTTCATAAACTCCCAAAACTGCGGAAAAGTTCCCTCTCGCTTTAACAAGATAGAACCTGCTATTATTTTATGGCATATTTCCGGATGTCTGATAGCGAGTTGTAAGGCTGTATTTCCTCCATTGCTAAACCCCAAAACATCTGCCTTATGGATGTTTAAGTTTTTCAAAAGCTCAAATACGTCGTCTGCATCTTGTTCAAAAGAAATGACTGTATTTCTATCGCTGGTTCGTCCATGTGCTTGCAGCTCAACACAAATTAACTGTCTATGTGAAGCTAGTAAAGGGATGATTCTTCCAAATGAAGTTTGTATAGTTGAACCACCACCATGAATTAAAACTAAAGGTTTTCCTTCTCCATAAATTTCGTAATACATTTTTATTCCGTTTACATCAGAATAACCATTTTTTACAGGAGCAGAACTATTTGTTTTCATATGTGAATAATTTGTTTTTTCATGGTCATATGGAATATCGAAAGTATTCTCATTCGTGTTTGTACCTGTGCTACATGGATATTTCATGTTATTTGTTTGAGAAGTTGCCTGAATAGAAGTGTTATGGATGATGAGGATTATTACCAAAAATATGCTAATTTTTTTCATCAAAACAAGGTGTTAAATTGTGGTATATGTTAATAAATCAGGTTGTTATGTCAAATTTACAGAAATGTTTAGAATAGTTTATACTGCCCTTCTGTAAATTATGGGCATATATTAAAAAGGACCCTTCTGGGGCCTATTTATTGGATAGATTAATGGTGCTGTTTGTTGCGGAAAAAGGAATAAGTATGTTTTTGGATTGAATAATAGAGACTAATTACTCAATTCCATATCTGTCCATCTTATTATAGAGTGTTTTTCTATCTATATTTAACATTTTAGCTGCTTTGGATTTATTGTAACGTACTTTTTCTAAAGTTTCAATAATGAGTGCTTTTTCGTTAACCTCGTTAATTTCTTTGAGCCCGGTGATGTTACTGGTATCCGTTTTAGTTGAGCCAGACAGATTCATGGATTCCGTCATCTCTTCGGGAAGTGCATAAATATCGGCAACTTCTCCTTGGGTAAGTAACACCATTCTTTTAATAACATTTTTTAGTTCGCGTAGATTTCCTGGCCAATCATATTTTAATAGAATAGCCTTGGCTTCAGGAGAAATATGTTTTACGTTTCGGCCTAATTCTTTATTGGAAGTTGCTACAAAATGGTCTATGAAAAGCTCCAAATCTTTTCCTCTGCTGCGAAGAGGTGGCATTAGAATTTTAAATTCGTTAATCCGATGGTAAAGATCTTCCCTGAAGTTTTCATTTTTTACGCTGTCATTAAGGTCGTCATTTGTAGCCGTAATAATCCTGACATCGACTTTTAGTATTTTGGTACTGCCCACAGGCTGAATTGTTTTTTCTTGTAAGGTACGTAACAACTTTACCTGAACATCGTAACTTAAATTGCCTACCTCATCCAAAAATAAAGTCCCTCCATTTGCAGCTTCAAATTGACCCTTTTTGTCGGTTAATGCACCGGTGAAAGCACCTTTTATATGGCCAAATAATTCGCTTGCTGCTAGTTCTTTAGATAAAGCACCGCAGTCTATGGCAATAAAAGGTTTGTCTTTGCGATTACTTTTTAAGTGTATGGTTTTAGCAATATGTTCTTTTCCTGTCCCGCTTTCGCCATTAATAAGTACCGACATATCTGTTGGGGCTACCAGGTCTACATACTTGTAAAGTTTTTCAGATTCTATACTCTCACCTTTAATAAATTCGACGGTTTCTGTAGCTTGTTTTTTTACTTCTTGTTTCTTGTCAAGTGCATTGCCAATAATCATAAGTAGCTCATCCGGATTTACCGGCTTGGTAATATAATCAAATGCACCAGATCGCATGGCGTTTACTGCTGTACGCACATCGTTGAAACTGGTCATAATAATAGCGGGAACATGATTGTTATGGGCTCTTATTTTTAATAAAATATCTAAACCTATGCCATCGGGTAGCCTGTAATCCAGTAGTAATAAATCAAACGAATCTTTTTCAAGATGTAGTAACCCACTTTTAACAGAATTAGCCACAGTAGTGGCGAAATTATTCTTGGTTAAAAATCCATCTAATAATTGTGCGAATGTAGAATCGTCTTCAACGATTAATATTTTTTTCATACGTTGACTTAAAAGGGAACAATGCAAAAATACAAAAGCCGGACGAAATCCGGCTTTTGTAAGGTATAGTTTAATTGTTTATGATGTGTTTTTGTAGTGAAAGTTAGTTTACTACTTTACCATCCGTACCAATTTTGATACTTCTTAGCTCTTCACCTTTTTTAACTTCAATCAAATAGTGCTCGCTACCATTAGCATTTACTACATATGCTGTTTGAGGAATCCACTCTTTAAAGATGTCTGCAGTAAGTGTTTGTTTAACTGCATCAGGTAATTCATCTAACTTTACTTCTTTTCTATCCTGATTGTCTGCAGCAGGTGCTTGTTCTTGTGTAGCTTCTGCATTTGAAGTTGTAGGCTCTTGCTCATTTGCGTAAGCAAAACCTGCTTCTTTCTTCGTGGTATCTGCAGGGGTAGTTACTGTATCTTTTTTTACTGTGTCTTGCAAAGAAAAATTATTGTTAGAAATAGTTTTTGCTTCTGTCATTGTAATTCCTGCAAATGCTAGGGCTGCTGCTGTTAAAATGAAATTTTTCATAATTCTAAAATTTTAAATTTTTATACTAACCAATTATTTTATTTTACTACTTGTTGCTGTGTTTAACAGTTGAAGTATGCCAAAGTATATAACACAATGGTGCCAAGAAGATTTGTTTTGTCTAATATGTTGATTATTAGTTGTTTGTGTGTTTGTGGTGTGTTTCTGTATTTGTGGAATGTTTCTACAGATTGTTGAGTATGTAAGCAGAAATTTGAATAATTGTGATGTGTGGCATGAGTAGAATGGATAGGGAGAACCGAATTATAAGCTATGATATACCTTGATGAAAAGTCAAATGAAGTAGTGCTTTTTAGTTTTTATCCGCTGATTTTATATAAAAACGTATTTTAGGGGTATGATAGCTTTGAAGAATATTTCGCATACCTATTCTGAAAATTTAACGATTGGTTTTAAAGAAGGAGAGTTTACCCGAAACCATAATTATCTGATATTGGGTGAATCTGGTAGCGGAAAATCTACTTTGATTAACATTATGACAGGACTTTTGCGTCCAACTGGAGGTACAGTATGGATTGATGATGTAGATATCTATGGATTGAAAGAAGCGCAAAGAGATAAGTTTAGGGCAGAAAGAATAGGAATCGTATTTCAACGTCCACATTTTTTAACCAGTCTTACAGTTACCGAAAATCTTAAGTTAACGCAATCACTTGCCAATCAGACGATAGATAAGATAAGAATAAATGAGGTATTAAACCGTTTGGCAATTCTGGATAAAAAAGATGAATATCCGAATAGTTTAAGTGTAGGACAGTTACAACGCTTATCTATAGCCAGAGCAATATTAAATAAACCCAATTATATTATTGCAGATGAGCCTACGTCTAGTTTAGACGATAAAAACACAGATAAAGTACTTTCTTTATTAATAGAACAATCTGAAGCCGAACAGGCAAGTTTAATAGTTGCTACACATGATAAGCGAGTGAAAGATTTAATTTCAAATATTTACAGTCTGGAAGGAGAGGTTGCCCCATGAGTGTTTTTTATTTAGCGCTTAAAGCAATAAAAGAAAAATGGTTAAGCTCTTTGTTGAGCCTCATTCTTGTTGGTTTTGGCGTGGCAATTATTACCGCTTTGCTATTGTTGTCCAATCAATTTTCCAATAATCTGGAAAAAAATGCAAAAGGAATAGATGCGGTTTTGGGGGCTAAAGGAAGCCCTATGCAATTAATTTTAAGCAGTATTTACTATGTTGATTTTCCAACAGGTAATATTTCTTATGAAGAAGCTTACAAAGTGGCCAGCAGTCCAAAAGTAAAGCTTTGGGTACCGCTGGCATTAGGCGATAATTTTTCGGGTTACCGTATTGCAGGAACCAATGAAAATTTTGTAAACCTGTATAATTTGGAATTACAAGAAGGTGATTTTTGGAATAAAGATTTTGAAGTTACTATTGGTGCCGATATCGCAAAAAAGAAGGGGATTAAGGTGGGAGATACCATCCACGGGTCTCATGGGTTAAGTTCTGCAGATGATGTACATGAAGAGCATCCGTATAGAGTAGCTGGTATTTTAAAACAACAAAATAATGTAGTGGATCATCTGGTTCTTACAAATATTGAAAGTATCTGGTTAATGCATGGTATAGGAGAAGACGACGATCACCACAACCATGATCATGATGGACATGCTGAAGAACATGCAATGGAAGGAAAAGAAATCACATCTATGCTGATACAGTATAAATCGCCGGTTTCTATAGTCACTTTTCCTAAATACGTAAACGACAATACCAGTATGCAGATAGCATCACCGGCAATGGAAAGTGCCCGGTTGTTTTCTATAGTGGGTGTAGGTGTAGAAGCTTTTAGCTGGTTGGCTTATATGATTATTTTTATTTCAGTATTAAGTGTTTTTATCAATTTGTATGTTTCTTTACGAAGCAGAAAGCCAGATCTGGTATTAATGCGAACTTTAGGCGCTTCCCGTTCAAAAGTCTTTTTACTGATTATTCTGGAGGGTATATTATTGGTGACCGTGGGGGCTGCAATAGGAATGATTATGGGACATATTATGGTCCAATGTTTGGGAAGTTCTTTAGAAGAGGGACAAAATGTTTTTACAGGTTTTGTTTTTCTAAAAGAAGAAATTTATCTTTTACTAATTAGTTTTATAATAGGAATATTGGCTGCTGTTTTTCCGGCTTTAAAGGCTTATCGGTCAGATATCTCAAAAATATTATCAGAAAAATGAAGAAGGTTATACTATCGCTGTTTTTGTTTTTTTATGGAAATGTGCTGTTGGCACAAGCTCCGGATCATACGCCTATGATGAATAAATACTGGGAAATTCTTAATACCCGTACCATCAAAAAAGCAAGTTCCGGTTCGTATGAACCTTATTATCCTGCTCCTCTTAGTGCTTTGGATCAAAAACAGATATATCTTTCTGGGTATATAGTCCCCATAAAAACAGGAACCATGCATAAAACTTTTCTATTATCGGTTTTGCCCATTGCACAATGTCAGTTTTGTGGAGAAGGGGATATTCCTGAAATGGTGGAGGTTTTTATGGAGGAGCCTATTAAGTACACTACAAAACCTATAGTGGTGGAAGGCACACTTAAAATAAACAAAGAGCTGGATGGAGCGTCGTTCCAATTACAAAAAACGCGCTTAAAAAAATGACGATGGACTAATATGGCTTTATGATTCCTAAGTTTTTTATGTTTTATACTAAAAAAAGATATGGTTGGGGAATTTTTTCCTGCTATTGTTGTGTTTTTTTCTCCTGGTTATAAAAATATCTCAGTCCCATTATAAAGGGTTAAACCTTAAAACCGCATCCTAAGCCATGTTATAGTGCTTGTGGTTTCATCATCCTCAATTATGGAATGATTATTAATATCTAATGGTTGCGTATTCTTTTTATTTGACCAAAATTATAATGAAAGAGAATGTGTGTATTAAAGAATGCCCTGAAATATTTAGAGCATATTTTACAGCACTTTTATGACTGAGTATATACTTTGGAATATTGTATTAAGCGTAGTTGTAATTGGGTATGTTTTGATGGCGATTAAAGAAAAACCCAATTTTAACAATTATTTACTGGCTATATTGTTTATGTCAGTAATGCATGGCTTTTGCATTTATTTTCAATTAGGTATACCCGTTTCGTTGCTGTACGGACCGTTTTTGTTTTTGGCTAGTAACTCTCATCAAAAAACGCAAATCACATCCCTAAAGAAAAGTCTGCATTTTATTCCGTTTTTGTTGTTTACAATATCCTACTTATTGGTTCTACAAGTATATGATGTTCGTGTTTCAATAGAAGGATATGCCTTATTATATTACCTGACCTATTTTGTGATAACATTTTTATCATTAACTGTTTATCCCATAATAGTATATGTTCAGCAAAAACGACCGGGAGGAAGTTTGTCTTCCAGAGTAAGCATGCTTATTATGCAATTAAATGTGGTTTGTATACTCAATGCTGCTTTTATCCTCTTTTTAAGTATGGTTA
This sequence comes from Pseudopedobacter beijingensis, assembly GCF_042678145.1. Lineage (NCBI taxonomy): Bacteria > Pseudomonadati > Bacteroidota > Sphingobacteriia > Sphingobacteriales > Sphingobacteriaceae > Pseudopedobacter > Pseudopedobacter beijingensis. Next base: position 4,359 of record NZ_JBHUDG010000003.1, on the reverse strand, counting down.
TATATAAATCAATGGTGCTGGGTTTTGATATCCGCTTGTTGGTTTATGCTTTATTGGTAGCCAGTAGTGCTTTAATCGTTTTTTATTTAATCAGATCTTATATAGCTGCTAAAGCCTCCTTTCAACAGAAGAAAAGAATAGTGAATGATGTTATGGTTAACTCTGTTTCGGATATGGCAGCAGCAGATTCTTTTCGTTACCAGAAATGTGTTCTGGGGGAAGATGTTCTGAAGGAATATGCTCATAAGGTGATGTCTGTTTTGGATAATACTAATATATATCTGAATCCGGGAATATCTTTGGATGTTTTGTCCAGAGAAACAGGTATATATAAGCATCATTTTTCTCAATTATTTAATGTATATCTTCGGAAAAACTTTTATCAACTTATTGCCGAATATAGAATACGTTATGCTTTAGAGTGTATAAATAAAGAAGATAATATAACCATAGAAGCATTGGCTTATGAATGTGGTTTTAGCTCCAAAACATCTTTCAATAAATACTTTAAAGAGATTACAGGGTATTCACCCTCTGAGTATAGGCTATTGTTGAAACCAAAAATATATAAAGTTGCAACATGCTGAGAATAGTGCTGATAAGTATCGTTATACTGTCGGCTACCGCCCTTTATACGCTTATCAAGCTTTCAAAGAACCTTAAGGGGACCTTAAGTACAGTAGATAAACTGGTAGGTGTATTTATGGTGACAGTATTGGTACAGGTATCTCATGCTTTTTTGGTGATTTTTTTTTTATCGGCTAACGTTTATTTAAGGGAAACCGCCCCCTATGCTCTCATCTATGGCCCTTTTATATACTTTGGTCTTTCAATGATGTTACAGCGGGAACTCATGTTTCGCACAATTTTACTGCATTTATTGCCAGCTGTTTTTGCATTTTTGGTTTACTCATATCTGTTGATAAACTCCGTAATATATAGTGGAATAGGCGAGTTTTATATCTTAATATTGCACATAACTGTGCCTCTTTCTATGATTGCCTATGTATTATGGGGTATTTGGCAAATGGGGAATGTTGATATTGTAAAATATAAAGATGTTGTAAACTTTTTCTCCATCTTGTCTGTGTTGATGATTATGGTAGCCCTGCTGTTTTTAATTATTGTTTATACCGAAACTTTAGGAGAGCAGGGAGTGAATAATTCTAATATTCCCAGTATTATTGTTTACTCCATTATGTTAATTTCCGTAGCTTTTATCTTTCAGTTCAGGTTAAACAGATTAATTGGGCAATTGAGGATAAAGATAAATGCACCTGAAAATAAAAACGAGAATATGCAGGCAGAGCTACAGCCTTATCAGAAATCGACTTTAACCGCAGATATTTTTCTTAGTTATCATGAAAAACTACATGAGATTATGGAAAAAGAGAAACTATATCTGAATAAAGATTTGTCATTATCGTTATTGGCAAAGAGGATGAAAGTGCCTAAACATCATGTAACGCAAATGTTTACGCAGTACCTAGGTAAAAGTTTTTATAATTATACCAATGATTTACGGATAGAATTTTCTTGTAAATTACTGGCAGACCCTGAATGTGAATTAACCATAGAAGCTATTGCAGAAGAAAGTGGTTTTAATTCAAAAGCTTCATTCAATAGATATTTCAAAACTTCAATGGGGTGCACACCCTCCGAATTTAGGACTGAACATCAATAGAGTCAATACCTTTATGAATAGAAAATCATTTTTTATGTTTTCTTTTCTCTACTAAAATTTAGCTAGACTTTTTATAATTTAAAATACCCATAAACTTTTGTAATCCTGTCGACGGTGGGTATAAAATAGTCTGTAAATTATGCTTCATATCCTCCTTTTTTAGTTAATGAACACTCCTGAAGTATCTTTTTGAAAAACAGTGTTATATAGGTTGTTGTCCCACTTTATATGTCGTACATCCCACGTAAATGATACATGTTTAAGTCTGTTGAATAGGCAAATTTGCTATTCAGTTAATGCTGAGAATTTTAAAATCATTAATGAATATGAAAATGATACAAAAGTTACGATTTAGTATGTTGTTAATATGCGCTATGCTATTAAGCATAAGTTCGTATGCGCAATTTCCGTATGTAAATAGTTTTAAGAAAAGCGATGCAACTGGGATAGTTTTGGGCGGAAGTCCTTCTGCTTATCTTACAAGTGGAGTTGTAGGTGGTGACCCTGTTAATGATGGTTATCTCCGTTTAACCAATGCAGTTAATACTCAAACAGGGTATGCATATATAGATACGCCTTTCCCTTCTGAAAAAGGTATAACTGTAGAATTTGAATACTTTAGTCACGGCACTACAGTCACAAATAACGCTCCCGGTGCAGACGGTATTTCTTTTTTTCTTTTTGATGCAGCTATATCTCCCGTTGAGCAAGGAAGGTTTGGTGGGTCCTTAGGATATGCACAATACAGGAATCCTAATAGTATAGGTGATACCAGGAACGGACCAGGAATGAATGGCGGTTTCCTTGCCATAGGTTTAGATGAATATGGCAATTGGGCAACGCAAACAGAGGATAGAAATGGAGGAATAAAAAATGCTCTAGGTAATGTAATTACAGCAGGTCAGATACAGGGTAATGGTGTAATAGCTATAAGAGGGGCTATTGACCCTCTTGATCCTAATGGTGATGGTGGAAGATCAGGAGCAGGTGCTTATCCTTTTATTGATGGTAGATTAACTAATAACTTGGGAGGTGGGGGAGTTGAAAGACAACCTGCTTCGAGTTACCTGCTTCCTGCAGGTGATAGATTTTCTATTTCTACAAATGCAAGGGGACCACTTCAAACAGATGCTAATTACAGGAAAGTTATTATTGATATAGAGAAAAATAGCCCTCATATTCCAAATTCGGGCTTTACTATTAACGTTAAGGTATATGTGGGAAGTTTGGGTAAAACTGTAGATGTCTTAAAGAATGTTCATTATGCTATTGATGACGTTAATATCCCACAGAATTTGAAAGCAGGTTTCGCTTCGTCTACGGGTAACAGTTTAAATATTCATGAAATTAGAAATCTGGAAGTTAATGCCGGGATAATAAGGGCAATCTCTTTGGTAAAGGCTGTAACAAGTACTACTCCGGTAGGGGGGTATGTTTTAGGAAGTACAATAGAATATACATTCAAAGTTAAAAATGAAGGAACAGTAGTCTTAGATAATGTTTTGTTAACAGATGATATTACGGGTGTCAACCCTGTTCTTGTTGCAGCTAGTGATATAGGTGGTGATAATAAATTAAGTCCCAATGAAGAGTGGACTTATACCGCAACCTATACTATTCAACAAACAGATGTAACTGCAGGTAAAGTAGCCAATACCGCCAAGGTAAGGGCAACAGATCCGTTGAATAATAATGTGGAGGATAAATCAGGTACTGATGTTGATAATGATGATCCAACAGAAACTCAAATAGCAAAACCTGGCAAGGTCACACTAGTGAAAACAGCAAGTACTGCACCAGCTGGAGGTTTCAAATTGGGCGATGTCATAACCTACTCCTTCATTGTAAAGAACGAAGGAACCGTAATCTTAAACGACATCAGAATAGAAGATAATGATCTTCCGGGATTAAGTGCATTCAGCCCGGCATTTAATGCCGCAACAACACTTGCTCCTGGTGCAAATATGACATTTACCGCAACTTATACTATTAAACAAACAGATGTAGATGCAGGGAAAGTAGTTAATACTGCTAAGGTAAAGGCAAAAGATCCGTTAAATAATGATGTAGAAGATAAATCAGGAACAGCGACAACCAATGATGATCCAACAGAAACTCCTGTTGTACAAACCAGTAAGATTACGTTGGTGAAAACGGCAAGTGCTGCGCCAACAGGAGGTTTTAAATTAGGTAATGTTATAACCTATACTTTTAAGGTTAAAAATGAAGGTACCGTCACGTTAAGTAATGTTTCTTTAACAGATGATATTGTGGGAATCACTCCTGTGTTTGTCGCAGCCAGTGATATAGGGGGCGATAATAAATTAAGTCCCGATGAAGAATGGACTTATACCGCAACCTATACCATTCAGCAAACAGATGTAGATGCAGGCAAGGCAGTAAACACGGCAAAGGTAATAGCAAAAGATCCGTTAAATAATGATGTAGAAGATAAATCAGGAACGGCGACAACCAATGATGATCCAACAGAAACTCCTGTTGTACAAACCAGTAAGATTACGTTGGTGAAAACGGCAAGTGCTGCGCCAACAGGAGGTTTTAAATTAGGTAATGTTATAACCTATACTTTTAAGGTTAAAAATGAAGGTACCGTCACGTTAAGTAATGTTTCTTTAACAGATGATATTGTGGGAATCACTCCTGTGTTTGTCGCA